>DGSC01000055.1:10676-20217 GCA_002391275.1 Prevotellaceae bacterium UBA4372 | reverse complement strand
TGTTGAACTCGATAACCTTGAAGGGAAGGGTCTCGCCCTGCTGTGCCTGGCTACCGTCTTCCTTGACGAGGTGCTTAGGTGTAGCGAAACCTTCGACACCGTACTCGAGCTGGATGACAGCACCCTTGTCGAGGAGCTCTACGATAGTACCTTCGTGCACGCTGTCGCGTGTGAAGACTGTCTCGAAGACGTCCCAAGGATTCTCCTCGAGCTGCTTGTGGCCGAGGCTGAGACGACGGTTGTCCTTATCGATTTCGAGAACCACAACTTGGATGTTCTCACCAATCTTGGTGAACTCGCTGGGATGCTTGATTTTCTTGGTCCAGCTGAGATCGCTGATGTGGATGAGACCGTCAACGCCCTCTTCGAGCTCGACGAATACGCCGAAGTTAGTGAAGTTGCGAACGCGAGCAGTGTGCTTGCTGCCAACGGGGTACTTAGCCTCAATGTTCTCCCAGGGATCTTCCTTGAGCTGCTTGATGCCGAGCGACATCTTGCGCTCCTCGCGGTCGAGGGTGAGGATGACGGCTTCTACCTCGTCGCCTACCTTCATGAAATCCTGAGCGCTGCGGAGGTGCTGGCTCCACGACATCTCGCTGACGTGGATGAGACCTTCGACACCGGGAGCAATCTCGATGAATGCGCCGTAGTCGGCCATAACGACAACCTTGCCCTTGACGTGGTCGCCAACCTTGAGGTTGGGATCGAGAGCGTCCCAGGGATGAGGAGTGAGCTGCTTCAGACCGAGAGCGATACGCTTCTTCTCCTCGTCGAAGTCGAGGATAACCACGTTGAGCTTCTGGTCGAGTTCTACAACCTCGTGAGGATCGCTTACGCGGCCCCAGCTGAGGTCTGTGATGTGTACGAGACCATCTACGCCACCCAGGTCGATGAATACGCCATAGGAAGTGATGTTCTTGACGGTACCTTCGAGCACCTGACCCTTCTCGAGCTTGGAGATGATCTCCTTCTTCTGCTGCTCGAGCTCGGCTTCGATAAGAGCCTTGTGGCTGACAACGACATTGCGGTAGTCCTGATTGATCTTAACGACCTTGAACTCCATGGTCTTACCTACGAATACGTCGTAGTCGCGGATAGGCTTGACGTCGATCTGGCTGCCGGGGAGGAAGGCCTCGATGCCGAATACGTCGACGATCATACCACCCTTTGTACGGCACTTGATGTAGCCCTTGATGATTTCTTCGTTCTCGAGAGCTGCGTTGACACGCTCCCAGCTCTTAGTAGCGCGAGCCTTCTTGTGGGAGAGAATGAGTTGTCCTTTCTTGTCTTCTTGGTTTTCGATGTACACCTCTACGGTGTCGCCGACCTTGAGGTCGGGGTTGTAACGGAATTCGTTGGCAGAGATGATACCATCGCTCTTGAAACCGATGTTGACAACGACTTCACGTTTGTTGATTGCGATGACAGTACCGTCGACCACGTCGTGATCGCCCACACCTGTGAGGCTCTTTTCATAAGCTGATACTTGTGCGTCGCGTGATTGCTCGTCCTGAGCGCCGCCTTTCTCGTAGCCTTCCCAATCGAAGTCTTCGAGGGGCTGAATGTTTGTTAAGTTTGACATAGGGTTAATTAATAAAAGAAAAAAATAGTTAAAAATTGAGTGTTAGACATTATGTTGTGTGAAACTCGGCCGCAAAGATACATATTTTTAATGAATTACAAGCAACTAACCATGGAAAAATAAGCCCGTTAGTTGCTTTTTTTGTTTTCTTGGTCGCCACAGCAAAAAAAAGAGTATCCTTCGGCGTGCCAAACAACGCATTTAAGAGTATTTTCCAACGCGCCTAAGAGATTTTTCCAATGCGCCTAAGAGAATTGCTCAATGCACCTAAGAGAATGGCTCAATGCACCTAAGAGAATTGCCCTACACGCCTAAGAGAATTGCCAAACGCACCTAAGAGAATTGCCAAACGCGGCTTGGCCTTATGTAAGACTCTTGAATACAAGGTTCACACGAAATCACAAGGAATAACCAGACCAGCTCAAACGAACTCCAATACTTTTGCCGAAGGAATTTAGAGAAAATATGTCCTGCTCAGCCACAATCCGTCGCAACATCATATAAATCTGCCAATCAAACCAACGGCTTTTTGAGCGGTTTTTGCCAAAACGAACAAAAAAAACGGCGGACTGCATGAGAATGCAACCCGCCGTTTTTATGCTCTGTATGTCTTTACGATTAACGTCTCAATCCTCGTCCTTCTTATCGGACTTCTTCACACGGCTGCGGCGCTTGGGTTTTTCTTCTGTAGCTTTCTGAATTTGCACACCGGCCAGTTCGGGGTCAATCATGATACGGCCGCAGTATTCACATACGATAATTTTCTTACGCATACGGATATCAAGCTGGCGCTGAGGCGGAATCTTATTGAAACAACCACCGCAGGCATCACGCTGTACGTAGACGATTCCCAGTCCGTTGCGCGAGTTCTTGCGAATGCGCTTGAAGGCTGAGAGCAGACGGGGCTCAATAGTGAGTTCGAGGTTTTTAGAGCGTTCGCGCAGTTTCTCTTCCTCAGCACGTGTTTCAGAGATAATCTCATCGAGTTCGCTCTTCTTCACATCGAGGTCATCGCGACGCTCGGTGACGGTATCTGAGCAGCGACGAATCTCTTCCTGACGACGATCGAGGGTTTCCTGAGCTTCGCGAATCTTCTTCTCGTGCAACTGATTGTCGAGTTGGAGATATTCGATTTCCTTCGTCAGGTTTTCGTATTCGCGATTGTTGCGCACGTTGTCCAACTGACCTGTGTAGCGCTCGATAGTGGCGAGATTATCCTGGATGCCAATCTTACGCTTGCTGATTTCCTCCTGCAAGCCCTGCATATCTTTCTGTATCTTGTCGATACGCGTGGTAAGACCTTCAATCTCATCTTCAAGGTCTTGCACTTCCAGGGGGAGCTCGCCGCGGAGCGTTTTGATTGAGTCTATCTCCGAGAGCATTGTCTGCAGCTGATAGAGATTCTTCAACTTGTCCTCAATACTGAGATCCTGGGGATCTTTCTTTTCTCTTGCCATGTTCTTCTTTCTTTTAAGGAAGGCTGTTGAAGTATGGAAACATTCCTGCCTTCCACGATTATTTATATTGATAATTTGTCTGCTTAAAGAATATGTATCGGATTCGTCACCACATCCGTGTCGTAGAGGGGCAACATCGGAGCTATACCTTCTATGATTTCACGGAAGATTTCGCGGGTGTACTGCTCGCTCTCGTAGTGTCCGACAACAGCTATTTGCAGTTCCTGCTCGTGCCCGAACCATACGTGGTAGTGCATCTCCCCGGTGATGAAAGCATCGGCGCCAGCCCTTAGTGCAGCCTCCAGCATGAAGTCGCCGGCACCTCCCGTAATCACCACGCTTTGGATAGGTCGTTCGAGCAAGGCATTGTGTTGTAGGGCTTCTACGCCAAACGCCTGTTTAACACGCTGCAGGAAAGCCAGTGAATCCTCTCCCTGAGGCAGGTAGCCGATGACGGCACTGGCGCTCTTCACGCTACGCGAGCCAAGGTTCACCGTCGTAGGCTCAAGGAGCTGAACATCAATAAGGCCGAGCTTATCGGCTATTCGATAGTTGACTCCATCCTCGGCATTATCGAGATTGGTGTGGGCCGAATAGATGCAGAGGTCGTTTTGCACAGCCAAGCGGATGCAGCGCTGCACCAAATTGGCGTCAGAGACCTGCTTCAATCCATGGAAGAGCAACGGGTGATGGCTCACAACGAGGTTGCAACCCAAGTCCACAGCCTCGCGAAGGACGTCTTCGGTGACGTCTAAACACAACAATGCCCCTGAGGCCTCCGCCTCTGTCAATCCACATTGCAGGCCAGCATTATCGTAGCTTTCCTGCAAGGGCAGAGGCGCGAATCGCTCAAGGGCTGCAATGATTTCCTTGATTTTCACGTCTTGGTGCGTTTAAATGCGGTGCAAAGATACGAGAAAATGATTAACGGACAATGAACTACTGCTATTTTTTTATCCTTACGATGTATTTTTCTCTCTTTCCTGCCCCTTTATGCAAAATTATATGTACTTTTGTGGCGCTATTACATTACTGTAAGTTAACAATCTTCATCATCTGATATAATCATGCTGACCCGCTATATTTTTCGTTCGCTTTGTGCGCTCCTCATTGGTTTTCTGCTTGTAAGTCAAACCGACAAAATGCCCACGTTGCTCGTTCAGATCATCGGTGGACTGTTTGTCTTTTCCGGCATCTTAGCCATCATAGGCTTCTTCAACACCCGCCGCCAGTTGCGCAAAGCCGAACTCCTGGCAAACGAACAAGGCAACACATTTGAGAGCCGCCCCACCCTTTTGCCGATGTTCCCCGTCGCAGGCATAGCCTCCATAGCTTTGGGAGCTTTGCTCATCGCGCTACCCGCAGAGTTCGTAAACATTCTGATGTATGTCCTCGGAGGGTTGCTGGTGCTCATCGGGCTCGTACAGATAGTGGCCCTCATACGCTATCGCAAGATAGTGCCCATCGATTGGACGGGTTTCATCATCCCCATAGCCATCATCACTGCCGGCATCTTCGTCATTGTCAAACCCTTAGAAGCGGCCGCACTACCCTTCACCATCCTCGGCATAGCCTACATCGCTTATGGCGTGAGCGAATTTTTCTTTGGCATACGCCTCTACCGACTTAAGAGGCTCATCGAAGCCACCTCGCCCGAAAACGACTTTGTCGACGCCGAGGCTGTTGAAATCACCGACGACACTAATATCCAAACTCAAGCATAACTACTTCTATGAGAAGACACATTAATTGTATAGGCGTACTCACCAGCGGAGGTGACGCCCCCGGAATGAATGCTGCCATACGCGCCGTAACACGCGCTGCCATAGCCAATGGCTTTAAAGTGAAAGGCATCTATCGCGGCTACGAAGGACTCATTCACAAAGAGATTAAAGAATTTACCACCGAAAGCGTCTCCGGAATCATCGGTCGAGGAGGCACCATCCTCAAGACAGCCCGCTCAAAGGACTTCATGACAGAGGAAGGGCGCAAAAAAGCCTACGACAACATGGTGGAAGCTGGCATCGATGCATTGGTGGTCATCGGTGGCAACGGATCGCTCACGGGCGCCCGTCTCTTCGCTGCTGAATACGATGTGCCGTGCATCGGACTGCCTGGAACTATCGACAACGACCTCAATGGCACCGACCTCACCATAGGCTACGACACATCACTGAACACCATCATGGAGTGTGTCGACAAGATTCGCGACACGGCCAACTCTCACGAACGCATATTCTTCATCGAGGTGATGGGACGCGACGCCGGTTTCCTGGCCCAGAACTCAGCCATTGCTGCCGGTGCCGAGGCTGCCATCATCCCCGAAGAGCAAACCCATGTCGACCAATTAGCGCAATTCATCGGCCGTGGCATCCGTAAGTCGAAATCCTCCTCTATAGTCATCGTGAGCGAGAGTCCCAAGTGTGGTGCCATGTACTATGCCGAACGTGTTCGCAACGAATATCCGCAGTTCGACGTACGCGTCAGCATACTTGGCCATCTGCAGCGTGGAGGATCGCCCTCTGCACAGGACCGTATCTTGGCCTCACGTCTGGGAGTAGGGGCCATCAACGCATTGCTCGACGGACAGCGCAACGTGATGATTGGCATCAAGAACGACGAAATCGTCTACGTTCCATTCTCTAATGCCGTGAAGAGCGACAAGCCGCTGAAACGCGAACTGATCACGGCTCTCGAAACCTTGTCACTCTAAGCGATGAATTTGTTTTAATCCTTATTTCTCACGCCACCTTTCTAATGACCTTCAACAAATACTTGTCAGCTGTAATCAGCCTTGTCCTGCTGGTCGCTTTCACGGCTCCGACGGCAGCACAAACCTGCCTCCCGACAGCCACATTCACCCACACGAACGACGAGGGCCAGGAGATTACCGAGACTGCTGAGAGCTATTCCGGCTCGGCACCTGTAAAAGCGGAATTTAAAGCCAATCCTGTCGATGCCGACGACTATACCGCCCGCTTCGAATGGATTATCTATGAAACCGGAAAAGAGAACAACATCTTAGTACACCGTTTCGAACAGGACATCGAATACACTTTCCTTCATAGCGGATCTTTCACCGTTGAGCTGAAAGCCACCTTCTCTGCAGGAAGCGATGAAACGCCCTATCCAGCCGAAGGCGAAGCGCCCGCGCGCTTCACTGTCTCGGTCTCAGAGAGCCGGCTGGAAATGCCAAATGCGTTTTCGCCTAACGACGACCTCCGGAACGACACGTATAAAGTAAAAAACCATCAGAGCATCGTGGAATTCCACGCTACCATCTTCAACCGATGGGGGCAGAAGCTTTATTCGTGGGACGATGTCAACGGCGAATGGGACGGTAAGGTCAATGGAAAAGTTGTCAATGACGGTGTCTACTTTGTCAATGTCTCTGCCAAAGGTGCTGACGGCCGTGTCTACCATATCAGAAAGGATATCAACGTCCTTACACGGTTCACGAATAGCGATGGCAGTAGTTCAACAAAGTGAAGCACGGGAACAGACAGTGAGAAGAGTGATGAACGAATAGCGAAGAGTGATAAGTGAAGAATGGAAAATAAGCTTGAAGTCATAGGAGCCCGTGTGCACAATCTGAAGAACGTGGATGTCAGTATTCCTCGAGACAGCCTCACCGTCATTACAGGTCTCTCAGGATCGGGCAAATCATCACTGGCTTTCGACACCATTTATGCCGAAGGCCAACGTCGGTACATCGACACCTTCTCGGCTTATGCGCGCAACTTTCTTGGTGGTCTGGAACGGCCCGATGTCGACAAGATATCAGGCCTGTCGCCCGTCATCAGCATCGAGCAGAAGACAACCAACAAGAACCCACGATCCACGGTAGGAACAACAACTGAGATTTTCGACTACCTGCGCCTGCTCTATGCCCGTGCCGGTGATGCCTTCTCATGGCAGACAGGCGAGCCGATGGTGAAATACACGGAAGAGCAAATTGTTGACCTTATCACTCATGACTACGACGGCCATAAGATACAACTTCTGGCGCCATTAGTGAAGAACCGTAAGGGACATTACCGGGAACTCTTCGACAGTACCCGCCGAAAAGGTTTCGTATGGGTACGCGTCGATGGCCAGATGATGGAACTTGTGCCGGGTATGAAAGTCGACCGGTATAGCAACCATAGCATCGAGGTCGTCGTCGACCGCCTGGCCGTGAAAGGAAACAAAGAGGAACGTGAACGCCTTCAAAAGAGTGTGGAATTGTGCTTGAAGATGGGCGAAGGGCTCATGATGCTGTTAGACATGGAGCACCAAGAAGTACGCCACTATTCGCGCCGCCTCATGTGCCCTACTACGGGCATGAGCTACGCCGACCCTGCTCCCCACAACTTCTCGTTCAACTCGCCTCAGGGGTGGTGTCCGCGCTGCAAGGGCCTCGGCTTCGTCAACCTCATCGACGTCAACAAGGTCATCCCCGACCGAACACTTTCTGTTAAAGAAGGTGGCATAGCACCCTTAGGAAAAGCCAAGAACCAGATGATCTTCTGGCAGATGGCTGCGCTGCTCGAACGTCATGGGGTCAATCTGGATACGCCACTGAAGGATGTTCCCGAAGAAGCTATCGACGAAATCCTGAGCGGATGCCCCGAACGTCTACGCATACCTGCCGCCACTGCCCATACGACGAACGATTACTATATCGCCTACGAAGGGCTTGTCAAGTACATCGAGATGATGCAGGACGGCGAAGCCAGTGCCACAGCACAGAAATGGGCAGAGCAGTTCTCGAAGACTACCGTCTGCCCCGACTGCCATGGTGCCCGCCTCAACCGCGAAGCCTTGCACTTCCGCATCGGCAACAAGAACATCGCCGAGCTGGCCGACATGGACATCAAGGACCTGCATAAGTGGCTTGCCGACCCACAGCTTACGCCACGGCAACAGAAGATAGCACCCGAAATACTAAAAGAAATACGCACGCGCGTGCAGTTCCTCGTCGACGTAGGGCTCGACTACCTTAGCCTCTCACGTGCGGCCATGAGCCTCAGCGGCGGCGAGAGCCAACGCATACGTCTGGCCACGCAGATCGGTTCGAAGCTCGTCAACGTGCTCTACATCCTCGACGAGCCATCGATAGGTCTGCACCAACGCGACAACCGACGCCTGATTCATTCGCTCAAGGAGCTGCGCGACACGGGCAACACCGTCATCGTCGTAGAGCACGACGAAGAGATGATGCGCGAAGCCGACTACATCGTCGACATGGGACCTCTCGCAGGTCGCAAAGGAGGCGAAGTGATGTTCCAGGGAACCTATGAGGAACTCACAGCCCCCTCAGGGGATGGGTCTTCGGCTTCACTTACCCGCCAATACCTCTGCGGCCAGCGTGCCATCGAGATTCCCGCCACACGGCGCAAAGGAAACGGCAAGGTTCTGGCCCTGAAAGGCGCTCGCGGCAACAACCTCAAGAACGTGAGCGTAGACTTCCCCTTAGGGACGTTTATCTGCATCACGGGTGTCTCGGGCTCTGGCAAGTCTACGCTTATCAACGACACGCTCCAACCCATTCTCTCGCAGCACTTCTATCGTTCACTGCGCGACCCCCTACCCTACGACGAAATCATCGGGCTTGAGAACATCGACAAGGTTGTCAACGTAGACCAAAGCCCTATCGGCCGTACGCCACGTTCCAACCCCGCCACCTACACAGGCGTATTTGCCGACATCCGCGACCTCTTTGTCTCGCTGCCTGAAGCACGAATACGTGGCTATAAGCCCGGACGATTCTCGTTCAATGTCAAAGGCGGTCGCTGCGAGGCGTGCAGCGGCAACGGCTACAAGAGCATAGAGATGAACTTCCTGCCCGATGTAATGGTGCCATGCGAGGAATGCCACGGAAAGCGCTACAACCGCGAGACACTGGAAGTGCGCTTCAAAGGAAAGTCCATCGCCGACGTCCTCGACATGACCATTAACCGTGCCGTGGAGTTTTTCGAAAACGTCCCCAACATCCTACAAAAGATAAAGACGCTGCAGGACGTCGGTCTCGGCTACATTAAGCTCGGACAATCGTCCACGACGCTCTCTGGCGGCGAGAGCCAGCGCGTAAAGCTGGCCACGGAACTCTCTAAGCGCGACACTGGACGTACCATCTACATCCTCGACGAGCCTACCACCGGATTGCATTTCGAGGATATCCGCGTATTGCTGGGCGTGCTGCAACGCTTGGTCGACAAGGGCAACACCGTCATCGTCATCGAACACAACCTCGACGTCATCAAAAGCGCCGATCACATCATTGACCTCGGTCCCGATGGCGGACGTGGCGGCGGACTAATCCTTGCCACGGGTACACCCGAGCAGGTGGCAAAGTCGAAGAAAGGCTTCACACCCGCATTCCTACGCGAAATCCTTAAATCCTAATATCCCCATTAGCCATTGACGAGCCCTTTTCATTTTATCCTTTTTACCATCCGCTTATAAGGAAAACACCACACGCTCCCAGCTACTTTTATTATTCCATGACCTTGGAACAATC
>DGSC01000055.1:0-10619 GCA_002391275.1 Prevotellaceae bacterium UBA4372 | reverse complement strand
AATCATTCCATGACCACCGAATGATTATTCCAAGGCCATGGAATAATCCACGCATCCTTATGTTTCGTGCTCCTCGACCTGGCCAAAGCGCTTGAGGAACCTGGCTGGATGCCCTACCGTCCTCAGCAACATCTCACGGATTCTGCCGATCAATAACAGATAACAATAGGCTTTAGAGACAAACACGACAAATCCTCCCATAACATATTGTTGAATATAATCCATGAGCCAACAAATAAGACCTGTGGAATCTGTGAGACATATAACGCGTCTTCCAAGAAAAAAGAGTATAATCACTTAAAAAGCTCACAATCAGCACAAAACAGTAAAATGGACAAAAATGGACAAAATGGACAAGTGAAATGGATAACTTTTTCAACCCACTTGTGCGATTTTCGTCGTACCTTTGTTCTGGTAATTAACCTTTCGGGGATTTTTTGTCCCTTTGCTTAAAAAAATCAGCCCACTATGGTACGCCTTTCGCGAAAGTTTGTTATCTTCGCTGCGCAGATGAGCTGATCGCCATCTGTTGCAATGCGAGGAGCATCAAGACTCCGTTCCACTGGATAAACCTGGAAAGTTAATCATGTGATAGGAACAAAGTCTGAGAGCCGTCCTCCTATGATGCTATGGGTGTACCCTGCCATTCCTTGCAGGCGTACCACATATATTATAGGTGTGGGCTGATTTTCATTCATTCGTTATCACAGGTAATTCCAGGACCTTCCAGTAGATTGAATGCAGAGAGGCCCGCACCATCTTTGTATCTTTACTAAAACATGATATAAACTAACTAAAAAATACATTATGCCTAAATGTCCGAAATGCGGCAACGACGTTAGAGAAGGCCAGAAATTCTGCATGAAGTGTGGAACTCCCCTCAATGTCCAGCCCCAGCAGTCCGCTGCAAAATCATCTACTGAAGCATCAAGTGTTTGCCCCAATTGCGGCAACCCCATCAAACCCGGTCAGAAATTCTGCATGAAATGCGGAACGCCGCTGGGCGTAAAAGCACAGCATCAACCTGCTGCGTCCCAAGGTTCATCCAGCCAGAAGGGTTGGTTCACGGACGGCGTTCGTGCTGTTGCAAATGCCATAACAGGCGGTGCCTTGAACCGCGACATTGAATGCCAGCAACAGCAAGCCATCCGTCAACAAGCCCAAGCAGACCAAGGCGTCATTGATGAAGCACAACAAGGATTGCAAGCCGCAGAGCGGGCTCAACTGAATGCAGAGCGCGAGGCCGAACGGGCACGTAATCGTCGTAATCAGGAGGCTATTGATGGTGTTGATGTCGTCCGCGGCCGCGCTATATGGAGTATCCAACCCGGACAGATAGCCCGAAAGATCAGCGAGCGCGAACTTGAAGAGATTGAGAAGCTAAAAGGCATCATCGTCCAGGAAGGCTGTCGGGCTATCATCTTTGCCAATGGAGAACTGGCGGCCACGCTGGCTGCCGGAGCCTATCAATTCTACAAATCTGTCGAAGAGGAAAAAGCGGCTATCAAGGCAGCAATAGAGAAGGCCGAGAAGGAACTTGACGAGAATGAGCGCAAGGCCCGTGAGCTACGTCGCCAACAAGAACCTACCTTCCGTGAATTAGGCATCGTCGGAGAAATTGGCCGCGCCGGACGCTGGGTAAGCCGTCTTATCTTCGGTGAAAAGAAGGATGAGAAAAAGGAAAAAGTCGAAAAACGCAAACTCGACTATGCCCGTATCCTCAGTCAGGCGACTCAGGTCCCCATCCTCTCCGTATATATTGTAAGCGAACGTTACATCACGATGACCTTTGCAGGCTCCAAGGAGGCGGATGGCCATTTAGCTTTCACCCCTTATGTCATTCCAACGAAGGTTGTGGATGTGAACGTAGGAGTTTCCCTGCAGCTCCGCATCAACGATATTCACCAGTTTGCCACCAACTATCTGGCCGACAAGAATATTGCCACCACGATGCAATTTGAGCAGATGCTTTCTCCCGTAGTTGAGAACACCCTCCGGCAGATGCTGCGCAATCTGGACTATGAGGCCTCAGGATTGCCCGAGCCCGTCCAGAGCAATCTGAAGGTTCGCATCCAGCAGACCATCAACGAACAACTCTTTGGCATCCAGTGTGAGCGTGTACTCCAGATTACCGACAGCAGCGCCGATTTTGAGCGCTTCCGTTCCATAGAACGCGAACTTTATTGCAGCGAGCAAGAACTGGGTTATCTGCAACGTACCGGGGAGTTTCGCAACCGCTTGGCCGCCGAGACCAACAAACAGGAGATAGACCGTGCCACCAGCGAAGAGGAACTGCGCTACGCCCTTCAGCAAATCAATAAGGACAAGTTGCTGCATGACGACGAGATGGAGCAGTTCGTCCTCTTGCTCAATGCTCAGAAACGCCTTCGCGAAGCTAAGAGCCAGGAAGAGGAATACGAAGCACTCATCGATATCAAGAAAAGCCGCCTCGTCAAGGATGATGAAATGGCAGCCCTTGAAGACGCACTCGTCCACAATAAGATAGAGCGCGACTCGGTGACTGAGATTATGCGTATCCAGCACCAGCAGAGCGTGGACGACGCCTGCCTACACGCTCAATGGGCACTCGACGACCAGAAGCAAGACCATGACTGGGAGCGTGAAGACCTTCAGCGGCGCCGCAACTGGGGCATCGAAGATGAGGAACGCGAGCGTGAATGGATGCACGAGGAGCAAGAGTACAACCGCCAATGGGGACGCACACAGCAAGAAGACGAATATGCTTGGCAGAAACATATTCGCGAAGAAGACTATGATTGGCAAAAGCAGGAACGCCAGCGCGAGGCCGAATGGCAACAGCGTCTGCGCGAGCATGAGTTAAATCGCCAGGATAAATTCGATGACGTGGATGTGTTGGGACGCAAGGCAGACATCGCCATGCGTAACATGCGAGCCATGAAGGATGCCGAACTGCAAGAACTGCAAGAACAGAATCGTTCTACTGAAACAATTCACAGCATGGATACTCAGGCTGCCATCAACCGCGACAATGTGGAGGCCAATATGACAGCCGAACAGATCATGGCCAAGCGTGCCGCCGAACTCTCTGGCGAGGGACAGGTGGCCTTTGCCCAGGCTCTCGGTTCAGTCAAGGAGAACGAACTCCTTCAGAAGCAACAGCTGGAGCAGAAGGAACTCTATCAGCAGATGCTCCAGATGCAGCAACAGCAAGGCGGTCAGAGTCAAGAGATGATGCTGAAGATGGCTCAGATGATGCAGCAGGGCATGATGGGTATTGGCCAGCAGCAGCAAGCCTTCCAGCAGCAGCGTTTTGAAGACCAGCAACAACGTGCGGATGAATACCGTCAGGATGCGCAGCGCCAGCAGGACCGCATGGACCATACACTCAATCAGTCACTCAATTACACTACCAGAGCCCATCAAACAGACTCTCAAAGTTTTGCACAAGCAATGGGAGGTGCCCCACAGAATTTCCAGCAGATGCCTCCACAGCAGGGTTATCAGCAACAGATACAGCAGCCTCAGGAACCCATTCAACCTACTGCTCCACAATTGCGCCATTGCCCCGCTTGTGGTGCCGAGGTACCTGAAGGCGAAATGTTCTGCGGGGAATGTGGAAATAGAATGTAAAAGTCGTGCGAGATGAACATTGACGAATACCTTAACGAGTTGCAATCCAATCTCGACAGTCAGCTGTCGAGATTCGGGATAAGCGGACATTCATCGAGAACCACCATCAGTACAGAAGCTGCGGATGCATTCAAGTTCTGCCCCGAATGTGGCACAAGAGTTGATGCCGATGCCCGATTCTGTCCGAACTGTGGCACACGGTTTGAAACTGGTGAAGATGAGCATGAATATGTCGAAGAGGCATCTTCCTATGAAAAACCTGCAGAAGGGGAACTTGTTGGCATAATCTTCACCGATACACATAAGCTTGCAAAAAAATATGGTAGTTCACAGGATGAGGTAACAGCTGTTATCGAGTCGTTCCGCGAGCAGTCCAGGGAACACGGCATGGAATGGTATCTTCTGGACGCTCCTGAGTATTTAGAAGATAACGACGAGCCATTCTGGCTTGACTATAATGAAGCCATTTCAGATTTCATGCAGGAATACGACCTTCCTCATGGGGTTGAAATACCTGTATTCATCATTGGTGGCGATGATGTCATTCCCATCCCCATGGTGGAAGATGTCTTTGGCAGCAGCGACGATGGTCGCATACCATGCGACATGAGCTATTGCTTTGGAGGCAATTTCTTCAGCGACCTGTGGGATGGAGGCGACCGTAGCATTACGGAAGATTATGTGCGCAACAACGTATCGCGTCTGCCTTTGGAAGACGGAGAAATGGAGTCGTCTCTTGCCGATGACCTGGGTGACTATTTCGAACGTTGCTCTCAGCATTATGACGAAGGTCTCGACGTGGAGGCGGTTATGATGGAGGCTAATGCTTCCTGGCTCCCTGCCAGCAAGACCATGTCGGAACACCTGCCTCTTGTCTCCCATGCCGATGATCCGGACATGGTGCAGGATGGCATGTATGTCAGTCCGCCTGTCAGTGTGGAGGATAAAGACAGCATGGAGTCCGTCATCGACACCTTGGATGAATGCGGTATGCTGCTCTTCAACCTTCATGGAGCAGGCTGCAGGGGCATGTCAGGCTTCTACAGCGATCGAGGTGAAGCCTTCAGCACTGAGATGCTCGCGAAATCAGAAGCTCAAGTACTCAACACCGTGGCATGCTACGGTGCCCGCTATCATGGCTTTGAACGTGATGATTCCATGCTGCTCTCTGCGTTGTATGACAACGGATTCCTGCTTTATGCCGGTTCGCTCATCCCCGTACCTATGACCGAGCTGGATGTACCCGAAGGGGTTGAGGTGCATGAAGGATCGGGCTCTGAACATCTGATGCCCATCTATTGTATGGAGCAATTCCGTGGTCTGCCTGTTGGCGAAGCTATGATGCGCGCCAAGCTCGAATACTTCAATACCTTCCGTTTCATGGAGCGCGACGACTTCTCCATGGCCACCATGATGATGTTCTCACTTTACGGCAACCCCATGCTGCGCATGCAACAGAAAAATGAAGTATTGCAAAAAGCTGAGGAATGTCATGTCCTCCCTGTATTGCCACAGCACAAGCGCGTGGCTCCCATCCAGCGGAAGCGCATACAGTGTGTGCTTTTCAAGAACGGCCACAAAGGGCAGGCGATGCTCGATGAAGTACGCGGATTAGTCGATGATAATCTCTCTGCCATACACGATCAGGTGCAGCAACATCTTTATGATGCCCTTGGTTTGGCCCCCCACTGGCTCGACCATGTCGATTCGTTCGAACTCTCTGACCGCAAAGGCATCAGCCAGAGAGGTTACTGCTATACCTATGTGGACAAGAGCAAGCCTTTTGCCCAGAAGTCAATGGTGGAGGTGACAACCGAGGGAATCGTTACCAGAGTTTTCAGAACAAAATAATTATACCTTATTATATATATATAATATGTATTGTCCTGATTGCAAGAAAGAATTCGATGGCAACTTCTGTCCAACATGTGGAACGAAGCTGATAGAGAAGCCTGCGACAATTGGTGTCAGCCTCAACCTTGGCGATGCCAATGCTATCAGCGGAGGTCTGCATACGAGTGATTCGCACGATGTACACAACATTCAGAATACCAGCAATACTACAATTGATAATAGCCAAACGGTCAACAACAGCACCGTCTATGAAGCCCAGAAGACACAAGCGGAGATACTGCAGGAAAACGAGAACCTGTTCCTTCAAGCTGTGCAGGAGCGCTTGTCCGACGGAGTGCTTGAACAACGGGAGCTGGCCGAACTGAATGTTATGGCCGCACAGCTTAATATTGCGCCCCAACGAGCCATGCAGATGATAGATTTGGTTCGCCGTACCACACTCGCCATGCAAGGCGGACAGGGTTCGGAGTTTCTGTCACAGCAACTGGTGGGGGAAGTGTTCAATGCCGTAAACTCCAATCAGGTGGAAATTCTTAAGAGACGGTTACCCCAGTTGGAACAAATAGCCCGGACTTCTCCTGATGCCAAAATACAGTTCTATTTCCACATGCTGCAGGCTTCACTGAAACCTGAGTCGGCAGCCATCGCCTTTCTCAATGCGCGTACCGATAACTATTGGCAGTTGTTCTGGGTACATGTGGCCTACGTGAAGTTGGGGCAAGACAATAATGCCACCGTGCTTTTGCCTCGCATGGGCGGGTTCGGTGCACCTCAGGGCGACTTGGCCTTGCTCATGGCGATAGACAATCTGTCTGAATATCGACGAGAAGGGCAAAAAGAATACAATCTTATTCAAATGCAGGAAAAACTCATGCAAGCACAGGAACTGGGAATGAGCGAACCCCTCAGTGCCATGTGGTATGCCGTGAAGGAAGCCATGCTCGACGAACAGCATCCCGAAGCGTGGTTCCAATTCTACGTAGATTATACCTTGCGCGAGCTCTGTCCGCCTCAAGCACCTGTTATGCCATCAACGCCCCCGCAGATGCCAAGGATGGAGGTGCCGCCCGTGCCCAAGTTCAATGCTCAAAATGTAACTCTTGCACAAATGCAGGGATTCAACCCTTTGCAAGCCGCACAGCAAATGGGGCTCGGGATATCCGCACCTCCACCTTTCCCTGAAAAGAAACCTTGACAACATTAAACGATAATCTTTAAAAAATAATATTATGTCATTATTTGGATTTAAGTCTTCCAAAGAAGTGGAAGAAGAAAAAAAGAGAGCAGCCGAACAGGCTAAGCTTGAAGTAGAACGTAACAACCTTACAAACCTCAGCAATCTGTCGAAAGGTAGTCAGGTAAATTTTGCCGTACCTTATTTTGATGTGTTCGATCCCCGTTTTACTGACTATGGCTGTCCTGTGTCTGTGCATGGCTTTATCGTCTATAGCATCGACGACATGGACTTGTTCCATCAGCTCAACAAGAACGAGGACTACAGCGACGAAACCTTCAAAAACAAGCTGAAAGGTCAGGTAACCAAGTTTGTCAAGGGAGTGGTGGCTAATGCTCCGTCCGATGCACAGATTCCTGTGGTACAGCTGGAGCGAAAGATCTTAGAAATTGGCGAACTGGTGCAGGCAAAGGTGTCCCCACAGATTGAGCGCCTCTTTGGTATTACTGTTCGCAGTATTGACATCACCAATATCATGATTGACAAGAGCAGTCATGGCTATCGTGAGCTGAAGGCATTGACGGCCGATCTGGAGAAAGAACGCGTGCTGGCTCAGCACGATGCTAACATCTCGAACTTCAACCTACAGAACTCGCTCAATCAGGATCAGCTGAAGATGCAGTCAAGCCTCAGCCTCGATGCTATGCGCCGCCAGCAGGAACTGAATCTCGGCGGGCAGGAACAGCTTCAGGATATGAATCTTGAAAATCAGCGCGAAACCATGCGCATCCAGCGTGAGGAGATGCAGCGTGCCAGCCGCCTCCAGACGGAGCAGACCTTCCTCGGTGCTCATCAGGCCAACCTGAATGCTGGTGTGCTCAATAATGCCACCGACAATGGCATTAATGCTTTCCGCCAACAACAACAGCCTCAGATGGGTGGCATGGGTGCTCCTCAGATGCCAGGAATGGGCGGCGCGCCACAAATGCCGGGGATGCAGAAGCAGGCTACCCCACAGGTGAGCTATATGGTAGGAGTCAACGGACAGCAGGCTGGTCCTTTCGACTGGAATCAATTGCAACAGCTTGTTCAGCAGGGCCAGCTCACGCAGCAGACCTACGTCTGGAAGCAGGGCATGCCCAACTGGGCGTTTGCCGGACAGGTACAAGAACTGCAACCACTCTTCATGAATGCTGCCCCTCCTCAGATGCCAGGTATGCCGCCTATGCCGGGAATGTAAAAGTTATCGATATATTTATCATTAACTAACTGCAATGATATGGATTTAAATCATTATATTCAGTATTGGGATTGTGTCATCGACGAATGGTTAGGCAAAAAAGGCTGTACTATCAAAGGATACCAAAAAGAATATGATGTTTGGCTGAATAACAACAGCAAAATATCTCAAGATGACATTCCCGAACCCTTTTGGGGATACCCAGAAGAGGGCTCTGTTATAATAATTAATTATAATCCAGCTGGTGGATTTGACAACAACCCGTTTACAAGCAAGTCTTACGCTACATGTAGTAATAAACACACTTTCATCAATTATGTATATAGGCATAAGTATTCTGATATAGCAAAGCCCTTCCCTCTTATCTATAATAATAATTGTAGTGAAGAGATTTGTCAATCTATAGATGGATATCAGGGATCAGTCTGGTGGAAGAAAAAGCAAGAGTGGATTGAGAGTTGGACCAGTGTAAAGGGTGCCTGTCCATTTGTGATGGAGCTCTGTGGCTGGCACTCCAAGACTTGGAAAGATACTAAATTTGAAAAAGTCATCAAGAGGCCAGAAGCACTTCAGCATATTCAAGACACCGTTGTCTCTCCGCTTATCAATGCCATTAATAGAACAGGCAATGTAGCAATCTGTATCGGCAAGCAGTTTGGTATGATATTATTGGAATTAGGCTTTTGTGAGATAACAGATATGTTGAAACTATCCACAGGCAAGTATGTAAAGGATAAAGGTTGGCAGCCATGTGATAAAAAAAGATATTATAGGATATTCAGGAAAGATGACATCTATGTTGTTAATACGTGGAGCGTAGGTGGTAATCGGCATCCTGCTAAATCATACTTTGACTTTGAAAAAGAGTTGAGAGACTTATTAAGCAAACCTTAAATGTCCAGGAAGCGAGGTATGAAGATATTCAAATACATAATTACGAACAGCTAAAAATTATGGCAAACAATTAATTCCTGAGGAGCTGAATGCCCTCATCCAAGAGTATTTAACTGACTGCGGACAGATAAGGAGCGCGCAGTGATTTTGAAGAAAGCAGAAGGTATGGGCCTTGACCGCGATGAGACAGACGTCTATATAGATGCTGAGTTACAGAAGATTGAGCAGGCATGCCGCCTATGCCAGGTATGTAAAGACAATTATAAATAATGTATCTAAAATAATAAAACTATGTTTTCAAAAGAAATGGAAGCTTTGATAGCGGCTTCAATCGAAGACGGTATCTTAACAGAACAAGAGAAGCGCGTGCTTGTGAAGCGCGCAGAGAAAGAAGGTATTGACCTCGACGAACTGGAAGTGTATATCCAGTCGATGCTGCAAAAGCAGCAGAAAGCCAAGATGGCAGCGGAACAGCCAGAGGAGAATAAGCGCGAGACGTGGCACGGCAAGGTCGTCAAGTGCCCCAACTGCGGTGCTCCCATTGAGCCAGGCATCGCCAAATGTCTGTCGTGTGGTTATGCGTTCAGCGGCATCAAGGCCAACAACACGGCCAAGGAACTGGCCCAACAGCTGAATGACATCAATGCCAATTCGCAAATTACCGACAAGATCGCCGCCATCAGCATGGCCGTCTCATCCTTCCCCATACCTACCACCAAGGAAGACTATCTGGAGCTAATGATTCTGTTGCAAACTGGAATGAAGACGTCTGGTAACCAAAACATCAACCTGCCAGCGGTCTATAAAAGCAAGTTGGAAGAATGTATTTCCAAGGCACAGACTTCATTCGCGCATGACCCATTGGTTGTACAGCAGATAGCACAGGCAAAACAGGCTATAGAGGAGAAAATTGCAGGAGACAAAAAAAACACAATGATTGTGTTGGGATGCATGGCTGTTGGCGGTCTGCTTATATTGATTTTCATCATCTGCGGATTCATGGGCTGCTATGATTGATCTCTCGCTGACTCATGATAACAGATTGTTTGTGGTGCACTATGATTAAGCTAAACTTCGACAAAAAATAATTAGTATTATGGCACAATCCTGTAAAGTCGGAACATATATATTTCGCATCAATCCATCTGACGACAGACAGCTGCAAGTCTGTTCTATCGGTGGTTCAAGTTTTGCCCAGTACTGGACAGCGCCCAACGGCTATCACATCTTGGATGTGATGCCGCAAGGCGATGAAATGATCATCTACACGGATCGCTACAACTATGTGCGAAAGCGAAGTGGTAGCATAACATTAGAATAATCGTTTAGGATATGGGACTCAGGCAAGAGCTGGCATCGGGTAAGATGCTGATTGAGAAGCTGACGAGCGGTTGAATGCCAACCTCAGCCTGCTGCCACAATGGCAACAATTCACAGATCAGTTGAGCCAGCTATCAAGTGAAGGACGGAAGATGCTGTCGCACAATTCCAAAATGGCATACCCCCAGAGAAGATTCGAGATGCTTTCATGGCCGCTTTCTATCAGCAGATGCCTTATGCCTTCATTCGTGAAGATAGCATATTGGCGCATTTCAGCGGCATGCTGTTTGAACAGGTAATAGCACGCTACAACGCATTGACAAGTCAGTTCCAACAGCTCACCCGACAGGAGCTGGTGACACGATTGTCTGCACGAGTGCCCGTGGATACCAGAGAGGGAGGTGGAAATCGCACGTTATTTAAGTTCTGGCTCAAAATATTTGCAGGATTCGTCGAGAAAACAAAAAAATTCAATTATTTTTGCAGTCGTTATAGGAGTGTGGATTGATTGTAACTTGTTGTTTA
>DGSC01000015.1 GCA_002391275.1 Prevotellaceae bacterium UBA4372 | reverse complement strand
TCTTTCGCCTAAGTGCATCGAATCTTTCGCCTAAGTGCATCGAATCCTTCGCCTAAGTGCATCGATTCTTTCGCCTAGGTGCATCGAATCTTTCGCCTAAGTGCATCGAATCTTTCGCCTAAGTGCATCGATTCCTTCGCCTAAGTGCATCGAATCTTTCACCCGGGAGCACTGATTCAGGTGCCTGGAAACACGGAATCATGCCTTAGGCCACAACAATGTCATCTCTGGGAAAAAGTAAAAAAAACAGAGATGGCTGCTTTTTCATGTTCTCCGAGGAAACGGCATCAAACACGCAAGTCTGCATACAAAAAAACAAGGGCGCACCAGTCGAAAAAACTGGTACGCCCTTGTTAGCAATTCGGTTGATGAGCACCAGGCTCAAAGGGTCATTTCATTTCATCCTCGCTTTTCATATCAATTTCCTCACCGTCAGGCGAGATAAATTCATATTGAAGGAAGGCGAGGCGTTGGTTGGGAATGATGCGGACGCCAAAACCATACTTCATCTGCCACCGGCGCTTTAGCGAAATAAAGCCTTGATTGATGTATGCAGCCACATACGGATGAACATACAAAGTAAAGGACTTGATACCAAGGTGGTTGACGAGCTGGTCGATTTTTTCTTCGAGAACATCGGTGAAGAGGAAACTGCTCTTGATAGTGCCCTTGCCCATACATGTAGGACAAGTCTCGTCGACCCTGACTTCAGTGACGGGTCTGACGCGCTGGCGGGTTATCTGCATGAGCCCGAACTTAGAGAGCGGCAATATGTTGTGCCTTGCCCTGTCGCGCTTCATATTCTCGCACATGCGTTCATAAAGCTTCTGTCGATCCTCTGCGAGGTTCATGTCGATGAAATCCACAACAATGATGCCGCCCATATCTCTTAGGCGCAACTGACGCGCCAACTCGTCGGCAGCCCCGAGGTTCACTTCCAAGGCATTAGCCTCCTGCCCGTCGGGGTTCTTTGCACGGTTACCGCTGTTGACGTCGACAACATGTAGCGCCTCGGTGTGTTCTATAATAAGATAGGCACCATGCTTATAGCTTACTGTCTTTCCGAAAGAGGTCTTGATCTGTCGCGTGATGTCGAAATTATCAAAGATCGGCAGCTTGCCTTTGTACAACTTGACAATCTCGGTCATCTCGGGCGCAATCATCTTGACATAGTCCCTCACTTCGGAAAAGATGTTGGCATCGTTGATGTAGATATTCTCGTAGGTGGGATTGAAGAGGTCGCGTAGCAAAGCTACCGTGCGACTGGTCTCTTCGAAACATAGAGTAGGCAACTCTTTTGCTTTCTGTGCCTTCAAGATGGCATCATCCCAGCGTCGCAGCAGGATCATGAGCTCGGCATCGAGCTCAGCCACACGCTTGCCCTCGGCAACAGTACGCACAATGACGCCAAAATTCTTTGGCTTAATGCTCTGGATAAGTTGCTTAAGGCGTGCACGTTCGGCGCTCGATTTGATTTTCGAGGATACGCTGACCTTGTCCGTGAAAGGCACGAGCACAAGGAAGCGACCGGGGAAGGTGATCTCACACGTCAGGCGAGGTCCTTTCGTGGATATGGGCTCCTTCACGATTTGCACCAGCAATTCCTGTCCCACCTGCAACGTATTCTGCACGCTGCCGTCTTTAGGGAGCTCAGGTTGAGGTGTAGCCTTGGATATAGGAAAGAGGTTGCGCTTGTCGCTGCCTACTTGCTTGAGGTATTTAGCAAAAGAGTTGAAATTCGGACCTAAGTCCAAATAATGTAAAAAGGCGTCGCGCTCATGGCCCACGTTAACAAAGCATGCGTTCAAGCCCGGCATGAGCTTACGCACACGAGCATAGTAGATGTTGCCCACATTAAAGCTCGCCTGCTGCTCTTCCTCTTGGTACTCGACGAGTCTCTTATCCTCGGTCAGGGCAATGGCGATTTTCTTGGGCTGTACATCAACGACTACTTCACAGGTCATGAGAATTACGATTTACTTTTTTCGATTTCACTAAAGAACTCGTCAACTTGTCAACTCGTCAACTTGTTAACTTGTCAACTCATCAACTTGTCAACTCGTTCTTAAAAACAAGGAACAAATCGGCCCTCGTTTCCATAGGGCTCGGTTTGTTCCTGTGTTGTGACTCACGAAGTCTCTAAGAACGAGACATACAGAAGAGTCAAACATCGCAAGTGGTTTACTTGCTCTTATGTCTGTTCTTTCTCAGTCTTTTCTTACGCTTGTGAGTAGACATCTTGTGTCTTTTTTTCTTTTTTCCGCTTGGCATAGCTGTAGAGGATTTAATTTAATGTTTAACTTTAATTGTGTGATTAATGGAGCTTTCTCTTACTTTACTGCGTCAAAGAACACCTTCGCAGGTTTGAAAGCAGGGATGTTGTGCTCGGGGATAATCATCGTGGTGTTCTGAGTGATGTTGCGAGCTGTCTTCTGCGCGCGCTTCTTCAGAATGAAGCTACCAAAGCCGCGAAGGTATACATTCTCATTGGCGCTCAGAGAGTCTTTCACTTGTTCCATGAAAGCTTCTACGACAGCAAGAGTTGTCGTTTTGTCAACACCAGTCTGTTTCGCGATCTGGTTAACGATGTCTTGTTTAGTCATTTTGAGTTAAATGATAAGAGTTAAATATTAATTGTATGATTTATCTTTGGGCGTATTCTTCGTTTTCGAGCTGCAAATGTAGCAACTTTCAATCAGTTAGCGAAATCTTTCTGATTTTTTTTTGTTAAAAAAGTAGTTTATACCTTCTTTTAGGCATTGATTTTGCTTTTTTTGAATAACTTCGTAGCATGATTAGCAAATTCACAACTACGATCCTCGAATGGTTCTCACGCAATGCACGCGACCTGCCATGGCGACAGACGCGAGATCCCTATGCAATTTGGCTAAGCGAAATCATTCTGCAACAAACGCGCGTTGAACAGGGAACCGACTATTGGTGGCGCCTACTCCAGCGCTTTCCTACCGTTGAGGATCTTGCCTCTGCCACCGAAGACGAGGTGCTTCGCCTTTGGCAAGGGCTGGGCTACTACAGCAGAGCCCGCAACCTTCATGCCGCAGCACAACAGATTGTTGCCAAAGGAGCTTTCCCTGCCACCCCAGAAGCCTTGCGCAAGCTCAAAGGTATTGGCGACTATACCGCTGCTGCCATAGCATCCATTGCTTTCGGCTATCCTGCAGCCGCCGTCGACGGCAACGTCTACAGAGTGCTTGCCCGACACTATGGCATTCAGGCGCCCATCAACACCACCGAAGGCAAAAACCTTTTTACGGAATTGGCCAACGAATTGCTGCCGCATAGCCAGGCTGGTGCATTCAATCAGGCACTGATGGATTTCGGTGCAACCGTATGCACTCCGCGCAATCCTATGTGTAGCGACTGTCCTTTGGCCGATACATGCATCGCGTTGCACGAGCATAAAGTGGATTCATTACCGGCGAAACTTGCCAAAACGAAAGTCACTCAGCGGCACCTCGCCTATATATATATTAAATGTAATGGCTACACAGCCATACATCGACGCGGAGCCGGTGATATATGGCAAGGGTTGTGGGAGCCAGTAATTATATCAGGTTGGACGGAAAATTCTAATGTCATTCAACTTGAGACTGCGCCAGACGAGCAGCACCAGTATGTAGACTTAAACGATATTCAAGTCTTAGCTCGCGACGTTCGGCACGTTCTCACCCACCGCATTCTTCATGCCGACTTCCTATATGCCGAGACCTTTGCCCGCCCTGCCCTACCGGCTGATTATATCTGGGTTCCCGAAGCAGCACTCGACAACTACGGAATGCCCCGGCTCGTGGAAAAATTGCTTGAGAGGCTGCCAAGCAGAACATAAAAAAGCTATTGCTGTCCGCCAAACACAAGCGTGGCCTTTACAAATATTTTCCACACTGCATCTAAGCTTGCCGCCGATACGTGACAAGTTCACAGCTCGCCTCATACGGTCGGTTGGGCTACGAACTGGGACCATCGACTATACCTGACAAGCCTTCTTCGCCCTCTTTGTTGCCGTTCGCTTATAAGTAAAACAGGACACGCGCCCAACCGTTTTGATTATTCCATGACCTTGGAACAATCATTCGATGGTCATGGAATGATTGTTCCAAGGTCATGGAATAATCAAAACGCCTATATGCATCGCGGTCTTCAACCAAGCAAAACGGTCTGAGAAACCTGGTTTGATGACCTCAACGATAGATGATGTTTCCATTCTTTTAGTGGGCTGTCGCCCGAAAACATACGAAGAAAGATGCCAACCTCCGTTCCAGCTTTCGGAACCAACAGATGATATCACCCGAAAGCGCACAGAAGAAGATGCCAACCTCCGTTCCTTTTCTCGGATTGAACAGATGATATCACCCGAAAGCGTACAGAGGAAGATGCTAAACGGCAGAAGGCGTGAACAAGGAGGTTAAGGTCAAGGACCCAATAATCATTTGCACTGGCACTGATGTTAATGGTTATTAATGTCAGCTGAATTAAGGATTATGTAACGGTTTAGCAGACTGTAATAAAAAAAGCCAATCATCCGACGACTCGAAGTTGTCGGATGATTGGCTTTTGGCATTTAGCGCTCTGTGAATTTTATCGTGGTCATTCAAAATAGACGACCTTTACGAAACGGCAATTACTCATGAACCGCTTTGAGGTTCTCTTTGGAAACGATGACTTTTATCTTGACGATGCGGCGCTCATCCATCTCCATGACCTCGAAAGTGTAGCGATCGTAAATGATGCGTTCGTGCAGCTGAGGGAACTCACCTTTTATTTCAAGAAGGAGTCCCGCAAGGGTGTCGGCATCTGCGGCCACATCGTCGAAGGCGTCGTCAGGCAGCTGCATGATACGACGGAAGTCGGTAAGCAAGGTCTTGGCCTCAAACACGAACGTGTTTTGATTCAGCCGCGTGAACGTCCGCTCGTCGTCGTCGTACTCATCGTTTATCTCGCCAACGATTTCCTCTATAATGTCTTCCATAGTCACAAGCCCGCTTGTACCTCCGAATTCGTCTACAACAATTGCGATGTGGACTTTAGCGGCCTGAAAATCGCGCAAGAGATCGTCGATCATCTTCGTCTCGGGTACGAAAGTAGCCGGCCGTACAAGTGTCTGCCACCTGAAGGTTGCAGGTTTGTTGAGATGAGGCAGCAAATCCTTAATGTATAAGATGCCAGTGATGTGATCATCAGTCCCTGCAAAGACTGGGATACGAGAATAATTGTTCTCTACAATACATTTGATAACCTCGGGGAAAGGTGTTTTCACGTCGAGGTCCACCATATCTACCCTCGGAGTCATTACCTCACGGGCCATTTCGCCGCCAAAACGTATGATGCCCTTGAGCATCTGCTGCTCATCAGCAATATCCTTCTTGTCGGTCAGTTCCAAGGCTTGTTCCAAATCATCGACAGAAAGCTGTGTCCCAGACTTGATATGCTCGGTAACTCGTCCAGCCTTAAGCAACAACCAGCTGACCGGCCACCACACTTTCACCAAAACACCATAGGCAGGAGCACAGAGGCGAGCCATGGATAGCGGTTTCTGAGCCGACGCTATTTTTGGCATCACTTCGCCAAAAAGCAAAAGCAGAAAGGTCAGCAACACGGTCATGAAAAGAAATTCCATCACCGTATTGTTTCCGAAAGCTATCACGGGTGTACTGCCTCCGAGAAAGAAATAGTTGAGCAGCATAATGATAGCCACATTCACAAAGTTGTTGCAGCAAAGAATTGTAGCAAGTAAACGCTCGGAATCGGCCAAGAGCGACAAGATGCGAGCGTCAGTGGCCGTTCGTTTCTCCTCAAGCGTACTCATGTCGGCAGGCGAGAGGGAGAAGAATGCTATTTCGCTGCCGCTGACAAAGGCCGAACAAACAAGTAAAAGAAGCGCTAAGCCTAAGGCTATGAGGGCTCCGGGATCCGGAGCATTCATTGTGATTCCATCGAAAAGGTTTGTCAGGCCTGATAAAAAATAATCCATTTCTGTCTGATTGATAATCCGTCATGCTTTGTTCATCATCGCATGGCTGGCAATAGCGCACTGCGGATACAATTGTACCTGGAGTAGCACTTTCATATACATTTTAATGTGAAGCTATAGGGGGTTGATTTTATTGGGCATTTGCTTTGACGCGAGGCTTTAAACATCTCATCATAGGGGATTCGTGTTAGACTGCCCGCTTGAACGAGGGCTGCCAAAGAGTTTCAACTCGTCCACCCATATCTCTGTAATATAGCGCGTTATGCCTTGTTTGTCTTCGTATGAGCGTGTCTGTATTTTACCTTCCACATAGATCTGGTCACCTTTGTGCACGTACTTCTCGACAATCTCTGCTTGCCTACGCCATAGGATAAGGTTGTGCCACTCGGTACGCTCGGGCACCTCTGTGCCGTTGTCAAGCTTATATGCCCTTTCGCTTGTGGCCAACCTGACCTGTGCCACGCAAACGCCCTGGTCTACGTAACGAACATCCGGCTCTTTGCCTACGTTGCCCAACAATATCACCTTGTTAACACTTGCCATAACTATATGCGGATAAATAATTTCCCGCAAAGGTAATGAATAATTCACAAAAGTTAAGTGCCTGCCACTATTTTTTTTAATTTTTCAATGTATTATCCGCATAGCGCTATTTTTTTTTAACATTTCCTTTGCCTTTGCACCTAAAATTTCTACTTTTGCAGATAAATAAAATCATCAACACTTAATTCACCGACGTATGTCCTTAATGATTATTTTCAAGCTCTTAGGGTCATTGGCTCTACTCATGTTTGGTATGAAAACCATGAGCGAGGCCTTACAGAAAATGGCCGGTCCACAATTACGCCATGTCTTAGGCGCAATGACAACAAACCGATTCACGGGAATGCTTACGGGTATGGTTGTAACGGCCTCTGTACAATCCTCTACAGCTACAACCGTGATGACTGTTTCGTTTGTCAATGCCGGACTTCTCACGTTAGCTCAGGCCATCTCGGTCATCATGGGTGCGAACATCGGCACGACACTGACGGCGTGGATTATGTCGGCAGGTATGTCTTTTGATATCACCAGCGCTGTCTATCCTGCGTTCTTCTTGGGTATCATACTCATCTACCAGAAAAAATACAGATATATCGGCGACTTCCTATTCGGACTTTCATTTCTCCTTTTGGGACTGGGCACGCTTCGCGCCACTGGCACAGATATGCACCTCGGCGAGAATCAGGAACTCCTCAATTTCTTCTCGTCATTCGACCCCAATTCGTTTGTTACGACACTCATTTTCCTTTTGCTTGGAGGCATCCTGACATTCTGTGTGCAGTCGTCGGCAGCCGTCATGGCAATCACCATGATTCTCTGTTCCAGCGGAGCTCTTCCTATCTATCAGGGCATAGCACTCGTCATGGGTGAAAACATCGGTACCACCATTACTTCCAACCTGGCAGCTCTTTCAGCTAACACACAGGCCAGACGTGCTGCACTGGCACACATGTTCTTTAATGTATTTGGTGTTATTTGGGTTCTTTTCATCTTCCGTCCATTCGTCGACATGATATGCGGGTGGGTTGGCTACGATGTAAACATGACAATAGATAACGCCGGTCGAAAGGCTTTCCTCGCCAATGCTGCCAAGCTCAACTTCGTCCTTGCTGCTTTCCATACGACTTTCAACGTACTGAATACCTTCATTCTTATTTGGTTTATCAAGTACATTGAGAAGTTCGTTTGCTGGGTCATCAAGCCTAAAAAGGTTGACGAGGAAGAAGATTTCCGTCTCCATTTCATCACCTCTGGCATTATGAAGACTCCAGAACTCTCGGTACTTGAGGCTCAGAAGGAGATTCAATCGTTTTCCGACCGTATGCAACGCATGTTCAACATGGTGCGGGAGCTGCTCACCCTCTCGTCAACTGCTACAGGCAAAAAGAAGTCCAATCAGGAGGTTGAATTTAATAAGCTCTACACACGCATTGAAAAATACGAGAGCATATCAGACAGCATGGAACTTGAGATAGCCAAATACCTCGATCAGGTAAGCGATGCTCACCTTTCCGACGAGACGAAGGCTAAAATACGCGCTATGTTGCGTGAGATTTCAGAATTGGAGAGCATTGGCGACTCCTGCTTCAACATGGCGCGCACCATCTCGCGTAAATACCAAGGCAAAGAAGATCACTTTATCGACCGCCAGTACGATCATCTTCGCCAAATGATGGACTTGACGGACCAGTCTCTTACCCAAATGAACAAACTCCTTGGAGGCCGCAAAGAGACATTCGACGTCAACCGAACATTCAACACCGAGAATGAGATCAACAACTACCGTAATCAACTCAAGCAACAAAACATCATTGACGTGAACAACCATGAGTACACCTACGCCGTGGGAACCATCTACATGGATCTCGTCAACGAATGTGAGAAGTTGGGCGACTACGTTGTCAACGTCGTTGAGGCTCGAATGGGCTTGCGTCAACGAGAAGCATAATAGCTCATTTCATAGACTTTGGACACAGCTTGCGGACCTTTCAGACGCAGGCTGTGTCTGTTCAAGACATACCCCTATCCGATTTGACTCGCATTTGATACAGTCACCCACGAGACTGGTACGACATTTTCTAACACGACAAACATAATATTTATAAACGTGATAAGGACTTTGCTTCAACAAGTCGGGCGCTACAAGCTTAGTTCCCTGCTTACGCCCGTATTGACAGCCACAGAGGTAGTGCTGGATGTGCTTATCCCTTACATTACAGCCTCGCTTATCGACAAAGGTCTGGTTGCAGGAGACATGGAATCAATCTATCATTATGGAGCTTTAATGTTGCTGATGGCTCTGCTCTCGCTATGCTTCGGCATTCTGGCCGGACGCTGTGCAGCTCAAGCCTCAACGGGCTTTGCGGCCAATTTGCGCAGTGCCATGTACCGCAACATTCAGACCTTTTCATTTGCCGACATCGACCGCTTCTCCACTTCTGGCCTCGTCACTCGAATGACATCTGACATCACGAGCCTGCAAAACGCTTACGGGCAGATTTTGCGTGTGAGTGTACGTGCACCCTTCAGACTGGTATTATCGATAATCATGTGCTTGGTGATAGATGCCCGACTGAGCATCATATTCATTGTGGCAATGATTGTGTTGTCGATGTCGCTCTACAATATCATCAGCCGCGTAGCACGTTTGTTCAAGCAAGTGTTCAAGCAATACGATTCCCTGAACCAAAGCGTGCAGGAAAATGTAGCTGCCATTCGCGTTGTCAAAGCATTCGTGCGCGAGAAAGAAGAGACAAGCAAATTCTCACGTGCCGCCGAACAACTATATAAATTATATGTACGCGCGGAGAGCCTTATGGCTTTAAACCACCCAATAATGAATATGGTCGTTTACGGATGCATCATTGCACTCTCGTGGTACGGAGCCCATTTCATTGTAGAAGGTTCATTGACGACAGGCGAGCTGACGTCGCTCTTTACTTACGTCATGTCGATTCTTCAATCGCTGATGATGTTGAGCATGATCTTCGTGATGCTTACGCAGAGCGCAGCCAGCGCAGAGCGTGTAGCCGAGGTCATCGAGGCAAAGGCCAGCATAACCAACTGCGATGCTCCTCTCACAAAGGTAACAGATGGTAGCATCTCGTTCAAGCACGTACGCTTCGACTACACGGCAACCATCAAACCAGAGCCCAGCCGCATGCTTGCTCTCTTTGGCAACACAACGCCACAACATAAGCGGTCTGCTCTCTTCGACATTTCTTTCGACATTGAATCGGGTGCCACAATTGGTGTAATCGGCGGCACGGGAAGCGGCAAAAGTACACTCGTAAGCCTCATCTGCCGCCTTTATGATGTCAGTCACGGACAAGTGCTCGTTGGTGGACATGATGTCAGAGAGTACGACCTTACATCATTGCGTACGGCCGTGGCAGTAGTGCTTCAACAAAATATGCTTTTCAGCGGCACCATACTCGACAACCTTCGATGGGGAAGAGCCGACGCTACAGAAGAAGAATGCAAGGCTGCATGCCATATTGCTGCTGCAGACGAATTCATCTCACAGATGCCTGAGGGCTACAATACTCGTATAGAACAAGGTGGGACCAATCTCTCAGGAGGCCAACGACAACGGCTGTGCATAGCCCGCGCACTACTGAAACAGCCTCGCATACTGATTCTGGACGACAGCACATCAGCCTGCGACACAGCCACCGACGCCATTATCCGGCAACGCTTGCAAACAGCATTGCCAGGAACGACAAAGTTGATTATAGCTCAGCGCATACTAAGTGTACGTCACTGCGACCGCATATTAGTGCTCGAGAATGGCCAACTAACGGGCTTCGGCAATCATGAACACCTGCTTCAGACTAATGCTACTTATCGCGATATTTACGAGATTCAGAATTCTGACTCAGGAGATTTCGACACGAAAGGAGGTGAATCATGAGACAAGCACAATTCGGAGGTCCCAAGGGCCCAAAGTCACATGGCATTCAGCGCCCGACAAAGGAGCAATGGGCCACGCTCGGCCGGCTGTTGCGCTATGTTCTTAAGGGATATAAAGGCTACGTGGCAATTGTTATCGTATGCATAGTTGTGTCAAGCATCACATCGCTGACATCTACCCTATTCACCCGTACACTTATTGACGAGTATATCCTCCCACTTACTAAGGCCAACGATCCGGAGTACGCCTCTCTAACACAAGCGCTGTTTCGTCTTGGGTTGGTGCTTGCACTTGGCGTAGTATGTGCCTATGCTTACAATCGTCTTATGATAGCCGTGAGCCAAGGCACGCAACTTCGTCTGCGTAAAAAGCTCTTTACGCATATGCAGACACTTCCCCTCACCTACTTCGACACACATTCCCATGGCGACACAATGTCTTTATATACTAATGATGTTGACTCTTTGAGGCAAGCTATCAGCAGCTCTCTAACTCAAGTGTTCAACTCATTGATAACGATAGCCATTACCTTCACATCAATGATTGTGCTGAGTATACCCTTAACGCTTGTCAGCATAGGCTTGGCCATACTGATGATGATTATAACTACAAAACTCGGTTCGGTTTCCCGAAAACATTTCCGTTCGCAACAAGAGAGCCTGGCTCGCGTGAATGGTTTCGTAGAAGAGATGATGACTGGTCAAAAAGTGGTCAAAGTATTTTGTCATGAGGATGAAGCCATTAACGATTTTGAGCTTATCAATGAGCAATTACGCTATAGCGCTTGTTCGGCGAACAGAATAGCCAACATTGTAATGCCAATCAACGGAAACCTCAGCAACCTTGGCTACGTCCTCATCGCCGTCATTGGTGCTACCATAGCTCTCGCTCCTGATTTTTCATTTTTCTCTTTTCATTTTTCACTTTCCCTTGGAACGCTTGTTAGTTTCCTTACGCTGAATAAGAATTTCACCCAGCCCATCAGCCACGTATCTCAAGAGATCAACAGTGTGCTCAACGCTTCGGTGGGAGCCGACCGCATTTTTGCGCTTATGGACGCCCAGCCTGAAACGGATGAAGGGTCTGTAAGCCTTAGTCCCGACGCCCGTTCATGGATGCACAACGGAAAGGTTGAGCCAGTGCTCGGTGATGTCGATTTCCGCCATGTCGACTTCGGCTACACTACTGCGAAACAGATTCTTTTTGACATTAACATCAACACCTCTCCTGGACAGAAAATTGCCTTTGTCGGTGGTACGGGAGCTGGAAAGACGACCATTATCAACCTCATCAACCGCTTCTATGAGATACAACAAGGCGAGATACTTTTTGATGGCATTCCCGTTTCCGAAATAGCGAAGAGTAGCCTACGACGTTCGATGGGAATCGTGCTTCAAGAAACACACCTTTTCACAGGATCCGTACTCGACAACATTCGTTACGGACGTCTCAATGCCACAGACGAGGAATGCCGCGAAGCAGCACGCCTTGTCGGAGCCGACGACCTTATTCGCCGCTTGGCCAATGGCTACGAAACCATCCTAACCGGCGACGGAGGCAATCTAAGTGCAGGAGAGCGACAGCTGATAGCCATAGCAAGAGCTGCTGTTGCTAATCCACCAGTACTCATTCTTGATGAAGCTACAGCCAATATCGACACGCGAACAGAGGTTTTCGTACAGCAAGGAATGGATCGCCTCATGCAAGGACGAACGACTTTTGTAATTGCCCATCGTCTGTCAACCGTCCGCGGAGCCGATCAAATCATTGTACTGGACCACGGACGCATCATAGAGCATGGAACACACAAAGAGCTGATAGCATGCCGAGGCAAATACTATCAGCTCTATACAGGCAACGAACTTTAAACAAGAACGTTGCTATTTCACAACAAGTTTCTTTCCGTCTACGATATATACACCGCGACCCACTCCTAATGAATGACGGCCACTAAGATCATAGATATTAAGTGTGCGACTTGATGATTCTACATCACGGACAGCATCAGGCTCATCGTTGGCCAGGTCTTCTTCTGTAGCATTGCTAATTAAGATATAGCCAACTGTTTCTGTGGCCGACCTTGTCGACGAGAGCGTCATCGCCGTGTTGCTCTTATCAACCTGCATGTAAACGAGGCTGTTCTGTGTAGGTGTAGATGATAAGCCTACGCGCAGAATCGCAGAAGCTTCGTGATTAAAGGTCTGCAGCTGAACTAACAGATTAGGTTCTTCAAACTCACGGGGATATTCGAGCGACTGAGCAGAGGCCTTGAAGGTGAATTCTTTCTTACCTACAGTGTACAACATAGCCTCGCCATCTGTGCCCTGACCTTCCTCTATGGCGAGGTAACCCATGCGACAGGCTGTCTTTCCGGTTGTGATATTTGACTCATACATTAGTTCTACCTTGAAGCCTTCGGTCGTTACGTCCCATACACGCCACATCACAGGATTGTTTCCGCTCGATTTGATGGGGGTGACCATGACTACAGGAACGGTCTCGAAAGGCTGAGCGAACCGCACTTCAGTGGGTGTAAAACCAAGGTATGAAGTCTCTCCATTACTTGCATAACCGGCTTCGTAGTTCAGTTTCCCGAGCTTTCCACGGCCAGGTTTGGCAACAATGAAGTTTGATGTTATCTTAGCATTGGTTGTTACATCAGCATCGTGAGCCCATTTCATGGCCTTATAGCGGAAATAAGTATAAGCATTGTTAACCTTGCTCACGCTGACAAGGTTGTCAACCAAGCCAGCCGAATTGTTCTTGTTGTTAACACTTCCGAATATAACAACTGGTTCATTCTCTTCGTCAAATGGACTCTTGAAATAGACAAAACTTTCGTCATCAACATTTGCATTGATAGAACCAAATTGAATAGCATCGGTACCTTGCGTAAGGGCAAGTACATTATAAGCTATGTTCGAGGTCTTTGTTGAGTTATTATACAGTTTCTCAACGATACGATAAGCGTAGGCTCCAGGACTATCAATGTTGTCCTTATAGCTCATTGCCGTTTCATCTTCAAGCTCGGAACCTGTCCACTCTTTTATGGTTGTCCAGGCGCTGTCGTCAATACGGCGCTGAAGGCTGACTGTCGTAGCCAAATCACCGTTTCGATTAGTCCACTTGAGCTCGCAAATCTGATATTTCACATTAAATGTGGTGCTTAAATCATTAACAGCATAAGCAGGCGGCGCTTTGGGGACGTAGTTCTTATAGTTGTTGTAAGCCAGTCCGCTATTGATAGATGCGTAGTACTCACCAGCGGCCGTGAGTCTGCCGTCCTTGTAGATTCGGCTTGGGTCACGTTCACTGTTCCAGTAGAAATAACGCTCGATGCAGTCCCAGTTGTTAAGGTTTGTGGTGATTCGTTTTACTGCATCGCGGTTTTGAGCCTCTGTAACGCCATTAGCAAAGGCACCGTTGCTGTTCCATGATGCTCCCCACACCCATTCAGAGATCCAGATGGGACGTCCATAGTGGTTGGCCCATTGATCGTAGAAGCTCCAGGTGTTGAACGAACTTTCGGGCCAGTAGCAGTGGAGGTCGATGATGTCGCAACGCCAACCGCGTGCATCAATACTGTCGAGACATTGGCGCAGATGACCCAGTGATCCATCATGGGATGACGGAGAGCATAGACGCATTCCCGTACGCATGAGATTCTCCCAGTTATTCAGGATAGTAGCAACATCCTGAGGACGGTCGTCAGCACTGTTGCCCGGCTCGTTGTTGGTCTTCAGGTGGCAAGAGTAGTTCTGGTTGCCACAATCAGCTGACGAGGGCCAGTCTTCATAGATGTGATGAGGAACACATTCTGCATCGGGCAGTCGGCTCTCGCCCTTGCCGAAACTGTAGCAGCTGGTGACATTGAGTTTATCAACAGCATCAGCCCTGGTATCGTTTGCCAAAGCCACTTTCGTAACATCATACCACTTGAAGATGCGGTATGACGAGATACGTCCAGCCATCAACGCAGGAAGCGTAACCTCGAGGTCGGCATCGGCTGCAATGAAGCATCGGCTGTAACCCCTACCGCCTTTCTTTAGTGCAAAGGTGACCATGTAGCCGCGTTTGAGTTTGAAGCTTTGGATGCGGTTGTTCCAAGCTGTAGGCACATTCTTCATGTAGCCTCCAGAATGTCCTTCGGTAAGTGCATTGAAGCTTTCTCCCTCGAAGTTAGCACCGTCGAAAACGGTAAGAGGACGGAAAGTGCTGCCTCCGTAAGGCAAAATGATAGCTCCTCGGTTGTAGAGCTTCAACTGGCAGTTGGATCCATCCTTGGCTGTAACCCCATTGATTTTAATGTAACTCAGATAAGCCTTGGCCTTCGAAGGTTTCAGGTTATCGATAATGACTACCGCATTATCTGTATTTATAATGTCGATGGATCCTGTCGTGCTAAAAGGTTGTGTGCCTGTGATGTGGTAATCTACGGCTTCAGTTAGGCTGACGGGCTCTGTCACTTGAGCCACAGTCTGAGTCGTATTCTTTGCCAGCAAAGCTACAGACAGACCGACTGTCAGCAGTGAGAACATAAAAAGTCGTTTCATAATCATATTGTGTTAGTAGTTTATAGTTCAATCTTAAATCCTCGTCAACTATCACTTATAATCATCCGGACCAAAAGAAGCCTCGATGAATGGTTCTCCTGTTGAGCCCGATTGGTAACTATAAGTAAAGGTAAAGCCCTTTTCTTTATAGCGCTTCATGTTGATATCATTGCGGATATTATTCAAAAGTTCAGCGCGAAATGTTTCTACGAGCTCGTCACTAAGCAGCGCCTTATTATCAAATTCACCTAACACCGTGTAATAATAGACAAAACCGACAGGCTCATTAACGAAAGTCATGCTATCCATTCGAATAAACTTTTCGATCATCCGAGGACATTCACGCTCACTATACTCACGAGCCTCGCGACGACACCGTTCCTCAAAAGATTCGGTGCAAGCCATCATCATTGATGCCACGGAGCCAATGATGATGGCAAACTGTAAAATGTATGATGTGTAGCTGCGCATAGGTGCTAATGTTCAATTTTCATTTCTCAACTGTTCCAGTGCCCGCGTCAGCTGATCAGGGCAACTGGTGGGACGTGCTCCGCAAGTGGTTCCTTTCAGTCGGGCTATCACCTCGTCTACCTTCATGCCACGCACGATCTGCGACAGGCCTTTAGTATTACCGTTGCAGCCACCGTAAAAGGTGACATTCTCGATGATGCCGTCCTTAGCCGTCACCTCAATGGCTTTCGAGCAGGTGCCTTGGCAGGTGTAGAGGGTATGCTGAATGCCCTCTACACCCTGCTGCATATTGTTGACGGTTTCCATTATTCAGGCAACTTCTTGATGTCCAGATACAGTTCGTCCAGTTGCTTCTGCTCCAGACATGCCGGGGCGTCGAGCATGACGTCGCGGCCGCTGTTGTTCTTCGGGAAGGCTATGCAGTCGCGGATACTATCCAGACCGGCAAAGAGGCTAACCCAGCGGTCAAGACCGTAGGCAAGACCTCCGTGAGGCGGTGCACCGTACTTGAAAGCGTTCATCAGGAAGCCGAACTGCTCCTGTGCACGCTCCTCAGTAAAGCCGAGGATGCGGAACATCTTATCCTGCAGCTCTGGGTCGTGGATACGAATTGAGCCGCCACCTACTTCAACACCGTTGCACACCATGTCATAAGCATCAGCACGAACGGCCGCAGGGTCTGTGTCGAGCAAGGGGATATCCTCGTCCTTGGGGTGAGTGAACGGATGGTGGGTTGCCATGAGTCGACCTTCTTCCTCGCTCCATTCGAACATCGGGAAGTCGATTACCCACAGCAGCGAGAACTTATTCTTGTCGCGTAGTCCCATGCGGGCGCCCATCTCAAGGCGCAACTCACACAGTTGCTTGCGCGTCTTCATGGCATCGTCGCCCGAAAGAATCAGTATGAGATCGCCCGGCTCGGCATGCATAGCCTCCTTCAACGCCGCAAGCACCTCCTCGCCGTAGAACTTATCGACGCTCGACTTTACACTACCATCCTCGTTGACACGGGCATAGACAAGTCCCTTGGCACCAATCTGCGGACGCTTAACGAAATCTGTCAGCTGGTCAATTTGTTTGCGGGTGTAGACGGCCTGACCTTTGGCACAGATGCCGCCGATATATTTGGCCTCGTCGAAGACGCTGAAGCCAGGAGCCTTGGCAAAAAGGTCCTTCAGCTCTACGAACTTCATCTCGAAGCGTGTGTCGGGCTTGTCACTGCCATAGTACTTCATGGCGTCAGCCCACGTCATACGGGGGAAAGCACCTTCGAGCTCAATGCCACGCAGTTCGCGGAAGAGGTGCTTAGCCATTCCCTCGAAAGTCTGAAGGATATCCTCCTGCGTGACGAAGCTCATCTCGCAGTCGATCTGTGTGAACTCTGGCTGGCGATCGGCGCGCAGGTCCTCGTCGCGGAAGCATTTCACAATCTGGAAATAGCGATCCATACCCGAGACCATCAAAAGCTGCTTCAGCGTCTGAGGGCTTTGCGGCAAGGCATAGAACTGGCCGGGATTCATACGTGAGGGCACTACGAAGTCTCGGGCACCTTCTGGCGTGGAGCCAATGAGCATAGGCGTTTCTATTTCCAGAAAGCCGAGACTGTCGAGATAGCGGCGCACCTCCATGGTCATCTTGTGGCGCAGTTCCAAGTTACGGCGCACGGGTGTACGACGAAGATCCAGATAGCGATACTTCATGCGCAGATCGTCGCCGCCGTCGCTCTGATCCTCAATAGTGAATGGAGGCGTGACACTCTCATTCAGCACCCGCAGCTCCGTGGCGATAATCTCGATGTCGCCCGTAGACAGGTTTTTATTCTTATTCGAACGCTCGTTCACGGTACCTGTCACCTGAACGACATATTCGCGGCCGAGGTGATTGGCCTGTTCGCAGAGTTCTTGGTTGGTAGCCTCCTCAAAGACAATCTGAGTAATGCCGTAGCGGTCGCGCATGTCCACAAAAGTCATGCCGCCCATCTTGCGGGTGCGCTGCACCCATCCGGCCAGCGTCACCGTCTGGCCAACATTGGCGATTCGAAGTTCGCCACAAGTGTGAGTTCTATACATATTAATAAATAAAATATGAGAATATTTTCGGCAAAGGTAAAACATTTTTACGAGTTTGACTCTTGAAACAAGAAAAAAAAAAAGGTTCTCGCCCAAAAAACATCCCTTCTAATAAAATTATTACTGCCCGCCAAACACAAGTGCGGCTGTTCCAAGCCTTTGCATTACAACATTTAGGGCCGACACCAGACAAGTTTCAGCTCGCCTTCCACAGTAGGTCGGCCGATGAAATGAAACCGTAAACTATAACCGCCAAGCCCTCTTTGCCCTCTTTATTGCCGTCTGCTTACAAGTAAAACAAGGCGCGCGCCCAGCCGTTTTGATTATTCCATGACCTTGGAACAATCATTCGATGGTCATGGAATGATTGTTCCAAGGTCATGGAATAATCAAAACACTTGTATGTTTTGCTGTTTTTAACCAAGCAAAAACACTTAAAGAACCTGGTTTCATGGCCTCAACGTCGGATGATGATTCCATTCTTTTAGTAGACAGTCGCCCAAAAGCTTACGAAAAAGGATGCTAAACTCTGCTCCAGTGCTCGGTAGCAGCAGATGATTCTGCCTGAAAGCATACAAAGAAATCGCTAAATTGCCTAAGTCGTGAACAAGGATGTTAAGCAGCCAAGCGGTCATCAACCCAATGCTCGGACGCTCTGACGATGATATTGACATCAGCAGAATTATTGATTATGGGCCTGTTTAGCGAACAGGAATAAAAATACCAAGGAATCATCGATAGCTTAAGCCGTCAGGGATATTCAGATTTTGCATCGATAATTAGTTACTTGGTCACTGCTATGGACATAATCGTTTCAAATAAAAAAAATCAGCGCTCTTGCCAGTCACAAACAACTGCAAGAGCGCTGATTTTTTATTAGTTTAAGCAACTATTACCTTAGGCTTAGAAATCTGCATCGCGCTGATCCTTACCCTTTGCATAGTAGGTCTTCTCATTGCTGAAGAAGAAGAAACCGTTCTTGTTGGTACCTCTAACTTTCACTACGTGAGGTACAGGATCCTCAAATGAAATTTCTGCTTTGGAAGTGCCGCTGGGGTTAGGCATCAGCAGGAAGTTGCAGATAGTGCAGTTCAACTGAGAAGAATGCTCTGTGGGAGCAATGTTGCTCCAAGCCACACGTACCTTGTACGGGCCATTATCATAGCCATAACCCTTGCCATTAGGCTTATACTGGTTATCAGGAGTAGCACCGTCGAAGAACTGGAACAGCTGGTAGTGCTCATAGAAACTATTAGCGTCCTTATTGAAGTGACCAATGCAGACGTTCTGGAAGCTCTGATTAGAAATACCATAGGTATTCAGGCTCTTGTACTGCGCACCGTAAAGATAGTCGATCATATCACGGCAGTCCTGACTGCAGTCAAGCAGACGAGGCCATACGAGATACATCACAGCTGCAATAAACATCGGGTTTTGGGTAGCTGCTACACGAGTGCCGTCAGCATTTTCCATCAGAGTCTTCAGTTCGGCTACGTTGCGGGGCAGACGATTGAATGTGAACTCAGAAACCTTGTATTTCTTGCCATCGCCGACGAAAGTGATCTCATGAGTCTGAGTTGAGTCTATCAGAGAAACCTTTTGAACGGGAATAGAATAGGCTGTAATCTTCTTGATTCTATCTACCTGATAAGGATATTTTGCCACTTCAGGACGGCCTTGCGAAGTGTTGTACTGGGCTGTACGGCTGTTGTCAAGATAGAAAGCGGAGTTTGCAGTGTAAGAGGTAGTTGTACTACGGAATGACATAGGCAGTGCTGTACCGTTCTTGCCGCTATTATCGCGGGGTGAATTGGTGCCAACAGTTACGATGTTACCGCCAGCCTGGAAATCGAGATACTGATGCTCAGGATTACAATAGGTATAGTCATCCTTCATACCTGAAGCAACGCTGGTAGCGCCACCAGAACCATCGCTAACGATAGGCATTGTAAACTCAACACGGAAATACTGCTGGGTAGTCTGTGCGTAGCTTGTCATAGCAAAAGCAGCCATGGCAAAAGCTGATAATATTTTTTTCATAGTCTTTTAAAGCTAAAAGTTTAAATAATGGTTATTTTTTAATGAATTTCATAGCCTTATTACCTACACGAAGCACATAAGCGCCTTTAGGCAGTTGGCGAACGGATACTGTGGTCACGCCGTTGGCAACGGGGGCGTCGGTCATCTTCTTACCATCGAGGGAATAAACAATAGCCAAACTAGCATTACCACAACCAGAAACAATCATCTGCTCACTGATAGGAGTCAAGAGCTGAAGTTTTTCAGTAGCCTGAGCTGTCACAGGGTTGTTGATACCCGTAACAGCCTCATTCAAGCCATCTTCGGTTCCGCGGTAGAAGAAGACACCGGCAACGCCTTTGGCTTCATCACCGCCCACTTTCACGTCCATGAGGTTTGAGCCTTCTTGAACATTGATAACTGGCATATCCTTAACCAGCCAGAACTTACCTGTATTAGTGTACATATAAACAGGTTTAGTCATGTCTATGTAAGGCGTGCCATCAGAATTTTGCCTGTAGTCATCAAAGTTGATGTCTACGTTATGCTTCTCAAAGCTGACGCTTTCGACACCAGCTTCGCCTTGACCATCCTTTAACAGGATGTCGAACTGTGTGCCACCATCAGTAACAACCATCATGCTCACACGAACAACAGGGAAATAAGTTCCCTTATTGGTCTTTAAGCACATGACATCCTGATTAGCAGCCACACTCGGAATGGACACAAGCAGAGATGCGATTGCAATCTGCAATGTGCTTTTCCATCTTTGTAAAACTGTTCTCATGTTTTGATGTTTTTAAAGTTAATTAATAAAGGTGAATAATATCTCTCAGAATGAGGTTACAAATGATTCTGCAACTTTTTTTCTACAATAGTATCTATTGTTTTCTCTAATTTCTGCCCCATGTAATCTTCCATCTCGAAAATTCTGTCGAGATAATATTTCGCGTATTCTAACGCTGCAGATTGGTACTTTGTCTGTGCCATTAGGGTGCAGAAGAGAAACTTTTTCTCAAAAAGGTTTTTAAATCTGCGACAAAGTTACCCTCGAATTAAAGATTTAGCGTTATCATTTCGTAAAGTATTCTTATCATTTCGTTAAATTTTCAATAAAAAAAGGTAAAAAAACGATGAACCAGAGAAAAAAATAACGACGAGAAGATGATATTTGCGAACGCTTTTACAATTTTTATTAGACGTTCCGTTTCTCAACATATTGAGTCGGCGTCAGCCCATAAGTTTTTTTGAATGCGCGTGTAAAGTTGGGCGTGTCATTATAAGCGCATAACATAGCCACTTCATTGATGTTTAGTTCATGATGATTGTCAAGCAAATGACGGGCCCTGCGCATACGTACCATTTGGATGAAGGACTGCGGCGTTTCGTCAACCACTTTGGAAAGGCGTTGACGGAACTGGAAAAGACTCATCCCCATACGCTTTGCCACACTGGCTGCATCGGGGGAGCCTTCATTAATAAGCTGATTGATCGTATTCACTGCACGTTCTATAAAATCGCGATCAGCCAACGCAAGATTGTCATTATCGTCCTGTTCTTTTAATTGCAAAGCATTATCATAGTAGATATTCAGTTGCTTATACTTTTCATTGAGCATCTGAATATTTCTTCTGAGTTCCTCATTTATAGCAGCTTGACGGGAAGCTCTACGCCTCATGACAAGCCACCCGACAATGGCTATGACTGCAATAATGACAGCCAGACAGATAGCTTGCCATTTAGCCGAGCGCTGAGCCTTGTTTTCCAACTGAAGCAGATTGTTGCCAAATTCAGCATTATATCTTGCCAAACTTTCAGCTGATGCAGTATCATATAATGAATCTTTCAGCGTATTGAAACGGTCATGCTGGATTTTAGCTTCGTCTGGAGCTTTTTTCCATAAGGCTTCGCAAAGTCCGCGCCTGGCATGCATCTCGTTGTATGCATCGCCTAACTTGACAAATATTTTAGCTGCTTCACGATAATAAGGTACAGCCTCGTCAACTCGATGTTGAGATGCTAAAGCATATCCCATTTTATTACAGGAAATACCCAGCGATTGCAAGTTCCCAGACTTGCGCATATAGGGAATTACTTTTAGCAACACCTTTTCTGCTTCAGAAAACTGATCAAGACCAATCAACACAGCAGCTTTCTGGGCTAAACGAACCATAGCCTTGGGTTCGTTACCTAATGACGTATCTATTTCATAAGCTTTTTCTATGTACTTTAGAGCTTTATCATCATCACCCTGGGCATGATAGATTTCAGAAGCCATACCTTGCAGCACGGCCATACGAGATGGATTATCGGCCTTCTCCGCCATTTCAATTCCCCGAAGTACATACTTCTCAGCTTCAAAAGGCTGCTTCGCTGACAGATAAATTGCAGCCAACGTATTAAGGGAAGAGCTCATCAAATCAGGGTCGCCACTGGCTTCATCCTTAGCATAACATTGCTTGGCATACCAGGCTGCTTTATCAAAGTCGGAAATACGGATATTGGCAATGGCCATCAGATTCAGACAGTCTGATTCTATTGAAGTGCCCTTAGAAATGGGAAGGGCTTTCTCGCCATAATTCAACGACTTATCATATTGTTGCTTATCATAATACCATTCAGCGGCCCAATACCACACCTTGGCTCGTAAGGAATCTTTTGGCAAGCCTGATTTCATGCTGACAGGCTCGTTAATAAAATGACACGACAGCAACTCTGAAAAGAATCTATTAGCCGCGGCCTCTGTCTCGTTACGATTAAACGACTCCAAAGACTCTTCTACACTTGCCTTTAATGTAGGAGAAGGCAGCAGAAAGACTGCAAAAAATAACAGGATTCTTATGTAGTGAGAGCGTTTCATAATATAAATATTAAGATAAACTACGTGCAAAGTTAAGACTATAAACGCATATCACCAAGAAAAATTGTCAAAAAAGCCAAACTTTTTATCAAATTATTTCACAAACCAGTTGTTATAAAAATGTTAAATTTGAAGTTATCGGCAATAAAATAGGCTATACAATCATATCGGACGGGCTTTTTTAGTAACTTTGGAAGAATTTGCAATCTTTCTTTATATAAAGGCAGTTTGGGAGATGGAGGAAAAATCGGGTTACGATATAGAGACCGTACTCCTTTCTCCAAACTGCTACAAATTGCTTCAATGAACACCCGATGACGGGTCACCAGCCTTGTTGTGACTCATCATCGGGTGCAAAGGTACGAATAAAAGTTGAGATTATCGTCTGTTTTGAATGTTTTTTCTTCTTGCTACAGATTTAGATTTCTTTATATCTCTTGAAAATTACTTCACTATCACTTTCTTGCCGTCTACGACATACATGCCCTTCTTGACGGCGCTGCTGATGATGCGGCGGCCCTGCAGATCGAAGTATTTGCGGTTGGCTGATTGACCATTCACGATTTCACCGATGCCGCTGGGGTCGGTGACGATGAGCGAATACTGGGCCTTTTGAGCCTCGTAGCAGTTCTCCGTCTCGGCACCCGTGGCGGTGATGATGACCTGACCGAGGACCTTCGTGGTCACCACGCCGTTGGCGTCCACCGTGGCAATGGCCTCGTCGCTGCTGGCGTAGGTCACCTCGCCGTCGTAGAGCCCCACCGTGAGTTTGTTTTCAGGCACGGCCTCGCCCAGCACAGCCGTCACGTTGGCCTGGGCGAAGGAGAATGCGGGCGTGGCCTTCTCGATATATACGGTATAGGTCTTCACGGCGGGTGCCAGGCGGTAGTCGGTCTCCGCGCCCTTCACGCTGATGATGGCCGTACCGGCACCTGTGACGGTCAGCACGCCGGTGTCGGGGTCAACCTTCACCACGCTCTCGTCCGACGACGAGAAGGTAATCTTTCCGTCGTAGTCCTGCGAGCGGGTGACGGTGGGCGCCGCAGGAGCGGGCTCGCCATACTTGCCCTCCACGCGGCTCTCCGACAGCGTGAGGAAGGCCTGGTGCTTCGTCCACGACGCCACGTTGAGGGTCACGGGCAGGTTGTTGTCCTTCGAGTTTCCTTCTATCCACGGATAGGGCCACTTCGTATCATACTCGTAGAAACAGTCGGAGCCCACGAGGTTGGGCGTATCAGGGCCGTTGTCGTAGAAAACGAAGTAGCGGATACCATCGACCGTCGTCTCACGCGGTGTCTGGGCAATGCCTTTGGCGCGGAGGTTCAGCACGCGGCTCACGTCGAAACGCTCGTGCACCAGCAGGCCTGTCTCTGTCGGAGAAATCTTCACGGCCTGAACGGCGGGCGTTTGGTTGTTAACCTTGATGGGGGCCTGGGCTTCATTGAGTCTGTCTTTTTCAAACACCACCTTGCTCAGGTCGAGCCACATCAGTTGGTTGTCTGCGGCCTCGACTTCTTCAAGGGGGCTTTCGTCGATGATGAGCGTCCGCATATAGTTGTTGTTGGCGAAGATGCGCCAGAACTTATCGCACTTCTTGATGTGCAGTTCGGGGAGTTTATTGTCCTGACAGTCGAGGAAGAGAAGTTCCGGGCAGTTCTCGACGGTGAGTTTGCGGATGTCGTTGTAACTGACGGTGGCCTCCATGAACGCAGGCAGGTCTTTGATGGTGAGGGTCTCAATATCGGTCCAGGTGACTTCTATCGACCAGAGTTCGTTGCAACCCGAGATGTTGAGCGAGTTCATTTTGTAGATTTTTTCCTCGCCGTCACCCTGGATGTAGATGCGGTGTAGTTTCTTGAAGTTACTCACATCGACATCCTTTATGGCGACGTCCTGCATGGACAGTTCGTCGAGGTTATCGCGGCAGGCGTTAAGGTTGACGGTGGTGAGTTTTGGGTTCCAAAACATGTAGAGGTATGCTATACTGGCCGGAATCTGAACGGTGGTCAGACCGTACATATTGGAGATTAGGAGAGACCACAGATTGGTATTCTTGGTGAAGTCGAGCGAGGTGGTTTCGGGATAATCACTTATCTCGACTCTTTCCAGTTTGGAGAACTTGGTGAGGTCGAGATTCCTCATCGAATTGCCATCAGAGTTCAGGCCACTGATCAAGAGATCCGTGATGTGGTAGAAATACTCGATGCCCTTGAAGTTCGTTACGCCGTAGAGTACGGCATGTGTGCGTTCGGCGATTTCCTCGTCGCTGAGGGTGCCGTCATCGTCGGTGTCCCAATCGTTCTGCACTACCCAGAGAAAGTTCTCGTCGGGAAAGTTTGTACTGTTAATTGCTACGCTTGCTCGTACGCCCGTCAGTGTGAGAGCGAAAGCTGCTAAAGTAAGTAGAGTTTTCTTCATAATCGTATTGCTTTTGTTGATATATATGTTTGCTGCAAAGTTACGGTTTTTGGGGCAGAAAAAGGTGCAGCTGCTGGCACGAAAACGGAATTACACGGCTTTTTACCCCCTAAAAGGGAGGGACGTTTTCGCTTAGAGGAAAAGTTTTTGGGGCTTCGTGGCGGTTGCATCGGAAAAAATGTGTAACTTTGCAAGCAATATGCGACATACGATTCTTTTTCTTTGCCTATGCCTTGGCACATCGGTGGCAGCCTACAACGACCACCGCAACGCCCGCGTCGATTCCTTGGAGGCAGCCCTGAAGAGCAGCAACCCACCGAAGGGCGACGACCTGCTGAGAGCTTACGTCGCACTGATGCGTGGCTATGCTCTCTATGATACGAAGAAGGCTGAGGATTACGGCCGCAAGGCTTTGGCACTGAGTTACGAACGGAATGGACTGAACGCGCGACAGGATGTGCTGCGCTATTTCGGTCTGTTACACTACCGCCGCGAGGAACACGACGAGGCCATCCGCTATTTCCAATGTGCACTGGCCGTCGTAGACACGATGGCACACGACAGTCGTTACACGGAGACAACCATCGACGACGCGCGCTCGGCACTCTACGGCTCGATCGCCAACGACTACAACATGCAGGACAAGCACCACCTGGCCATCCACTACTATCAGCTGGCACTGCCCATCTTCGAGAAATACAACTGGCTGGAGAGCCAGACCGTGCTCTACCACAACATCGGCGAGCTCTACTTCACGATGGGCAACCGTGAAGAGGCTGAGCGCAACTACCTGAAGGCGCTGGAGCGGGGAGAGACCTCGGGCGACTCGCTGATGACGGCCCTCTCGCGCAAGGGACTCATAAAGATATATCTCGATATGAACGACTACGACAAGGCGCGCGCCACAGCCGAACGCTGTTACGCCTACTACCATGCCCACCGCACGGAAGAGGCGGAAGACTATCCTGTGGTGCTCGCCTCGATGGTGCGACTGAACATGATGGAGGGGCATCAGGACTTGCCCGAGGCCAACGCCTATGCCAAGGAAGTACTCAGCCTGGTGAGCGACGAGATGATGTTTGAGAACAAAAGCGACATCTATTCCGCAGCTGCTGAATTGGCAATGGCCGAAGGGCAATGGCAACGAGCTCTCAGCTATGCCCTGCAGACCATCCGCCCCGACTCGTCAGCCACTGGTGCCGATGCCAATAGCTATCAGCTGTTGGCGGAAATCTATACGGAGCTGGGCCAGAAGGACAAGGCTCGCGAGTATATCCGGAAGATGCACGACGTGATGACGCGCTACGCCACAGACCACTACCAGAGCGGACTGTCACAGATGGAGGTGCTCTACGAGACTGAGAAGAAGGAGGCCCGCATTGCCACCCTCAACCTTGAGCGCAGCCTCTACCGCTGGCTCCTCGGGATTGCCATCGTCGCCACCGGCGCACTGGCGGTGAGCGTTCTCCTCATCATTGTAATGAACCGCAGGAAGAAAAAGCTGATAGCCGCAAAGGCTGCCCTGGAGGCTGAGACGCGCGAACGCCGCATCCTGGCCCGCGACCTGCACGACGGTGTGGGCAGCATGCTGTCGGTGCTGAGGCTGAAGATAGAGGACAATGCCGACAAGGCCGAGAGCCTGCAGCAGTTAGACAGCACAGCCGGCGAGCTGCGCCGCACCGCCCATCACCTGCTGCCCGAGGAGCTGCTGCGTGGCGGTCTGCGGTCGGCACTGAGCGATTTTGCCGCAACGGTGCCGGGGGCCGAGTTCTCGTCGTCGGCCGACGGACATCCGATAGCCAAGGATGTGGAGTTGGTGCTGTACCGCTGTGCCTACGAACTGGTGAGCAACGCGCTGAAGCATGCCCATGCCAGCCACATAGACATACAGCTGCTGCAAGGGGCGCATGAGGTCACGCTCACCGTGAGCGATTGTGGAAATTCGTCATTCTCCACTCCTCATTCTTCACTTCAAAAAGGTATGGGTCTGCGAAACATTGAAGAGCGCATCCGTCCCTATCACGGAACCATGCACATTGCGCCGTCGGCCGCGGGTGGAACAGAAGTAAACGTAAGCATCCCACTATGAAGAAATATTTGATTGACGTTTATGTGGCCGACGACCATGCCATGTTCTGTGAGGGACTGGCTGAAGCCATCAACCGCAGCGGCCTGGCCCGAGTCAGCCGTCAGTTCAACACTTTGCCGACCTGCGCCGCCTCCCTGAAGGAACGCTGTCCCGACGTGCTGCTGCTTGACCTCTCAATGCCCGGCGATGACGGCGTAGCCTTTTGCCGTCAGGTGGTCAGCGACTATCCGAGGATGAAGGTCGTGGTCGTCACCGTTCACGATGAATATGCCCTGATACGGCGTGTGCTTGACAGCGGTGCCCACGGCTACGTGCTGAAGCTGTCGCCTGTGGATGTGCTCGTCAATGCCATTGTCACCGTATGGCGGGGCGGCCGTTTCATCGCACCGGAGGTAAAGGACATCATTCAGCGCAGCGAACCAAAAGCCGTTCACATTACCCCGGCGGAACAGAATGTTCTCCGCCTGATTTGCGATGGCCTCACAAACACAGGGATTGCAGCCCGTCTTGGGCTGACTGTAGAGACTGCTGGCTGGTATCGCAAACATCTGCTTGCCAAGTGCGAGGCCAGAAACACCGCTGAACTGGTGCGAAAAGCCTTACGCGAACACCTTATTTAAAGAATTATAACTCCAAACCGCTCTGCTACTGGACAGATGACTTTCAATCTGAACGGTGGAACGGTGACGCTGAACACTACGACAACAGGTGAGGCACACTCGAGACCAAGACGGGTGACATCACACTTGAAGGCTGGTACACGATGGATGGCCGCAAACTCGAAGGCAAGCCCACGAAGAAGGGACTATATATCAATAATGGTCGTAAGATTGTAATCAAGTAAAGGAGGATAACGCAATGAAGAAGAAAGAATATAAGAAGCCCGCGATGCAGGTCGTCCTATTGCAACACAAATGCCAGTTATTGGCTGGTAGTGATCCCCATGGTGTAGCCTATTGGGACGGTGAGGGTGATTAAAAAACAGAATAGTATTTGTCACTCATCGATATGATGAACAATCTAAAGGCTCCTGCGCCAATTATTAGAAATGGCGCAGGAGTTTATTCATATATAGTCACTCCAACCTCTTTTTACGTCAGTTCGGGATAAGAAAG
>DGSC01000001.1:56840-85290 GCA_002391275.1 Prevotellaceae bacterium UBA4372 | reverse complement strand
TCACCTGCACCATCTCAAAGTTCTTAGGCTTCGGATCTTTATATTCTTTCGTTCCTTCCTCCCAGCAAGCACGAGCCAATTCTCGTACAATTCGACTTTTACCTGTGCCTGAGATACCAGCAAGAAGCAAGAATGGCTTGGATTTAATAGCGGTGATATAGGAACGATAAGGAAGCATAGATTGAGAAACTTCCACTATAGAATAAATATTTGCATTAAACAAATCTTTCTTTAGTGGAATAGTTGGGGGAGTTTTTATACCGACATTCTCCAAAATTTCTAAATATACTGTAATTAAAGCATCTATATCGTTTTGAATTATATCATAATCAACGTCATCTGTCCAATCATATGTTTTATAGACATAAGAAGAATTATACTTCTTTATTCCATTATCAGATGTTTCATATCCCCAATCAATAAAAGAATCTCCTATTGTCTTCTTGAACTCAACCTCTGCTCCCCACAAAATATCAGGTGTTTTAGTTGCACTTACACCATATGCTAAGACAATCTTCTTGATTATGGTATGGTTTTTGTTTTTCTCTAAAAATTCTGGCGTCCCATAGAACAGCAAAACGGGATATATACCTTTTTGAGTTTCTTGGCCTTCTGCACAATATGATATCCAAGGTATCTTTGAAATAACGCCTGTCATGCCAATACTTGCTTTCACAGATAATCCACGATATGAGGTCATCAAGCTTTTACGCTCAAAGTCTTTATTCTTCCTATGCTCCCACATTGAAGCAACAAGTTTCCTTAAATTATATTCCATATCATTTCTTTTAAAAACAAACAAATTTTATACCCTTTCGAGCCATTCTCTTAAGTCGGCATATGTTTGCGATAATCACCCTTTTTCCCCTTCTTTCCCTTTATTCTTTCCTGCCACACTAAAATCAGGACATGGAGGACCACCAATAAAGCCCGTAAGTTCTTGCTCTTTTAACTCGTTCACAAGAAGCATTAAGTTTTGCATCATTTCAGGATGTTCACCATCAACATAATAAACAATGTTTTCAACATGGTGCCCATATATCGGAGCTGGAAGATTCATTTTCTGGCGAGCATATTGATATACGTTATTAAACGCCTTATGAAACTCGTTCACAAAAACTATATTATAGTGGCCTTCAAGTTCGAAACCTAAGTCCAAGAATCCTGCCCCAGAAAAGAATGAAAATATGTTCATCAATTTACTATATTATGTATTGATTTACTCGTTAACACTTATGGATTACCCATTAAATGTATGGCAATTATCTACTAATTAATAGTCAATAGTTGCCAATTAATAACATCACTTTCTTATAGCATCATCTAATCGCCTAAACAAATGGGACAATAAGCTCAACACATCTAGACAATCATCTTCAGAAAACAAACCAGACTCCTTTAGTTCAATCTTTTCTTCATGAGCCAAAGGATTTCGAACTCCAGCCATTACCCCCATTGACATGAACTTCTGACCTTCCTCTATATTTTCTTTTGTTTCATCTCCAAAATCGCTCCCATCTCTTTTTTTATATTTATCTGTAACAGAAAGAGATTTTCCCTTCCCAAAAACTTGTGCCATCAAGTCACGCCCTTTTAAACTATTTCCTGTCTTTGCATTCGTTTTTGACTCAAATCGTTTTATTGCTTCTTCTACGGCTCTATAATAATCTTCATTCTTATAGTCACTATAAGAAGCATCCTTAACGCTCTCATGCAAATGTCTCCAATGATATTGTGCATATTCAGGGATAAGAGCATGTAATGCACCAACGACTTCACTTTGTTTGTCGCTTTCCAATTCAGAATTTTCCACGACGGAATCTACAATCTTTTCGACACCCTTTTGTATGTCTGGTGTAAGAGTAGGATACCACTGTCCAACATCAACTTTTGTTTTTTCCGTAATCTTGCGTTGCCTATCAGCTTTTCTTCGAGTACGCCAATTGCGCTCAACTAAAGATAATAGTTGCTTCAAATTATCGCGAAGTTCTGAAGTTATTTGCAAATCCCAACTCAATGACTGACGATCAGTTGATATTATATCCTCTTCTTGCTCATCAACGAAATCCACATCTAACCATCCTGTCAAGTACGAATAAAAGTGACTGGATTCTCCAACCCCGAAAAATTCCGGGGCATTTACCATACGCCCATGAGCATATAAAGTTATTCCTCGCAGTCCTGGCTTTAGTGGTTTTTCCGTTGCCAATAGTTCCCCAATAATATTCTTTTTATAAAGATAATGCTCTTTGTCCTCAATAAAAGCGGGCACATTCCATGTGAATTGAGCATCAATATTTCTATATCGTAGAGTTTTATCTATTGGTATTGGCTCATTATTATTTAGTGTTATATCCGCAACAAAGTCATCATCAAAGAAATCAAAAAGGCGTGCAAGACTGCTAGCTAACCCTTCTGGATCAAATGCAGTTTTGCGCTTAAGATTGGTTAAAATGATTGTTGTGCCTTGCTCTTGAGGATTACATGACTCTATTGTATATTGAGGCTCATAGTTGGGCGTTTTAGAATGAATAATGTCATTCCAATTCATAGTAAAGTTAACACATTCACCATTTTTCTTTGTAATAATATGAATCGTGTCACCAATTCCGAAGAAGGCTAATTTCCCTAATCCCTTACGGCCTGTTACTTTTCGTTTCCCATTAGGGCTAAGCCCGCTATCAGATTCTCTCCTTTTACGGCCTATTCGCAAAAAGTTCTCATTGATTTCATCAAATGACATTCCGACTCCTTTGTCAACAACGGCAATGCTCTTCCCCTCTTCATTATCTTTAAGAATAATATGTACTTCAGGAGATTCCGCATCATAACTATTGGCAATCAACTCTGCTATAGCATTAGGTAATTGCGAATACATCTTGACTCCCAAATGTTCTATCGTCTGGGGATCAAAACTCATTTCCAGTTTTTGATTTTTATTTTCTATATCTGCCATAATTGTCAGGAATTAGAAATTATAGTTTCACCTAATCTTCTTGCATATTCGCATGGTACAGCATTTCCAATAATTCGAGCCGCACCAGCGATACTGTTGGTTTTGAAGACATAGTCTTTGGGGAATGATTGCAGTGTGGCACCTTCACGAATAGAAATAGCTCTGTCTTCATCGGGGTGGGCAAAGCGTCCGTTGGAGATACTGAAAAACTTTGTCGTAATCGTTGGAGAAGGTCTGTTCCACCACATACGCCCGTAATTATCTTTGAAAATATCGTCTTTTCCGACATAACACTCAAGTTGTAAATTCGGTCGAGATGCCCAACTAAGACGGTTGCCTCCATTATGAGGGGTCAAGGCCATGCGTTTTAGACTTACTTCACTTAAGCCAGCAACAGTATGCTGAAATTCGGATTTATCTTTATGTCCAGCTTTTATCTTTGGGAAGCCGTTATTCTCTCCTAAAACATCAGCAACCGTTATAATCTCTTTAGATTTTTCGGGCAGAGAAATATCAACACCTTCTAATCGGGTTGCTATAAGAGAAAAACGGCGACGACTTTGAGGCACACCATATTGGCTCATATCCACAATCTCTTCCGTATGCTTATACCCCAATTTCTCTATCTTCCTCAAAAATTTGGGCAAGATAGTTTCTTTATTAGTTACAATTCCAGGGACATTTTCAACCAAAATATATCCTGGCATATAATACTCAATGAATCTCGCAAAATTCATCAGCAAGTCTTTCGATAGCTCTGCTTTGGTATGGTCGGTATTGATGATGCTATAATATTGACAAGGGCTGCAACCAACCATAATCAAACGGTTGTCATTCTTTTGTACTCCAAGATTTTTTTCGAAATAGTTGCTATGAAGCCTTTTCACATCCCTATGCACGAACACACTGCCAGGATTATTAAACTCATACGTTTCTTTGGCGTTTTCGTCTAAATCTACACCTGCTATTACATCAATACCTGCTTGACGTAACCCGCATGTCATTCCTCCGCCTCCACAAAAGAAATCGATGGCTTTATATTTCTTGATCTCTGATACTTCTTTCATTCGTTCTTTTCAATGTTACATTTCAAGAATTCTTTCAACGGCTCCAAATACTCTGCATCCAGATTCCAATGTAACGGATTCCTATAATCACGTTTTTCTGTCTGTGCTAACTTTTGTTCATCATCAGATTTTCCCAAAAGGGCACTTAAGTAAGCATAAATTTTCGCCTTTTTCCCTGGGATAGTCAATGGTGTAGTTCTTCCTTTGATTTTCAGTTGTCCCAAATCGCTCTCATATTTATCCCAACATTTGAATATAGGTTCATTATTAGGATTAATAATATTTTCCAAAAGAGTTTCCAAAGCACCTGCTTCTTTATCATTCGGAATCAGGAACAGCTCAAAATCCAGATTCTCCTTTTCTTTCCAACTCAGAAGTTCTGTCCGTCTCTTTTCTACATCATCGTCTGCATCAAAAATCACAAGATTCTTTCCTCCATTAGCGGACATAGTTTTCATCTTATTGGTCGCATTTTGGCGATTGTCTTTACCATTTGTTGGAACAACAAAATCTTTTGGAATAGAAACACCAAACACATGATAAAAATACTGTTCAACAAACACCTTATCGGTTTTGCCCTCAACAAATATGTGAAATCTATCAATCATAACGCAATGCTTCTAAGTTCCACATCATTTTCGCATGCATCCGACAAGCCCCCATAAGTGTATTTATATGCTTGAAGCCCCTCCAATTTTGTATTCTCTATGGTGTACAAACGCATCTCTTGCTGATACTCCGTATGCTCCTCCAGCATCTCACTCAAACCATAGAGGGTTTCCTTACTATGCGTTGTCACAAACACCTGCTTATTCGTAGTGGTCGCCAAAGCGAAAATAGCCTCCCATAACTTCTTGTAAGCAGAATAGTGTAAGCCATTTTCAATCTCGTCTATCAGAAGTATATTGTTCATGGGATTGGCAGACGCAGCCACAATATTCAGATAACGGCGAAGACCATCACCTTGCATGTTAACCGCCAACAACTGATCGATGCCTTCCAAGCCTACGTATGCGACATTATTCAGAATCTCCAATGTAGTGATACGGCTATCAAAGTTCTTCAATCGCTCTGCTACGGTACCTTTTAGTCTGCGCTTTATCAACTCAACCAAGTCGTTGACAGGATTACCTGCAGCCAAGTCAGCAGGGAGGAAAGCTACACTGTTCTTTTCTAAATACCCTTCTGCCAGTTTCTTGTTAGATATCAATCCTTGCTGATTGGCAGTCAGAGTGCACTCATACGTATTCTTTTGTTGACCGAATTCAACATCGAACAGCATCTTCAGCGTGTTCAGGAAGGTTTTCGTTTCAGAGGTCGGTATCTGCCCATTCTGTAAACCTGCCTGTGATTGCCCGTCAAAGACATAGGTTAAGTCCAAAGACAAATGACGTTTAGTGCTGTCAAACAATTCGGACGATATCTCTGGCTTGGTCTTCAAGTCCAGACGATGGAATATGTATGTCAGGTCTGCAAAACCGCTATAGTTGCGAGACCTGATAGAATTGATGGTCTGAGGCAGATCTGGATTGGACATCCCCATCATCAATAAAAGGCATTCAAGCACAGAACTTTTTCCTGAACTGTTCTGTCCCAGGAGTATGTTCACACGGGAAAAGTCGTCTATCTTCAGATGGTCGATGCCTCTGAAGTTCTTGATTTCTATATTTCTGAATCCGTCCATAATAACTGGCTCTTATGATTTCGTGTGATTATCTACTTTGTTGAACAAATCAATGATCTAACATCCACTTCCAAAACATCTGCAATCTCCGTCAATTGTGGCAGGGATGGCTGGTGCATATTTGTACACCACTTGCTGACAGTTACTGCAGAGACACCTAACTGTTCTGCCAGCCACTTGCTTGTTTTCTGGTTCTCCACCAGAACTACCTTGAGTCGGTTTAGAGGTCTTTCACTCATCTTTATTTAATTAAAACCGAGTGCAAATATAATAAAATTCAATGTCTTTGCCAAATTTTATTCATGAAAACCAGTTAAAATGGCTGCATGTTATGCATTTTTACAAATTATTATCACAATGAATCTCCTCGGCGGCCGTTAGCGGCTCTTCCTCGGGGAGGTCATAGGGCCTGATGCTGTGGTCTTGCAGGAAGATTCGATTGAGAGTATAAGCCAGCGATTCCAAGGTCTTCGCGCGCACTTTCGGCCTCAGCTCGCATTCCCAGATGGTGATGCAGTGCCAGCCCATCGCTGCCAGCTGGCGCAGCACCCTCGCGTCGCGCTCCCGGTTCCGAAGAATTTTTGTCACCCAGAACTCTCGGTTCGTCTTGGGGATCTTGCAGCACTCGGAGCTCTCAATTATCAATTGTCCATTGTCAATTTGTGCAGTTTGCAACTGCACATTGTGGCCATGCCAGAAGCAACCGTTTACGAAGATGCAGGTCCTGTACTTCCGCATCACAATGTCAGGCTTTCCGGGCAAACGTGGATGATTCAGTCGATAGCGATACCCATGTCCCCACAGCCAACGACGTACCACCATCTCCGGCTTCGTGTCTTTGCCGTGGATGGCTGCCATGTTGGCTGAACGGCGTGCCTTCTCTTGCTCGGCAGGACTTATGCAAGCATCATCCTGGTCTCGTTCGATTGCAGCCATTGCATGGCACTGGGGTGTGGTATGGATATCCATGTCTGTTTACTATTTCAGTTTCCTTACCAAATCTCTGTCTGCAGGAAGCCAGTCGACGCTCTCCAGTTCATCCTTGCCGAGCCATCGTGCAGCTTCGTGCTCCTTCAGTTCCAGATGTCCGCTTTCCACATGGCAGAGATAGCAGTGCATGGTAAGATGAAACTGCGGATAATCCCATTCCACCGTATCCACCAACTGCTCTACCACGATGTCCGTTTCCAGTTCTTCCCATATCTCACGCTTCAACGCCTCCTCGGGCGTCTCGCCTTCCTCCATCTTCCCACCAGGAAATTCCCACCAGTCCTTCCACTCGCCATATCCCCGCTGCGTGGCGAAAATACGACCTTGGTCATCATGGATGATTGCTGCTACGACTTCTATTTGTTTCATTGTTTTTGTATGCTTGTCGCTGGGTTTAATCACACTATAAAAACACTAAGATTATATGGGCCAAAAGCATCCCTCGATACAAGACAAGGGCATGTTTTCCATCCACTGCTGATTGATGTATGGGAGCATACTGAACCGGAAGGCATGGAGTGACAAGTCAGGAAATTCGTAGGCAACGAACGTGCGCAACGATCTGGTCTTGATGTTTTCCTCTGCCTTAACCCCGCAAGGGAATACTTTGCCGTCATACTGGGCAAGGAGTTCAATCCCAAGAGTTGACTTGCCCTTCTGTAATAATAGGTAGGGACGTCTCTGATATCTACCAGCTGTTGAAGAAAGAAGTTTTCTGTATTGGCATCCTTAAACTCGGTGAATGCTTTGTCGTCAAGAAGCATATCCTTTGGACGTGAGTCAGAGAGCAAGGCGAGAAGCCTGCAGTCAATCAGATAGATCTTAAAGGTATTATTATCCTTGTAGAACTTTTTATGAACACTCCTTTCCATCTGCTGCATTAATGTTATTCTGTTGCAAAATAATATTTTTATGAGGAAACAACCAAATGTAAACACACTTTTTTATGGGGAATAGTCAAGGAAAAGCATGTACATAATGAGAAAGTCAGTCCTTTTGCTATACTGTATATAGGCATCGGGTTTGCACTGTAGTGGGGGCTTCAATTCTTAAGATGTTGCAGCCGTATCCTCTGAGAAGATTTGTATGACTTCTGCAAGGATGAAGCGTGTCTTCGAGCCGGACGCTCGCAAGGCGACTCCTAATGCCGAACGGGAGATTGTGTTTTCGGACGGTCTCTGGAAGGCTGGATGAATGGTCACTTCAGAAGGCTGTTTCTCCTTCTTTACGCGGCACATTTGCAAGAAATACTTAGCTGATGTGATTATTCCATGGCCTTGGAATAATCGTTCAATGGTCATGGAATGATTGTTCCAAGGCCATGGAATAATCTATGCAGCTGTGTACATTGGTCTATGTAGCCGTGTACATTGGTCTATGCAGCTGAGTGCATCGGTCTATGTAGCCGTGTGCATCGGTCTATGCAGCCGTGTACATTGGTCTATGCAGCTGTGTACATTGGTCTATTCGGCTGTGTACATCGGTCTATGCCGCTGGGTGCATTGATCTATGCCGCTGTGTGCATTGCTGTTTTTTCTTTGGTTTGGGGCTGGGTCGTCAAGGTCGATGTGGTCGTCTTCCTTTCTGATGTTGAGAAGCTTGTTGGTGGAATGGCAGACTGGCCCTGGTGAAGTGTGCCTTCGGGCCTATTGCCTACGGGTGTTGTAAATATTACTTCCGCACGATAGAGGTAGTTAAGTTGAGGCTGTTTCTTGTTTCCTATGGTTGTTGTATATGTTGCCAACGCGCTGTAGGTGTGGAGCCGTTGAGGCCGTTTCTTGTTTCCTATGGTCGTTGTATATGTTGCCAACGCGCTGTAGGTGTGGAGCCGTTGAGGCTGTTTCTTGTTTCCTGCGGGTGCTGTATGTTGTCTGCGCACCGGCACTCATCTGGGGTTGGAGCTTGCTTCTTTGACTTTCTGGTCGATGAGTGCTGCGATGTCCTTGTGCTCTCACTTGGGCCAAGAGCGTGCTTTTTTGACCGATAAATTGTACTTTTTCCGGATAAGATGTCTGTTTTTGTCAAGAAATAAATCGCGGAAGCCATATATTTGGTCCCCTCGGTTGCCTTTGATTCAGAAAAACTCTATATTTGCAGTGCAATGCTTAATCCTCGGTCGTGAATGTTCTGCGCAGTTGTGGCTGTGAGGAGTTCCGGGAGTTTTGGCTTTTGAGGTCGTGGAGTAGTGGCCTTTGAGTTCTTGAGGCCGCAGGGCGGTCTTGCGACTTTGACTCGATGTGGCCTATAGGCCTTAGCTTCTGGCAAAACGGAATGTTTGCATAATTCAATAAGATAATAAGAAAAGGCAATGAAAAAAATCATGCAATGGGTGATGGCTGCCACCCTGATTTGCGGCTCTAACGTGTACATCTCTTGTTCGCCTGATGACGACGATACTCCTGAAGTGCCGACAGACGAAGTGGAGCTGCAACTGCGGCAAATGACGCTGCGCGAGAAGGTGGGGCAGTTGTTCTACGTTCGCCCTGAGTGTCTCGACACTACAATTCATTTCAATCAGCCCAGTGGCATTGATGGCAGTACGGATGACATCAGGGCCATCAAGTTGCAGGCCGTGAATGCCACTATGAGGGCTGTTAACGAGAAGTACCCCGTTGGCGGCATCATTCTCTATGCCCACAATATCGATGACGAGGCTCAGCTCTCGGCTTTCATCCCACAAATCCGAGCCCTTAAGGGTTCGCCGTTGCTCTGTATCGATGAGGAGGGCGGTCGCGTGGCCCGTATCGGCAACAATGCGAACTTCACGGTTGAGAAGTTTGAGTCGATGGGAGCTATCGGTGCCACGGGTGATCCTCAGAACGCTTACCGCTGTGGTAACGTCATCGGCACCTATCTTCACCGTTATGGTTTTGACATCGACTTTGCTCCGGTTGCCGACGTAAATACCAACCCCGATAATGTCGTCATTGGTGCCCGTGCCTTCAGCGACGATCCTGAGGTGGCTGCGCCTATGGTTACCAACTATCTGCAGGGACTGAAGGATGCCGGTGTGACAGGCTGTATCAAGCACTTCCCTGGCCATGGCGACACGAAGGCCGACACTCATTTCGGCTATGCACAAAGCCTGAAGACGTGGGACGATATGATGAATTGCGAAATGATTACTTTCAAGGCGGGCATTCAGTGGGGAGTGCAGTTGATTATGACAGCTCACATCGCCACACCTAATGTTGCAGGCTCGGACATCCCCGCCACCATGTCGTCGGTTATCCTCCAGGACAAGCTGCGCGGCTTCTTGGGCTATCAGAATATCATCATTACCGATGCCATGGAGATGGGAGCCATCACCCAGCAATACACCAATGCCGAAGCAGCCGTAGGCACCCTGCAGGCAGGCGCCGACATTGTGCTTGGCCCGCAGAACTTCGTAGGAGCTTTCGATGCCGTGGTCAAGGCTGTCGAGGACGGTGTGCTCACAGAAGAGCGCATAGACCAGAGTGTGCGCCGCATCCTGAAACTGAAGAATCAGATCAGGCAATAGGAGATGAACAAGAAAACCGCTTTGCTATGGCGCCACTGCCGCCTAAGGCTCGGCGTTTAGCCTAAAAACACTACCTTTGCTGAGCTCAATGCCACGGCCAATGATCTTAATCAACGACCATCTGTCAGATCTGAATCTCGATGAGGCACTCCAGCAGATGTCGGCACAACGTCGTACCTATCTGTTGGGGTTCGGTAACGAACGTGCCCGTCGTGAAGGGGCCGCTGCCTACCTCCTGCTTTGCCAGGCGCTTCGCCAGACTTATGGCATCACTGCGCCTCCGGTGTTCAGTTTCGGTCAGCATGGCAAACCTTTCATGGCTGAGCACCCCGACATTCACTTCAGCCTGAGCCATTGTCGCGAGGCTGTTGCTTGTGGCGTGAGCGACAAACCCATTGGCATCGACATTGAGACGCCCCGTTCCTTTTCGCCTGCGCTGCTGGCGAAAGTGATGAGTCAGGCTGAAGCCGACGCCATCCTTACCGACGAAAATCCACAGTTGGCCTTTTCCCGCTTATGGACACGCAAGGAGGCGGTGTTCAAACTTACTGGAACGGGTATCACCGACGACATACGCACGGTGCTCACGACGATGAAACAGGTGGATGTCAGCACCGTGGTGAGCCCCGATGGACGCTACGTCTACAGCATAGCCACCTACAATGCGGCGGCCGATATCTATGCCGAGCTGGAAGAAGCCTTGAGCCAGCGGCCCGACTATCCCCGCGTCTACGGGGGCATGAGCCGCATATTCAGGCGATGCCTCAATGAGAGGTGTGGCCATACGCAGATGACCTTCGGCGGCGATTTTGCCAAGATGGCCTATCTGCTGAAGCGCTACGAAGCCCCTTCGCAGCAGGTGAGAGCCATGAACGAGACGCGCGTCCGTTTCCGGCAAGCCTCGCCACGCGGGCTCTTCCAAGCAGCCTCCACGACCGACGAGCTGGAGCCTTTCTGCCTCTACGACTTGAAGAACCTGTGTGAATTTATAGCCTTAGTCTATCAATGTGACATCCCTTCCCGCCTGTCGGCACAGCTGCCCTCCGACACGGTTCCTGAAGCTCGCTTCGAGAAGGCAGGCGATTGCATCAGAGCGGTTGTTGAACACTGGGACGACGAATATGTGTACGTCCAAACAGACGAGCCCATACATGCCGGCAGGACGGCAAAAGTGTGTTATGCACATGGCAATACCACCTACGACTTCGACTGGAGCTACCTTAAGGACTTGTTTCATGCCGGCGCCCAGCTCAACCTCGTGCGTCCTCGCGAACGGGATGGCGTCGTCTATCCCGAGCTCATCATCTACGAGCCCGACTATCTGGTGAATATCTCTACCGTGGCACATTGTTTCACCAACTATGCCGACTCGGCCAACGTAGAGTTGATACACAAGCTGGAACCCCAGGTCAACACCGAAGCCACCATCTTGGGAAACTTTGCAAGCCAGCTGTTGGACGAAGCCATTCACCATTTGCCTCCTACGCACACATACAGGCAGAGTATCGAAGACTTCTTCAGCACGAATGCCATCAAGCTGCTTACGGCTGAAATAGGCCCTCAGTTCCACACCGAAGCTCATCTGCAGCAACAGCACATAGCAAAGGCTGTCAACCAGACGCTGCCAGAGGCAGTGGCTGAGTTCGATACGAAAAAAGGTATCGTTGAGCCGTCGTTCTTTTCGGAGATGCTTGGGCTGCAAGGCCGCATGGACTATCTGCAGCTGGACTTCAAGGTGCTCATGGAGCAGAAATCGGGCAAGGGGGCGTTCCCGTACAACAATTTCGTGAGCCCTCGGCACACGGAAGAGCACTACGTGCAGCTTTTGCTGTACATTGCCCTCATCAGATATAATTACAGAAACATCTATGAGCACAACAAAGGCATCAATGCCTTTCTGCTCTATTCGAAATACAGCGAAAGCCTCCACAATCCAGGTTCTACGGCTCCCGAGCTGCTCTTCAGGGCTTTCAAGGTAAGGAATGAGCTTGCGTGGACCGAGCTTTCCCTAACCCGCCCCGACGGCTACAAGATCCTTGACACGCTGACTCCCGACCAGTTGAATGAGAAAGGCGTGCGCAATTCGCTTTGGGTCAACTGGCAACGTCCGCAGATAGCCACTGTGCTCGATGCTATACAACAGGCTTCGGCGCTCGAGAAGGCTTATTTCTTCCGCTTCATGACATTCATTGCCAACGAACATGTCATGTCGAAACTCGGAAACGGAACGAAAGAAAACTCCGGCTTCGCGGCGTCTTGGCGCGAGTCGTTGCAAGAGAAACGCCTGGCCGGCAACATCTACGACCAGCTCACACTCGTCTCTCCAAACGACCACACGGCCGGACGCATCCAGACCGTAGAGCTGCAATTCGCCGACACGGCGGGCAACGACTTGTCGAACTTTCGCATTGGCGACATAGTGATTCTCTACCCTTATCCCCGCCATGCCGAACCCGACCTCAGGCGGACGATGGTGCACCGTTGCACGATAGAGGCTATTGGCGTAGACACCATCAGGCTGGCATTAAGGGCTGCACAAACCGACAGCCGTGTGTTCCTGACCCAGCAAGACAGCCTCTGGGCCATAGAACATGACTTCATGGAAGCGTCCTTCAGCTCGCTCTACAGAGGCATGCAGGCCTTCCTCACAGCGCCCAAAGAGCGTCGCCAACTGTTGCTGTTGCAGCGAGAGCCACACACCGATACCTCTGTTGAGCTGAAAGGTAACTACGGTCCGTTCAACGACTTGGTGCTGCGCATGAAACAAGCGCAGGACTTGTTCCTCATCATAGGCCCTCCGGGCACCGGCAAGACTTCGTATGCCTTGCTCTACACCGTGAAGGAGGAGCTGTTGGAACCAGCCGCTTCCGTGCTCATATTGGCCTACACCAACAGAGCCGTCGACGAGATTTGTAGCAAACTGACAGCTGAAGGACTCGATTTCATCAGAATCGGCAATGCGTTCAACTGTGGCAACGACTACAGAGACAAGCTGCTGAGCAGGATAGCCCCTCAGTGCTCAACTCTTAACGACTTGAAGTCGAAGCTTCTTAATACGCGCATCATAGTCGGTACGACAACAGCTTTGAACAGCAATGTCGCGCTTCTACAGCTGAAGCCCTTTAGCTTGGCCGTCATCGACGAAGCCTCGCAGATACTGGAGCCCCATATCATAGGGCTGCTTAGTGCGCAAACGGCAAGCGCGCCATCTATACGTAAAATCGTGATGATCGGCGACCATAAGCAACTGCCGGCTGTGGTGCAGCAACCCGAGGCCGTTTCGCATGTTGATGACGAACAGCTGCAGGGCATCAACCTCACAGATTGCAGGCTATCTATGTTTGAGAGATTGCTCAAGAAGTATGCCCACAATCCGTCCGTCACCTATATGCTCACAAGGCAAGGACGCATGCACCACGACATCTCGCTCTTTCCCAGTAGGGAATTCTACAATGGGTTGCTCAAAGAAGTTCCCTGTCCCCACCAAAATGGTCAACTGCCTACGCAGGGTGGGGGAGTGAACGGCATCGACGACCTCCTGAGCACACGGCGCATTGCCTTCATAGCTGCCGACACCCCTAAGACATCGCCTTCCGACAAGGTGAACCCCATAGAAGCCCGAATGATAGCCGCTATCGTCGTAAGAATCTATCAAATTCGAGGCACCATGGAGTTCGACGTCGACAGGACGGTAGGCGTCATAGTGCCTTATCGCAACCAGATAGCAGCCGTGCGAAAAGCCCTCGATGAGTATGGCATTCCCTTGCTTCGCGACGTCACTATCGATACCGTTGAGCGTTTCCAAGGCTCGCAACGTCAGACCATCATCTATGGTTTCACGGTTCAACGACGCTACCAACTGAGTTTCCTTACCGACAATGTCTTTTTCGATCCTATAGACAGCAAAAGCATTGACCGAAAGCTCAATGTGGCCATGACAAGAGCCGAAGAACATCTCATCATGATAGGTAACCCGCATCTCCTGGCCTATGAGCCAATCTTCGAAAAACTCATGACCTTTGCCCACGAGAGGAAAAGCTTTTTCCATGTGGCATGCGACGACTTCGTAGCCGGCAATTTTGAGGTGGTTCCCCTCGACGAATGAGGCCTTCGGCCGTTGGTTAGTGACGATACAAAAAAATCTGTACCGATACGGCTTGGGGACCGTATCGGTACAGATTTAAGTCTATAACATGTTTTGAACAGGAACTACGTCACATGCGCATTGGCGCAATCGGGACAAATGCCTTTTACAAGGAAATTGACAGCCGTGGCAACAAAGCCTTCAGGCATGTCGAAGGCCGGAATATGGAGGCTTCGGAAACAGAAGGTTCGCTGGCATTGCGTGCAAAAGAAATGAACATGCTGGTCGTCGAGGCTGCAATGGTCGTTCCCCTCGCAAACCTCATAGAGCGCTATGCCCGCTCCTCCCTCGATAACATGTACCAGATGATGCTGAAGCAAGAGGGTCAGCGTGCGGAAGATGGACGAGCGGTCTACGGTGTTGAGCAAGTCGTCAAGCTCGCGTAGCGATAAAGGATGTGAATGACGAGCTAAAGCTTTGTAGACGAGCAAACGCGTGGAAGTGGCTTTCACTCCCCGCGACTCAAGCAACTGTACATAGTCATTGGTGCTCATTTCCTGGGTATTTGTCAAAAACAGATGAGCCTTAATAGTGGAAGCTGGAACCTCCAAGGAACTCACGCAGGAGCGAAGTGGGAGGAATCTGCTTGGGCGGGATAGGCTCGAAGAAGCCCACCAGCCCACGCAGACGCAAGGCCTCCTCATATTCAGGACTGTCGGCCGGCACCTCTTCAAGCAGTGGCATGACGAAACTGCGCAACACGGCCAGCTCGTAGATGAGGGCGCTATTTATCATGCGGTCGGCATTCTCCTGATAAGGGAATATCCAACGTTCCTCGCCGGCACGAACGCTCGGCCAACGGTGGATGGTTTCGCTGGCACTGTAGCCACGGAACTTATGGTCGCGAATGATTCGGCGTAGCAAGCGGTTGTCCGACGTAGAGATTCGGTGTTGCTGGTCGAGTTGTATCGTTGTCAGGGCTGAGACGTAAAGCTTGTATTTAGTATCGTCGGAGATTGCAGGTGTGAGTTCTGGGTTGAGGGCATGTATGCCTTCAACAATCAGTACGTCGGTAGGTTGCAATTGCATGGTCTCGCCGGATTGCCGCGAGCCGGTTTGGAAATCGTAGCGGGGAACCTCCACGGCATCGCCTTGTAGCAAAGCAACTAATTGCTGATTGAAAAGGGGAATGTCGAGCGCTTGCAGACATTCGAAGTCATATTCTCCGTTCTTGTCGCGCGGCGTCTGGTCGCGGTTGACAAAGTAATCGTCCATAGAGATGGAGCGAGGCCTCAATCCGCAAGCAGCCAACTGCACAGACAGACGCTTGCTCGTTGTGGTTTTTCCGCTGCTGCTGGGGCCTGCAAGCAACACCAAACGCTTGCCCTTAGCCTGGATATCGTCGGCAACGGCTGCAATGCGTCGTTCTTGCAAAGCTTCGGAAACGTTGATGATGTCGGTGGCATGCCCCATTCTTACTGCCTTGTTTAGGTCAGCTACTGTGCTGAGGCCTAATATCTGTTGCCAGCGACGGTGTTCTGCCATTACGGCTTGTAATTTTGTCATATTCTGTAATGAAAAGAATGAACGCAGGCCTTAGGCCTCGTCCTTGGTTAATATTCTCATTAGTTCTTCCATTCCTTCTGAAGCCCCCTTGCGTATGTGATGGAAGCGGTGGAAACTGTTCCATGGCACCTCTTTCGGATCAATCAGATAAACAGGGGCAGAGGGCGAAGTATATTGGATGAGGCCTGCTGCAGGGTAGACATTCAAGCTCGTTCCTATTATCACGAAGATGTCTGCTTCGGCAACTTCTTCTGCCGCTCGCTCAATCTCAGGCACAGGTTCGCCGAACCAAACAATGAAAGGACGCAATTGGCTGCCGTCTGAAGCCTTGTCGCCCATGTGAATATCTATGTGTTGGGCGTCAAGAGTTACCAGTTGCGAAGGATCATTTGGGTGGGCTGTAGACGTGGCCTTCATCAGCTCGCCATGCAGATGAATCACTTTTGACGAACCGGCACGCTCGTGAAGGTTGTCTATGTTTTGGGTCACCACGGTGACGTCGAAATGGCGCTCGAGCTCCGCCACAAGATAATGACCGCGGCAAGGCTCTACGGTGAGCAACTGACGACGACGCTGGTTGTAGAAATCTATGACGAGGGATGGGTTGCGCAAGTAGCCCTCGATGGATGCAACATCTTCGACACGATATTGCTCCCAAAGGCCGCCAGAGTCCCGAAACGTGCTTATCCCACTTTCAGCAGACATGCCTGCACCCGAAAGAATTACGACTTTTTTCATAATTGCAATATTTAGCGCAGCAAATTTAGCAAAAAAGCTTGACTCGGAATAAGAACAAAGATAAAAAAACTAAAAAATATCCGCTTCAATGCGAAAGATAAAAGAAAAGCACTACCTTTGCGACGATTTTGCAATTACACGCGCGCGAACATATAAAATAATGTGCGCAAAACAACAGAACGATTAAGAACAAATAGAGATACATACAATAAATGGACAAGATTAGTTATGCCTTAGGCTTAGGAATAGGCCAACAATTGAAGAGTATGAACATTGAAGGTTTCAATGTTCAGGATTTCACTCAAAGCATTTGTGACGTACTGACGGATGCCGAGCCTGCTATTTCGCACCGTGAGGCTCAGGCTATGCTCAACGAATACTTCGACAAGCAAGCACGCAAACAAGCTGAGGGTGCTATCGCTGCAGGGAAAGCCTTTTTGGAAGAGAACGCAAAGAAAGACAACGTCGTCGTAACAAAAAGCGGCCTTCAGTATATCGTTCTCGCCGAAGGTGACGGACGTAGCCCAAAAGCTACGGACAAGGTTCGCTGCCATTACGAAGGAACCCTCATCGATGGCACAGTATTCGACAGCAGCTATAAACGAGGCGAACCGGCCGACTTCCCCTTGGACGGCGTCATTCCTGGATGGACTGAAGGCGTGCAGCTGATGAAGGAGGGTGCCAAATATCGTTTCTTCATTCCCTATCTGCTCGGCTATGGCGAGCGCGGAGCCGGCAGTAGCATCCCTCCCTATTCTACACTGATCTTCGACGTAGAACTTGTCAAAGTCCTCTGATGAAGAAGGTCCCCAAGAATCTGCAACCAACGAATTTAACGTTTAACCCCAAATAAATACAAAGCAAAAATGAAAAAGATTACACTTTTCGCAGCAGTAGTCATGGCAGCAATCATGACTTCTTGCAACCAGTCGGCTCCCAGTGCCAGCCTCAAGTCAGACATTGATACCCTCAGCTATGCTATCGGTATGAGTCAGACTCAAGGTCTGAAGGAATATCTCTCAATGCGCATGAATGTCGACACCACATGCGTTGACGAATTCCTCAAAGGCTTCTATGAGAGCGTTAAGGCAGGCGAAGACAAAAAGAAGGCCGCTTATTATGCAGGTATCCAGATTGGCCAGCAGGTAAGCCAAGGCATGATCAAGAACATCAACCAAATGATTTTCGGCGAAGACAGCACTCAGACTATCAATGAAGACAACGTCTATGCTGGATTCATGGCAGCTGTTGCTGGCAAGGAGACAATCATGAGCATTGATTCTGCCAACTCTTACGTTCAAACGAAGATGGAGGCTGTTCGCAGCGCAGCTCGTGAGAAGAACTATGGCGACAACAAAAAGGCCGGTGAGGAATTCATGGCAAAAGTTGCCAAGAAAGATGGCATCAAGAGCCTCGGCAACGGTATCTACTACGAAGTGCTGACTGAAGGCAAGGGTGAGGTTGCAGCCGACACCAGCCGTGTGAAGGTTCACTACGAAGGTACACTGATCGATGGCACTGTTTTCGACAGCAACCTCGAGGGTGAACCCACCGTATTTGGCGCAAGTCAGGTAATCCCCGGCTTCAAGGCCGCTCTCACCACGATGCCTGTAGGTTCTAAGTGGAAGGTTTACATTCCTCAGGACCAAGCCTATGGCAGCAACGACATGGGTAACATCAAGCCCTTCAGCGCACTCGTGTTCACCATCGACCTGCTCGGTATTGAAAAGTAAACCTCTACGATGAAAGGTCTGAAATTCATGACTCTCGCTCTTGGCCTACTGGTGTGCGTAAGCACCAGTGCCGCCAAGCGCGTGAGGAAGAGCAAGAAGAAAGCGCAAGTAGAGACGGTCGACACCATTCCCATGGCTGACTTCAGCTATGCTTTCGGGGTGGCACAGACTACAGGTCTGCAGAGCTATCTCGTTCAGCGGATGGGAGTTGATGAGGCCTATATGGCTGATTTCCTTAAAGGATTCGACAAGGTAACGCTCGAAGAGGCAGACAAGCGCGAGAAGGCCCGCCTTGCTGGCATAGAAATTCGCCAACAAGTGGAGAACCAGATTATCCCGCACGCCAACCGTCAAATCAATGATTCTACTGATTTGCTCAACCGCGCACGCTTCATAGAAGGATTCCGTGCCGCGATTGCAGGTAATGCCACTCTGACCAACGATAGCGCACAGGCCGTTTCAGCCAAGCAGATGGACTATTACAACAGCGTGAAGATGGAGGCTAAATATGGCCAAAATCGTCGCGATGGCGAGGCTTTCCTGAAAGCAAATGCCAAGAAGGATAGTGTCCAGACGACTCCGAGCGGCTTGCAATACAAAGTACTTGTAGCAGGAACTGGAGAAAAGCCTACAGCAGAGCAAAAAGTAAAAGTCAATTATGAAGGCCATCTGATTGATGGAACAGAGTTTGACAGCAGTTACAAACGTAAGCAACCTGCTACCTTTGCCTGCAATCAGGTCATCAAAGGATGGACGGAAGCACTTACGATGATGCCTGTAGGCTCAAAGTGGGAAGTCTATATTCCACAGAATTTAGGCTACGGAGCCCGTGAGGCTGGCAAGATTCCACCGTTCTCTACACTCATATTTACCGTAGAGCTTCTGGAAATCGTCAAATAACAAACATCTCCAAGACTCAAAATGACACCAATGTTTAGCCTTGGTGTCATTTTTTTGTACACTTATGCTTGCACTTTTCGATAAAAGAGCTACCTTTGCATTGCAAAATGATTTATAAATAGTGCGCTATGGAAAAAATCGACAGCCTCGATAAAAAAATCCTCGAAATCATTACACACAATGCCCGCATACCTTTTAAGGAGGTGGCCATTGAGTGCGGTGTGTCGCGAGCCGCCATACATCAGAGAGTGCAGCGACTTGTTGATATTGGCGTAATTACCGGTTCCGGCTACAACGTCAACCCTGTTTCATTGGGCTACAATACATGCACGTATGTTGGCATCACATTGGAACGGGGTTCTATGTACAAGCATGTCGTTAAGGAGTTTGAGAACATTCCAGAGATCGTCGAATGCCATTTCACCACAGGCCCCTATACTATGCTTGTGAAACTTTACGCCCGCGACAATGCTCATCTCATGGAACTATTGAACAACCGCCTTCAGGAAATACCAGGCGTAATATCTACCGAGACACTAATCTCTCTCACTCAAAGTATAAAGAAAGAAGTGCCTATAGGTCTTTCGGACGACGATATTGCCGCTCTTAAAGCACTTACCACCCGCAAGAACGCGCTTGTTACAGATAATGCAGATGAATAATTCATTCGATTGGAAGGCCGTCTACGATTCGGCGCATTCCACATTTCCCGGCACCTCCCATGAGCCCAAAGTTGGAATCACAGGAAATTTTGGTGACAAGGGATGTGAGCTTGCAGAAGGATACTTTAATAGTGTCCTCCAAGCTGGCGGTGCGCCTGTCATATTGCCACCTACGGAAGATTTAGATGCCCTGACGTCTATGCTTGATGGCATTGATGCGCTTATCCTTTCTGGGGGAGGCGACATCAATCCACTCTTTCTTGGAGAAGAGCCTATACCCGCCCTTCATGGCATAAATCCGCGCCGAGATAAAAGCGAACTCATTCTCACGCGATTGGCTTTCGACCGGCAAATACCGATCCTCGGCATTTGCAGAGGTTGCCAAGTGCTGGCCGCAGCTCTCGACGGCTCTATATGGCAAGATATACCATCCCCAGCCGTCAAGCATTCACAAGAGCTCGACAGGAGCTATGCATCACATAGCATAGAGATTGGTGAAGGAACGCTTTTGCAAGAAATCTTTGGAGAGAAGACATTGGCTGTAAACTCTTTCCACCATCAGGCTGTTCGCGAAGCCGGTCCGCACTTGCGTGTAGCAGCGACGGCTGCAGATGGTGTCATTGAGGCAATAGAGTCGAATGAAGGGAAAAACATTATTGGTGTCCAATGGCATCCTGAATGTTTTGGCCTTCGTGGCGATATGTCTATGCTCCCGCTCTTTACATGGTTGGTGACATGCGCTAAGCAATACGCTTCGGCTTGCCAGCTCCATCGCAACATCCTCACGCTTGACAGCCACTGCGATACCCCAATGTTCTTCGACCAAGACATCCATTTTGAGCAACGTGACCCACGTATTCTCATGGATCTCCATAAAATGACGGAGGGGCATCTCGACGCATGCATCATGGTCGCATATCTACCTCAAGGCGAGCTCACAGATGCAGGATACGCCAAAGCCAAAGTCTATGCCGACGACCGTTTGGCACGTGTACGCCAACTGGCGGCCGATAATTCCCATGCTTTGGGAATAGCGCAGACACCTCAAGAGCTTTATCAGCTTAAAGCCGAAAATCGAAAGGCGATCATGCTTGGTATAGAGAATGGCTATGCAATAGGTCGCGACATCAAACTGCTCGACCATTTTGCCAAGCAGGGCATCGTTTACATCACGCTGTGCCATAACGGCAACAACGATATTTGCGGTTCTGCCCGCCCACGCGATGGAGAAAGCGTTACGGGAGTATCTGATTTTGGAGCCGACGTCATAAAGAGGATGAACGAATTAGGTCTGATGGTTGACCTCTCGCATGCCAGTGAGCGCAGTTTCTATGATGCGCTCGAGATCAGCAGACAGCCTCTTGTTTGCTCACATTCTTCAAGCAAAGCGCTGTGCAACCATCCCCGCAACCTAACAGACGAACAGCTGAAGGCCTTGGCTGCAAAAGGCGGTGTGGCCCAAGTCACTTTCTACAATGGATTCCTCCGTAAAGATGGTGAGGCTTCTGTCGACGATGCTGTGGCACACATACTTCACATGGCAAACGTGGCAGGCGTAGAAAGTATAGGCATTGGCTCTGACTTCGATGGCGACGGAGGCGTACGCGGACTTGCTTCTGCGTCAGAGATGCTTAACCTTACCATGCGTCTTCAGCGCCATTTCAGCGATGAGGATTTGCGCCTCATCTGGGGGGGCAATTTCCTTCGGGTAATGAATCAAGTGCAGCACGCTAAAAACACGAACTGAGTTCTCGAACTTAAACAATACAAGAACCATGTTTTTGAAATCTTTTCTTTCAAGATATTTACCTCAAGTTGCTGTGATGATGTTGCTACCCGCCATCATCTCATGCAATGGGCAGACACGCAAATCGGCAGAATCCGACACCATTCCTATGTCACCCGCACCGGAATTTATTGCTGATTCGGCCATGGCCTTCATTAATAAGCAATGCAGCTTCGGACCACGTGTTCCAGGTTCTGTCAGTCACCAGCAATGTGGCGATTGGATTTCCGCCACTTTCAAACGTCTGAATTGCGAAGTGATTGAACTTACAACCACCGTAAAGGGCTACGACGGTTCAGATATTCCATGCCGGAACATTCAGGCTCGCTTTAATCCCGACGCCACCGATCGCATCCTTATTACTGCCCATTGGGATAGCCGCGCATGGGCAGACAACGACCTCAACAAGGATGCTCATCACACGCCTGTAATGGCTGCAAACGACGGCGCCTCAGGCGTAGCTGTAATGTTAGAGATGGCACGTGTAATCTCTCAGACGGGTTTGAGCTATGGGATAGACTTTGTCTGCTTTGACGTTGAGGACCAAGGCACTCCATCCTGGGTCGAGGATGCTGGAGATGAGGACTTTTGGTGTCTCGGCTCTAAGTACTGGGCCCAACAGGCTTACAACATTGGCTACCATGCCCGTTATGGCATCAACCTTGACATGGTTGGGGGACGTGGCGGACGTTTTGCCATTGAAGGATTTTCCCGTAGATATGGTGGCACACTCGTAGACATGCTTTGGCACATCGCCCATCAAATAGGCTACGGAGAATACTTCCCACTGCGCGAAGCCGGATATGTTACCGACGATCATCTGCCTATAAACACCATCGCACATATCCCCGCCATTGACATCATACCGAATACCGACAACGAACGCTCGTCTTTCGGTCCCACTTGGCATACTTCTGAAGACACACCCGAAAATATAGACCCCGAGGTGATGAAAGCTGTAGGTCAAAGTGTGCTCCAACTAATCTATAATGACAACTGATATGACTATCAACGAAATACAAGAAGAAATCATCGAGGAATTTTCCGACTTCGACGATTGGATGGACAAATACCAATTGCTCATCGACCTTGGCAGCGAACAACGTCCTTTGCCCGAGAGCGAGAAGACAGAGCAAAACCTCATCGACGGCTGTCAAAGTCGTGTGTGGCTGACTGCAACCATGACCCCAGAAGGCTTGTTGCATTTCGAAGCCGAAAGTGATGCTTTGATTGTCAAAGGTATAGTGATGCTCCTCATAAGAGTGCTAAGCGATCAAACACCAGAGGACATCCTCAATGCCGACCTCTACTTTATTGATCGCATAGGCCTTCGCGAGCATCTCTCACCCACTCGCAGCAACGGGCTCTTGGCCATGCTCAAGCAAATGAAAATGTACGCTCTGGCCTTTAAAGCCAAGAGCGCACAAGGAGCGTAATTTATGAATTAAGTAGTTATACACATGGAAACAACACGTCAGAATAAAGTAGCACGCCTGATTCAGAAGGAACTCAGCGATATCTTTCAGCGGCAGACGCAAGCCACACGCGGAGTCTTGGTCACTGTCACAGCCTGCCGTATAAGCCCCGACATGAGTGTTTGTCGGGCTTATCTCAGCATCTTTCCCAGCGAACGTGCCCAGGAAATATGCGACAACATCAATGCCAATGTCAAGCAAATACGCTTCGAACTTGGGGCTCGCACCCGCCACCAATTGCGTATTATCCCAGAGCTGAAGTTCTTCGTAGACGACTCGCTCGATTATGCCGAAAACATTGACAAGCTTCTTAATGATTAACTATTGACGACACACTTTTTTTCAAGGTCGTGAGTTGTCGTCATATTGTTATTGGTCATCTATGAGTGAACAACAACCATCAGCCGGGCAAACGTCTCTCCTCACAGAACATGCAGAAGGAGAGACAAGGAACTCTGTGTCGGCAGCTCAAGCAGAGCAGCACATGAGTTCAGCGGAGAAGCCGGGAGGTCGAGAGAAGAGTTCTGTTTTTCTCTTTCCCTTCTTCCTTGCCCGCCGTTATCTTTTCTCACGCAAGAGTCACCACACCATCAATATCATTTCGGGCATCTCTGCGTGCGGCGTGGCAATTGCCACGATGGCTTTGGTCGTTACGCTCTCCGTATTCAACGGCTTTCGCGAATACGTTGCCTCTTTCTTTACTGCCTTCGACCCGCAGCTCAAGGTGGTGCTTGCCGAAGGCAAAGCAATCCCTGCAAACGATGTTTCGCTCGTAAAACTTCGTGCGTACAAAGATATTGATGTCTATACAGAGGTGCTCGAGGATCAGGCGCTCATCGTCGGTAATGACCGGCAATGGGTAGTAACCATCAAAGGGGTGGACGACAATTTCAACAAGCAGGCGAAGCTCAACGATATTCTTTATGGCGACGGTGAATTTGTGTTGCATGCCGACGTCCTCGAGTATGGCATCATGGGCATCCGTCTCGCTCAGCAATTGGGTTTGGGCGCACACTACGACGGAGCACTTCCCATTTATGCTCCCAAGCGCGGAGAACGTGTCAATCTTGCGAACCCAATGCAAAGTTTCACCAGCGACGAGCTCTATTCCCCCGGCGTAGTCTTTGCCGTTAATCAGTCGCGCTATGACGCTCATTACATTATCACTTCTATTGGTTTTGCGCGCAGACTTTTCGATGCTCAAGGTCAGGTCTCTTCCGTAGAGTTGCGCCTGAAGCCCGGGGTTGATGTCGAAAGTTCACAAGCGCACATTCAGTCGCTGCTGGGCCCACGTTTCATGGTCCTCAATCGCTATGAGCAACAGCATGACACCTTTCGCATAATGCAGATAGAGAAATTTATTGCTTATCTTTTTCTCTCGTTCATCCTTCTTGTGGCCTCTTTCAACATCATTGGTTCGCTATCGATGCTGATGATCGACAAGCAGGCCGACACGCAAACGCTGCGTGCCCTCGGAGCCAACAACGCCCAGCTTTCCAATATTTTCGTTTTTGAAGGTTGGTTAATCTCCAGTATAGGCGCAGTCATAGGGATAGTTCTCGGCCTAATCCTGTGTTACCTGCAAATCGAGTTCGGTCTGGTGAAGCTGGGCCATAGTGAAGGCTCCTACATCGTGGATGCCTATCCCGTCAGCGTTCATGCCACCGACATTCTCATCATCTTTTTCACAGTGCTTGTCGTAGGACTCATTGCTGTCTGGCTCCCCGTCAGACGCATGACGCGTACGCTCACTCAAGACTCAAAACAGGAATTTTAAATAACTACTCCATCATGGGTGTACGATTCAACAAACGTTTTAAAATACTTCCCTACGTGACGATGAACGTAGGCAAAAGCGGCATGAGCCTGACCATAGGTCCAAAAGGCAAGACGCTCAATATAGGTTCTACGGGTGTCAACGTCAACGTGAGCATGGGCAAAGGAGTGGGCTACTCCAAACGGCTGATCACATGGCGCAAACTTAACCTCCTCAGCTGGCTTGGCATAGGAGGTGCTGCTGCCATCAAGGCAGGCAAAAAAGGAAAGAAGAAATCAGACAACAAAAAAACTACCGCTCCCGAAGGCGAGCTTTCGCTTGACGACGCTATCAACGAGGCCTCGCAACCTCAAGAGACACAAGAGCAGCAAGGCTGCTCGTGGGGTTGCCTGCTCGGTGCATTAGCTTTTGTCGTAATATTGGTTTTAGCCGCAGCAGTAGTCTATTTATATATGACTCGTGGACAGGTTGCTTAACCTGTGCCACGAGTTTTTTTTTATTTCGCAGTGGCAATGCTGAAGTCGCGCAGGCGCAAGAACTCGCTGCCGTCTGTGCTGACGGCAATCCTGAATGTCGCCGTTCCTGCTTTCAGTCGCGAGTCTGCCCTCATCGTTGCCGTATATCGTATGGCATCGCCGTGGGCTATCGATTCGATGTTCGTGGAAGGCGACACTTCGATATGTTCGTTTCCTGAGACTTCGAAGACAGAGGGGACTACATTGTATACGATGTGACCCGACAAATTGGCCAATTCAAACACGACCTTGCAGATCTCATTTCTATTAATGGCATCGTTGCCGTCCTGACCGACAAAGCGTAGGTTCCGTAGCTGCAAGGGGGACGTAGCCGAGGGTTCGTTGTCATATTCCCTTTGCTGTTCATTCCTTTCATAAACCTGTCGTGGCTCATCGTCCACAGACCTCGTCCGTCGTTCATTCACGCGGCGGCCTTCGCGCTTAGCTTCTTGCTGCGAGCCCAGTATGGCGCCTGTGGCACCGCCGGCTACCATCCCGACCATTGTGCCTATGTTGTGCCCTCGGTAGCCGCCCAGCAAGCCGCCTAAAGCGCTGCCGAACACCGAACCGAGCGAGGCTCCGTTGACGGCACCGCTTTCAGTGGTGCTGCAAGAGGTGGTTATCAACGACAGGCAGATTACGGATATCAATAGTTTTTTCATTTCGTCTTAATGTTTTTCGATATTGATGTGTAAAATCGGATTTTGTTGTTGCAAAGGTAGTTCATTCATACGATTCATCAAGTTTAAAAAGGTGGTATAATTGTTCTTTTTTACGCTCTTGATGTTTTTCTCCGTTAAAACATACTTTTATAGTTGAAAAAAGTGCTAATTTTGTAGCCCATGAATACCAATTTACCTTTCCAATTTATCAGTGTCGACAGCGCAATATCGCTGCTCGACGCTCGTGGGCACGTGCTAACACTGATGGATGAGTGTGGCTTCTTCCTGTGTCAGCACGGCTCTATTGATGTGAGCCTCAATGACAAGAGCTATTTGATGAAGGAGGGCAATGTGTACTACTATATGCCTTCCACCTATGTCAGCATCCTGGGGTCTTCGCCCGATCTCGAAGGAATCGTCGTCAAGTGCAACATAGAATTCGTGATGCCGCTCATTCAGCATCTGTTTGATAGCGGCCACTACCTTACTATGCGCGACAATCCCTGCATCATGCTCAGCGAACAGCAGCGAACGGCTATCGAGCGGCTGGCAGGCATCCTCAACGATCACCTTAGCCAGGCGGAAGCCGTCTCCGAATCGGTAGCGACTGATCTCATGCTCAAGCAGGTAATCTTGAGCCTCGCCCAGAGCCTTTTCTATGAGCTTATGTTTGCCTACAAAAGCAATCAAGGTGTAGTTCCTCAGGCTCATAATGCCCACGACAACATCTTCCAGCAGTTCCTTATCTCGCTCTTCAAGAACTATAAGCAAGAGCGTGAAGTAACGTTCTATGCTACGGAACAGTCGTTGTCGCCGCGCTACTTCTCAAGCATCGTCAAGGAACGCAGTGGGCACTCGGCCCTGCAATGGATTATTCAGATGGTCATCTCGTCGACAAAGCAGGAGCTGGCCAACACCGACCGGACGATAAAAGAGATTGCGCTTGACTTCAATTTCCCCTCTCAAAGTTTCTTCGGCAAGTACTTCAAACAGTATGTCGGACTCTCGCCCAAAGCTTATCGGAGACAGGTAAGGACATCGAAGGAATAACTAAATATTCCGCTTTTATTTAATTTTTACCCTATTTTTAATAATTATCTGCTGCAAAGAGGCATATTATGGAAAAATATGCCTACCTTTGCAGCAGTTTTTGTATTCAGACAATACTTCATCATTGTTATGCGAAGAGAGACACGACTCGAAGTCATCAAGATGATCATATCAAGCCAGGAGGTGGCGACGCAAGAAGACCTGATGTCGGAGCTTGCCAAGGCTGGCTTCCCGTCAACCCAAGGCACCGTCTCGCGCGACTTACGGCAGTTGCGAATCGGCAAAGCCATCAACGAGGCGGGCCATCTGGTCTATATGCTGCCCGAACAGCGTAAATACCAAAGGGTGAGCGACACGCACATGACCGTTCAGCAGATGAACCGTCTGGGGGCTTTGTCGGTTAAGTTCAGCCGCAACATTGCCGTCATACAGACACCCCCAGGCCATGCTCCGCATGTGGCATACGATATCGACAACGCACATATTCCCGAGGTGCTGGGCACCATCGCAGGCGACGACACGATATTCATCGTCCTGACGGAAGAAGCAGACCGACCAACTGTACTCAATCGCCTCTCAGAGGCCGTTCCAACGACACAGACCATAAACTCATGACAACAGAAACGCAACAAAATGCGCCCAAGGCGCAGGACATAAAGATTTTAGTCGCTGACGAGTCGCACGAGCGCTACGTCGACACCATCCTTTCTACAATTGAAGAAGCTGCCAAGGTTCGCGGAACAGGCATAGCCAAGCGCACTCACGAGTACGTGGCTACGAAAATGCGAGAGGCCAAGGCCGTCATCGCACTCGCCGGCGACCGCTTTGCAGGGTTCAGCTACATAGAAACCTGGGGCAACAAGCAATACGTGACCACCTCGGGACTCATCGTCCATCCCGACTTCCGAGGATTGGGCGTGGCTAAGAGCATCAAGGACATGACCTTCACTTTGGCACGCACACGATGGCCTCATGCCAAGATTTTCTCGCTTACCAGCGGGGCAGCCGTCATGACGATGAACACACAACTGGGCTACAAGCCCGTCACCTTCGGCGACCTGACTGACGATGAGAGCTTCTGGAACGGATGTGAAGGCTGCATAAACGTCGATGTGCTGCACAGGACCGGACGGAAGTACTGCATCTGCACAGCCATGCTTTACGACCCCGAAGCACACCTGCCGGCAAAGATTCCTCAGGACGTTATCGAGCGCATCAACCGCCTCGAAGGACGAATCACCAACAGTCAGGAATTGCGCGACTAAGGCGCCGGATTTTACACGCCTAAGGGTTTCGGCCAACA
>DGSC01000001.1:0-56747 GCA_002391275.1 Prevotellaceae bacterium UBA4372 | reverse complement strand
TTTCGGCCAACACGCCTAAGGGTTTTGGCCAACGCGCCTAAGGGTTTCGGCCGACACATCAAAGAACTATCCCCAAAGCTATCTCACAACAATAAACAGACAAATACATGGCAAAGAAAGTAGTGGTCGCCTTCTCTGGCGGCTTGGACACGAGCTACACAGTGATGTATCTCGCAAAGGAAATGGGTTATGAGGTGCACGCTGCATGCGCCAACACGGGCGGTTTCAGTGCAGAGCAACTGAAAACCAACGAAGAAAATGCCTACAAGTTAGGCGCCACCAAGTACGTCACCCTCGACGTGACGCAAGAGTACTACGAGAAGTCGCTCAAGTACATGATTTACGGCAACGTACTGCGCAATAATTGCTATCCCATCTCCGTTAGCAGCGAGCGCATTTTCCAAGCCTTGGCCATCGCACGATATGCCCGTGAAATAGGAGCCGACGCTATCGCTCACGGATCCACAGGCGCTGGCAACGACCAAATCCGTTTCGACATGACTTTCCTCGTCATGGCACCAGGCGTAGAAATCATCACACTCACCCGAGACAAGAAACTGACACGTAAGGAGGAAGTGGACTACCTGAACAACCACGGCTTCGAGGCCGACTTCGCAAAACTCAAATACAGCTACAACGTTGGTATCTGGGGCACAAGCATCTGTGGAGGCGAACTCCTGGACGCCACGCAGGGACTGCCCGAGGAAGCCTACCTCAAACACGTTACCGCCAAAGAGCCCGAAGCATTGTTGAAAATCGAATTCGACAAAGGTGAAATCGTTGGGGTCAATGGCGAACATTTCGACGACCGCGTCCAAGCTATACAGCGCATCGAGGAAATCGGCGCTTCCTACGCTATCGGACGCGATGCCAACGTGGGCGACACCATCATCGGCATCAAGGGACGTGTGGGCTTCGAGGCTGCAGCACCCAAGCTCATCATCGAGGCACACCGCCTCTTGGAGAAGTCTACACTCTCCAAATGGCAGCAGTACTGGAAGGACCAGCTGGGCAACTGGTACGGAATGTTCCTGCATGAGAGCCAATATCTTGAGCCCGTAATGCCCGACATAGAAGCCTTCCTCACCTCTTCGCAACGCAACGTCACCGGAACGGCCATACTCCGCTTGCGTCCTTACTCTTTTGAAACCGTGGGCGTTGATTCGGCCAACGACCTCACCAAGAGCAAGCTCGGCGAATATGGCGAGACGCAAACAGGATGGACTGCCGATGAGGCCAAAGGCTTCATCAAAGTGCTTTCCACACCGCTTCGGGTGTACTATGGAATACATCCAGACGAACAACGCTAAACATTTAAGTCTACGTATCCGGCGAATACGAAAACCTGTCACCACAAATCCAGGTCGTTTTCGCAACATTCGTAGCCACAAAAGAATATGATAAAAGTAGGAATCATTGGCGGTGCCGGCTACACAGCGGGTGAACTCATCCGTCTGCTGTTGCACCACCCAGACGCAGAAATAGCTTTCGTACACAGCTCCAGCAATGCTAAAAATCTCCTCACGGACGTCCACGAGGGCTTGCTGGGCGAAACGGATATGAAATTCACCGACCGCATGCCACTCAAAAGCGTGGATGTGCTTTTCCTTTGCATGGGACACGGCAAGAGCGCTGAATTTCTGGCCGAGCACCCTGCATCACAGAATTTACGCATCATCGACCTGGCTCAAGACTTCCGCATCAGTTCGCCAGACCACGATTACGTCTATGGCCTGCCGGAACTCAACCGCGAGGAGATAGTGCATGCCCGCCACGTCGCCAATCCTGGCTGCTTCGCTACAGCTATCCAGCTGGGACTGTTGCCCTTAGCTGCCAATTGGCTGTTGCACTCCGACGTGAACGTCAACGCTATCACGGGCTCTACAGGAGCCGGTGTAAAGCCTTCGGCAACGACACACTTCTCGTGGCGCATGGGGAACATGAGCATCTACAAGCCTTTCCGCCACCAGCACATTGCCGAAATCCGGCAATCGTTGGCGCAATTGCAACCGGGATTTGAGGCTGCCATAGACTTTATCCCTTATCGTGGCGACTTTGCTCGTGGCATATTCTGCACCGAAGTGGTACGCGTAGACCCCGCTGTCTCAGAAGAAGATTTCGTAAAGCTCTACAAACAATTCTACGAGACAGCTGCCTTCACGCATTATGTCGACTGCGACATAGACCTCAAGCAGGTAGTCAACACCAATAAGGCACTTGTTCACGTTCAGAAAATAGAAAACAAGCTGCTCGTCACGTCCGTTATCGACAACCTCCTCAAAGGCGCCAGCGGACAAGCCGTTCAGAACATGAATCTCATGTTCGGGCTCGACGAACATGCCGGGCTTAACCTCAAGCCCAGCGCCTTCTGACAAAGCCTTTTCTTCCTCGAAAAAGAGCATAAAAAAAGGGCAAGCATCACAATCCGTGAGCTTGCCCTTTATGTTTATCAGATGCGTTCTTGAGTTATAGCGGCCAGCAATAATTTAGAATTGTATCGTGAAAGCCTGTGATTGGTTGTTCTCTGCGTCTTGCTCGTCAGTGACAGCTTTTTCGTTTTCGGCTTTCTCTATGATGCGGGCGTTCTCGTCCTTCTTTCTGTCCACCGTAGGTGTTGACTCTACCATGGAGATGACGTCGTCGTTGTCGAGCGTTTGGTCGTTGAAGATGAAGATATGTCGACGAGGCTTGATGGGCTTGTTATTGTCGTTCTTGTAGTAGCCGCCGCGGCGGATATTCTTTTCTTCTTCTTCTTCCTCACGGCGTATGCGGTCTTCCTCGTCTTCACGCGTTGCTTTGCCGACCAGCTGGCTATCCATAAGTGGCACATTTTGCAATCCGAAACCAGACGCGAGAAGGGTGATCTTCACCTTGGTTCCTAAAGAGTCATCGGTGCCCAAGCCCCATTTTACTTCAACAACATCTTGGTCGAACTTACTCATGAATTCAGAGACTTCGTTCATCTCTTCCATCGTGAGCTGATCGCTGTCATTGCCACGGCTGAAGGTTATGTAGAAGAGTACTTTCTTTGAGTTGAAAATATCGTTGTTGTTGAGCAACGGGCTGTGCAGGGCTTCCTGAAAAGCTTTGGTGACACGATTCTCGCCTTCGCCATAGCCGGTAGACATGATGGCCACTCCGCCATTCTTGAGTACGGTGGTGACGTCTTGGAAATCGAGGTTGATAAGGCCTCGCATGGTGATGATCTCTGCGATGCTCTTGGCTGCAATGCTGAGCGTGTCGTCGGCTTTTGCAAAGCCATTGAGGACCGTGAGCTCGGGATATATCTCGCGCAAACGCTCATTGTTGATGACAAGCAAGGCATCGACGTGCTTCGACATTTCCTCTACGCCGTCGAGGGCTTGGTCGATTTTCTTGTGCCCCTCGAAGCGGAAGGGGATTGTGACAATGCCTACTGTGAGGATGTCAAGCTCACGTGCGCACTGGGCAACTATAGGAGCAGCTCCGGTGCCAGTGCCGCCGCCCATGCCAGCCGTGATAAATGCCATGCGGGTGCCGTCGGCAAAGAGCTGTTTGATTTGGTCGATGGAGTCAAGGGCTGCTTTGCGGCCTACCTCTGGGCGGTTGCCTGCTCCGAGACCTTCGCCCATCTGTAGCTTGGTAGGAACAGGTGAGTCGGCCAAGGCTTTGCTGTCGGTATTGCATAGCACGTAGGTGACGTCATGAATGCCTTCGTTGTACATGTGAGTGACTGCGTTGCCGCCACCACCGCCTACTCCTACGACTTTAATGATGCTTGGGTTGTTCACTTTGAGGTTGAACTGTATGCCGCCGGGCTCATTGAACTGTATGCCTGTGGCCCCATTATTATTGTTGTTGGGCATATTGCTGAAAGGGAAATGAATGGTGATATTGTTGAATTTGAACGATATAGGTGAGAGGGCTGCGAACTTATCGCAACAGATGGGACATAAGGCTTAATTTTCCTCTACAAGAGTGCCGGCAACATCTGTTAGGCGATTCCAAAAGCGCTTGAAGGCATTGGGCTTCTTAGGATGGTCCACTTCTTTCTCTTCGTCTGCTTTGGTTGTTGGCTCAGCATTTTCGTCAGACCCGTTTTCACTGTCTTGCGGCTTGGAACCCTTCACCACACCGTCGCCGTTGCCAGAGGGAGTGCCGGGGAAGGTGGGCTCTTCTTTCTGCTTCTCGAACAGGTCGGGCTCAAAAGGCTTTTCGTTAGTGCATTCTTCTTCACCTCGGCGTAGCATGGCTATGAGCGTAGCCAGCGTGTTGGCTTGTGAGTCGAGTTTCAAGTTGGTAGTGTACTCAAGCGTTGTAGGCAAGATACGCGTTTTCACCTTCTCAAAGCCATGGTAGTTGGTGAATGCAAGCTCAAGATTATGCATGTTGGCCCCACCTCCAGTAAATATGATGCCAGAGAGGAGTCTGTCTGAATAGTCCTTGATCTGTGCCCATACATTAGCGAGAATTTCCTGTTGGCGAGCTTCAATGATGTCGGCCAGGCGTCGTTCGCTGACGTGGCGGTCGTTGCTTAAACTGATATTATGTTGCTCGTCAATCTGCTCGTCCTCGACATAAGCCTTGCCGTAAGTCTTTTTGAGCTGTTCGGCTTCATCGTGTTCAATGTGCAGGATGGTAGCGATGTCATTGGTGATGTTGTTGCCTCCAAGGGGAATTACTACGAGATGACGGAGAATATTCTTCTCGTAAATGGTGACGGTAGTGGTGTCTGCACCGAAATCCACTAAGGCACATCCGGCACGTTTCTCAGGATCTGAGAGCAGGTAACCAGAGAGCAACAGGGGGGTGATGAAGACACCAGCCTCTTCGAGCTTAGCACCTTGCAAGCAGCGACGGATGTTGTCGCACAACTCGCGACGGGCTACTATGTTCTGATAACAACCTTCGATGCGATCAGCCATAATACCCACAGGGGCTGTGGTCAGATGTGAACCTACACGATACTCTTGAGGAACGACGTCGAGAATCTCGGCGCCAGGATATTGTTGGCTGCGATTCTCGTCATTAAGGTTGTCGATAATCTCTTCGCTGATGGCAACTTTGACGTCGAGTTGGCGGCGAATGGTGTTGCCAATGGTGCGCAACGATTGACCGTTGACACCCACGTAGACTTTGTTGACGAACACTTTCTGCCGTTCTTCTATACGCTTGATGACGGCAACGATGGCTTGAATGGTCTTGTCTATGTTGTAGACAACTCCCTTATGTATGCTGTCGGGGGATGTCTCTTTTTCGTAGCCAAGCACATGAAGTGTGCCATCGGACATTTTCTGCCCAATCATGGCACGAATACATGACGAGCCAAGTTCTACAGCAACGATGTTTTTCTCGATTCCCATAATGCTATATGTCTTAATTCTGATTTCTTGTTTTTTTGTTCGTCTGAAGTTGTTCACGCTATCGTTTGGTGGCGATAACCTGATTGTCATATTCCAGGCTTATTGTTTTGTATCGGTTCCAGCCGGCCTTGTTGAGACCTTTGTCGTAGAAAAGCGCCAGACGGTTTAACTTGTCGGCGACCTTCGATGTGTCGCCAAAAGCAATGATGTGGCAACCGTTTTTGGGCGTCAATTCAATGTGCCCGTCTGCATCCACATGTATTTCTTGTATCTGATTGGACCAATAAGAGTCCTCGGTGATGATACGGGCCATTGGAGAATATAGTTGACCTGCTGTTTTGCGGGGTACATGGCCAGTCATTATGATGAGGTCAATAGTATGATGCCCACGTGGCATAGTGCCACATTGGTTGTCGATATAGAAATCATCGCCATTCTGATTGATCACGTGTAGAAGAGGTATGCGCGGAGTGACGCGTATTGCTACTTTGTCTTCAGCTGTGGTGTAGCATAGTGCATGATCAATATAGGGATTTCTTTCCAAGATTGCTTCAATGTCTGCCAAGTTGATATCGGTCAGTTTCGCACCCTCTGGGAACTGCTTGTTGGTGACTAACCACTCGCGTATTTCGTTCTCACCAATAAAATTCGTATTGTGCTTGTCGTCGATGATGATGTTAAGTCCCGTACACTCATGCCCCTCAGCCGAACGGTTGAAGGTGACAAGGGCGAATACGAGATACGCAGCTACGCCGATGAGAATGATTATCTTGAAAAGAGTCTTATACACGAAAGAAAAGGGTCTATAAACTATTTACTATTTTTGCGATTTCTGCGGCATAATTGTCAAGGTCGCCAGCTCCTAAGGTGATAAGGACGTCGAAAGGTGTTTGGCGAACGACATCTAAAACGTCTGCTTTTTTAATGAGTTTGCTCTGAACTCCTGGTTGCAGGTTATCGATGATGAGCTGGCTGGTGATGCCGGGTATGGGTTGCTCACGTGCAGGATATATTTCTGTTAGTATCACCTCGTCAAGTTGCGACAAGGCTGAAGCGAATTCTTTATAGAAATCACGAGTGCGGGTGTAAAGGTGGGGCTGGAAAATGCCTACGATACGCTTTCCGGGATAAACTTCGCGAATACTGGCGATAGACTGGCGTATCTCTTCAGGGTGGTGAGCGTAGTCACTCAGGTAAGCTTTACGCTCGTTTTTGACATGGAAGTCGAAACGGCGGTCAACTCCGCTGAAGCTTGCCATTGCCTGACGTATTTCATCGGGCGTGGCACCAGCTATCTGGGCTAAAGCCATGGCTGCAATACCGTTCTCAATATTAACACCTACAGGGACGCCAAGTAGGATATCGTTGATATTAGCTATAGGCGAAACAAGGTCAAAGCGTATTTCTCCATTGCCAATATGCAGGTTCTTGGCATGGAAATCGCCTGCTTCTCGAGAGTAAGTATATGTCGTTACACTCTCAGAAGGGTTGGGTTGCATTTTTAATCCTGTATGAAGGATCAAAAAACCGTTGGGCTGAATCAGCTCTGTATAATGTCTGAAGCTTTCGAGGTATGCCTGCTCAGTGCCATATATGTCGAGATGGTCGGGATCGGTAGCTGTAATCACTGTTGCATAGGGAGCTAACCAATGGAATGAGCGGTCGAATTCGTCTGCTTCAATAACAATGTAGTCACTGTTGGGCTCAAGGATATAGTTCGTTCCGTAATTCTTGGTGATTCCGCCCAAGAAAGCGTTGCATCCCACATGGCTTTGATGAAGGATGTGTGCGGCCATGCTGCTGGTTGTGGTCTTGCCGTGAGTGCCAGCAACACAAAGACCACGATGGGTGTGGGTGAGTGTCCCTAATACTTGGGCACGTTTCTGGATGTCGAATTGATGAGTCTGGAAGTATTGCAGCTCACTATGATCGGCAGGGACCGCAGGCGTAAATACTACAAGTGTTGATGTTTTATCGCGGAACGCATCGGGAATAAGGGCAACATCGTCCTGATAATGGATAGAAGCACCTTCTTCCTCCAATTCACGGGTGAGAGGGGTGGGGGTTTTATCATAGCCGGCTACAGCGAGGCCGCGTTGTAGATAGTATCGGGCAATGGCGCTCATGCCAATGCCTCCTATGCCTATGAAGTATACTGCCTTATATTGCATGGAACGATTCTCTTAGATGGTCTGACTAAGTTTGATGACTTCTTCTGCTATTATTTGCGCAGAGTTAGGCAAAGCCATTGCTTTGGCTTGAGTTGCCAACTGTTTAAGCGTATTGATGTCTTTTGCTGTAGATAAGGCTAAGGGAATAAGCTTTTCTTTGGCATCAATGTCGCTCACACACATGGCTGCTCCTTTGTTGACCAAGGCCATGGCGTTTTTTGTTTGATGATCCTCAGCAACGTTGGGTGATGGAACGAGGATAGAGGCTTTGCCCAGCAAACACAACTCAGATATGCTGCTTGCACCGGCTCTGCTGATGACAAGGTCTGCTGCTCGATAAGCTTCATCCATGTGGTTAATGAAGTCTGTAACCTTGAGATTCTGCGGACAGCCTTGTTCGGATAGTTGCTTTTTTATGTCTTCAAAGTAATAGCCGCCAGTTTGCCATACGATCTGCACCTTGTTCTCGTTGATGAGTTGCAAGTGATTAAGAACGCTTTCGTTGATGGTGCGTGCTCCCAGACTTCCTCCAACAATTAATATGAGAGGACGAATGGGGTCAAATCCCAGTTTTGTTATGGCTTCTGCTCTACTGAGCTTGCATTCGAGCAGTGATTGGCGTACTGGGTTGCCTGTAAGCATCAATTTCTCCGCAGGGAAAAAACGCTCCATGCCTTCGTAGGCAACACAAATGCGCTTGGCAGATTTAGCCAATAATTTATTTGTGACGCCAGCATAAGAGTTCTGTTCTTGGATGAGTGTGGGTATTCCCATTTTTGCGGCCACATTCAAAGTTGGACCACTTGCATAACCACCTACGCCTACAGCTACATCAGGGCGGAAGTCTTTAATAATTTTGTGGGCTAAACGACGACTCTTTAATAATTTAAAAATTACGCTGATGTTACGCAAAAGGTGCACGCGATCGAAACCTGCGACAGGAAGGCCTTTAATGGCATAGCCTGCTGCAGGCACGCGTTGCATCTCCATGCGGTTCTCTGCTCCAACAAAGAGTATCTCTGTATCGGGGCGTAATTGTTTGAGAGCATTAGCAATACTGATTGCTGGAAAGATGTGCCCTCCAGTTCCGCCTCCGCTTATTATGACTTTTAGTGGTTTTTCCATAAGTGTCGATATCAAGGTGTTGTTGTCTTTAAGCTGTTTTGTGCGCAAAAATAACAATAATTATTTAAAACAGAGTGCAAAATAACGACTTTTTCTTAGAAAAATATACTTGTAGCTTGTAGAAAGTGTACGGCTATTATAAATCGTCCGCAGAAGTCTTTTTTTCGGGAATCATTGCTGCCGAACGGCTTATGGATAGCATCATACCAATATATGCACAATTAACCATGATGGAAGAACCGCCTCTGCTCACGAGAGGCAAAGGTTGTCCTGTGACGGGGAAAATGCCAACCGCAACCATCATATTAATGATTGCTTGAGTGACTATGAGGAGGGCTAAACCCATTATGAGAAAGGCTGGGAAGTTTTTCTCGCATCGACCGGCAATGCGCGCCGCTCGATATAGCAGGGTGATATATAATAGAAGCACAAATAATCCTCCGGCAAGGCCTAATTCTTCTATAATGATAGCATAGATGAAGTCGGAATATGCTTGTGGAAGGAAGTCTCGTACTGCGGAATTGCCTGGTCCGCAACCAAAAATGTTGCTGGAGGCAACAGCAATGTGGGATTGAACGACTTGAGGATTAATCGTCAAATCGAAATCAGCTGGAGAGTCAGCAAATTCGGTGTGATTGCGTACACGGTGAGCCCATGTAGGTAGACGCTTGAGAACAGGCACCTGTTCAAGTTGCTCCAATGTGCTTTCAGGGGTAAAACGTAGAACTGAATAGCCTAATGAGCCAGCAATAGCAAGAAGACCAATGAGGGAGCCAAGGTATTTCCAAGGAATGCTTCCTACGAACATCATCATCAGGACAACCATAAAGGTGAGAATGGCTGTTGAAAGATTCTCAGACACGATAAGCCCACATATCACAAGGGAAATACCCATGATCCATTTGAAGGCTGATGTTGTGGCACCATTCTCATCGCGCATAACGCTGAGAATCCATGCAACGGCAACGACTAAAGAGCCTTTGGCGATTTCAGAAGGCTGGAAAGATATGCCGGCGATGGACATCCAACGATTGGTGTCATTGAGGCTTCCGGAGAAGAACACGGCTATGAGTAAAAAGATGCTTATAACAGGTCCTGCTGCAGCTATCCAACCAAAGTATCGGCAGGGGATACGGTGAACAACCCATGCTACGCCGACGCCGACGGCAAGATATACGCTATGCATAAGCACAGGAGCCCAATATGCACCTTTGTTGAAGGTCATATTGCTGGATGCGCTATAAACCTCCAATACCGATATGATGCATAAGAAAAATAGCACCATCCAAAGGACTTTGTCGCCTTCGAAGAGTGAACTTAGGTTCTCTGTTCGTTCTTTTATACTCATGATTGGCGTATTAATGCGTGTTTACTATAGGGCTCTTGCTAAAGCTTTAAACTGTTCGCCACGATCCTCCATGTTCTTGAATAAATCGAAACTGGCGCAACAGGGGGAAAGCAGGATTGTGTCTCCGGGCTTGGCCATGGCAAAGCATGCTTCGATACATTCTTTCATGGAACGTGTCTCAGCAACCGGCAAGCCCATTGGGTCGAAGAATGAGTGCAACTTGCTATTGTCGACGCCAAGGTATACCAATCCTTTGCATTTCTGTTGTACGAGCGGACGAATCTGTTCGTAGTCGTTGCCTTTGTCCAGACCGCCAAGGATTAAGATTGTAGGCTGTGTCATACTTTCAAGGGCGTACCAACAGGCATCGACATTCGTCGCTTTGGAATCGTTGATGAATGTGACTCCATGAACTTTGCATACAAACTCTAATCGGTGCTCTACACCTTCAAAATCGCTGAGGCTTTCGCGAATGACGTCGTTAGAGATTCCACTTAAATCAGCGGCGATGCCTGCAGCCAAGGAGTTGTACAAGTTGTGTTTGCCGGTTAAGGCAAGGTCTTCCTGCTCCATATTGAAAGGGGTAGGGCGTTCAATGATATATTCTCCGTCTGAGATATAGCCTATCATACCCTCACGTTTGATGATGCTGAAAGGACACATGCGGCTTTCAATATGGTACTTTTCAAGCTCTCGCTGGATAACGGGGTCTTCATTCCAGAAGATGAATGCATCGTCCTTTGTCTGGTTCTGAACTATGCGCATCTTTGCATCAGCATATTCCTGCATGGAATTGTGATAACGATCGAGGTGGTCTGGAGTTATGTTTAGTAATATTGCAATGTTCGCGCGGAAATCGTACATGTTATCAAGCTGAAAACTCGACAATTCGATTACGTAGTACTCATGTGGCTCTTCTGCAACTTGCAGGGCCAGTGAGCGTCCGATGTTGCCAGCGAGACCAACATCATAGCCTGCGCGCTTGAAGATGTGATAGATGAGGCTGGTGGTTGTCGTTTTGCCGTTTGATCCTGTTATGCAAATCATTTGGGACTTGGTATATCGGCCGGCAAACTCTATCTCGCTAATGATAGGAATGTTGGATTCTTTCACCTTGATGACCATTGGAGCTGTGTCAGGGATTCCCGGGCTTTTGATAATCTCGTCGGCGTTGAGCACTAACGATTCCGTGTGCTTCCCTTCTTCCCATGCTATCCCATGAGCATTGAGTTGCTCTTTGTAATGCGGCTTGATAGAGCCCATGTCGGTCACGAATACATCGAAACCTTCTTTCTTAGCCAAAACTGCAGCGCCAACACCGCTCTCTGCAGCACCTAATATCACTATTCGTTTCATTGTTATCTGATCTTTAAAGTAACGATTGCCAAAGCACACATCATAATAGACACAATCCAAAAACGGGTTGTGATTTTAGATTCTAACCAACAGCCTTTAGGCCAATTGAACAGAATCTTGAAGTCTGAAGGTATTTGCTCTGGTCTAATCCTGAATGCATCGTGAATGGGGGCACGCTTAAATACGCGAAGCTTCAGTCCCCGCTTATTGCCGTACTTCGCATAGTTGGTTTGTGCTAAAACACTTATGCTTTCAATCAAGAAGATAAAGCAGATAAGTGGCAGCAGCAGTTCCTTGTGAATGATAATGGCTGTTACGGCAATGATTCCGCCAATGGCTAATGATCCTGTATCTCCCATGAAAACCTGGGCAGGATATGCATTGTACCATAGGAAACCTATCAAGGCTCCGACAAATGCCATGAGAAAAACAACCAATTCTTCCGAGCCTGGAATATACATGATGTTTAGGTATGCGGCAAATTGGGTGTGAGATGACACATAAGCTAATATGGCAAGTGCAAAACACATGATAGCAGAGTTGCCGGCGCACATCCCGTCCATGCCATCGTTCATGTTGGCTCCATTGCTTACGGCCATTACGATAAAGATGGTGACAAATACGAATAAGACCCATCCTGCAGCGCTCTTGTATTTCCCCATCCATGAGCAAGCCTCGGTATAGCTGAGGTTGTTGTTCTTGACGAAGGGGATTGTTGTAAGTGTGCTTTTAACAGGATCGCTTTTGTGAACGACTTCTACGCCGTTTTCTTGCTGGATGCTTATGTTTTCCCTGATTACAGCGTCCGGGCTCAGCCACAAGACGAGCCCGACAACGAATCCGAGTAAAGCCTGACCTGCAAGCTTAAAAATGGGTTTGATGCCATCTTTGCTCTTGGTCATTTTCGTGTAGTCGTCTATGAATCCCAACAGACCAAGCCATAAGGTCGTGCCAAGCATTAGGAGCATATATATGTTGCGCAGACGCCCAAACAGCAAGGAGGGGATGACGGTGGCTACGATGATGATGATTCCGCCCATCGTAGGCACTCCTTTTTTCTCTACCCCATACGGGTCAATGCTTGCATCACGTTGTTGCTCGCTCAGCTTATGGCTTTTCATATATTTAATGAACCATTCGCCAAACCATGCTGAAATCATTAATGAAAGCACTAAAGTCAAGATGGCACGAAATGAAATGTAGCTCCACATGTGAGAGCCTGGAATGCCGTATTCACTGAGGTATCTGAAAAGGTAGTATAGCATAGTGTAGGAAGAGTATAAAATGGAAATAGAGGAAACGGGTCGATTCGAGTGAAACGCTTGTCTTATGCCAATCCAAAGGCCTCACGAACTATCTCGTGATCATCAAAGTGATGCTTGACACCCTTGATTTCCTGGTAATCTTCGTGGCCTTTGCCTGCAATGAGAATGACGTCGCCAGGCTGGGCCATCATGCAGGCGGTTCGTATTGCTTCTCTGCGATCAACGATGCTGATTACCTTGCTTCTGTCTTCAGGGGATGAGATGCCCGAAAGCATGTCGTCTATAATCGCTTGAGGCTCCTCGAAACGTGGATTGTCGGAAGTAATAATTACTCGATTTGAAGCGCGTACGGCAGACTGGGCCATCAGTGGGCGTTTGCCTTTGTCGCGATTGCCGCCGGCACCGCATACCGTGATGCAATTCCCCGGCTTTTTAAGTATCTCATTGATGGTAGCTAAGACATTGTCCAAGGCATCGGGTGTGTGGGCATAGTCTATGATTGCAGTGACGCCTTCATTGGACCGGATGGTTTCGAAGCGACCGTTGACAGGGCGTAGTGTGCTGAGCCCGACGAGTACATCCTCAGCCGAGCGTCCCATGCAAATTGCCGCGCCATAGACAGCCAGAAGGTTCGACACGTTGAAGCGCCCGATGAATTGAACACAGACCTCACGTCCGCAGATGTCTAAAGTCATCCCTTCGAAGCTTTCTTCTAATATTCGGGCATGAAAGTCGGCTAAGCCACGTACGGAATATGTCTTGCAGTCTGCCTTTGAGTTCTGCACCATGAAACTGCCATTGCGGTCATCGACGTTGGTAACGGCAAACGAGCCTTTGGGCAGCATGTCAAAGAATCCTTTCTTGGCATCGCGATAGGCTTCGAATGTTTTATGATAGTCGAGATGGTCGCGTGTGAGATTCGTGAAAATACCTCCACGGAAAACAAGTCCGTCGATACGATGTTGTACAACGCTGTGGGAGCTTACCTCCATAAAAGCATAGCGGCAACCCTCATCTGCCATGCGCCCGAGCAACCGGTTCAGGGTGATTGGGTCAGGTGTCGTGTGGCTCGTCGGGATTGCCTCATTGTCGATATAGTTGCATACTGTCGACACGAGGCCGCACTTATAGCCAAAACGACTGAAAAGCTTGAATAGTAATGTGGCTATCGTAGTCTTGCCGTTCGTGCCCGTAACGCCTACTAAGTCCAGTTTCTCTGTTGGCTTGCCGAAGAAAGTGTGCGCTAATGGCCCTACGATTGCTTCGGTGTTGTTAACGACGATGAATGTGACGTCTTGATCTACACCTTCTGGAATGTGTTGGCATACAATAGCTTTGGCGCCTGATTCTATGGCCGTAGGGATGAACCTGTGGCCGTCAACCTGAGTGCCTGCAATGGCGATGAACAAGTCACCTTCAGATATTTGTCGTGAATCTATCTGGATGTCGTGAATCTGGATGTCTGTACGTCCTTTAACCTCGCAATGCGGTATTGTAGAAAGAAGTTCTGAAAGTATCATAGTCATCGTCTTTAATGTGAGATTTATGTTCTGGGAGAATCATTACAGTTATTGTTGTTATTGCATCGAGAGCTGAAGGGTAATCGTGCTTCCCTTGATTGCTTTTGTTCCCGGGGCAATATCTTGGTTCTTGACTATTCCTTGTCCGTTTATTTTGACTTTCAGTCCGGCAGCTTCGAGCGCTTTCACAGCTTCGCGAGGCCCTATTCCTGTTACGTCAGGCACTATGCCTTTGCTGACAGGAGAGAGTTTCTTAGCCTTTGGCGCTTCAAACACCGACGTGCTGTCTGCGGCTTCCGAAGGTTCGCGGAATACGCCTTTTGCCATTACAAATTGTGCCAACTCGCTGAAGACTGGGCCTGCTTGTCCGCCACCGGAAGCGGGAAGTCCGCTCTTCTTTATGCACACTACACATGAGTATTTTGGCGCTTCGCTGGGATAAAAGCCCGCAAAGCTGACCATGTAGCGTGCAGGTGAACCGTGGTAGCTGCCATGCTCGTCGGCCACTTGGGCCGTGCCTGTTTTTCCGCAGACCTTGAATTGCTTGCAACCTGCTTTCTTCCCCAGTCCTGTGGGATCGTTGACAACCCGTTCCAGTATTTCGTGGATATCACGCAGCGTGCTGGGCTTGCAGATGCGTTCCTTGATGGTGACGACAGGAAATTCTTTCAGCGTTACTCCGTTCTGGCGAATCTCTCTGACGAAGCGGGGCTGCACCATTCGTCCATTGTTTGCTATTGCATTATAGAAAGCTACCGTATAAATTGGCGGTATCTGAGTCTCATACCCGATGCTCATCCAAGGGAGAGCTGTCTTGCTCCAGTTGGAACCATCTGGCTTCGGGCGTCTGACGTTCGGTTTTCCTGCACCGGGAAAAGGCAAGTCAAACGGTACTCCTACACCTTCGCGATAGAGACCGTCGACATATTTCTCTGGATGGTCGTGGTAGTGTTCGTCTATGATGCGGCTTACACCGACGTTCGAAGAGAACATGAGACATTCGTCCACTGATATCTTTCGTCCGTAGCCGCCCTTGCGCCAGTTATGGTCTTTCATCACTCGGCCATGCATCATCCACTGTCCGTTGCCGACGTCAACCCAGTCGTCGCGAGTGACCATGCCATCCTCTAAAGCGACCATCATGGATGCGGTCTTAAACGTCGATCCTGGTTCCCACAGGTCAGTGATGGCGTTATTCTTAACCTCGGCGTACACTCCCGGGGCAATACGCGTAAGATTGACTATGGCCTTGACATCGCCGGTGGCTACTTCCATGAGTACTACCACGCCGATTTCGGCATTTATTTCTCTAAGCTTGCGTTCGAGAATCTTCTCGGCTGCATCTTGCATGCCTACATCAATGGTGGTTATGAGGTCCAGGCCGTTGATGGGCTCTACATCCGTCTTGTCCATCCATTGCCGACGCACTTTCTCCCGATGCATTTTCCCGTTGATTCCTCGAAGGATGCTGTCGTAAGCTAATTCCAGACCGTTGCGGGCTGAATCATTGCTGGTCATCAAAGAACCTAAAGTTCTTGTGGCCATATTTCCATAAGGTTTCTGGCGTTGGGGGATTTCTTCCGCATAGAACCCGGTCTTTATGCGGCCGTGCCTTGCGTAGGGTAGTTTAAGGCTTTCCTTATATTTAATATAGGAAACATTGTGCTTAATGGCCAGATTACGGCGCCCCCGTCGCTTGCCATCAAGTAATTTCGTCTTGAATTCAGCAATGCTCGTTTCAGGGAAGAGCTGATTGAGGCCGATGCAAAAGCTATCAAGCTCGCATGCGAATACACTGTCGCGCCAAAGTTGTAATTTACGTTCAGCTATGCTGTCGTTAGGGTCTTTGACTACAAAATCCATGCGTAGCGTGTACACAGGCATAGAGCCGACCATCAGCTGCCCGTCGGCCGAATAAATGTTGCCTCTTATAGCCGGAATGTCCTTTTGCTGTGTTGCCATGCGCTCTCGAACAGCTCGCCAATAGTTGCCACGAAAGAACATCTCATAGGCGGCTGTGCCTATGATTGCTACTCCTGCTACTGTCATCAATATGATGACGAACAAGTATCGTGGGATAATCCGTTTGCTGTCGAATTTCATGCCCTACATTTGGTAACACGTTGTACGATTCTTTTATTTGTAAATGATGAAAGGCGGTTCCTTGGCTGAAGTGAGGGTGCTGTCACCGAAACTCTTCAAGAGCCTTTCAATACTGCTTTGGCGAGTGCGCATAGTTAATTCGGCATACTGAGTCAAGGCGTAATTCTTTTTTTCTATCAACTCCTTGCGCATGGTCTCTTCTTCTATAATCTCTTGCTGCGAAGCATAGCGATTAGAGATGTAGACAATCGAAAGCATCACTAAGAAGAGAATAAACCATATCTGTCTTCTCAGAAAACTGCCAATCAAATAATCGCCGCCCAAAATCTCTCGTAGCGACACTTGAGGCAGGTCTTCCGAAGAGAAAAGGCGCCACCCAGAACGTGGCGCTTCGGCGTTCTCATCCTCCGATGCTTCGTCTGTCACGGCTGTAGGGATGGGGTCTATAGGCAAATCAAAACTTACAGCATTGTCCTCATCTTCAACGCTGTTGCCAGTGTCGTGCTGAGCTGTATGCTGCAAATCTTTATCGTCTTGAGAATTCCCGCGTATAGGGGCACCCTCAATAATCTGATCGTCGCTGTTGAGTTTCATGCGATCTCACTTTTACCTATATGAACTAAAACGCGTGAACAAGGTGCTCTTCTACTCCTTTATCGTAACACCTCTCCTCGCTTGTTACCCTAACATCCGATGGTTAGTCTGCCGGTGTACCCTCAGATGTCTGTGCGCTCAGCAATCCTTAACTTTGCGCTTCTGCTTCTTGGATTGGCTTCCAGTTCTTCTGCCGTAGGCGTGATGGCCTTGCTTATAGCCCTGAAAGGGGATAGAGCGCGTCCATAAACGGCATCCGTTTTCGCTGTGCCATCTATAGAACCGGCTTTCATCACATTCTTCACTATACGATCCTCCAGAGAATGGTAGGATATTACTACCAACCGTCCGCCGGGACGTAATAGCTCAGTCGCAGCCTGCAACATGTCACGCAGAGCGTCCATTTCGTGATTCACCTCGATACGGAGGGCTTGAAAAGCGCGAGCTAAGTCTTTCTTTTCGTGCTCCCGACCGAGAATGGGCCTGAAAAGCTCGGCCAACTGGCCTGTCGTAGAGATGGGATGCAACTGACGGGTGTTTACGATTAAGTCAGCCAATCTGCGTGCTTGCTTTAGTTCTCCGTACAGGCGAAAGACGTTTGTCAATTGCTCTGACGAGTAGTTCTTCAACACAGTAGCTGCCGTATCGCCGCCCTTTTGGTTCATCCTCATGTCCAGAGGCGCATCGCTGCGAAAACTGAAGCCTCGACTGCCGTCATCGAAGTGATGGCTTGACACACCCAAGTCTGCCATAACCCCATCAATACCATCGATGCCGTAGTAGCGCATCCAATTTTTCAGGTAACGGAAATTAGAACGGATGAGCGTCCATTGTTCACCTTTGCCGAGCTCATCGCGCAATGAAGCGCAACGGGCGATAGCATCGGCATCTTGGTCGAAACTAAATAAACGTCCTTCTGGCCCCAAGCCTTGCAGTATGCATCGACTGTGACCTCCGCCGCCTAACGTCACGTCCACATACGTGCCATCTTGCCGGATATTTAAGCCCTCAACTGAGGCACTTAGTAGCACAGGAATGTGGTACATGTCCGTTTCCATGCCGCAAAGATAAATTCTTTTTTTTTAGCATGCAAGAATTATTTCAAAATATTTTTAAAAATATTGTAAATTGCTGTAATGTCGGCAACTTACCACTTAAAGTAATGCTTTAACTTTAGTCGGGATTATTAGCCGCTCTTTCCATCCATTTCTTCTAGTTTGTCTCATCACCGAGGCTATTACTCCTTTATTTCTGGTCGTTAAACAGATCCGTAATCAATAATTCGACAGATGTTAATAACATTTAATATCAATAACAGCAGTGCAAGTGCATTTGTGCATTGGGCAGTTCATCGCCTGTCAGCTTAACTCCCTTGTTCTCGTTTTCTGCCGTTAAACAAGTTTCGCCCAGTGCATTCTGGCGACGTCGTTCGCTGTAATCGAGCGTTGGTACGGAGTTTTTACAAGCTTCTCCAAATGTTTTCGTGCTGTATCATCCGTTGAAGCCGAACGCAGGCACAGAGCTTTTACAAGTTTCTCCGAATACTTCCGATTGACTGTCCGCTAAAATCTGTATTCATGCTTCGATGTTAAGGGCGTGAAGCCAGGCTGTTTGAGCGTTTTTGCTTGGATAAAAATCGCGACTCATGCGGGTGTGTTGATTATTCCATGACCTTGGAATGATTATTCCATGGTCACGGAATGATTGTTCCAAGGCCATGGAATAATCAAAACAGTTGGGTGAATGTCCTGTTTTCTGTATAAACGAGCGGTCATATAATTGGGAAAGAAGGCTTGTCTTGGATTGTTGATGGTTCCGGCTCGTCGGCCTTCCGACGGCAAAAGGCAATCTGAATGCTCCTCAGGTATCGGCGACAAGCTTAAATGCTGTGTAGTAATGACTTGGAATGGCTGCGCTCCTGACAGGCAGACAGTAATATAACACATTAATGGTTGCTAAGAGTCGATGGCGTAGGTGTTTGATGTGGTGTTATTTGCTGCGATGGAAAAAACAAAAAAACCGGAGGCAAAGTGAAAACTTTTTCACCTTGCCTCCGGTTTTCTCCGTTATAAAAAATATCGAATGCTATAATTGATTCATGTTTCGCAAGTGCCCAACTATTAAGGTTTTTATGTTTATAGGTTTTTAGGTTATAAGGTGTAGTATGTATTTTGCATAAGATGCTATCTTCACCAAAAAAACTCTATGCGACAAGCGACCTAATAACCTGATAACCTAACGAAACTGAGCATGCGAAAATAGAGTATTGATTGATATGATTGTCTAAAATAACATAAGTTGATAATGAGAGGTGAAGCTAAAATAGGACTTGGCTGTCACCTCTTATTCGCGACTGTGTGGCTGTAAAAATTGTTGGCGAAATCTTGATGTATGGCGGTCAATTCCTTATTGCTCCTTCAATGTTCAGCAATAATGTTATTGCCTTATCTACATTCATTCGCCGGTTTCTTTGTCCCACATGCAAAATGGATATTTGCGTAAGTGAGAGTTGTAGTATTTGCGTTCGCCAGTTACTTCTTTTCCTATAAAAGGCGGAAGGTCGATAGCTTCTTCAGGTTCCTTGAGCTCAATTTCGGCCACGACAAGTCCTTCGTTATCAGCGTGGAACTCGTCCACCTCAACGATGTGCCCGTCATTGGCTTTTACAAGCCATCTTGTTTTTTCTACGATGCCAGGTTCGCACAACCTCATCATTGCAAGTGCATCTACAAAAGGAATCTCTGTCTCGAACTCATATCGCGATAGTCCGTTATCATGGCTGCCGCCTTTAATCGTCAGATATCCCTTTTGGTCGCGTATTCTTACCCTGACTGTTGGGTGCGAGCATATATATCCTTGAGCTATATGGCTATGATTAAAGGCGGCGTCTTTGTAGGCGTCGCCTTTGACTAAGAATTTTCGTTCAATTTCTAAAGCCATTTTCTTATACTAAGAATGCGTAAACAGCAATCACGATGAATAGAACGATAAGTCCGCCTATAATCCAATTGATGACGCGTTTAGCCTGGCGTTCTTCTCTTGCAGCCTTCTTGGCAGCTCGAATTTCTTTCTTTGTTTTGCTCATGATGATTTAATATTTAGGTTTCTGTCTTATTCTAAAGAATATATTAATATCGCTTATGCAGGAGCGTCGCCTCCGAATTCCATGAGGTAAGCTTTGATGAAGCCGTCGATTTTGCCATCCATGACGGCTCCTACGTCTGATGTCTGAAAGCCTGTGCGATGATCTTTTACGCGCCGATCGTCGAAAACGTATGAACGGATTTGTGATCCCCACTCAATTTTTTTCTTGCCGGCCTCAATCTTTGCCTGGGCTTCCCTACGCTTTTGCATAGCCCTGTCGTAGAGTTGCGATTTCAGAAGTCGCATGGCATTTTCTCTGTTCTCAAGCTGTTTGCGGCTTTCTGTGTTTTCAATGAGGATTTCCTCCTCTTCTCCTGTGTCGGGGTCTTTGTACATGTATCGAAGACGAACGCCGGTCTCTACCTTGTTCACGTTTTGTCCTCCTGCGCCACTGCTTCGGAATGTGTCCCAACTGACGCGTGCGGGGTCAACGTAGACCTCAATGGTGTCATCCACGAGTGGCGTGACAAAAACAGACGCGAAGCTTGTCATGCGCTTGCCTTGTGCATTATAGGGCGACACACGAACTAAGCGGTGGACGCCACTTTCGCTTTTGAGATAGCCATAGGCATATTCTCCTTCGATTTGCATCGTTACGGTCTTGATTCCAGCCTCGTCGCCGTCTTGCAAGTTGGCCACGGTCAGCTTGTAGCCATTCTGCTCAGCCCATCGCATGTACATTCGCATGAGCATCTGTGCCCAATCTTGAGCCTCGGTGCCGCCTGCTCCGGAATTTATTTTCAGAACAGCATCCATCGGGTCTTCTTCCTGTTGAAGCATGTTCCTGAGCTCCAAGCCTTCCAGTGCGGCAATGGTGCGAGCGTATAAATCATCAACCTCTTGCTCAGTTACCAATTCTTCGCGGTAAAATTCAAATGCCGTGTCGAGCTCGTCGGTTAAGGTTCGCACTTCCTCATATCCCTTAATCCACTTTTCGAGCCCTTTTACTTTTTTCATCTGCTCTTCCGCCCGTTTGGCATTATCCCAGAAATCTGGTGCCTGAGTACGTAGCTGTTCTTCCTCTAATTCCATCTGTTTGTGTGGAATGTCGAGATATTTGTAGAGCGCTTCTGTGCGTTCTTGTATTTCTTTTAGTTGTTCTGCTGTGATCACGTTAATAGGTGTGATTAGTTCATAAATACTCTTCGTTATACATGGCGTCTATTTGAGCCTTGTAGTTATGTGCGATAACAGGTCTCTTGATTTTCAATGTATTTGTGAGTTCTCCTCGTTCGAGTGAGAAAGGCTCTGGTAGCAAGGTGATTCGTTTCACTTGCTCGTAGTGAGCAAATTCTTGTTGCAGCGTTTCTATACGTTCCATAATCATCTTATTGACAATAGGGTTGCTGCATAGTTGCTCTCTGTTGTTGAAATCAATGGCGTTGTCTGTCGCCCACTGCTCCAGTAGCGTGTAGTCTGGGATAACAAGGGCCGATACGAATTTGCGTTCATCAGCGATTATTGCCACTTCATCAATGAATCTGTCTACGACAAATTTCGATTCCAGGGCCTGTGGCGATATGTATTTGCCATTGCTCGTCTTAAAGAGGTCTTTGATGCGGTCGGTAAGAAAAAGCTCTCCGTTTTTGAGATAGCCGCAGTCGCCAGTGTGGAACCATCCTTCTTCGTCATAAGAATTGGCTGTGATTTCTGCCTTGCGGAAATATTGCTTCGTAATGGTGTCGCCTCGAAGAAGTATTTCGTTATTTTCACCAAATGATATCTCTATCCCTTCGAGCACTCGTCCTACAGAGCCAATGGTAACGGGCATATGGTGCCAATCGCATGAAACGGTGGCTGTGGTTTCTGTCATTCCGTAGCCAGCAGTCATATTGATGCCACAAGAATGTACAAATTCCTCGATTGCAGGAGGTATGAAAGAGCCTGCTGTAGGAAAGAAATTTGCACGCTCAAGTCCGAGGGTCTTCTTGAGCAAGGCTATAATGGTTTTCTCATAGAACTTGTACCTGAGCTTGAGCTGCAGGGGCGGCATCAGTCCGCGCATTTTATAGTCTACGTTATATTTCTTTCCTACGGCAAGTGCATCCAGCATCAGCTTGCGTTGCATCACGCTGCTTGAGGCAATCTTTTCCTGTACTCCTGAGTATACTTTTTCCCAAAAACGTGGAACGGCAGCCATACAGGTTGGGTGTACCTCCCGTAAAGTCATTTGTATGTCTTGAGGCTTCAGGTTGATAGCCAATTGGCAACCTTTGCTGAGGCACCAATAACTCCACGCCCTTTCAAATACATGTGTGAATGGCAGGAAGCACATGATGACATCGTTCTCGCTAAGATCCATCACTTTGTCGTTAGCTGGAATGGCTGCTTCATACATGCGATAGGTGAGTGTCACGCCTTTCGATACGCCTGTCGTTCCGCTTGTGTAGAGGATGTTAACGAGATCGTCGGGTTGAACTGATGCAGCCCGACGTGCCACTTCTGAAGCATGTGGCAGTCCCTTACCCATCTGAAGGAACTCATCCCAATACATCGAAACTTGGTCTCGTGGATTCTTTTCTACATTCTTGTCAAAGATAATGAGACGTTCGAGTGTGGGGCACATTTTCAGTACGCGAAATGCAGTGTCGTACTGATATTGCTCGCCTACAAAGACGAAGCGTACGGAAGCGTCGTTTATCATGTACTGAATCTGTGCTTCGCTACTGGTGGCATAGAACGGAATCGTGACTGAGCGAATACCATAGGCCCCGAAGTCGACGCAAACGCCTTCGGGCTTGTTCTGAGTGAAGACGCCAATGTTCTCCTGCTCGCCTACTCCCAATTCTATCAGGGCGTTAGATGCGAGGGCTACGACATCCGAGAATTCTCGCCAAGAGATATCCTTCCACGTGGCCGTTTCATAGTCGCGATAGCTTAAGGCCGTTTTCGTGCCATACACCTTGGCCTGCTCGTGGATGAGTACAGAGAGTGATGCTTTGTTCAACATATGCGCATTCTTCTTTAATTCATTGTCGATGCAAAGATAGCTAAAACTTTCAACGATTGACGATGATTAATGAACTTTTTTTACGTTAGCAGTTTGAAAAGCGGTAAAAATAAGTCGGCAAAGGCTAAAAGTGTGCTCGCAAATGATTAAAAGTTTAGCTCTTATCGTTCGTACATCAAAGATTTATTCTATTTTTGCCTTGCTGTTTATAACAAATGGCATTGTTTGTGTGACATCTTAAATCGGTGATTTCTCAATGACAGACGTAAACCAACTTACAACAGAGGCACTTGACTTGTTGATGCAGCTTATATCGGTACCTCGTATCAGCAGGTCCGAGTCGGAAGCTGCAGATATTGTCGCCCGTTTCCTTTCCAGTCGTGGCATGAATGTGCATCGCGAAGCAAACAACGTATGGGTCATAGCATCTGGCTATGACGCCAAGCGTCCGACGCTGCTGCTCAATGCTCATATTGACACGGTCAAACCTGCTGCTGCTTGGACTCGAGACCCATTTTCTCCTTTGCTGGCTGGGGATTGCCTGTATGGTCTCGGTGCTAATGATGATGGAGCTTCTCTTGTTAGCCTGATTCAAACATTCAGGGTGCTTTCGAGTCATCCTCAGACTTACAATCTTATTATGCTCGCGTCTGCTGAAGAAGAGGTTTCCGGCGTAGATGGGCTATCGCGTGTAGTGCCGTTGTTGCCGTCTGTGGATGTGGCTCTCGTAGGGGAACCTACAGGAATGCAACCGGCTGTGGCAGAACGTGGGCTGATGGTTCTCGATTGTACGGCTACCGGTAAGGCAGGTCACGCTGCACGCAATGAAGGGATTAACGCGATATACATTGCAATGCAGGATATCGAGTGGATTCGTTCTTACCGTTTTGAGCATGTTTCTGCGTTGCTTGGACCAGTAAAGATGACTACTACGATTATCAATTCTGGCACTCAGCACAATGTGATTCCCGATAGTTGTACCTTCACTGTAGACGTGCGTTCCAATGAGTTTTATTCCAATGAGGAAATATATAATAAAGTACGCGCGTGCGTAAAAAGCAATGTTCAGGCTCGCTCTTTCCGCCTGGGCTCATCGCATATTGACATCGCACATCCTCTTGTCCGTAGTGCACTTGCTCTTGGGGCTCTCCCGGATGGGACTCCGCGTCGTACCTTCGGTTCTCCGACGCTCTCCGATCAGGCACTCATGCCATGGCCTTCATTGAAGATGGGACCAGGCGACAGTGCACGCAGTCATACGGCTAATGAGTTTATCTACATTTCCGAGCTTCGTCAAGCTATTCGTGAGTATATTTCAATGCTTGACGGACTGGTGTTATAGCGTTTTAAACATAAGGGTCGGAACTTCCTATCTCCCAATCCATGCTTCAGGATTGAGTTTCGCTGTTTCCTTGCGCAACTGGAAATGCAGGATGTAGCTGCCACTCTCGTCTGCTGCTACTGTGCCTAAGATATCACGGGCCTTGACTTTTTGTCCGCGTACTACAATAGTCGAAGAAAGGTTGCAATAGACCGAAATATATGAGCCGTGGCGAACAAGCACATTCTTCAGAGCACCCAACTGGAATACTGCCGAAACCTCACCGTCGAAGATAGAACGTGCGTGAGCTCCGGATTGTCCCATATAGTTGACGCCTTTGTTGTCGAGCACAATAGTAGACGACACACGGTTGAGCCCGAATCGACGTTCAATGCGATAGGGGCCAGTTATAGGTACTGGTAGTCGCCCTTTGTTCTGTTCCAGACTACCGTTGAGCTGACGGTCTTCTGCTGTCAGCCATTTTGAAGGTGCTGTGTTGGCTGATTTTGTGCTGCTCGTGTTCTTGCGCTTGTCGCCTTTATTGCCCTTGCCTCTTTTTGTGCTTTTGTTCTCTTGGGCTAATTGTTCTTTTGCCTTTGCAGCCCGTTCTTCGGCTTCGCGTTTGCGGCGAGCTTCAGCCTCGGCGCGTTTACGCGCCTGTTCTATCTCGTAAGCTACGAGTTCATCGATTTTTTTGTTAAGAGCAGTCAGCTGTTTCTGTTGCTCGGCAACATGTTTCTCTATTTCTTTCTCTTTCTTGTGCAATTCGGCAACGTTTGCCTTTACTACCGAATGCTGAGCTGAAAGCTGTTTGCGCTCCTTTATCACCTCTTGCACAGCCACGCTCATTTGCTGTTTTGTCTCCAGTAGTTGATTCTGTTTGTCGCGAGCCTCATTCTGTTTGCTCATTAGCTGCAGGCCGAGGTTCTTTTGCAGTGCCGCAAATTCCTTGGCATAGCGCATGCGTCTGTATATCTGAGGAAAGGATTTCGCAGAGAAAAAGAATAACACGGGGTTGCGTAGGTTTTGTGAGTTGCGTGCTGCTCGCAAGCTTTGGATATATTTATCTCGCTTGTCGGCGACTTGCAGGTTTAGTTGCTTGAGCTCTGACGTCAGGCGGTCTATTCTTGTCTGCATAGAGTCAATCTCTGACTCCAATTGATGGATGTAGCGTAAGCGTCCCTCTATCTGCTCTTCGAGGAAGTCGGCCGTTTGCTCTTTCTTTACAGCCTCATGTTTGGTGGCGTTGAGCTGTGTCTTGGCCTTTTTTATGCCTTGCTCTATCTGTGCTTTCTGGCTTTTCAGTGCATTAATCTTCTTGGTCTGCGATAGCACAGACTGAGGCAAAAACATAAATAAAGCAATGAGAAGTATGTTACGCATTGTTTCCATATCAATTGTTATTTCACCAGTTGCTTGATGATGTCGTCGAAGGCAACCCTCTTGTAGCTGCCTGAAGGTTTCGTTGCCAGATTCTTCAAGCTCTCATCTGCTTGTAAACTTGAGAAAGTGAAGTCGGCTGAGTAGCGTTTTGTTCCAGCCGTAATGGCGAGCAACATGGTCTGTGGAAATGTTGAACTGTTTAATTGTGTGAAATCGGCATAGTCGCATGTCACATCGAGAGGGGTTCCTTGTGTTGTCTTCAAAATAGCTCGCTCAAGCAGCTGTCGTGAAGTGTCTACGATGAATTGCAGTGCTTGTTGCTTCACGGCAACATGTTGTTTGGCGGGAGTCAAGGTTGCTTTCTTTCCAGAGTGGCTTATTTGGAAATCTGCTTCGGTTGGTTTAGTGTGTTGCCCAAGCACGAACAGCTCATTCCAGAATATTGCCTGGAAGGTGTAGAAGTCTGCACCGCTGTTGCGTAAAGCCTCAATCTCTCGCCACGGCACCTGCACATATTGTTTGTTGATTCGGTCTTGAACAAAAAGGTAGTCCGGAGTGAGTTCCATACGTCCTACTTCAAAAAGTCCCAGAGCCGTCAGTGAGATTTGTATGATCTCGTTGCGCTTCATTTTGAGCGTTCCTCCAGCACTTAATGAGCGCCCATTAGCGGCCAGCGAGACATTCAAGTGTGCGCGTATCCCGTTTGTGCTCTGGCTGTTCCGCTGCATTTGTGCCACAACCTGTTCCTTTTTTTGTTGCTGCTCTTCTTGTGTATGTATATTCAAGGATGTAGCGTTGGTCGTGCCGTCGGCATCCTCTTTCATCGCTTTTCGGCGTGATGCGCAAGAGACTATGAACAGAGCCGCAAGGCCTATTATGAGATATTTCTTCATCGTTGTCTATGTGTTTTTGTAGTGTTATATTATTCTACATATTTTCTCAGCCTGATTTTCTTAGGCAGTAAAGGTGTGAGTCCGTTGCCTCCGGCTTTTTGTGCCAAGGTCCAAAAACGTAGAGCCAACTCTGTGTTTCCGTTCATGGAGGCTATGTCACCTGCATGTTCCAAAACGACTCCTGAAATGTTTGGGTCGGCAAGGAGGGCTGCGTCAGAAGAGTCGGGAGGACATACACGATTGATATAATGTTCGGCCTCGGTATATCGTCCCTTTATGAATAATATCCAAGCATAGGTGTCGATAAACGTCTTGTTGCCGGGCTCTAAGCGAATAGAGCGGTAGCTCATCTCTTCAGCCTTGTCGAGGTTGCGCTTCAGTTGTGAAAGGTAGTAGGCATAGTTGTTGAGGCATCCTACGTTGTCATCTTGATAGACAAGGCATGAGTCGTATGCCTCGAAAGCATCATCCTCGCGACCTATCTCATGATAGAGGTCGCCCAATATGCTGTAGAGATCTGCGACCATAGTAGGTTGGCTCTCGTCTGTTTTCTGTAACAAACCGTCTTCAAAGGCCTTCATGGCATCGCTCTTCTTGTCCTGTTGGTAGAGTGCCACCCCGAGATAGAAATGGCATGGCAGTTCTTCGGGATGTGTGAGCAGAGCTCTTCTGCAGATATCTTCCAACTTCTTGTATTGTTGGTGCTGTCCGTAGTATTGTATGAGATAGAACACTGCCTGCGTGTTGGCTGGTTCGAGCTCTATCACGCGATCCATCACGGCAACAAAGTCGCTGTCGTTACCTTTGTCGTAGGTCGCAAGGTAAGCAGCTCTAAGTTGTAACAGGTCAAGGTCACGCCCGAAGTTTTGGTCGAGACTGTCAAAGGTTTCTACGATATGATGCCGGCCTAAGCTGTCATCGTGAACTTCTGTGGCTATGAGGTCGCGCATTAGTGCTACACGCACTTCACTGTCGCTCTTCGGAGCGAAGAGCAGCGAGTCGCGTACAACAGCAAAGAGCGAGTCGTTGCCCGTGTGGCGATAGTATTGCAGCATCGAGAGGTGCAAACCAGCATTCTCCGGTTCTGTGCGTCTCACTTCATCGTACACTTTCAAGGCTTCCTCTTCGCGGTCTGCCGCCAATAATTGATCCGCAATGGCCAGACGATAGCTCATTTCGTGAGGGTATTCCTGACAGAGGCTTTCGAGCTCACTGAAGCCTTTCTCTTCCTGCCCCATCTGTTTGTAGAGCGCAAATTTCTGATAGCTTACACTTGGCATCTTCCCTTCGAGTACTTCGATGCGGTCAAGGGCCCTTATGGCATCCGACGGACGGTTAAGGCTTGTGTAGATGCGTGTCAGCTGTGCTAAAATATCGCTGCGCGTAGGTCGCAAAGCGACAATGTCTTCCAGGTAGGGTAGGGCAGGTTCTGCTTGATTGCGGTTAAGATAGTATGTGGCCAGTGCCTCTTTGTAAAAGGTGTTAAGTGGATCGAATGCTATGGCTCGTCTGAGAAGCCCCAAGGCAACGGAGTCTTGGCGGAAGTATAATTCATAGAGCGCCAGTTCGTAGAGCACTTCGGGCGCTTCGTTGTCAATAGCCTGACAATGGCGCAGCAAGTCGAAGGCTTGGCTGTGGCGTTCCTGCATTTTCAGTTTTGATGCCTCTTGAAACAGATAACTCAGCCGTGACTGCTCCGACATGCTCAGCGTTTTGGCGTGGAGTTTCTTACTTGCCAGAGCTGTCCGAACAGGTTCTTGCGCCGGAGAACTCTTGTCAACCGCATTTCGCGACGAACTACAGCCTCCTACAGCAAGGCCTATGCATAATATAAATATATTAAAAATGTAAAGTCTGCTCTTCACTGTGCCTTCTTGGGTGTCTACTTTTTTTGAAAACTATGGTGGCTTTCTATTCTCGGTCCCTTGTGTGGATGTTTAGAGGCCCGAATGTCCGAAGCCACCGGCTCCGCGGTCTGTGTCATTGAGTTCCGTCACAGGCTCCCATTCCACTTGCTCATGCCGGGCAACCACCATCTGTGCTATACGTTCTCCGTCATTGATGGTGAAAGGGCTGTCAGAGAGATTGGCAAGAATAACGCACACTTCGCCACGGTAGTCAGCGTCTATAGTTCCAGGGGCATTCAGCACGGTGATGCCATGTTTCAAGGCTAAACCGCTGCGGGGACGCACTTGAGCCTCATAGCCTTCCGGTAAGGCTATGAAAAGGCCTGTGGGCACCAGCGCACGAGTCATGGGCTTCATCTCAATGGGTTCCGAGAGATTAGCTCGGAGATCGAGGCCTGCTGATAGTGGTGTGGCATACGATGGCAGAGGGTGGTGTGAGCGGTTGATAATTTGAATTTTCATGTCTTCGGTACTGCTGTTTGCTGTGAGTGCCCTTGCGGACTTGTATTTTTCGGCACAAAAGTACAAAAATATTATTGAACGCGCGCGCGATGTGGCATTTTTTAGCTACTTTTGCATCGTTATGATGAATTGGCAACAACTTTTAAGCAGCAGACGCCTTGGCTTGGAGGGCCAGAGTGCCCAGCGAGACGACCGTACCGAGTTTCAGCGCGACTATGACCGCCTTATCTTCTCGGCTCCGTTTCGCAGGCTGCAGAACAAGACTCAAGTGTTCCCACTGCCAGGCGGTATCTTTGTGCACAATCGACTCACCCACAGTTTGGAGGTGTCGAGTGTCGGCCGCTCATTGGGCAATGATAGTGCACGTCTCTTGTTGGAACGTCATCCCGATCTGGTCGGTACGCACCTTACCGAACTCGGTGCTATCGTAAGTGCGGCCTGTCTGGCTCATGATCTTGGCAATCCTCCATTTGGACATTCGGGTGAGCGAGCCATAGCCACCTATTTCAGCGAAGGGGCAGGGCGGTGGCTACAAACCTTTGAAGACCCTGAGACGGGCGACCGTCTTACTCCCTTGCAATGGGACGACCTCACACATTTTGAGGGCAACGCTAATGCTTTTCGCCTACTTACCCATCACTTTGATGGCCGTCGTCCGGGCGGCTTCGTAATGACCTACAGCACTTTGGCCAGCATCGTCAAGTATCCCTTTTCGAGCAATCTCGCTGGTGAGCACCTCAAATTCGGCTTTTTCGAAGCTGAGTTGCAAGATTATCAGCGCATAGCCGAAGCTTTGGGCATAGAACGGAAGCCTTCGAGGTCAGGTTCTTTTTGCTATGCACGCTTTCCGCTCGTTTATCTTGTAGAGGCGGCCGACGATATCTGTTACGAAATCATGGACATTGAGGATGCTCACAAACTGAAAATACTCAGTACCGCCGACACGCGTGAGCTTCTCCTCGCTTATTTTACTCCTGAACGTCGCGATGAAATAGCGCGCAACCTTGCCCGACTCGATGTGCACGATGTCAACGAGCAAATAGTATATCTGCGTTCATGTGTTATCAACTGCCTTGAAAGCGAATGCGTAAAAGCATTTGTTGACGCAGAAGACCAAATACTCGCAGGCACGTTCCAAGGTACGCTCATCCAACATATTTCCGATACGCCTCGCCGAGCCTACGACGATTGTGTTCGCACGAGCTATGGCCATATCTATCATTCAAAGGATGTCGTCGACATAGAACTGGCCGGCTTCCGTGTCATGACCTTCCTCACCGACCTTATGGTTGAGGCTGTGATGCACCCAGAGAGGGCATACTCACAGTTGCTGCTCAATCGTGTTTCGCGGCAATATCAGATTCATTCGCCCAAGCTCTACGACCGGTTGTTGGCTGTGCTCGACTATATTTCCGGTATGACAGACGTCTATGCGCTTGATCTCTATCGTAAAATCAACGGAATGAGCTTCCCCATAATTTAAATAAACAGACTGAGCCTGCACTATCGCAGGCTCAGTCTGTTTAAGATTCATTCTTTGTTTCTGTATTTCTTTTAAGGCTTATTTTTCAATTAAACTTTGCCGTTTGCTCTCCTGAACTTCAGAAGTATGCGTTGTCTGTGGGGTTGGAGTTGAAGTTACTTCACTTTATTCAACTTCCGACGTATTTGTTTATAAAACTTTTAAAGGCTGTAATTTTTCAGATGTTGTTTCCCGAAATGTTATACGTGTTCCATTTTTCCATTGAGTTCTATCAGAAATCAAATTTATAATTTTTTGTGAAGTTTCATCATCGAGTTTTATTTCTCTACTCATATATCCTTTGTATTCACCATTTTTATCCACAACATCTTCCATGACTATTGCACCGCAAAACTCTTTGTCTTTACCAAGATCATGATAAACAATAGACATTACCGCAGGAGGAGTAATGTGAGCTTTTTTAGCAGGGGTTGCATCATATCTTAATAAATATACATAACCTACATCATTTGGTGTTTCTTTTTTATTTGAACTAAAAATCAAATAATAATCCGCTCCATTACCCTTAGCAGGTGACACATAACGAATAACTTCATTTTTTCTAAAACACTCCCATCCAAAAGGAGGTGTTTGCTGAGCATTTTGAGGCTCCGAAACGATTTCTGATTTAATTTCATTTGGCAAAATCATTTTTTCATTTGTTTTTGCTTCCATCAAAGAAGGATTTAACGCAAATAAAACAAGCACAGGAATTGACTTCATGACTCCGAAATGTGTCAGATTTGTAGTTGATACATGATCCACAGCCTCAGGATGCTGTGCGGCAAAGCTATCAATGTGCCGTATCCGTTTCTCGTCGAGGATCTCGTCTACGGCAATGAGAATACCTGTCTCTTCTACGTCACCGAAGCCATAGTTGATGGCCGTGCCGAACATGCGCATGGTTGGTGATAGTCCCATGTAAGCATTCACCAGGGGCGGGATGTTGAAGCCTCGTGCCCTGACTTCGCGATTGAGGATGCGGTAGTCCGCTTTGAAATCATCTTCGCAAAACAGCTGGCGCAACTGCTCTGGATCAGCTTCTATATTCAGCGGATGTGTAGGCATGATAAGGCCATCAGGGTCGGGGAAGTGTTTGCGAAGGAAATAGAGAATCATGTCTCGTGCCACGCGGTCGTAGCTGGGGTACATCGTCACCTTTCCGAAAAGGTAACGCACATTAGGCTTCACTACGGTGAGCGCCCCGAGTCCGTCCCACAAATTGTCGAGGGCGAAGATGGCCTTGGCTCCGGCACGTGTGCTTTGGTATTCTTTCGATACCCAACTGCGGCCCAGCTCAATGGTGTATGGCAAGTAGTCGCGGATGAATTGTTCCGAGAAATGGAACATGTGAGAGGTTGCCAACACGGGTTGACCAGCCTCGTCGAAGCGTACGTCGGACCCTAACAAGTAACGGTAACCTCCTATGATGGCTTCGGCGTCTGGGTCCCATACAATCAGTTGTTTGTAGGGCACTTCCATGGTGTCGAACTCATCCAGATCGAGCGCTTTCCCTGTGCCGCCACCTGCAGCACGGAAGGCTATTTCGCGTAAGCGCCCGATTTCACGGCATACGTTGGGTGCATTCTGCCAGGTGACGATGTAAACTTCGTTGCCCGACTTGTTCGTGAAACGGAGGCGACGGTCCTCGGTGAGCTCGCTCTTGAGGACGTCTATGGGTACGGGTGCTATTATAGGTTCTGTGTTCATATATTGTAAACTTGCTCCTCGACCCATGCGGCCCATTGGGCTGGGGTGCGGCTGTTGTCGAATGTCTGGTAAGGGATGGGCTTCCCGAAGCGCACGATGTAGTGTCGTCCTTGCGAACGGTACATCTCATCGGGCAGGGTGAGCATCGCGATATTGAATTTCAGGTGTAGACGTTTGCACCATTTTGCTATGCGATAAAAGCGGGGCGAGTTTTGTCCGATGAAGTGCACCGGGACGATGTCGCGTTGGCTCTGCACGCTTTTCGTCACGAAGGCCTTGCTCCATGGGATGTCGTGAATCTCGCCGTCAATAAGGCGCGAGCAAAGGCCTGCCGGGAACATAATGATATGATTGTCGCTTTCGAATGCTTCTTTCACTTGCTGCGGGAAGTTGCGCGACTGTCCTCCCAGCTTGTTGATGCCTATGCACAATGGCGCAAGACCTTTGAGGTTCATCAACAGGTCGTTGACCAAGTATTTGACGCGGCCTTCATACTTGCGTCCGATGATGCCGCCCAATGCTACACCGTCAATGGCGCCAAGCGGATGGTTGCTGACGAACGTCATCGGACGTGCTTCTGCGGGCAAATCGGCGATGCCTTCAACATCAATCGTTACACCGAGCTTCTCGATAACACCATCGCAGAAATCGACTCCTTCGCGCCCTTCTATAAGATATGAGTTGATGAAGTCCTGATGGATGAATCGCTCCAGCCACCGCGTGACGAAACGCGGAATCCACCGCGCACGCGAGCCGGCACGCTTGCGTACGATACTATCTATGTCTATGGTAGCAGACGGATCCACGTGCAAGAATCAGTTGATGGTGATTTTACGATTGTTGATGAAATAAGAGCCACGGGGAAGCCCGCTGAGCCAGTTCGTACCTTTCGAAAGACGGAACGACGAATAGAGGGTGCCGCTCGAACTGTAGATGGGCAGCAACTGAGCCTGTCGGCTTGTTATGCAAAGGTGACGTCCCTGTTGCCTGATTTCAACAGGAATGGCTGACGTGAGCATACGGTGACGCAGATTGGGCAGGTCGGAGCTGGTGCTTACGCGTATCTCGTTGACGAAGGGACGGCGGCTGGTGCTGTCGCGACGTTGGGTGTCGGCCGTAGCACTTTGGGGCACCCACACGAATGCAAGCAGCAGATTCACGTACATTAGGGCGTTGCGTATGCGTTTGTTGGAGGCCATATTTGTTGTTTTTTTTAGGCTTGTTTGGGGGCAAAATTAGTAAAAAGAGCTTTTTTAGCCAAATATTTTGGCGTTTTTCTATTTTTTCGTTGTTTTTATGTGCTAAATGATACTTTGAAAGCGCTTCTTGAACAATTCAGCGAGTTTTGATGTAATTTCCACAACTTATGCCCAAAATGTTGCCAATGCCTACACCAATAGTATTGGCAAAAAAGTCGAGCCACTCGCCTGAGCGGTAGGTGGTGGCATAGGCTTGAAGCAGTTCCAGAACGCCGCTCAAACATAGGGGCACACATAAGGCCAACAGAATAATGTGGGACAAGCGATTGTTGAGATGCGACCATACGGCGTCGTGCTTGTGGCTGTGCCAATATTCAATCCACATCAATGTGCAAAGGCAAGTGTACATCAGCATGTGAGTCCATTTGTCGAAGAGTGGAACGTCGGCAGCAACAGGAACCTCGGGTATGGGCATTAGGCATGCTACAACGATAAAGGCTGACAAACATACTGTCAGGGGATATTTTTTTAAAAATGTAAGCATTTTACGATTGTTAATTTATTAATTGTTGCAGAATGTTTGAATTTTGTTGCAAAATTACAACAAATATGCATAACTTTGCAGCCGATTATGAAAAAAAGAGCAAATTTCAATAGTAAATTAGGAATTGTGCTGGCTTCGGCTGGATCTGCAGTAGGTTTGGGCAATGTTTGGCGCTTCCCTACAGAGGTCGGTACTGGTGGCGGTGCGGCTTTCATCCTTGTCTATGTGCTATGCGTAGTTGTGCTGGGCTTGCCGCTCATGGTGTCTGAATTCATCATTGGCCGTCACACTCATAAGAACACGGCTGATGCCTATCGCCAACTCGCCCCTCGTTCTGGCTGGATCCTGCAAGGCTACTTAGGGGTGTTCACAGCATGGTTTATTCTTTGCTACTATGGTGTTGTGGCAGGATGGACGATGAAATACCTGGTTGAAGCTCTTGTAGGTGGGCTCGGGAATATTACGGACAGTGCTGCTTACTTCACGTCTTTTTCTGGTGCTGTCTGGGAACCTTTAATCTACATGCTGGTGGTTATGTTGATGTGCCACATCGTGATCTACCGTGGTGTACAGGCAGGCATCGAGCGTTCGTCTAAGCTGATGATGCCGATGCTGCTCTTGATTATAGCCATGTTGGTGGTTTTTTCGTTTTCAATGCCTGGTTCGCGCGAAGGTTTGCGCTTCTTGTTGTACCCGGATTTCTCAAAGCTGACATCGTCTGTTGTTCTTAGTGCCATGGGCCAAGCCTTTTTCTCACTGTCGCTGGCCATGGGTTGCCTATGCACTTATGCCAGTTATTTCACCGATGATGCCAAGCTGATAAAGACGGCAGGGAGTGTAGCACTTATCGACACGATTGTGGCTATCATGAGTGGCTTCATCATATTCCCGGCCGTATTCTCTGTCGAAGCCGTTGCTCCGGATGCCGGACCAGGTCTGGTGTTCATTACCTTGCCGCATGTCTTTAAGATTGCTTTTGGAGGTCTGCCCTTGTTGGGATGGTTCTTTTCTGTGATGTTCTATCTGTTGTTGCTGTTGGCTGCTTTGACAAGCATGTTCAGTTTGCACGAACCGCCCACGGCATTCCTCATCGAGCATTTTAATATCAGTCGCCGCTCCGCTACTGCTGTTGTCACGTTGGTATGTGTCGCAGTAGGGGTTCTTTGCTCTCTGTCGTTTGGCGTCTTGGCAGATTTCAAAGGATTGTTTGGCCTCACATTCTTCGATTTCTTCGACTTCGTTTCGGCTAAGATATTCCTGCCCGTCGGAGGCATTATTATTTCGATATTCGTAGGGTGGCGCCTCGATCGCGAGATTATTGTGGCACAACTCACTAACCACGGGTCTTTGCGTGTTCCTTCGTGGCTCATCAGCGCGTTTGTCTTTCTGCTCAGGTGGATTATCCCTTTGGCTGTGGGAGGTATTTTTATCAAGGAATTAGGTTTAATTGGGTGACATACCCGTGTGAGGCAAGTCTATGGAAAAATCACGAGGAAGTTTTGCCACGAAACTGGGCATCGTAATGGCTACTGCCGGCAGCTCTGTCGGGTTGGGCAATATATGGCGTTTTCCAGTCGAAACTGGGCAGAATGGTGGTGCAGCCTTTATCATTCTCTATTTGGCGTGTGTCGTCTTTCTTGGAGTTCCCATGATGACGGCAGAATTCATCATCGGGCGTCGCACTCACACCGACATTGCTTCGGCTTACGAGCAACTGGTGCGGCAGAATCCCAGTCGTGAAGGGCGTTTTTCGTGGCTTACCAAGCGGCTGAACAAGTTGTGGCCTTTGACGGGTTATGCGGGAATGTTGTGTGTAACGCTTATTCTCAGTTACTATGCCGTAGTTGCGGGGTGGGTGTTGAAGTATGCGGTGGATGCTGCTTCAGGGTCGCTTGCCACCATTAATGATGCTTCGCAACACTTCTCCTCCTTCAGCTCGTCGACATGGGGGCCGCTGGTGTATTCGCTGATTTTCATCTTGCTGACGCATGTCATCATACAGCGAGGGGTGCAAAATGGTATAGAGCGTTTCTCCAAAGTGCTCATGCCTTTGCTCTTCATGCTCATGCTTCTCTTGGCTATCGGGGCTCTCACGATGCCTGGCGCATCCCGTGGGGTTGACTTCCTCTTGCACCCGGACTTCTCAAAAATCACTCCTTCTACGCTGCTTAGCGCCTTGGGGCAGGCATTTTTCTCCTTGTCCATAGCCATAGGCTGCCTTTCGACCTATGCCAGCTACTTCAAGCCGGATGTGCCGCTCATGAAGACCGCCGCAAACGTTGTGGGTATAGATACGTTAGTGGCAGTGTTGAGTGGCTTCATCATTTTCCCGGCTGTGTTTTCTGTCGATGGCGTGTCGCCCGATGCTGGACCTGGGCTGGTCTTTGTCACGTTGCCAAGCGTCTTCAACACGCTCTTCAGTGCCACGCCTATTCTGGGATATGTGTTTTCGCTGATGTTCTATGTCCTGTTGGTGCTTGCGGCTTTGACCAGTACAATCTCCATGCACGAGGAAGTGACCGCTTTCTTTGTCGACCGCTATGGCTCGTCGCGGCGGCGAGCGGCTACTTATATGACTGTTACTGTTGTGGTATTAAGCTCTCTTTGCGCTCTCAGTTTTGGGCCGTTGGCTGATTTCCGTCCTTTTGCCGGGCGCGGTTTCTTTGATGCCTTCAACGATTTGACGGCGATGTGGATTATGCCACTCAGCGGCATTGTGTTGAGCATCTTTGTAGGATGGCGTCTGCCCCAGTGGCTGGTGGTCGAGGAACTTACCAACAAACACACCCTTCGCTATCCCCGTTGGCTCTTTGTCTCGTTCTTTTTCCTGATTCGGTGGGTAGCACCAATCGCTATCGCCTCAATCTTCATTAACGAGCTACTAAGTTAAAACAAAAAGTTGTTACGTTTGTGTTTTTATTAAGTCGTCTAGATTCTGCCGTATTTTCCTTATTCGCCGATAAACAGAAGTCTTTGGTTGCTCTGTCACATTCATAATTTGGGTGTTGTTCAAGCCCATCTTCATAAGACATACGACGTGAAGTTCATCTGGTTTAATGAGTGGCCAGCGCTCGTATACGGACGTGATGAAATGAGGGTATTGCAGGTCGAGAGTAGCTGCCAGTTCTTCCCATTCTATGTCGTCTTTTATTCGTCCCCTGCCTTTTGCCGCGTTTTGGAAACGTTCAAAAACCTCAGATGGACTATTAAGGACAACAGATGAAAGAGTATGGCGAATGAGATTTCCCACCTCATGTTGCTGTTCGCTGATAGTAGCATCTTTCAACCTCATTTCTTCTTTTTGATTTTGTATCACTTGATTATGCAAATAGAGCTTATGCTCCATTTGCCGTTGATAAGACAGATAAGCGGTGAGTACAAATAGTAAAACAATAATGGCTAAAGCTATTGTCAAGGTTAGATGTAGCCGCGCTTTACTTGCTTGTTTATATGCTTCTGTCTCAGCTCCTAAGTCACGATAGTATTGGTACTCATTATTAGCATCCTGCGTCTGAGCTATTTTAAGTTGAGACTTCATGGAGTCATTGGCTTCAACGTATGCCATTGCATAGCGACATGCTTCCTGATAGTTTCCCTTTTTTAGATAAAGTGCCATCAGTGTACGTGCAGAATAACAACATTTCAAATAGTCCGTAGAATCCATCAGTTCTATGCGATTATAGTGTATGGCCGAATCCAACGGCCCGAAATATTCAAAATAGCTGGCCTTGCCTCCAAAGTAATTCTTGGGCCGTTTCTCTGGTGAGAAACTTTCCAGAATTTGCAGACATTCATCGGCTTGTTTCTTATGCCCCCATCGGGCATAGTGATCCAATATTTCTGTAATCATCTCAGAATATTCTTCAAGGCAATCCTCTTCTCGCATCATTGTCAAAGCTTTCTGGTAAAATTTACGAGTGGATTGCAAATCTCCCACACCCTTGTAACAAGTTGCAACATCCATAATGTAGATAGGATCCATGAAGCCATAATCTTCAGCTACTTGATAGCCTTTCTTCACAATGTCCAAGGCAGTTGAATATTGTTCTTGTCTTCTATAAATCTCAGAGAGTTGGGAACAAGCATTGGCCATAGCATGAGGATTAGGTATACCGTATTTCTCAGAAAGAGATATCACGTTGAGGAATTCAACAAGCGCTCTGGGTCTATCATGCAACTCTGCGTATGTCCGCCCCAAGTAGTAGTGTGATTCAATTCGTTTTTCTATGGGACCATGTTGATCGTAATATGTTGTGACCTTCTTGATGATGGAATCGGAAACCAAAGGTCTGTCCGTTCTATCCTGGGACTTGATGGAAAGAAGCTGCCACCAATGAATAACATTTTCATTTTCGTTTAACACGTATTCACCGATTGAATCCAACATAATTACCGCGGAGTCGGGACGTACGTTGCACAAAGAATCTATATAATCTAAGGTCTCTATTAAAGAAGAATTATGGCATGCAGTAAATAGAATTGGTATCAGAAGAATTAAATGGCTATTTCGGCGTTTCATTTGTTTTTTTTGCAAAGGTACAAAAAAACAAGGTTTAAGGGCGTTACAAGAATCTAATTTATTCACTGTGGAACTACTTGGCACCAAAATAGCTTGCACTGTCACCATTGTTCCTCTAATTTTGCAGCCAAATTCAGCAATTCATTAAACAATTATCACATATGAAACGATTTCTTATCTCAACTATAGCCATTTTGGCTATGATTGTTACTAAGTTCTCGGCTGCAGAGTCTATCATTTTGAACAACGTATCAAACAGCTCTGAAGGTCGGGAACATCCCGTTCACAAGGCTCCAGTAAACTATAGTTATCTGCCTTCCGTTATTTATGATGACGAAGAAGCAACTTTATCATTTATAGGCAATGCTGACTTAGGGATAATCTCATATACAATTTCTGATAATAACGGTTGTGACTGCCTTTCTGGCTATGCTTATATTCTAGATGAAGAGATATGGGCCATTTCAACAATAATGCTGGAGGAAGGAGAGTATACATTATCTGTATATGTCAATGAGCTCACTTTTGAAGGAACGTTCCAAATATAAATCCATTTCATCAAAGAAATCAACATTTATGAAAAATTATTTTATCAAAATTTCCACTTTAATGGAAAGTCTTGCTTGTGCAATCGTATGTATGTTTATGGTATCCTGTAATAATGATGCGGAAGAACCCATTCCAAGCAAAGAATCACGTATCATAGATGTCACTCCTATCAGTACTACACCTGTCACGAGGACATTCGATAACAATTATATTGAGGGATATCATTGCACGTCCAATACATCCTCGCTAGTAGCTGATATTTACATCAATGCAGAATATTCTGGTGCTTGGGTGAATATGCTAAACAAAGAAAATGAAGTTGCTTATTGCATACGGATGGAATTTGATGGAATTCATGTAGATTCTTCCCTTATTCAGTACACAGCATATAATGAATTAGGTGATCCTATAATGAGTGGCACTTATAATATGGAAAAAGCACAATTTGATATTACACAGGTCTATGGGAACGATGTTGTGACGAGAGCTTCAGCTGCTGCCTGGGGATGCAATCTCGGCCTATTTGTTGCAGGATTGGCATGGAGCGTGCCTGCTGGTATGGTTTCATTAGGGGCTTCAATAGCAATCAGTGCTGCATACACGGCTGCTGCTATTCAAATCTGTGATGGTTTATGAGGAAGCTACTCGTAGGCATTATTGTATTCCTTGTATTCGTTGTTGTGTATAGTTTAATTTACGAGAATACAAGACTATTTACGGGGAGTAGTGTGTTTATGTCATGTATGATTGGCAATTATGTTGGATGTGTTTTAAAGGACAAAAACACAAAAATGACAATCAAATCAGATGTGCTTCATGCGGCCCTCATCTTTGAAGTGATAAGCATGATTGTGATGGCATCAATAACCCTCAATCAGGTCTTTGACATGAATATCCTAAGCCTAACATTGCCTGCCTATGTGCATGGAGTGTTTTGTTTTGCTATTTGCATCATATTATGCAGTATGTTATTCTTGATTAAGATTTGTTCAAGAAATAGATAATCAGAATGTTTAAGGAGTGTGTGTCAGGTGACACACACTCTTTTTATGGGCGTTACTCCACCGTATAGCCTGCGATTTTGGCCATGGCGGGCGCTATCTCAATATTGTCGATGCGGCCTTGGAATACTTCGGTGCCAGGGCCTATTGCATAGACGGGCACATAGCCATTGCTGTGCCCCCCGCTGGCCCAACTTATGAGGGCTTGCTCGGAGAGGATGTGCTTGGTCGTTTCGCACAGATCACTTATGCGTTCAGCCGTTTTTGTTTTCTTCTCATCGGTGTCGTAGCCGTCGCAGATGCTTTTCTCTATAGCTTCCCAGCGGCGGGCCAGCCGTTTGTTCTGGTCGTCGGTCAAGGTGATGCCGGCTCCGAAGCCCATCTCTGCGCATAGCACTTTCTCAACGGCTTTCCACGTAAAGGCCTTGGGGCTCTTCTTATACTGTTGGGTGAGGATCCATTTTAGCTCGTCGATGCTCTTGCGTTGATATTTCAGGAGCTCGGTATGCAGCTCGTAAGGTCCCTTGCCCATCACGAGGCCGCCTGTCTCATGGTCTGCAGAGATGACGATGATCGTCTCGTCGGGATGCTGCTGATAGAATTCGTAAGCCACTTTTACGGCCTTGTCCAAATCGAGAACCTCGTTGATGACATTGCCTATGTCGTTGCGGTGGCAGGCATAGTCGATCATGCCTCCTTCAATTTGGAAGAAGAAACCGTTCTTGTTCTTGTTGGTCAGATAGTTGATGCCGGCTCTTACGATTTGCTCCAGCGTAAGGTCGTTGCGGTCTTGGTCAAGGGCGTAAGGGATGTGGTCGCTTTCCAGCTTCTCATTCTGATAGTCGCTTTGTAGCAGGATGAGCTTATCCGCTTTGCGTCCTTTACGCTCATACTCCTTATAGCCTTTCACTATTGTGTAGCCGGCGGCTTGTGCCTGTTCGTGCAGCGACGGCTCACCTTCCTTGGTGTAGGGCCTGTGGAAATCAGCTCCGGCAAAGAAGTCATATCCGCTGCGGCACAGGTCTTGTCCCAGCTCATAGTACATCTGTCGCTTAGGTTGATGCCCGTAGAATGATGCCGGTGTAGCGTGAGTAATGGCAACGTTCGTAGCCACGCCTACTGCAGCGCCGGCCTTCTGTGCCCAGGCTGCAATGCTTGTGCATACTGTTTCCCAGTCGGCGAGCATGCCTATGGTTCCGTTCTTGGTTTTCTTTCCACAGGCCAAGGCTGTGCCTCCGGCAGCAGAATCGGTGACTCCGTTGGTGGCTGAATAGGTGTTTACAAGTCCCACCACGGGGAAGCTCGACATGAGCATGGGCTCGAATCCTATCTTACCTTTCAAGGCGGCTAGATAAGTTTCGGTGACGTTGATTTGGTTCACGCCCATGCCGTCGCCAATGAAGTAGAAGACATATTTCACTTTGCCCTCAGCCATCGCCGTGAAAGCTATGGCGAACATGAGCAACAGGGAGAGGATGCGCTTTTTCATAGTCGTGTGAAATTAAATGTGCAGGATTAGTCGGGAAGGAGGCTTCTGTTATTAATAAACGTATGCTACTCCAATCTTGGCGTAGATGGGGAACATCTTGAATTCCACGGTCTTGAAATCGCCTGGGAATATGCTGCTGAAGCTCCAGTCGACGCCGCCGAACACATTCATGTGGCGCATGGCTTTCCAGTCGAACATGAGTTCCAAGCCCCAGTAGCAGTTGAGCATATTGTCTTTGAAGTCATAGGTGGCGGGATTGTCTTTCGTCATCTCTACTTTCTGTCCTGTGGGGTCGCCTTCGCGCAGGTATCCATCGTAGACTTCGCCTTCGAATGTTTTGGCGTAGAGAATGCTTGCAAAAGGACCGGCGCTTATGTTCCAACGGGGCGAGATGCGGTAGGTGGCCGTCAGTGGAATGGTGGCTCCGAACATTTTAGTGTCAGTGATGTCCGTACCGGTAAAGTTGCCCTCGAGGTAGTTGCCATCCTTGGTGATGCCCATTCGGTAGTTCTTCACGTCGGCGCCTGTGTGGAAGCCTTCATAGAAGAAATGCCAGCCGAGCTGAAGACCCCAATGGCGCGAGAACATGTGGTAGACGTCAGCGCCCAGGGTGAAGCCGCCAAGAGGCTTGAACTCATTGATGCTGCGGATTTCGGCCGGCAGGGGCAGGGGCGTAGTGCCTCCGATGACGTAGCCTGCTCTTACGATTACTCCGCTCTGTGTTTCACGGTTTGTCGGGCCCCATTCGGCGTATCGGTCTTCGGTTTGTGCCGATGCCGCGGTTGCAGCCATGAGCGTGAGGCACGTTATGATAGTTTTCAGTTTCATTGTCGTTATGCTTTTTTTGTCTCTAAACTTTAATCCCAAATCCATTAATATTCGCACTCAAGAGTTACATTGTCGATGCACAGCTCCGAGTCGACGGCGCCGCAGAAGTAGGCTCCGTCGATGCTCGACGAGAAGCACATCGTCATGGAGTAGCGGTTTTCTTTCACATCTTCCTCGGCCACGTCGGTGGTATAAACCAGCGGCAGGTTAAATTCGCTCCATCCTTCTCCGCTCGTGTTCACATCTTCACTCTTGAGTCGGGCCAGGCCTACGATGTATTCGCTTGTGAGCACGTTGGCTCCGTCGAGCTGCACTTGGTTGCCTTCGGCATCGGTGTTGCGGTAGAATACGCAATAGATGTCGCAGATGTCGGCCTCGTCCATGGGATTGCCCGCACGGTTTTGCTTCGTAGCTCCTGGGCGGAAACGGTAGTAGCCCTTCAGGCAGATGGGCTTATGTGCGAAAGGCTGTCCGAAGCGTGTAGCGGCCAGTGCGCCGGTTTGTCCGTTGAGGGCCTGCCCTACGTCGAAGCTGCCGATGAAGTGGTTGCCGGCTGCTATGCGCATGTTTACCATGCGTCCGAAGCCACCAGTGTCGCGCGTCGTAAGCTTGAGGTAAGGGCCTCCGTCCACACCGCCCTCGCTAACGGCTACGGTCGGGTATTCGTCAGCCTTGGCAGAACTCTTGCTCATGCGGAAACCTGGGTTGCCGTTGGCCCATTGAATGTCGGTCAGGAACGGGTTAGATTCCGTCCATACGTAGTATTGTCCGGCCGAATTAAGGTCGAAGGCATCGAATTTCAGCTCAAAGCCTTCAGGCGGGTACGACGGCATCGGTGGCACTTGGATGCTGACGCTGTATTTGCGGCTCCATTTTCCGTCTTCTGATCGCACGATGAAGTGTTGTACGGCAAAATCGTTGACCCCTGTTGCGTGAAGGTCCACAGGCGTGCCGCTGACGAAGGGCACCTCTTGGCCTCCGACGAGGTGGAAGAGCTTGGCGCCGGGCGTCACCTGTATGAACAAGGGCACTTCCTCGTTCACCGAGGCGTTCCAACGTGTCACGAAAGTGATGCTGTCGGTGGATGTCGGCACGATCTTATCGTTGGGGCGGTCTACAGAGACAGGTTCGCCGGCCAACGTATCATAGTCGTGATAGAAAATGTTCTCGGGCTGTTCGAGGTGAATCCAGCATCGTTCGATGTCACACTCGGCGTTGGCAGGTTCGTCGGCAATACATGAGTGCATGGCGAGCGCTGTCAAGGCCAGGGCGGGGATGAGTAAAAGATGTTTCATCTGTAAGGTTTATTGAATTGTTTTTATTGTCGTTCAGTGGACTATCTCTCTACGATGGTGTGCAGCAGCACGACATCTTTGAGCGGGCGGTCGTCCTTGTCGGTGGCAACAGCCTGAATGGCTTTTACCACCTTTATGCCGTCTACGACGTGTCCGAACACGGTATAAGTGCCGTCGAGATGGGGCGCGCCGCCACGACTGAGGTAGGCATCCCACATCTCGCGGTTCATCTCAATGCCTTTCTCTTGCAGCGAAGCCCGCACCTTGCCCAGCGAGTTCTCGCCCCACGAGCGTCCGTAGACGATGTAGAACTGCGAGCCGGAGCTGCGCATCTCGGGGTTGACGTCGTCGCTCTCGCGTGCTGCGGCCAGGGCTCCCCGCTCATGGAAGAGCCAGGGCAGGTTGAATTCAGCGGGCAGGGTATATCCAGGGTCGCAGTCGCCAAGCACTTTGTCGCGTGAGGGCGAGACGAGCGAATCGGCCACCTGAGTGACACGGGTGTCGCACGAGCCGCCTTGAATCATGAAGTCCTTGATGACTCGGTGGAAAAGCGTACCGTCGTAGTAGCCGCTGCGACACAACTTCAGGAAGTTGTCGCGGTGGCGTGGCGTTTCGTCGCTGAGCTCTACGCGGATGATGCCGGCCGTAGTCTCAAAGCGTACTACATGGGGCTTCTTCTTAGCGCTTACGCACGCGCACGCGCACATAATTAATAAGGTGACGATGATGCTCTTCTGCATTGACTTTTTATCGTAGGATTCAGTTATTTGGCTGCAAAAATAGTTATAAAGCATAAATCTCGCAAACTTTTTTAGCGGAAACGAAAAAAACTTGTTACCTTTGTGGCGCTGGCATCAGCAAAACCTACAATCGGTGAAAGCATGGACACAAGTCTTCGTTTGCGCTCGCAGTTGCTGTCGATAGAGCGGCCTTTGGTCATGGGCATCCTTAATGCTACGCCCGACTCGTTCTATCAGGGAAGCCGCACACCTGTCACTGCCGGTGCTGCCTCGCTGGTGGCCCGGGCTCGTCAGCTCGTGGCTGAAGGGGCCGACCTGCTGGATATAGGTGCCGTGAGCACGCGTCCGGATGTGCAACCGGCAAGCGAGGCCGACGAGATGGCCCGTCTCGATGCTGCGCTGGGTCCTTTGCGGGATGCCATGCCCGACGTGCCGTTGAGCGTCGACACCTTTCGTGCCAGCGTTGCCCGTCATGTTGTTGAGCGCTATGGCGTAGAGATGGTGAACGACATCAGCGGTTGTGCTGATCCAGAGATGCAGGCCACCGTGGCTGAGCTCAGCGTGGCTTATGTGTTGACGCACAACCCTTCGGCCATGGCCAGTGGGGTGGGGCAACCCAACAACTGTGCCGCTTTGGTCGACGATGATGCTAAGGTGCCCATTGACGTCCGCGTGGCGCAGTTCTTTGCCCGGCGCACGAGCGAGCTCTATGCCGCAGGCGTGGCCGATGTCATCCTTGACCCAGGTTTCGGCTTCGCTAAGACGCTCGACGAAAACTATGCCCTCATGCGGGCACTGCCGCGGCTGATAGGTCTCTTTCCACAAGTGCCTTTCCTCATAGGCATCTCGCGAAAATCGATGATCTACCGCCTGCTCGGCACCACACCCGAAGATTCGCTCAATGGCACCACCGTGCTCAACACCATAGCCTTGCAGGCTGGAGCACACATCCTGCGAGTGCACGACGTAGGCGAGGCCGTTGAAGCTGTAAAGATAGTGTCGCACCTCGGCCGCGTGTAGCCCTACGAAAGCACCATCCTCGCTAAACACGTTAAGAAACAACCGTAAGCAACATTCAATTGTCAAAATAAGATGTTTTTCTCCATAGGCATAAAGGATGTCCTCGACATACTGCTGGTAGCCATCATCTTGTACTATTGCTACCGGCTGATGAAAGAGTCGCGCTCGCTCAACATCTTCTTCGGCGTGCTCATCTTTGTGATCTTCTGGCTCTTCATCTCTCAGGTGCTTGAGATGCGTCTGCTGGGCACTTTGCTCGACCGCATCGTCAGCGTAGGAGCCATAGCCCTGCTCATCTTGTTTCAGGACGAGATACGCAAGTTCTTCTACTCTATAGGAACCCACCAAAGGGTGCGTTCCATCGTTCGCTTTTTCAGTGGGGAGAAGAAGACCACCCATACCCGCGAAGACATTATTCCCATTGTCATGGCATGCCTCTCCATGTCGAAGCAGAAAGTGGGAGCGCTCATCGTCATGCAGCGCTCATTGCCCTTGAACGACTTCGTGCGTTCGGGCGAGCTCATTGATGCACGCATCTCTCAGCGTCTCATCGAGAACATCTTCTTCAAGAACTCGCCGCTGCACGACGGAGGCATGATTATCTCGCACCAACGTATTACGGCTGCCGGCTGCATCCTTCCTGTGACGCACGACATGAGTATGCCTAAGGAATTGGGCCTGCGCCACCGTGCCGCCATGGGCATCTCGCAGGAGACCGATGCTCTGGCTATCGTCGTGAGCGAAGAGACGGGCGGCATCTCCGTGGCTTTCCGTGGCAATCTCAGTCTGCGCATTTCTGCCGAGGACCTCGAACGCATCCTTACCGAGGATTCCTTCTGACCTTCCTGCTCAACGCATCCCGCTGCATACCCAAAAAGGGCTGGGCTCTCAGGTTTTTTCCACCGATGTGAAAATCCTGAGAGCCCAGCCCTTTTTGCGTAAACGCCCTACGGCGAATAATGTTTTAGTCTACTCCAAGCAGTCGACGGGCTGCAACATAGCGGGACGACCAATAGCTGTCGTCGCTTCTGTCAATGCGTACGCCGCGCGAAGTGCTGGCGTGGATGAAATTGAAGAGTCCCGTCTCAGCGTCAACGTTCGTGACGATACCCACGTGGCTGACCCTTTTGCTGTTGCGCCCTCCATGGCCGAAGAATACGAGGTCGCCAGGCTGAAGATCGTTTTTGCAGGTTACGGCTTCGCCTTGGGTCACCTGTTCGCGCGACGAACGTTTCAGGGTGATGCCCATGCGCTTGAAAACATAGCTGGTAAAGCCCGAGCAGTCGAATGCCTTGGGCCCCATGCTGCCACGGCTGTAGCGTGCTCCTAAGTGCCGTTTGGCCGCTTCGATGAGGTCGTTGGCGATAGCGGCAGAAAAATGCGACACTGACGAGAGGACGCTCTCTGTCTGCAAGGTGGGTTGTGAGGGTGTTAGCACTTGAGCCACGCGCTCTTGTATAGCGGCAGGCGTAGCCAGCAAATCAGGCTTCGGCATTGCTACACGATGGCGGATGGGTGTATTTGCGAAGGTTGCGGAACTGAGTCCGAACAGCAGAATAATTGCTTTCTTGAACATATTCTTTTTGGTAAAGATGGCCCTGTCTCAGGGCGGTAATATCCTAAAATCGGCGACAAAGGTACAATAAATATTTTAAATGTCAAAGAGTTATTAACTTTTTTTGCCTTTCGTGGCCTGTGCTTATGATAATTTTATATATTTGCAAGCGATATACTTTTTGTGGAATCCCCGACTAATACCAACGACCTATGCGTAAGCGTGTTATACTTATCTCTCTGCCGGCAACGCCCCTGTTGGCGCAGATGGCTGTGGCTGTGGAGCCTGCTACGGGCCTTGTGGCACCACAGCGGCCGAATATTGTCTATATCATGACCGACGACCACACGGCACAGATGATGTCGTGCTACGACCGGAGGTTTGTGGAAACGCCCAACCTCGACCGCATTGCAGCCGATGGCGTACGTTTCACCCACAGCTATGTGGCTAACTCGCTCTCCGGTCCAAGCAGGGCATGTATGCTCACGGGCAAACATTCCCACAAGAATGGCTTTACCAACAACGAGCATGGCATCTTCGACGGCTCGCAACAGACAATGCCTAAGCTCCTGCAAAAGGCGGGCTACGTGACGGCACTCATTGGCAAATGGCACTTGGTTTCCAAGCCTACAGGTTTCGACTATTGGGAGATATTGCCGGCACAGGGCGACTACTACAATCCCGACTTCATACACATGGATGGCACCCAGACGCCCGACAGCGGATACGTGACACGGATAATCACCGACAAGGCACTGGCATGGCTGGAAGAGAGAAAGGGGAGTGCACCACAATATGGCGGCGCCCAGACTGCATCCGCCACAAGCATTGATGCCACATCACCTGGCTCGCAAAAGCCTTTTGCCCTATTTATCCATCACAAGGCCTGTCATAGGGCGTGGCTGCCGGCACTCGAAGACCTCCGACTCTATGAGGACCGCACCTTCGAACTGCCGCCGGAGTTCCACGACGACTATGCCTCCCGTGAGGCTGCAGGCAAGACAGAGATGGAGATCGGCAAGGACATGGACATTGTCTACGATACCAAGATGTTCGTGAGCCCTGAACAAACTCCTCAGACACGCCTCTCTGCCCTCTACCAGAGCATGGTGGGGCGCCTTTCGCCTCAAGAACGAAAACGATACGACGATTTCTACGTTCCTTTGAGCCGCCAGTTCTATCAGGAGTGGGGCACAGCCTTCAATTTCCTGCCACGCCGGGAGCAGAGCAGTATCGAGGGCAGTCGCGAGGCAAAACTCCTGGAATGGAAGTACCAACGATACATGCGCGATTACGCCAAGGTGGTGCATGAGCTCGACGTGCAGGTAGGACGTGTGCTTGATTACCTTGCCCAAAATGGTCTGCTCGACAATACGCTGGTGGTTTACACCTCCGACCAAGGCTTCTACATGGGCGAGCACGGATGGTTCGACAAACGCTTCATGTACGAAGAGAGCCTGTCTACGCCCCTCGTCATGCGTCTGCCCAAGGGCTATGAACGACGGGGAGACGTCGACGAAATGGTACAGAACATCGACTATGCGCCTACCTTCCTCGAACTTGCTGGCGTGCCCATTCCGGCCGACATCCAAGGCGAATCGCTCGTTCCCTTGCTCAAGGGCAAGGCTGCAACCAAGGACGACAAACGACGAATCAAGCATTGGCGCGACGCCATCTATTACCACTACTACGAATATCCGGCCGAGCACAACGTACGCCGCCATTACGGAATGCGCACCGACCGATACAAACTTATCCACTTCTATGGTCACGACGTCAACGAGTGGGAGCTGTTTGACCTGAAGACCGACCCGCACGAGTTGCATAACCTCTATGGAACGCCGGGCACGGAAAAGCTTACGAAGAACTTACACCGGCGGTTGGAACAGTTGCAGATACAATACGACGATCCCCAACGTTAGTGCTCGGTTGCCTGCCACCGCGTGCAGGCGGCTAATGTTGTATGCTCTCGGGCGGCTAAAGTCGTGCGCTTCAGGGTGAATGTTCGCCGAAAGAATGGTCGCATCGTCATTCGTTGAGGCCATGAAGCAAGGTTGCGTAAGCCGTTTCGTCGGGTTGAAGAGCGCGATGCAAACGGTTGCGATGATTATTCCATGACCTTGGAATGATTATTCCATGACCATGGAATGATTGTTCCAAGGTCATGGAATAATCAAATCATCTGGGCAAGTTTTGCAATTGTGCCGCGTGTGACGGGTGAATCGGCCTTTTGAAAAGGGCCATCAGGGCTATTCCTCGACGATATTTAGCCAATACTGCTTCTATAACAACCGAAAGTCTTTTAAGCAACCGTTAATAGAAACGGACTAATGTGTCCGGCATCGAACTGTCCGGCCCACTGCAGGCTGTGAAAGGGCGAGGATAAAAAGACTCAATGTGTCTGTCTTCGTGATTCTGGACTTCTTGCGGACTGTGAGGCGGACGTTGATAGAACGAATCAAGGGGGCTTGCCGTGGATAGTCGGCTGTAAGGGCTTTTGTGTCGCAGAGGCTTATAATGGCCGCGCAGGTGCTTGGCGGACAGGCATAAAAAAAGTGAAGGATGAAGAACCCCGGCGAGGTTCTTCATCCTTCACTTTTTATGTATTATGCCTTAATAAATCTGTTGGGCAATCTGCCGTATGCTGTCAACGGCGCTCAATGTGTAGAAATGCAGCGAGGGGATGCCGTGGGCAATGAGGTCACGACATTGTTCGATGGCCCATTCTATGCCAACGCGCTTGACTTCCTCGTCGGTGTGGCAGCGACGCAGCTCCTCGGACAGCGGCAGCGGTAGGTCGCACCTGAAAGTCTTGGGAACCATGTGCAGTTGCGTGAGCTTCGAGAGGGGTTTCAGTCCCGGAATAATCGGAATCGTCACTCCGGCCGCACGTGCACGTGCTACGAACGAGTAGAACTTCTCGTTGTCGTAGAACAACTGCGTGATAGCTATCTTTGCTCCGCGACGCTGTTTCTCGAGTAGTATGCGGATGTCGCTTTCGATGTTGGGGGCTTCCTCGTGCTTCTCGGGATAGCAGGCCACGCCAAACTCAAAAGGATGCCCTTTCACTTTCATCGGCGTGCCGTCGGCAAAGAAGCCTTCGTTAAAGCTATTCACCTGATCTATCAGTTCTAATGCATGGGTGTAGCCGCCTGGAGTGGGCTGGTACATGCTCTCTTCGCGTGCTTTGTCCCCGCGAAGCAGGAAAACATCCGAGATGCCCAGGAACTGAAGGTCGAGCAAGGCGTATTCGATGTCTTGCTTCGTGCTGCCCGAACACACGATGTGCGGAATCACAGGCACGCCCCATCGCTGCTGTATCGCTGCTGCGATGGCTATTGTTCCTGGCCGGCGGCGCACTCGTTGGCGTTGGACGAGGCCGCCTTCGACTTCCTTGTAGACATATTCCGCCCGGTGTGTGGTGATATTGATATGTCTGGGATTGAAAGGCACCAAGGCCTCGATGGTGGAGAACAGCGACGTCGTCCCCGTTCCTTTCAAGGGGGGGAGCACCTCAAAGGAGAAACCTGTGGGCGAATCTGTGGAATAAATTTTCTCTAACATAAAAGTGTCGGGGCTTTTAGGGACGGGTAGATGAGAGGTTTTGCTCTCGGGTTATCGTTTAAAGCTTAGGTTGAGTGTGCCTACGTAGCGTGCATTCTTGCCCATCGTGTTTTCGATGACCGGGTGTCCGTCCAGGTTGTTCAGCACTTCGGGGTGGCTCAAATAGGTGTGGGAGTGACCGCCGATGACGATGTCTATATTGCGTGTGGATGTGATCAGCTCCTCGTCGGAGAGGCCTGCGACTTGCCACCCGAGGTGCGAGATGCAGACAATCAGGTCGCACTTTTCGGTGTTCTTCAGATAGTCGGCTATTGGCTGCACAGCAGCAATGGGGTCGATGAAGCGCACACCTTTGCATGTTTGGGCCGAAACGAGTCCTTCCAGCTGTGGCGCAACGCCGAGCAGGCCTATCTTCAACCCGTTGCGGTTGATGATTGTATAAGGCTTGACGAGTCCTTCGACGGGCGTACCCGAGAAATCGTAGTTGCAACAGATGATGGGGAACTTGGCCATGCGGAAGATGCGGGCCATGTTCTCCAGGCCCCAGTCGAATTCGTGGTTGCCTATGGTTGCGGCTTCGTAGCCCATAAGATTCATCAGGCCTATCTCAACATCGCCATGGTATAAGCTGTAGTAGGTAGAACCTTGTGAGAAATCGCCGGCGTCCACCAGCAGCATCTCATTGCCATGTTGCCGGCGCAACTCGTCGATGAGCACAGCACGCCGGAGATAGCCGCCTTTGTTTGCATTGGCCGTGTCGGCAAGCAGTGGATTCAAGGGCTCGATGCACGAGTGTGTGTCGTTGGTGTGCACGATGAAGAGGTTCTTGCCGGCCTTGCCGCCTTTGCCGTCTCGGACGACGATGGTCTGTTCTTCGTCTGTCATGTCGGTGGTGGCTGCCTTGCTTGATGCCGTGAGGCTGCTGTTGTCGCTGGCGTCGTCGCCGACTACCGTGATGCGGCCTTCCACTTTGGCCTCGGCTTTCTTGCCTTGCTCATTCAATAGCTTGAAATGGTTGATCAGCGTTTCCCTTATAGGTTCCTTGGTCACTTTGCGGTCTATGGAGCGTTTCAAGGCATACAACTTGTCATTCCCGTCGGCCAGATAATCTAAGGTGGCTATCGTGTAGATGCTGTCAGCCTTGATAGGTTGTCCGCCAAGGGTGGCACTGATCAACTTGCCGTCGGGGGTGATCTTCAGTCGGGCATTGCTGCTCACGCCCTCGCCGTGGACGGCTGCGATGTCGTGCATCAGGGCTTCTACGTCGGAACCCTTGAGGCGCAGGATGGTGAAGAAGTTCTCGAAAGGTGTGATGGCCAGGATGTCGCCCATACGGACAGTGCCTTCAGGCATGGCTGCCCTAAGCCCGCCGATGTTGCAGACTCCTAAATCGGGCGCATAGCCCATGCGCTGTGCAGCGGCCGCCAGCACGTCGGCCACCCAGTTGCTGAGCGGGCTCTCGGGGCGATTAGCCGCCATGGAGATTGCGCTCTGGCCTACGAAGGGCATCCTCAGGCTGTCTACTCCCGGCCGGTATTTGGCGATGAATGTTTCTGCTGCCTTTGAGGGGTTGGCATCCAAGGCTTTCGTCACTTCTATACGATGAGGTTGTACACTTTCTAAAGCATAAGGGCCGCTCTTGCAGCCTACGCACAGTGTTGCAAAACCTGTTACGAAAATAAATAGTCTGAGTCCTTTCATTGTTAATGATTGATTGAAGGTTCTTGTTTCAGTGCTTTTTTGATTGCGCTTGGCAAAGATAATCATTTATGGATTATGAGCGATGATTTGTGTTCAAAAAGTAAGAATTGTGTGTGGTAAATGTTGAATAATGAGGCGCGTTAACGAAAAAACGGTCGCGGAGAAAGCTTTTTTCGGCCACACCGTGTTCGTTGCAAAACCATCTCTTTTGTCGATGGCAAGCATGCGTTATCTGACGGGCGGCTCACGGCGGAGGACCCGGCGGAGGTCACCCGCGAAGAGGGACGTGTACAACCGTGCACCTCGGTCCCAAAGGTGGTTGATGTCGCGGAACAGCTCGGGGTGCTCCTGATAGAGCCCTTGGGTGTGGTAGTCGAATAGGGGAACTGCGTGGCGCCGAGCCACCAAGCGCAGTGCGGCATAGTGTGAAGGCTGCACGGTGTAGAATGCCGGCGAGATGGTGAATACCAACGTGATGCCACGCTCCCGGCAATCGCCGATAAAGCGTTCCAGCACTTGCAGCTTCAACGAATCAACAGGCTGCGGGGCCTCGCTCAGCTGCTGCAAATGGGGAAAAACGGCTGGCTCGGGATTGGGAATATAACCTTGATCTTCATTTTGCCAATAGTTGCGGAGCTGCCCAGTGATGATGGGTAATGCCTTGGCATTAAAGCGATAGAGGTGCGAGAGGCGGTAGCGCCAGAGTGTTCCGGCAAGCCAGAAGATGGAGTCGGCATGGGCATCGGTGCCCACGAAGGGGGCAAAGAAACTGGTAGTGCTGAAAGCATCGTCTTCCTTTTCTAAGAAACTGCTCTCGAGCTCCAGACATACGACCTTTGGTGTGTGGTGGCGCAGAAGCAATCGCAGGGCGATGTATTGAGAATAGATGTTGTCCGAACCGTCCACACCGGCATTGAAGACGCTCATGCCTAAGCTGTCTCGGAGAATCGACGGGACATAGTGTCCGTTGCAACGAGATGTCCCCATCAGCACCACCTCCTCGGGAACTCCCTTGGCAATGCAGTGGAGCTTGGGGCTCGTGGTGTCGTGAGAGCGCAAACTCAGCTGCCACATGAGCCATCCACCCACGCGGTCGCAGCCCCACCAGAGCAGTAGGATGCACAGCAGTGAATATAGTGTACGTCTCGTTTCCATGCGTTTAGAATTGGAAATATATGAACTGATCGCCGCCCAATACACCGAACAAGGTGATGATGGCTGCCATAATGGCTACATAGATATATTGTATCCACTGCGGACGCATAAGCGAGGCCGGGAAATGCCAATGACATTCTTCGGCTAACTCCTTGACAAGGACTATGCCCACGGCGGCCATGCAAGCCGACAATACGCCAAAACCAATCTCCTCGACGTAGGGGAAGCCCATGTCGGAGACAATACCTTGCAGCACCCGACGGGCATCGGACAAGCTGCTTGCACGGAAAGGAATCCAGGCGAGACTGACAAGCGTGAAGGTGGCGGCTACATGGAATAGCTTGCGGAGGCCCGTGTAGCTGCGGCGGCTTATGCCTGAAGCTCGCTCAATGCACAGCAGACCGCCATGCAGGGCGCCCCACCACACGAAAGTCCATGCAGCACCATGCCACAAACCGCTTACGATGAACGTCACCATCACGTTGAGATAGCAGCGCCATCGACCTACTCTGTTGCCGCCCAGAGGGATGTAGACATAATCCTGAAACCATGTAGAGAGGGAAATGTGCCAACGATGCCAGAACTCTCCGACAGTGCTGGCGAAGTAGGGGCGCCGGAAGTTGTCCATCAGCTGGAAGCCCAGTATGCGGGCAGCACCTATGGCTATGAGCGAATAGCCCGCGAAGTCGCCATATATCTGGAAGGTGAAAAGCAGCGATGCGAGCAGGTAGGACCCGCCATTGTGCATGGGAAGGTTGTTGAAGATGGCATCCACATAGATGGCGCAGCGGTCGGCCATCACCAGTTTGAGGAAGTAGCCCCACGCCATGAGGCGGACCCCTTCCATTACTTTTGCCTGCTGCAGCGGATGCTCCATGCGGAACTGGGGCAACAGATGGCTGGACCGTTCTATAGGACCGGCTACCAGTTGCGGAAAGAAGGACACGAACAGGGCATACGTGGCGAAGTCGTGTTCGGCCTTCGTCGTCCTGCGATATACGTCGATCGTATAGCCCAAAGCCTGAAAGGTGTAGAACGAAATGCCTACAGGGAGCAGGAAACGGAACGAAGGCATGCTGACAGCCCAGCCGCATGTGTCGAGAAATGCGGTGAGGTTCTCGGCGATGAAATTGTAATATTTGAAGAGGGAAAGAATGGAGAGGTTCAGCACGATGCTGGTTGCAAGAAAGCACTTACGGACGAGCGCCGTCGGGGAACGGTCGATGCCGATGGCTGAGGCGTAAGTGATGAGCGTGCTGGAGAATAATAACAAAGCGTAGACGGGCTCCCAGTTCATGTAGAAATAGTAGCTCGCAACAAGCAGCAGCAGATTGCGCCATTGCTGGTGGGCTGTAGGAATGCCATAGTAGAGCACACATACAGCCGGGAAAAAAAGAAGAAAGGCAATGGAATTGAACAACATCGCTGATGATAACACTTTGTATGTGCAAAGATACGCATTTTTCTCTATCCAGTAAGAAGAAATCGGTAAAATCCGGGAAAAGAGGTGTGTATTCGCGTCCGTCGGCCCTCGTATTCAGCATCATACTCAAAAAATCTTAGGCTGAAAGCCCGATGAGGCTGGCTTATCGCAGGAAAGACAACTTGCTTCACTTCCGTTTTTCATGGCTCGTGGCCCAGACGCGTATGCTTGACAGGGCAAAAAAGCTCGGTGGAGAGAAAAAATGTAGTGGAAATGAGAGATTTTTCACTTTTCATTTTTCACTTATCACATTTATGCTTACCTTTGCGCCCGCTTTCGGCACGGGTCGCTGTCAGGATGCAGAGTTCCCTGTTATGCCCGTGCTCGACCGACAACAACAATTTAACCCATTACACACAACAATGGCTGATTTAATCAAAATTGCTGAAGAAGCATTTGCTACAGGTAAGACCTATCCTAAGTTCAAGGCAGGCGACACCGTAACCGTAGCTTACAAAATTGTCGAGGGTAACAAGGAGCGTATCCAGCTCTACCGCGGCGTAGTAATCAAGATTAGCGGACACCAGGACCAGAAGCGTTTCACTGTCCGTAAGATGAGCGGCACCGTAGGTGTGGAGCGTATCTTCCCCATCTCAAGCCCCAACATTGACAGCATCACCGTCAACAAGGTCGGTAAGGTGCGTCGTGCTAAGCTTTATTACCTCCGTGGCCTCACTGGTAAGAAGGCTCGCATTGCTGAGAAGCGCGCAGCTGCTCAGGAGTAAGACGAACACTTTTGAAGGACATTGTCCACAAGGTAAAAAACAGCAGCCCCGCTAAGCTTTCGCTCAGCGGGGCTGCTTTGTTTGTTACTGTGGTCAACGATGTCTTAATAGCTCGTCGACGGTTGACTGTCGATTTGTTTAGGGCAGGCTGATAGCGCCAGAGGGGCAAGCGTCAGCGCAAGTGCCGCATTCGGTGCATTCGTCAGGGTTAATGCTGTAGATATCGCCCTCAGAGATAGCTCCGACGGGGCATTCGTCGATGCAGGTGCCGCAAGCAACGCAGTCTTCACCAATTACGTAAGCCATAGTCTAATTTAATGATTTAAAGATTTAACGATTGAATGATTTTTGTCTCTTGTGGAGGTGCCTGAATGGTATCTAATACCTTTTCGGCGGTGCGAAGGTACTTACTTCTGATGATTTGCGCAAGAAAAAAGTTGTTTTTTTCTTCCTTTGTTACCTAATTTTAGTGATTTGGGCGATTTAATCTTAAGCTCCTTAAAAAGTTTCATCAATTCGGACGTTTTCTCGAAGAAAAGGTTTAACTTTGCAGCCGATATGTTCGCGCACGCGTGTGTATATATTAATGTAGGGGAGCTATTTGATAGTGGCATTTCCTTCGGTACACCATTTTACGCGGCACGGAGCATATCCTAAATCTATAAACAATAAACATTAAACTGCGGCAAAGCCGCGCCAAGCACATGGCACAGCAAGAAGACGTTTTCAAGAAGATCGTATCCCACTGCAAGGAGTACGGTTTCGTGTTCCCCTCAAGTGATATCTACGACGGCCTCGGCGCCGTCTACGACTACGGCCAGAACGGCGTAGAGCTGAAAAACAATATCAAGCAATACTGGTGGCAGTCCATGGTGCTGCTCCACCAGAACATTGTCGGCATTGACGCCGCCATCTTTATGCACCCCACCACGTGGAAGGCCAGCGGACACGTCGACGCTTTCAACGACCCCCTCATCGACAACCGCGACTCGAAGAAGCGCTACCGCGCCGACGTATTGATTGAAGACCAGATTCAAAAGTACGAGGACAAGGCGCAGAAGGAGGTGGACAAAGCCCGCAAGCGTTTTGGCGAGAGTTTTGACGAGACGCTGTTCCGTCAGACCAACGCTCGCGTGATTGAGCACCAGCAGAAGCGCGATGCACTGCACGAGCGTTACTCGGCAGCCATGAACGCCAACGACCTGGACGAACTCAAGCAGATCATCCTCGACGAGGAGATCGTTTGCCCGATCAGCGGCACGCG
>DGSC01000021.1 GCA_002391275.1 Prevotellaceae bacterium UBA4372 | reverse complement strand
ACGAATGGAAGAAAGGCGTTACGCATGACAACAAAGGTTTGCACGACGTAAGACGCTCAGGTTTCTCTTTCCAACGACATGTCAACAATATATCGCGAGGCAAATGATTCAAATGTTAGCCATGCGAAAAGATACAAATCAGGTGGCTATAGCCGTGGGGTGCCACCTCTTCCCATCCCGAACAGAGAAGTTAAGCCCGCTTGCGCCGATGGTACTGCACACCCGTGGGAGAGTAGGTAGCCGCCACTTTTCAAGAGAAAGCCCCGACAGCCGATTGGCTGACGGGGCTTCTTTCGTTTTGGGGGGAGGGGGTGTTGCCCTTTTGTGTTGCTGACTCATTGGATATCCCATATCAGTGGCGCATACGATTGACTATGTGCTTGTTTTTGCAGCTGATATGAACGTGGCTTGATTTTCTATGATGAAACTTTGAGGATTTTTTGTTTGGGATTATTGGGTTTCTACTAAAAATGGGTTTTTGTTCGCTCTGTGATTCGTTGAAGTATGCTCTGTGGTTGGTATATACAGCGAGGGCGACCGATGTAGGCCGCCCTCGTTTTGTAGGTATGTGAACAGATTAATAAGTCATTACGGGCTCAAGTGCCTTTGCCTGCTCAACCATCTTAACGACCTCTTTAAGGGAAGGAACGCGACGAACAAGATGTTTCTCGGCATTGGTCTCTTCGAGCTTCGGCTGAAGGTTTTCGGGAACGCGATGACGGAACTCCTTTACGGTATCTACACCTGCAGCTTCGAGTAGCTCTGCAAATTGGGGTCCTACGCCTTTGATGCGGAACAAATCGGCGTGGTTGGTCCAACGCAGGATGAGTTTATCGCTGATGCCAGTGGCTTCTGCTAATTCTGCACGTCCCTTTGGTGCAGCGCACTTTGCCAAGAGATCTTCAACTTTTACGATACCGGCGGCTGTTAATTTCTCAGCATAGGCCTCGCCCACGCCTTCGATGTCAATGATTTTGTAAGCCATAATGTGTTTGTTTAGTAAGTTAATTAATACGGTTTTTATAATTGTATGCGAAGAGTGAATACCGAGTTTTTTCGTATTTAGGCATTCCTCTCAATCCATATTAATGTTTGGCCGCGTAGTACTTTTTGTCCTTGTTTTGCGGCTATGTCGACGACTTTACCGCCAAGGGCTGCTTTAACCGGCAGTATTTGCCCCCATTGCGTTTGAATGTAACAAACAGTTTCACCCTCTTTGTACTCGGAACCAATAGCTGGTTCTGTACAACGTGTGACACCTGCATCGCCGCTGATTTCATAGAGAACTTGCCCGCCTTCAGGTGCCACAATGGCGTCAGCCTTGGCATGTTTGAATGCGCTGAGTTCTTCTAAAGACAACTTCGGACCGCCAGCAGCTTGCATCTTTGCAAGTTTAGCCTTCTCGAGGTCGGCAAGGAAGTTCTTCTTGGCTTGTCCGCTCTTATAGTTGCGATATTGTTCAGGGTGCATAGCCAACTCGTAGAGCTCTTCGTCGTCTTGTCCACGATCCCAACCGTTCTCTTTCATCTCTTTGATGAAATCGGGAAGTGCATTCTTGAGCAAGGTGTGTGGGTCGGCGGTGGTGAACTCACGTCCTTGTTTCTTGGCCAGTTCAACAAGCTCGGGATCGATGGTTCCGGGAATCTTGCCGCTCTTGCCAAGAATCATGCCCCACATAGAGTCGTCCATCATGACGAAACGTCCTTTGCCCTGAGCCATGGTCAGCAGGTTCATGAGAGCGATATTCTTTACATATTGTGAGAAAGGTGTCACGAGTGGAGGATATCCGACACGTGGCCATACGTAAGCGACCTCATCGAAGAGCTTCACGAGGATGTCGTCCTGCGAGAGCTCGGGCTCTCCCTTTGCTTTGAGCGTGTTGTTGATGACGCCATGGATGCCAGCAAGGTCGGCCATCATGGAACCCATCATGCCGCCAGGCAGGCCGCAACCGAGCAACAATGATGACATAAGTTTGTTTCCAGGGTTAATGAAATATCCAAGCCAGTCATCGATGAACTCTTGCGTAAGAGCACGTGCACGCATGTACGCGTTCATATTTATTTCTTTCACCTCGAAGCCTTCGTTCTTGAGCATCGATTGAACAGAGATGATATCTGGATGCACTTTGCCCCATGAGAGTGGTTCGATGGCCGTATCGATGACGTCTGCGCCATTGTTACACACCTCCAGAATGCTGGCCATGGAGAGGCCGGGGCCGCTATGGCCGTGGTACTGGATAATGATGTCTGGGTGCTTGGTCTTTATAGCTTTTGTGAGCTTGCCGAGCAATGCAGGTTGTCCGATGCCAGCCATATCCTTAAGACAGATTTCCTCTGCACCGGCTGCGATTACCTGATCTGCGATTTCACTGTAGTATTCCACCGTGTGCACAGGTGAGGTGGTTATGCACAGCGTGGCTTGGGGTGTCATGCCGGCGGCTTTAGCCCACTTGACCGAAGGAATAATATTGCGGACATCATTTAGACCGCAAAAGATGCGGGGAATGTCTACACCTTGGGCGTGCTTAACCTTATATTGAAGCTCACGTACGTCGTCAGGCACAGGGTACATACGAAGGGCATTCAAGCCACGATCTAGCATGTGTGTCTTAATACCTACTTCGTTGAAAGGCTTACAGAAAGCGCGTACTGCTGCATTCGGATTCTCACCTGCCAGCAGGTTTACTTGCTCAAAGGCACCGCCGTTGGTCTCTACACGGTCGAAAACGCCCATGTCAATGATTGCCGGAGCAACGCGCTCAAGCTGGTCCTTGCGTGGCTGGAATTTACCCGAGCTCTGCCACATGTCGCGATATACGAGGCTAAATTGGATTCTTTTTTTCATGAGGATATGAGTTTTTTTAGTTATTATTGCATCCGCCATTTACGTCCCACTTTAACCATAGGCACACCTATTTCCTCGACAGTACTATCAGTAAACCCGAGTTGAAGGAAGACGTGTGCTTGATTATCTTGGATGACGTCATTGGTCGCATGAATCTGCGTGATTTTGCCATGCTTCTCCTTCAACGAAGCAGCATATTCATGCACGAGATCTATCATTTGGCTACGATAGTCCTCGGACATGGAATCAGCATAAGCAATCTGACCGACGAACTTATCGTATTTTTCATCTTGCAGCATTTCATAGCATTTTACGGCTGCCTTACGCACCCGCCGCTGCTCCCTTGAGAGCCCTGAACTGCAAGAAGCAAACAAAAAGATACCTAACACCACTATTGACAGAGATGTTGTCAAAGCAGTGGAATAGCGTTGCCAAAGTGAGCGTAGGCTATCATGAGATGGTATCTGAGCGTCCATTTTATCTGTTATCTGGCTGCAAAGATAATTAAGAAGGCTTGAACGTCCAAGAAAAATGCAAGACTTTTTCTCTCTTATAATCTGATAATTTAACATCGTCAACTATGGTTGATGTCATTTAGTGACGACCTTATTTATAAAGAGATCGGGTAAGTTCCGCCTATTAATGTCATTTTGGCAGGCTTCCTGCCGAAAAAGGTGGTAATATGAGAGAATAGGTGACAGCCATGTCTGAAAAAATGGGTGGCGGACATTATTATAATGTAACTCATACATGCTTGAAAAAGGTTTGGCACACTGTTTGCAAGCTCTAAGGCGTACATGTTTTGTACACATATATATAATTAATTCGTCTAATCATAAACTTAAAACAATACAACTATGGGAAAGATTATCGGAATTGACTTGGGTACCACAAACTCGTGCGTATCCGTTTTCGAGGGCAACGAGCCCGTCGTTATTGCCAACTCGGAAGGCAAGCGTACCACGCCTTCCATCGTCGCCTTCATGAAGGACGGCGAGCGCAAGGTGGGTGATCCCGCCAAGCGCCAGGCTATCACCAACCCTAAGAACACTATCTTCTCGATCAAGCGTTTCATGGGCGAGACTTATGAGCAGGTGCAGAAGGAAATCAGCCGCGTGCCTTACTCTGTAGCCAACGAGAACGGCTATCCCCGTGTGGACATCGAAGGCCGCAAGTACACCCCGCAGGAAATCAGCGCCATGATTCTTCAGAAGATGAAGAAGACCGC
>DGSC01000051.1 GCA_002391275.1 Prevotellaceae bacterium UBA4372 | reverse complement strand
GGCACCGTGGCTCTCGTGGAGCGCGGTGAACGCCGCAAGGTGATGAGCGTTCGCGTAGATGCCGACGGCAAGCAGGATTCAGCCACCTTCACCGAGAAGGATCCGCTGAAGCTGCTGCTCGAGAGCGGCCTCTTCGGTTTCTTCCGCATGCGTCCCTACGACGTGGTGGCAAATCCCGAGGACAAGCCCAAGGCTATCTTCGTGAGTGCTTTCAACAGTATGCCGCTGGCTGCCGACTTCGAGTATGTCCTCAAGGGCCAGGAGAAGGAGTTCCAGGCAGGTCTCTCGCTGCTCGCCAAGATCGCCAAGGTCAACCTCGGCGTCAGTGCCAAGCAGACGGCTCCCGCCCTGACGGCTGCCAAGGACTGCACCGTCACCGTTTTCGACGGTCCCGCTCCTGCTGGCAACGTCGGTGTTCAGATCAACCACGTCGATCCCATCAACAAGGGCGAAGTCGTGTGGACGATGGGCGCCGAGGAGGTTATCTTCGTAGGTCGTCTGGCACTGACCGGTAAGGTGGACCTTACCCGCACCATCGCCGTTGCCGGCAGTGAAGTGAAGGCTCCTAAGTATGTCAAGGCCCTCGTGGGTGCACCTCTCGCAGCGATTCTCGCAGGTCAGACCGACGAGCAGAAGAGCCTGCGCATCATCAATGGTAACCCCATGGTGGGCGTGAAGACCTCGAAGGACGGCTTCCTCGCAGCTCACGCTACGGAGGTCACCGTCATTCCCGAAGGCGACGATGTCTATGAGATGCTCGGTTGGATAGCCCCGCGCTTCAAGGAGTTCTCCACCAGCCGCAGCTATTTCAGCTGGCTGCGCCCGAAGAAGACCGAGTACACGCTGGATGCCCGCGTCAAGGGTGGCGAGCGCCACATGATCATGTCGGGCGAGTACGACCGCGTGTTCCCGATGGACATCTATGCCGGCTATCTTGTCAAGGCTATCATCACAGGTGATATCGACCGTCAGGAGGCTCTCGGCATCTATGAGGTTGCTCCCGAGGACTTCGCCATCGCTGAGTTCGTCGACAGTTCAAAGCTGGAATTGCAACGAATCGTGCGCGAAGGACTGGATATCCTGCGTAAGGAGAACGCTTAATTAGTAGACAAGCTGACACCGTAGACAAGTGAACAAGTTACTTCCTATGCTTCCTGAATCTAGAAAATAAGAAGCAGACAAGCGACCCCGTCGCTTCCTATGTTTCTTGAAATCAACAGAGAGCAACAAGTAATGCAAACAACTCGTCAACTCGTCAACTCATAAACTCGTCAACTAAAAACATTATGAATAGTTTAAGAAAATTTTTCGACAAGATAAAGCCGAACTTCGAGGAGGGTGGCAAGCTCCATGCCTTCCGTTCGCTTTATGATGGCTTCGATACATTCGCTTTCGTGCCCAACACCACGTCGGGCCGCGTTGGCACCCATGTGCACGATGCCATCGACAGCAAGCGCATCATGTCGCTCGTTGTCATTGCTCTGGTGCCTGCGTTGCTCTTCGGAATGTACAACGTAGGTTATCAGAACGCGCTCGCTGCCGGACAGCTGGAGCAGGCCTCGTTCTGGGGAATGTTCTGGTTTGGCTTCCTGGCTGTGCTGCCTAAGATCATCGTAAGCTATATCGTAGGTCTGGGCATCGAGTTCACCGTAGCGCAGTGGAAGAACGAGGAGATCCATGAGGGCTTCCTCGTATCGGGTATCATCATCCCGATGATCGTGCCCGTGAACACTCCGCTGTGGATGCTTGCCATCGCCACCGCCTTCGCCGTCATCTTCGCCAAGGAGATCTTCGGCGGCACTGGCATGAACATCTTCAACGTAGCGCTCATCACGCGCGCGTTCCTATTCTTCTCTTACCCCTCCAGCATGACTGGTGACGACACCGTGTGGGTGGCTCAGAACACCATTTGCGGTCTCGGTTTCGACGTGCCTGACACGTTCTCGGCCGCTACGCCCCTGGGTGAGATTGCTGCCGGAGCAACGACGCTCTCCACGAGCTTCTGCGATCAGGTGTGCGGTTTCATCCCTGGCTCCATTGGTGAGACCTCAGTCATCGCTATCGCTCTCGGCGCTTGCTTGCTCCTCTGGACAGGCGTTGCCTCCTGGAAGACCATGTTGAGCGTCTTCGTAGGCGGTGCCCTGACCGGTTGGTGCTACAATGCCCTCGGCCTGTCGCCCCTCACCGCTTGCCAGCACATCGTCCTCGGTGGCTTCTGCTTCGGTGCCGTCTTCATGGCTACCGACCCTGTCACCTCTGCCCGCACCGAAGGTGGTAAGTGGATCTACGGCTTCCTGATTGGCTTCGTGGCTGTGACGGTTCGCGTTCTCAACCCCGGTTACCCCGAGGGTATGATGCTCGCCATCCTGCTCATGAACCTCTTCGCTCCGCTGATCGACTACTGCTTCGTAAGCCGTAACATCTCAAAACGTGCAAAACGCGCAATAAACAAGTAACAGATATGGCAAAGAAATTTATATGCAGTCAATGCGGCCAGACTTTCGAAGCCGCATCAATGCCCGACAAGTGCCCTATCTGTGGCGCTGATACTTCCCATATCAAGGAAGAGAAATCCAAGGGCATCAACACCAATGGCAATGTTTACACTATCTGCTATGCTGCAGTCATGGTGATTCTCGTAGCTTTCCTCCTGGCCTTCGTCAGCAGTGCCCTGAAGCCTGCTCAGGATGCCAATGTGGCTATCGACAAGAAACAGCAGATACTGGCTTCACTCAACGTTCGCGGCCTGGCCAAGAGCGATGTCGAGGCTAAGTACAACGAATTGATCCAAGAGACTTGCGTGATGACTCCCGACGGTCAGGTCATCGAAGGCGCTGATGCTTTCGATGTGGAGACCAAGGAGATTGGCGACAAGCTCCCCGTGTATAAGGCAAAGACCGCTGACGGCGCTGACGCCCTCGTGCTCCCCTTGAAAGGCCGTGGCCTCTGGGGTGGCCTCTGGGGTTACGTTGCCGTGACGCCCGACCTTCAGAAAGTGCTCGGCGCTTACTTCGACCATGAGAGCGAGACCGCCGGTCTGGGTGCCCTCATCAAGGAGGCTAAGTTCCAGGAGCAGTTCATCGGCCGTCCCGTCATGGGCGACGATGGCAAGGTTGCCCTCACCGTAGTTAAGAAAGGTGCCAGCGAAGGCGATACTCAGGTCGACGGTGTCACAGGTGCCACGCTTACGTCAAAGGGCGTAGGCGAGATGGTGCTCACAGGCCTCCAGCAGTATGCTGATGTCCTGGGTGGTGCTCAGCCTGCCGGCGACTGCTGCAAGCAGGCTGCCAAGTGCTGCGACAAGCCCGACTGCACCTGCGCCGAGAAAGCTCAGTGCCCCTGCGGCGGCAACTGTGGCGACGAAGCCTGCATCTGCGCCGACAACGGCGAGTGCTGCGCCCGTCAGGAGTGCCCCTGCGCCAAGTGCGAGAAGGCTGCTCCCTGCGCCAAGGCTGAAGGCTGCGCCAAGCATGAAGGCTGCGAGAAGGCCGAAGGCTGTGGCGGTTGCCCCGAGCAGGCTTCCGAAGGTGCCCACAAGTGCAAGAGCGGCAATGACTGCTGCAAGAGCGGTCAGTGCGACAAGAGTGGTTCATGCGGAAAGCCCGGTTGCAACGGCGACAAGGCTTGCTGCGGACAGCGCTAAGCTAAATCGTAAATCGTAAATGATTAAATCGCAAATATCATTATGAGCCAATTATTTTCTAAAGCAAATATGGAGGCGCTGACCAGTCCGCTCAACCTGAACAACCCTGTCGTCGTGCAGGTGCTCGGTATCTGCTCGGCACTGGCTGTCACGGCTCAGCTTGAGCCTGCCATTGTGATGGGTCTTAGCGTGACCATCATCACCGCCTTCTCCAACCTGATTATCTCTCTCATCCGCAACACCATCCCCAACCGCATTCGTATCATCGTTCAGTTGGTTGTGGTGGCTGCGCTGGTGACTATTGTCAGCCAGGTGCTCAAGGCCTTCGCCTATGACGTGAGCGTTCAGCTGTCCGTCTATGTCGGTCTGATCATCACCAACTGTATTCTCATGGGTCGCCTTGAGGCTTTTGCCATGATGAATAAGCCCTGGCCTTCGTTCCTCGACGGTATCGGCAACGGTATTGGCTATGCCATCATCCTTGTCATCGTCGCCTTCTTCCGCGAATTGCTCGGTTCGGGCACACTCTTCGGCCTGCAGGTCGTTCCGCAGTGGTGCTACGATCACGGCTATGTCAACAATGGTATGATGACCATGCCAGCCATGTCTCTCATCATCGTTGGTTGTGTCATCTGGGCACATCGGGCATATAATAAAGAATTAAGCTAAAGTAGACAAGTTGACAAGTAGACAAGTAAACAAGTAAACAAGTTGATACCATTAAGACAGCATCAGAAACAACTCGTCAACTCGTCAACTAATAACTCGTCAACTCACTTAAATATTATGGAACATCTAATAAGCCTATTCGTCCGCTCAATCTTCGTGGACAATATGATCTTCGCCTTCTTCCTTGGCATGTGCTCTTACCTGGCCGTGTCGAAGAGTGTGAAGACAGCCCTCGGCCTCGGCGTGGCAGTCACCTTCGTGCTGCTCATCACCGTTCCCGTGGACTACTGTTTGCAGCAATATGTGCTCGGCGCCGACTGCCTTGTCGAGGGTGTTGACCTGAGTTTCCTCTCGTTCATCCTCTTCATCGCCGTCATCGCCGCTATCGTGCAGCTCGTGGAGATGGTCGTCGAGCGCTTCAGCCCGTCGCTGTATGCCGCCCTCGGTATCTTCCTGCCTCTGATCGCCGTGAACTGCGCCATCATGGGTGCTTCGCTCTTCATGCAGCAGCGCGTGACCATGCCCGATACCAACTCGCAGGCTATCACCAGCATCTGGGACAGCATCGCCTACGCCCTCGGTTCGGGTATCGGCTGGCTGCTGGCCATCACCTGCCTGGCTGCCATACGCGAGAAGATGGCCTACACCGACGTGCCCCGTCCTCTCCAGGGCCTCGGCATCACGTTCATCACCGTAGGCCTGATGGCCATGGCCTTCATGTGCTTCTCGGGTTTAAATCTATAAAGACCCACCCCCGACCCCTCCCGTTAGGGAGGGGAGAGCCTGCGGGGTGTCACGTTAAACAAAGTCTAATCATTAATCATTAAAAGAATGACCCTATAAACTTCCAAGCGCTAGCCGCTCCCCTCCCTGACGGGAGGGGTCAGGGGGTGGGTCTTCAATTATGAATACATCACTAATCTTCACAAGCATCGCGGTCTTCCTCGCCATCATCCTGGTGCTGGTCGTGCTGCTGCTTGTTGCAAAGGCTTACCTCTCTCCGAGCGGTAACGTCACCATCACAATGAACGGCAAGGACAAGCTGTCCGTGCCTCAGGGTGCCAGCCTTCTCTCCACGCTCGCTCAAGAGGGCGTCTATCTCCCCTCGGCCTGCGGCGGTAAGGGCTCTTGCGGCCAGTGCAAATGCCAGGTCGTAGAGGGCGGCGGCGAGATTCTCGACTCCGAGAAAGGCCACTTCACCCGTAAGGAAATCAAGGAAGGCTGGCGCCTCGGCTGCCAGTGCAAGGTCAAGGGCGACCTGGGCATCAAGGTGCCCGACAGCGTCCTCGGCGTCAAGGAATGGGAGTGCACCGTTATCGGCAACAAGAACGTCGCTACCTTCATCAAGGAGTACAAGGTTGCTCTGCCCCCGGGCGAGCACATGGACTTCGAGCCCGGCTCCTACGCTCAGATCCGCATCCCGCAGTTCGACTGCATCGACTACGACAAGGATATGGACAAGAGCCTCATCGGCGACACCTACCTGCCCGCATGGGAGAAGTTCGGACTCTTCGGCCTCAAGTGTAAGAACCCCGAAGCCACCATCCGCGCTTACTCCATGGCCAACTACCCCGACGAGGGCGACATCATCACCCTCAACGTGCGTATTGCCACGCCTCCTTTCAAGCCGAAGGATCAAGGCCCCGGCTTCATGGACGTCAACCCGGGTATCGCCTCCTCCTACATCTTCTCGCTCAAACCCGGCGACAAGGTCATCATGTCAGGCCCTTACGGCGAGTTCCGCCCGCAGTACGGCACAGGTCGCGAGATGATATGGGTCGGCGGTGGTGCCGGTATGGCTCCCCTGCGCGCCCAGATCATGCACATGCTCAAAGGCCACGGTGTCAGCGATGAGGATCGCAAGCGCCCGATGCACTACTTCTACGGTGCACGTGCCCTCGAGGAGATTCCTTTCCTCGACGACTTCCTGCAGCTCGAGAAGGACTTCCCCAACTTCCACTTCCACCTCGCCCTCGACCGTCCCGATCCCAAGGCCGATGCCGCTGGCGTGAAGTACACCCCGGGCTTCGTAGCACCCGTCATGGGCGACACCTACCTCAAGGCTCACGAGGCTCCTGAGGACTGCGAGTACTACCTCTGCGGACCTCCAATGATGGCCAAGACCGTCCTCGACCTTCTGCACTCTCTCGGCGTAGAAGACGACATGATCCGCTTCGATAACTTCGGCGGTTAATGAACATTAAGACTGCAAAATCTCAGAAGGCTGAGAGTAGCTAAATCACCATTATTTATTATGGTGGATGCTAAGTGCCATGTTCATTGACGCTCTTATACGGAGTTAGTTTAGATTCACGCCCCATGGCATATCTTATGATTGCCGTGGGGCGTTTTCATTTTTCCTTGAATTATCTAAAGCTCTATAATCACAAATGGTAAACTGTAAAAAGATTTGGACACTATGTTGTCTCATATTAATTATATGTGGAGTAAGTATTGCAACGTGTTTGCTCTATAATAAAAATGATTCCACTGTTGATCCGTTAGAGGACTCAAGTCAGTTTGTCACTCTGACAGATATCGTACCCGATGCGATACTCGAGATTCGTTACTTTGGAACATATAATTTTGTTGGTGCGAGAATCGATGGATATGAAGCCCCTGTTGCTTTAATGACAAGCCGTGCCGCCGATAGCCTTCGTGCCGTGAGCGACGACTTGCTTGCTCTGGGCTACCGTTTAAAAATATATGATGCATACCGGCCACAATGTGGTGTAGACCATTTCGTTCGTTGGGCTGAAGATATCCCTGATACGATAATGAAATCCTATTTCTATTCAGATTTAGACAAAAGTGTACTTTTCGATCAGGAATATATCATGGCCAAGAGTGGTCACACGCGTGGTTCAACTGTTGACTTGACTCTTTTCGATATGAAAACAGAGAAGGAAGTGGACATGGGAGGAACGTTTGACTGGTTTGGTCCTGAGAGTCATCCCGATTTTTGTGGGAATCCTGAAACAGGTGAGTACACAGGCGATAACAGCAGTTCACCTCAAGGCCGCAGTATCACCGCTGAACAGTTTGCACACCGCATGCTACTACGTCGTGTAATGCTCGCTCATGGCTTTAAGCCTTTAGACACAGAATGGTGGCATTTTACACTTGCTGACGAGCCTTTTCCCGACACCTATTTTACATTCCCTGTTAGGCAACTAAAGAAAAGTTGATACTGATTGATGGTTCATCGTCATTTGATTAATGATTTATTCCCTGAATGAATTCTATCATAGGAAATCATATTTTCATATATCGTGCCGTGCATTAGCATCTGAGCATATCATTCATAATTAAAAGTCAACATTACTCATGTCTGTTCGCAGGTTGCCAGTCTTCCTTTTGTTCCTTTTTGCAATTGCAATTGCAATTGCACAGGTAGAACGTCATTTATGTGTTGTCACTTGGAATGTAGAAAATGTTTTTGATACGTTGCATGACGAAGGTTTCAACGACTACGAGTTTCTGCCTCATGGAGAGCGACGATGGAATAGCTATCGCTATTGGCATAAGCTAAATGATATAGGCCGTGTTGTATCTTCGATTAATGCGGCCGGAAGTATTCCCGACCTTATAGGTCTGTGTGAGGTGGAAAATGACAGTGTTATTGCCCACCTCACTCGTCGCAGCCTCATGCGCAATCTCGGTTATGAATATGTTATCACAAATAGTTCAGACCCTCGCGGTATCGATGTAGCTTTGCTATATCAGCCTGTTCGTTTTCGCGTGTTGGAGAAGTCATCTATTAATATATCCATGCAGGCACGCGAGAAATCGCTATCACACCATTCCGAACTACGTTCCACGCGCGACATTCTGTATGTAAAAGGCTTGAGTCTTACGACTGCAGGTCCGGACACTTTACACGTATTGGTTGTTCATCTTCCAAGTCGTGCCGGTGGGCGCTCTGGCGACCGTCTTCGTCGTATAGCCTCGTCTGTCTTATGGAATGTCGTAGATAGTATTCTCGTTTCTTCCAGCAGTCTGCATGCTTCATCCCCAGAACCACGCATCATTGTCATGGGCGATTTTAATGCTACTGCACGCGATCGCATCTTTAAGTCCTCGCCCTTGTTTCTTACTGATGATACTTCATTACCAGGGACCTATTGTTTTCGCGGCTTCTGGCAATGGATAGATCATATACTTGTTTCAAAATCCTTGGCCTGCCACGGCCTATCATATCCTGTCGAACTCCCATGGTTGCTTGAGCCCAACAAGAGTTATGGAGGTTTCATGCCACGCCGTTCATTTCGTGGTCCCAGCTATCATGGAGGCGTAAGCGATCATCTGCCAGTAGTTTTACATTTGGACTTATAAAAAAGTTTACTGCCGCTAAGTTCATTAATCAATAATCCGGCTGACATTAAAAGCAATTAATATACTTGATATCAGCAACTGCCTGTCCGGGCATTGGGCTATTGTCCGCTTAACTTGTTCGCGCATTCTGCCTAATAATAAATTCCGTTGTATATTCTCGGGTGGCGGTCAGACGATATTGAGTTTTAGTATTAGTGTAAAGTACTGACACCTCTTATTAGACTCCTTCTGCTCATTCTGCCTCATTTTCATAGTCAAATTGGCGCAATGGCAGATTATATTCTCATTTCTTGATTATATCTTTATTTTGTTTTATACAAGATTGTTTAACTTCAGTCCTATTAGAGGCAGGCGCTTTTTAGCCAATACAGGCATTGAATATCATAGTTTCTTAACTTTCTTCGATTACTCTTCAACGGCAACCTGTGCGACAGCCCACTAAAGAATGGAATCATCATCCGATGATGAGGTCGTTAAGTCAGGTCCTTTAAGCGATTTGGCTCGGTTGAAGTGTGCGATTCATACGGGTGTTTTGATTATTCCATGACCTTGGAACAATCATTCGATGGCCATGGAATGATTGTTCCAAGGTCATGGAATAATCAAAACTGTTGGGCGCGTGCTCATAAATCCTTATATGCGTAGGGCAATGCAAATGGGAAAAATGGCTCGTCATGTGTAGCAAATGGTTCCAGCTCGTCGCCTATTCGACCGAAGATGACTGTCTGGGGGCTTGCCAGTCATCGGTGACAATCCTTCATGTTGTGTAGCAAAGACTTGTAATGGTCAGGTCTGTTTTTAGCGAACAGCAATATAAAATAATAAAGAGAGGGATTAGACCTGTCCCTCTCGTTCCAGCAAATATTGGATTCTATATGAACAAAACAGCCGAGGAGAGATGATGTCGGTCATCTCTCCTCGGCTGTTGTTTCTTCATCTTCACAACCGGCAGCGCGAAGAATCATTGTTGTAGCTCCGATTGTTATAATTGTGCCATCGTCGATGCGCAGGCGATCGTTTGGATTAAGGAAAACGTTGGCAGCAAATGTGCCAGTGCCGTCGGTGCTTGCATCGCGTAGTGTGTAGATGAAAGCGCCTTGGCGGTTGCGTTTCACATTTATAATGCAGTGTGTAGTATCAACGCTGGGATCTACGGTTTCAATAGGGGTATTAATCTTTGACCCTCTGACGTAACGGCCAATAACGTTGTCTCCGAGCCTTAGGGGCAGCGTCTGCTTGAAGTGGAACACGTTTTCAATGACCACCAAGTGCCCGCAGTCAAGTTGCTCGTCATCATTCGTTTCGGCATTGCTATATGGCGTTCCAAGGTTTGTTTGCAGGGCTTGGTCATCCGTTATGCGGCGTTCGTCCTTTCGGGTGTTCAGCAGTTTGGATGTACCTATACGGATGCCAAACTGGCGATGACATTCGTTACATTCGAAAACAAGAGTCTGTCCTTCGGTATATCGTGTTTCATCGAAGGTTATGTAGCTGTCACATTTTGGGCAACGAATACGTTTCATAGTTCCAGAACCCAGATGTCGTTGAATTCGCTACCCATGGCATGCAGCTCTCTGATGAGTTCGTATGCGTCAGATTTGTTCTCAAAATGTCCTGCTACAACTCTCACTGTGCGTCCGTTATCTAATGTCCTCACGTCTTCGATGCCTTTGTTGCTGAGCTCTTCGGCGTAGCGTTCGGCATTGTCTTTTTTGACATTGCTGGCAAATACAATAGTATATTGGACTGTCTTAGACGTCTGCTCCAGTTCCGGCTTTTGTTTTGCTACTGATGCTGGAGCTTCTTGAAGTTGTTGTTGGGTTAACTCTTCTTGTTTGTTGATTTCTACCTTTACTTCGTCGTGCTTTGCCACCTGCTTGCTTGTGTTCTCTTTGCTCATGGTCAGAGTCTTTGAAGGAACAACAGTAGCCATCTGAACATTGTGACGGCGTAGCAGATTCATGGGAACGACGAAGATAGCAATCAACATCAACACCGCTGCCACGGCTATGGAGTTGCGCAAGGTCTTGCGATTGAGTTTGATGGTGATGAACTTGTGCTCGTCGGAGTCGGAGCCAACAACCCTTCTCTTGTTTTTGGGACGTCCTTGTGGCTTTTCAGACAAGCGTGCCATCGAAAATGCGTCGAAACCATAAAAAGATGGTGTCAACGTTCCGGCTTGGCATGCAGAAAACTGAATGTCGCCATCCTCATCCTGCGAGAAGATACCTATGGAGCCGAAGTCTACGAAACCGTCGGCAAGCAATTGGCTACGCAGCTGCAGCACCATTGATTGAATGGCGCGTTTGCCCTCGCTCTCATTATATTGATAGGCCGAACATACATGATTCAGCAGAAGACCATCGCCGATAGTAAGATCAGGGTTAAAACGAACAAGTCGAACAGGCGGAAAGAAAAGAGCTTCCGTCTCTACGTATCTTGCTGGTCTTTCTTGCGCCACGAAGCCTCCGAAGTGGGGAACAATAACGCAATCGTGGTGCAAAAGCAAGTATTCAATGTGTTGGTAAAGTGCATTCATAGGGGCAAAGGTAAATACTTTCGTTGATATGACCTCATAATTTACACAAAAAAATTAATATTTTCAATGATATTTTTTATATGTTCTTCAAAAAGTGTACTTTTGCGGAAATTAACAACAAAGTATTATAAATCGACTATGAATATAGCAGTTGTAGGCACCGGTTATGTTGGATTGGTAACTGGTACTTGTTTCGCAGAGATAGGCGTAAACGTGACATGTGTAGACGTTGATGAGACGAAGATTAGCAGGTTAGAGAAAGGTGACATACCCATCTATGAACCTGGTTTAAAAGAGATGGTTCTTCGCAATCAAGCTTCAGGCCGTTTGCATTTCACGACCGATCTTCGCACTTGCCTCGATGATGTTGAAGTGATTTTCTCAGCTGTAGGCACACCTCCTGATGAGGATGGATCTGCCGATTTGCAGTATGTCCTTCAGGTGGCTCGAACTATCGGGCAGAACATGAACGACTACAAGCTTGTGGTCACCAAGAGCACAGTTCCGGTTGGCACGGCCGAGAAAGTGAAGACCGCAATCCGTCAAGAATTGGAAAAACGTGGCGTAGAGATAGATTTTGACGTCGCCTCCAATCCTGAATTTCTTAAAGAGGGTAGTGCTGTTCACGATTTCATGAGCCCCGACCGTGTTGTGGTAGGTACCGAGAGCGAGCGGGCGCGTGAATTGATGACACGCTTGTACAAGCCTTTCCTCATTCAGAACTTCCGTGTCATATTCATGGATATTCCTTCTGCAGAGATGACAAAGTATGCCGCCAATTCCATGTTGGCTACTCGTATCTCTTTTATGAATGATATAGCCAACCTTTGTGAACTTGTTGGCGCAGACGTGAATATGGTTCGTGCCGGAATAGGTTCTGACACGCGAATCGGCCGTAAGTTCCTGTATGCCGGTTGTGGCTACGGAGGTTCTTGTTTCCCCAAGGATGTGAAGGCGCTGGTGCGTACGGCTTCCCAACACGGCTACACCATGCGAGTTCTCGAAGCTGTAGAGATGGTCAACGAATATCAGAAGGGCATCCTTTTCGATAAGTTGCAGAAAGCACTCGGTTCGTCGCTTTCCGGCCGCACGATAGCTCTTTGGGGCCTGGCTTTCAAACCAGAAACCGACGACATGCGTGAAGCTCCATCTCTTGTACTCATCCAGCGCCTTATGGATTCAGGCTGCAAGGTACGTGTCTTTGATCCTGTTGCCATTGATGAGTGTCGTCGTCGCATCGGTGATGCGGTCTACTATGCTTGCGATCCTTATGATGCCCTTGTCGATGCAGATGCCTTGTTGCTTGTTACAGAGTGGAAACAATTCCGCTTGCCGTCATGGGATGTTGTCAAGCGTACGATGAAACATCCGTTAGTCATTGACGGCCGCAATATCTATGATAAGGCTGAGTTGGAACAAGCTGGATTCGAATACTATTGTATAGGCAAATAATCCATGTCTTCATTTCTGGTTTATAAAGCTTCTGCGGGCTCAGGCAAGACATTCACATTGGCAGTTCACTACATTAAGTTATTGGTAACTGCCCAAGCTCCAGCTGAGTACTCCAGAATCCTTGCCGTAACGTTTACTAATAAAGCTACAGGGGAGATGAAAGATCGTATCATCTCCCAGCTTTATGGTATCGGTAACGCTCTTCCATCAAGCGAAAACTACATGGAAGCCCTTCGCGACAGCCTGATGGCAGATGGGGGCGAAGTGCTTTCCGACGAGCAAATTCGTTCTCGTTGCCGCGAAGCCTTGCATTCCATCCTGCACGACTACAATCGCTTTCGTGTACAAACGATAGATTCTTTCTTCCAGTCTATTCTCAGAGGCTTAGCCCATGAATTGGGACTGGCGGCTAATTTACAGGTTGAAATCAGCGATACGGAAGTGCTCTCTCGTGCCGTTGATCGCATTGTATCTCGCTTGCAAGACGATCCGGTCCTTCTTGATTGGATGATGAGTCTGGTACGCGACCAAATAGAGGATAACCAGCGATGGGATGTCACCAGGCAAATAAAACATTTCGGCCGCGCAATTTTCGATGAAACCTATCTTTTGCGAGGAGAAAAGCTTCGCAAAGTATTAGCCAACGAAGAGCTTTTGCGCTCACTGCTTCATGAGTTGAATGAACAAGCCGAAGTCATTGGACCTGCCCTGCAGGGCTTAGGGCATGGGATATATGAGTTGCTTGAAGCACGTGGAGTGACTTTCACTGATTTTTCTTACGGCAAGGATCTTATGACCTTTGCCGATAAGCTATGCGCTTGCGACCTGAAAATTAATATCTCGGCGCGCCTGCAGACGTGGTCTTTCGACCCTTTGACGCTTGTCACCAAGGAAAATCAGAAGAAACGTCCAGAACTCATAGCCGTGGCTGATGACGTGTCCGGTCTTCTTGCTGAGACATTGGAAAATTATGCCAGGCTGCAATGCATAGCCAACAGCGTAAATCTGGTGAAAGCTCATTTGAAAAAGCTTCGCCTCTTGGGCAATATCGACGAAGAAGTGGCACGTTTGAATGGAGAGACCAACCGTTTCAATCTGGCCAAGACGCCAATCTTACTCAATATGATGATCGGCGAAAGCGATGCACCATTCATTTTCGAAAAGATAGGCGCATTGCTGCACAACGTCATCATAGATGAATTTCAGGATACCTCCCGACTTCAATGGCTAAACTTTAAGGCTTTGTTGCTCGAAACCATAGCCAAGGGCGGAAACAACTTGATTGTCGGCGATGTAAAGCAAAGTATTTATCGTTTCAGGGGTGGCGACTGGCGCATGTTGGGCCATATAGAAAACGAGATTAAGCCTGCTCCAGAGATACGCCAACTCGACATGAATTACAGAAGTCTTCGTAATGTCGTTGATTTTAACAATGATTTCTTCGAAAGGGCCTGTAAGGAAATGGATATCTTGTTTGCCGGAGATACCGCGATCAACGGTGTTGATTTCACATTCTCTCAAGCATATTCAGACGTACATCAATTTGTTCCATCCAATAGGCCTCAAACAGGCTATGTAAGGCTTCAGCTTAAAGACAGCAAGGACTATCAACGCAAAGAAGAATGGCGTGAAGAAGTGGTCGCCGACCTTATAGAACAAGTTCAAATACTTCATGATAAGGGACTGCCATACAGCGAGATGACAATTCTTGTCCGTAATAATCGTGAATCTCGAATTATCGTTGATGCCTTTGCCTCTAATGCCGATTTACCTCCCATTGTCAGTGATGAAGCCTTCCTCTTTGCTTCGAGTCACGCTATACAGACAATTATCTGTACTCTACGTTGTTTGCTTGATGCCAACGATACAGTGTCGCATTTCTATCTGAAATTACATTTCCCCGACAAATTCCCATTTTCTTCGGAAGCATACGACCAGTTGCTCTGTAAGCCCCTTTACGAACTTGTCGAGTATCTCATTGGGCATTTCGATCTTGGAGCCCAACAAGGTCAGGAAGCTTATTTGGCTGCATTCATGGATGCGCTGCAAGATTATCTCCGAAATGATTCAGCCGACATCTCTTCGTTCCTGCGCTATTGGGACGAACGTCTTGCCACTCAATCCATTGCGGCTTCGTCTGTCGAGGGTATTCGCATACTTACAATACACAAATCAAAAGGAATGGAGTTCCACACCGTGTTCATTCCTTTTTGTGCATGGAAGCTTGAAGGCGACAACTATAATGACCTCATTTGGTGCGAGCCGGATGAAGAACCTTATTCTAAGTTCGGACTTGTACCCATCACTCCTTCCGCTATAGCAGCCAAGTCGGTGTTTGCGAGAGATTATGCCATCGAACATCTAAATACGCGCTTAGATGAACTTAATACACTTTATGTAGCTTTCACGCGCGCGCGTTCTAATTTATATGTATGGTCTTGCGGCAATGATGATCAACTTACAAAGTCAATGCCTACCGTAGGCGACCTTGTGGCACATCTATTTCCTGACGGCGATTGTATAGGAGAACCTGTAGTAGAGATAAAATCATCAGAGGAAAAAAAAGACAATCGCATGCAACAAACCAGGCTCCAAGAAGATGTGGCTTTTAGCAGTTATGAACTTTCAGCCAAATTCTACCAGAGCAACAGGTCGGAACAATTTATTGAAAGTCTTCTGTCGGATGATGAAGCCGCTTCGAGTGAGCGTGCTCTACAGCATCAATATATAGAGCTGGGCAATTTATTGCATAGTGTCCTCAAGAACATGCGAACTCGAGACGACATGTCGCGCGTTTTGGATGGTCTTGAGCAAGAAGGCGTGATTACGCGTACTTCTTTTGATGGATCTTATGTGAGCGTAAGTCGCAAGGATATAGAAAACTGGCTTGCCCGCGGTCTCGACAATCCGCTCGTCAGAGAATGGTTCAGTGGAGCATGGCATCTGTTCAATGAATGTGCCATCCTCAACCGCACGGATGATAACGCAGGCTTCTTAAATCATCGGCCCGACCGTGTCATGGTAAGTGAAGATGCCCGCCGTGTGGTAGTCGTTGATTACAAGTTTGGTGGTGAGCGCGGAATCTATTACGACCAGGTCCGCTCGTATATGCAGTTGCTCCAAGAGATGTATCCTGCTGCACATGTCGAGGGGTATCTATGGTTTGTCTACAAAGGTAAGGTTAGGAAAGTGGATGAAAAAGGTCCCAAGCGAGAGGACGATCAACAGTTGAATTTTGACTTCTTCTCCAATTAATCATCAGTATCTTGAGTTTTATGACAACATTTTTAGAGCATGTGGCAGCTGCCCTTATCGAAAAGTTCGGGAATAATCTCAACAACGTTACGGTCGTCTTTCCTGGTAAACGTGCCAGCTTATTCTTGAATCAGGCATTGACCCAATTGTCGACGCAACCGGTTTGGGCTCCACACTATAGGACAATCTCAGAGATGTTCGTCGATTGTTCTTCCTACGCACTCATGGATAGGGTAGAGGCCGTTTGCCGGTTGTACAACTCGTATGTCAAGTTCGTTTCCGACCCTCAGCCGCTTGACCAGTTTTGGGGATGGGGGGAAATCCTACTGGCTGACTTCGACGATGTAGACAAACATTTGGTTGACGCCAGACAATTGTTTTCAAATATCCGCGATATTAAGGAACTTGACGGGGCCGATTATCTCACTCCCGAGCAAGAGCAGGCTTTGAAGTCGTTCTTTCGCGATTTTTCGATAGAGAACAACAGCTTGTTGAAAGAACGTTTTCTGGAACTATGGAATGTCATGTTCGACATCTATTCCGATTTCCGTTCCCAGATGCAAGCCTTGGGACTCATGTATGAAGGCGCATTGCAGCGCGATGTGGCCGAACGCATAATTGCCTCACGATTTTCCGTTGATTCAGATGTAAATGCCGACGTGCTGCATTTAGATTCGGACCATTGTTATGTGTTCGTAGGTTTCAATGTTCTGAATGATGTAGAACAAACGTTGTTCGACGAATTGCAACGTCGACATCAGGCTTTGTTCTTCTGGGATTATGATGTTGACTACAAGGCTGCACCAAACGGCAAGGAACACGAAGCCGGTTACTTTGTGCTACAGAATATCCGGCGCTATGGCAATGCTCTGCCCGACGAATGTTTTAAGAATCTGAGGACTCCGAAAGTGGTCACAATTGCTGCGGCATCAAGCGAGAACATACAAGCACGCTACATCCCTAAGTGGTTGAAGGAAAACCTTACACGGCCGGAACTTGCACCAGAGGGCGAACGGTTCACAGAGAGTCAGACTGCCGTAGTGCTCTGCAACGAACTCTTGTTGCAGCCTGTCATCCATAGCTTGCCATCAGAGGTAGGCGAGGTCAATGTCACTATGGGTTATCCTCTCAGTGGAACATCTACCTATAGTTTTGTTCAAGCGTTCGTATCACTGCATAGCGAGGGTTATGATGATGCTCACCACAGCTACAATCGTGCTCAATTGCGCGCTGTAGAAAGTCATCCTTTTGCCCGTCTGCTCGCTGATGAATGGCGTAGCGACGCCAAGAGCGGAATAGAATTGTTGATGTTTCTCAATCAGTTGTTGACAGCTTTAGCCAGTCGGCTTCAAGGCAATGTCTTGGAAACAGAAGCCATTTTCAAAACTTATACCACCCTCAACCGCCTAATCGATCTCATGAGCGGTGAGACGTCATTGCTTAATGTTGGCAAGCAGATGCTCAGTCGTCTATTGCGATCGGTGCTTCAGCAACAGACTATTCCTTTCCACGGCGAACCGGCTGTGGGGCTTCAGGTGATGGGTGTCTTGGAAACCAGGGCACTTGATTTCCGTCATGTGCTTATGCTTAGCGTCGGAGAAGGCTATCTGCCTAAGAATGTAACTGATAGCAGCTTCATTCCATACCATTTAAGAGATGCGTTTGGTCTTACCACCTTGCGACATAAGATTGCAGTTTATGCCTACTATTTCTATCGCTTGCTTCAGAGAGCCGAACGAATAACTTATGTTTACAACGAGAGCAATTCAGGTATTCGGCAAAATGAAATCTCCAGATTCCTCAGGCAATTGGAGGCTGAAACGAATATGAATATTATTCATTTGCAGCTCAATGCAGACAATAGACCTGTGCAACCGATGCCAATTGTCGTCGAGAAGTCGGAAGAAATCATACAATCGTTAATTGCCCGCTACGATAACACAGGACTTACCGATGGCAAGCATCGCTTCCTTTCCCCGTCGGCCCTCAACAGATATACTACGTGTCCTCTTCAGTTCTACTATCGCTACATTTGTAACCTCAAGGTCGATCCAGACCCGTCTGACGGACTGGATGCTGTTCTTTTCGGCAATGTTTTCCACCGCGCGGCGGAGTTGTTGTACAAAGAGCTGACGAATGATGGCCCATCCATTCGGCAACAGGACATCGACACGATGCTTGCTGAAGGTCAATTGAGGATAGATGCCATTGTTTCGCAAGCCTTCAAAGAAGAATTCTTCCAAGGCCGCAAAGAAGTGTATGACGGCATATTGACTATTGCACGTCAAGTGGTCATTACCTATCTTAACCAGCTTCTGCGATACGATCGTCAGTTGACGCCTATACATATCTTAGGGCTGGAGTATGAAGTGACACGCGATATTCAGATTAAGGTAGGTGACCGCGACTTGCTTATTCGCACAGGAGGTATCATTGACCGCCTGGATGAAGTAAATGAGCCCGAGGCTGAAGGAGGACGTGTGATACGAGTTGTTGACTATAAAACAGGTGGACGACCCACAAGCGTGGTAGATATAGATCGGTTGTTCTCGGATACAGATCAACAGGAGCACTATTATTTCCAGACAATCCTCTATGCTTCAATTATTTCAAAGTTGCATAACAAGCCTGTTCAGCCCAACCTCTTCTTTGTGCATAAGTCTGGAGGAAGCAACTATTCACCTGCTCTGAAGCTTTCGAAAAAACGAATCATCGATGTAAATCAACCGCTCGCGGAAGAGAATATAACTTTGTCTGAACAGTTTGAGGAAAGGCTAATGTCGCTGGTTAAAGAACTCTTCGACACGTCCATACCATTTAGGCAGTGTGGCAATGTTGACCATTGTCGCTATTGTGACTACCGTCTGCTATGCAACAGATAGCGGGTTTGCCATTTGAGACAATACAATTCCAAGACATTGTTCTTTCTTTTATCGCAAGCGGATATATGTCAAAATTATTGTCAAAAGGCATATTGTAGGACTAAAGATTAACTTTTCTCGTGATTTTGCATATTGGTATTGTAATATTTTATAATTTTGCACCGAAATTTTTACAACCTTATGACCAATTTCATTAAGAAAATAGCCCGCTGGTATTTTTCAAAGAGCGCAATGCCATATTGGATGGTGCTTTTCTTTGATTGTTCAGTTGTTCTCGTTTCCAATCTTATTATCTATGTTTTGGATATGGGAGCGACTTACACGGCTCTACATTTTTGGCCTTTGGTAGGCACTCTTTTGGTTTATCTAATACCATACCTCGTTGGATTCCGCCTCATGCGTACGTATTCGAGCGTGATGCGCTATTCATCGTTTGCCGATTTGTATAGGTTGGGCATAGCAAACTTTATTGGCATCTCCACGGTCGAGTTTCTACGTCTGTTCCTGCATTTCGACAAATTGTTTGTGCCTATCAAATGGCATACTTTGCTGTTTGCATGGTTACTGGCAACAATCTTGATGTTTGCCGCACGTCTGATTATCAAGTATCTTTTCGACCTTATCAATGAAGACCGTGCATTGCGCCGTGTTTTCATTTATGGAACAAAAAGCGGTGGTCAGGCCTTAGCCAAGAGCATTCGTGTAGCACAACCTCAACGTTACTTGCTTAGAGGCTTCATTTCCGACTCTGCTGATATGCCCGGCCATACCATTCAAGGCATGCGTGTCTATAAGAATGATAAGGATATCATTAATATCATGAAACAGGAGCATGTTAAAGTTCTGCTCGTGTCGCCAATGAAGGTCGAACGTCTCATGGCCAACACCGAGATGACTGAAGCTCTCATGAATGCAGGAATACAAATCTTCACCGTGCAACTGGAAAAACGTTGGGACGGAAAGAGTGAGATTAATGCATCACAGATTCATGAAGTGCAGATTGAAGACCTGTTGCCACGTGAGGAAATAGAAATAGACCTGAAAGCAGTTGAAGAACTTCTTCGAGGCAAGCGCATTATGATTACTGGTTCCGCCGGTAGCATAGGTTCCGAGATGGTTCGGCAAATAGCCAAGTGGGAACCTTCGCAACTGGTACTTGTTGATCAGGCGGAAACCCCGCAACATGATATTCGATTAATGATGTCGCGTGACTTTCCGGGCATCAAATGCGAGGCGGTTGTCACTACAATCACTCATGTTCAAAGTTTAGAGCGTCTTTTCTTACAATACAGACCCGAATATGTCTTCCATGCAGCTGCTTACAAACATGTTCCTATGATGGAAGACAATCCTACCGAAGCTGTGCAGAACAATATCCATGGCACTTGCATTCTTGCAGATTTGGCCGTTAAATATGGCGTTAAGAAATTTGTGATGATCTCCACCGACAAGGCTGTTAACCCAACTAACGTCATGGGCTGCTCAAAGAGAATCTGTGAAATATACGTTCAGGCTCTCGACTCTGCTATTAAGGCAGGCAAGGTCAAAGGACAGACACAATTCGTAACCACCCGCTTTGGCAACGTCCTTGGCTCTAATGGTTCCGTGATTCCTTTGTTCCGTCAGCAGATACGTAATGGCGGTCCTGTTACCGTTACCCACCCAGACATCATACGTTTCTTCATGCTTATTCCAGAAGCTTGCAAACTTGTGCTTGAGGCTGGCACTATAGGTCAAGGCGGTGAGATATTTGTTTTCGATATGGGTAAGCCTGTGAAGATTGCAGACTTGGCTCGACGTATGATTCTGCTTTCTGGTGCCAAGAATATTGAAATCAAATATACCGGTCTGCGTGATGGCGAGAAATTGTATGAAGAAGTTCTCAACGACCAAGAACGGACCAAGCCAACTTTCAATAAGAAGATAAAAATAGCCAAAGTTCGCGAATACGATTTTGATGAGGTTAAGCAACAACTTGATGAACTGATTAAGGTGAGTGAAAAGTACGACAATATGGAGACGGTTCGCATCATGAAGCGTATCGTCCCAGAGTACAAGAGCCAAAATTCAGTTTATGAGTCTCTCGACTGAATCCTATATCGCAAGGACACAATAGAAGTATAGGATTCGGCATTGAGTTTTATTTAAAGAGTAATAATAAGCAAGTCCTATCTTCACAGTGAAGTACAGAAATAGACCCAGGGCATTTGTCCTGGGTTTTTTGTTTATGAAAATCCGCTTTGAACGGATAATCACGGAGATACATTTATCTGTCTATGCAAAGAACGCTGAGTAAAACACTTGGATGCATGGTCGCGTATAGTGATTAAGCTATATATGGTAATATTACTGTACGATAAATAGTTACATGATTCACAATTCGGCTGACGTTTCTAACCATTAATGTCAGCGCCTATGCGACCGATAATTTTGTTGATGGCCTTAACTTCCTTGTTCACGCCATCTGCCGTTCAGCAACTTTCCTCTGTATGCTTTCGGGCGATTTCATGTGCTCAATCCGAAAGATGGAACTGAGTTTAGCAACTTTCCTCTGTATGTTTTCGGGTGATATCATATGTTTATTCCGAAACATGGAACGGGGTTGGGCATCTTTCTTCGTATGTTTACAGGCGGCAGGCCACTAAAAGAAGGGGAACATCACCCGACGTTGAGGTCATCAAGCCAGCCTCCTCAGGCCGTTTTGCTTGGTTGAAGACCGCGTTGCATATAGGTGCGAGGATTATTCCATGACCTTGGAACAATCATTCCATGACCATTGAATGATTGTTCCAAGGTCATGGAATAATCAAAACGGTTGGGCGCGAGTCCTGTTTTACTTATATGCGAACGGTAACAAAGAGGGCGAAGAAGGCTTGTCAGGTATAGTCGATGGTCCCGGTTCCACTGTTGCAACTCGGGGCGCGTCACACTCTCTCGCATCTCATGTTATAGCCGATGGCCCCACTTTGTCGTCCAACGGGCCGTAGAAGGCGAACTGGGAGCTTGTCACGTTTCGGCGGCAAGCGTAAATGCAGTGTGGCAATGACTTGGAAGGGCCACGCTTATGTTCAGCAGACAGTAATATTAATGTATATAAGGAACTGACTTTAAATGATGAAAGAGGATTCACGACGGCCTAAACAAACCATTTTAGATATAAAGGCTAAAAGAAAAAGTCCGCAACGCCTGTTTGTCGGCATTGCGGACGATGATTAATGTGCATTAGATTTTTGCGGATGACTGAAATACGCTTTATTGCGCTAAGGCTTTATTGGTCTTATGGGATTTGATTGCATGAAAAAAGGGATTCTTGTCAACCGTTAGGTTGTTGCAAGAATCCCTTTTTCTATTTAAAAGATATTCTGAGGTTTATTCGGCGGCAGGCGCAAGTGTAGCACCGGCAATTTCTGCAGCCGCAGCAGCTATGCTGTCAGCTTTGACTTTGGCGGCAATTGAGTCTCTCCGTGCCTGCTCTTCGCGGCGACGGGCATTGTCGCGTGAGTTGTAAGCCTCGCTGATGTACATGCCATCTTCGTGCTGAAGGATATATTGTTCGTAAGCTTGAGTTGTCCCGAGCTCGTCTGCCTGACGCCAATCTAAAGAGTCAATCTTATGAAGTGCTACCTTCACGTGTGGAGAGGTTGGATGTGTGTCGATAAAATTGTGTAATGCATTTACGTCTAAGTTTCGGCACAATTCAGCCCATGCAGCATCCTCTTTATGCAGGCCGTTTAATCGTTCCTTCACTTCGTCGATATGTTTGCTGTTAGGGAAACGGGCGATGAAGTCTTCGAAGCTCAGCGGATCGTTGCAATCTTGAAGGAGGGCAAAGGCTTTCTCTTCACTGGCCACTTTATCCTGATAATTGTCCCAATAGAGATAGCCTCCGATGCCAATGATGAGGATGCCTAAAAGTAGAAGATACCAGGGTGTGTCTTTCTTGGGTTGCAGATTAGCTGTTGAAGCCTTTTCCGAATCCAGTTCCGCCTGTTCGGCAGCAGGCTCTAATTGCAACGTCTCATCTTTTGGCGCTGACTTCCCGTTCTGTGAATCAACCAGGAAGCGAGTCTTGCAGTTGGGACATTCTGTTGCATCGAGCAACACGTAAGAATTACAAACCGGACAGCGCTTAATGTTGTTCTCAATTCGAACACCACAATGCGGACATGTTGGCGCCTTAGAGGAAACAGGTTCGTTACACTCTGGGCATTTAATCATACTCATATCTATAGATAGTTTTTAGTTGTTAGGCTACTTATTTCTTTTTTAATAGCACAAAGGTAATGGTTTTTGAAGATATACGTAAAAAAATATGGAAAAAATTTTGTGTGGAAATAAAAAAATCCTACCTTTGCAGCGCAAAATTAAAAAAGGGGCATTAGCTCATCTGGCTAGAGCGTTTGACTGGCAGTCAAGAGGTGGCGAGTTCGAGTCTCGCATGCTCCACAAAAAGAATGTAGAATATATAATATTGCTCGCTGGATGACAGTGAGCTTTTTTCCTTTTTAAGTTTGACTGTTTACATAATTAATATTTTTAGGATATGAGCAAGAACCGCGAAAATGTCTTAGAGTCTATTCTTGACATCAATGCCAACAATATCTGGAATGTTTCAGCCGACGAAATCGTGGAACTTTGGAACGAAGAGATGGTTGATGAGAGTTTCCCTCCCTACGAGGAAAAGCTACTTAATATTATTCGTTTGGCTTTTGATGTTGTGCACTTCGATAATGGTGATGAGCGCGAGGCTGCGAAATATCAAAACGGTGAATGGGTATCTTTCCCCCGTACAGATATTAAAAAGGGTGTTGTAGCTATTCGCAAGCGTAATATCACTAAGCTGACTGATTTGAGCTACGAGAATATTAAGCACATCACAGCAGCAACACTCCTCGAACTGATTAGCCGTAACTTTGGTGGCGGCTGGGAGAGCATACCTTTGTCTGTGAGAGATATTATCGAGAGTGGCTTTGAAGTTTCCACCACGACCCTTCCGGCTTCCCGTTTGCACATGCCTGGAGGCTCGTTAGAACGCAAGTTAGCCGATGGCTTTGAGGTGTTGGAAGTTGAAAAAGGTTCTTGGATAGAGGCTATTTTTGCCAAAAAGAAATCTCCTATGACCAAGTTGCGCATGCTCATGGAGCCTGAATACGATGAGGATGGTAATCGCATCCACAATGACGATGACGATGACGACGACGACCGTGACGATCGCGACGATGATGACGACGATGATGATGTCGAAGAAGAACCTCAGCCCACTGAAGATGATGATACGTTCTACTCGAGCTATGCGCCTGAAGCAGATGTTAAGGACGACGATGACGACGATACGGCTGGTTTGTCTGTCTTAGAGTAGTGACGGTGCTCATGCAGCTGACCGTTGTCCTGATTTTAGCTTATTTCTTGCTGTTGGCCTCACTGGCGCGTTTCACCGCCCTCCGAGCCGACAACGACACCTTTTATAGTGGAAGGCGACGCTCACCTTGGTGGGCTGTCGCCTTTGGCATGTTAGGGGCTTCGCTTAGCGGTGTCACCTTTGTCAGTGTGCCTGGTATGGTGCGCGCCACTGATATGACGTACATGCAGATGTGCCTCGGTTTCATTCCCGGCTATGCCATAGTGGCCTTTGTCTTGCTGCCAGTCTATTATCGTCTGGGCACTACGTCTATTTATGCTTTCCTTGAACGCCGCTTCGGCCTTACGGCATATCGCACAGGTTCAGTCTTCTTCCTTCTTTCCAAACTGCTTGGTGCCTCTGTTCGTCTCTATCTCGTCTGCCTTATTCTTCAGAGTATAGTCTTCGATGCGTTGGGCTTTCCGTTCTGGCTTACAGCCTCTGTCTGTCTGCTGCTTATATGGCTTTATACCCACCGTGGAGGCATAGCCACAATTGTTTGGACAGACTGCCTTCAGACTCTTGTGCTGCTCGTGGCACTTATTCTCATCATCAATTCTTTGCTTTTAGCCGAAGGGTGGGGGATAGGTGATGCCTATGCTGCTGTTCGTGGCAGTTCAATGAGCCGTGTCTTTGAATTTTCAGATTGGAGCAGCCGGCAGTACTTCTGGAAACAGTTCCTTAGCGGTGCATTCATCGTAGTTGTAATGACAGGACTTGACCAGGACATGATGCAGAAGAACCTCACCTGCCGCACCCTTCACGAGTCACAGAAGAATATGCTCGTCAATGGTCTTCTTTACGTCCCCGTCAACCTCCTGTTCCTCAGCCTCGGCGTCATGATGTACATTTTTGCAGGTCATCACCATATAGAGCTTCCCTCATCAGGCGATCAGGTGTTGCCGCTGCTATGTGGTGGCGGTCATCTTGGACAGGCTGCCCTTGCCTTCTTCACATTAGGTATCGTGGCAGCAGCTCTCTCAAGTGCCGACAGTGCTCTTACGGCTCTTACGACCTCAACCTGCATCGATCTCTTTAACCGCCCGACAGACGAGCGCCTGCGTCGAATTGTTCATATAGGTATGGCTGCCCTCGTCCTTTTTGTCATTCTTGCCTTCCGGGCCCTGAACAGCACCAGTGTCATCGATGCCGTCTACATCATAGCGTCCTACACCTATGGTCCTCTGCTTGGCCTCTTCGCTTTCGGTCTGTTTTTGCCTGATAATATCAAGCCTGCACCGCGTGCCATACCTGTCATCTGCATCGTAGCGCCCATCCTCTGCTACATTCTTTCGTCGGTATCTGCTGCCTATTGGGAGTACCATTTTGGCTACGAGCTTCTCCTCCTCAACGGTTTTATTACGGCTTTTGGTCTATGGCTTATGCGGAAAAAGGCGTAGCCCCCCATTTTTTTCTTGGTTTTCTTTGGTGTCTCATTAAATCTTTCTATTTTTGCAGCGATTGCAAGATACTTGTTATTCCTTTTTTCATGGCAGTCATAATTTAGTGGATTCTAATAAAGAACCATGTCGATTATTACCATAATTATTAATAGGTTTAGAGATTCAACCGGCATTTATCTATAATTAATGAATATGAAAAAGTTATTTCTAACGATTGTTGGTTTGTCCTTGGGCTTTACCCTTTACGCTCAAACTCCATTTATTGTAGATGCTCCTAAGTACAATACCTTTGTTAAAATAAAGGAAGGAGTAAACCTTCGGAAGTCACCCGATGCAAAGAGTCCTCGTCTGCTACTTGTTGGTGTCGAAGACTGTTACGATTGTGCTGCTGTCCCTGAATTCAGCGCTCGTGCTCCACGGTCAGAATTTGAACAAGTAGCTCACACGGATTTGGCTCCGGTTTTATCCGAGAGTGGCGACTGGTATCAGATCCTTTATTCCATTGATGTTCTGGAAGCACAGTACAGCAAACGTGCATACGTCATGAAGAAGTTTTGCACACAGGTCGCTCGCCGTCCATTGTCACTTCCAGCTCCAAAGATGGAATGGGGAGGTTATCATGTGGCAAAGATAGCGGAAGGTCCATACAAGGATTGCTGCATTCAACTTTTTTATGGTTTGTATGATGCCCCTTACATCAAACTTGGGAAGTATGTTGATGGCATGTTTGTTTTCACAAAGAGCATTTCTTGTGAGCAATATGAAGGTGCTTCCCTCAAAATTGAGGGAAATGAAGGAGAGTATATGCTTAAAATCCCTGCAGCTCTCTTCCCTGCTGATACTTCAGGCGTAGAGAAGTTGGCCCGTAATCCGCAAATTGTGAACTACCTTTTCTCGAATGTGGATAAATTCACCAATACTTCCGATGTGTATTTCGGCCTCGTTGGCGACAATGAATGGCATTGGATGTACACGGAATAAGCCTTCATAACATCTACTTCATTTCTACTATTATATTAGCCTCTTTGCCTTTGGGCAGAGAGGCTTTTTTGTTTTCTGGTATCGTTGTTTCCATCGACTATATGAGATATCGTTAATTCTTTAAGGTGGACAATCAAAACTCTTAGGCCGCATTAAACAATTCGGCTGGCCGTGTTGGCCAAAACGGTAAGGCGAAAAGGCCTTTGCGGCTGGCCGTGTAGATTTGTCTTGTTGCTGAGAATTTTGATTTCATTCAACTGTTCTTATGGACTCTCGTTGGGAAATAGGGAAATAAATTTGGTTATTCGGCCACTTAGTCGTAACTTTGCGGCCATGAACGGAAAAAAGAAATATAGCTGGACCATCGAAAAAGGTCAGGAACTGACAGAGATGGACCGCATCATACTTGCTGCACAGGAACGTGGCAAGATAGTTCCTTCGCGCAAACTCATAAAGACTCCCGAGCAGATAGAGGGCATCCGACGTGCGGGCGTCATTAATACTGGCATCCTGGATATGCTAACGGATAAGATTCATGCGGGGATGTCGACGCTTGAGATTGATGATATGGTGGCTAAGTACACAGCAGACCATGGTGCCATCTCAGCTTGCTTGGGCTACGAAGGTTTCCCTAAATCGTGTTGCACGAGCGTCAATGAAGTCGTTTGCCACGGCATCCCAAACGAATGGGAAGTGCTTGAGGACGGCGACATCATCAACGTGGACTGCACAACCATCCTCGACGGCTACTATGCCGATGCCTCCCGTATGTATGTCGTTGGCGGTAAGACAGACCCACGCTGGCAGAAGTTGGTCGACGTCGCTTGGGAGTGCCTGAAGATAGGCGAGGAGGTGTGCTCGAAACCTTATGTCTATGTGGGTGACATCGGCAACGCAATCCAGAAGCATGCACATAAGAATGGTTTCTCTGTCGTACGCGATCTGGCCGGTCATGGCGTGGGACTGGAGTTCCACGAAGAGCCGGATGTGGATCACTACGGCCACAAGGGCACTGGTATGCTCTTGGTGCCGGGCATGGTGTTTACCATTGAGCCGATGATCAACATGGGCACTTGGGAGGTGTTCTGCGATGAGGACGACGGATGGACCATCGTCACCGAAGATGAGCTGCCGAGCGCCCAGTGGGAACACACGTTCGTGATGACCGAACATGGGGTGGAGGTGCTGACGCACTGAGACTCTCCCCCCGCCCTCCCTGTTAGGGAGGGAGCGGTTACCTAACAAGGAATAGATATTTAAAGAATAATGAAGATATTAAACAACCCATCAGCAAAGGATTCTGCTCCCTCCCTAACAGGGAGGGCGGGGGGAGAGTCCCATACTATCATCCTCGGCATCGAATCCTCATGCGACGACACGTCGGCGGCCGTCATCCGCGACGGCTATCTGCTGTCAAACGTTACGGCGTCGCAGGCAGTGCATGAGGCTTATGGTGGCGTAGTACCCGAATTGGCCTCGCGCGCGCATCAACAAAATATAGTACCCGTAGTAGATCAGGCACTGAAGCGAGCAGGTGTTACCAAGGATGAACTGAGCGCCATCGCTTTCACTCGTGGACCAGGGCTGATGGGCTCGCTGCTCGTAGGCGTGAGTTTCGCTAAGGGCCTGGCTGCATCGCTTGGCATACCAATGATTGACGTCAACCATTTGCAGGGCCATGTGCTGGCACATTTCATCAAGGAGAGTCCCAAGCCCCAACCCCTTTCTCAAGGAGAGGAGAATCGTCATCTTCAAGAGGCTAAGTCATCCTTGAACGATAACAGTTCACAAAACGTCCAACAAACTTCCAACAAGGTGGAGCAGGGAGATGGACAGCCTCCATTCCCCTTCCTCTGTTTGCTGGTGAGCGGCGGAAACTCGCAGATTGTGCTCGTGAAGGCTTACAATGATATGGAAATCATTGGGCAGACCATCGACGATGCAGCCGGCGAGGCTATTGATAAGTGTTCTAAGGTGATGGGCTTAGGCTATCCTGGAGGTCCGATTATCGATCGCTTAGCGCGGCAGGGAAACCCAGAGGCATTCCATTTCTCGAAGCCTGCAATTCCTGGCTACGACTACAGTTTCAGCGGCCTGAAGACTTCGTTCCTCTACAACTTACGTGACTGGTTGAAGGAAGATCCCAATTTTATCGAGCACCACAAGGAGGACCTTGCAGCCTCGTTGGAGAAAACCATCGTAGACATCCTCATGAACAAACTGCGCCGCGCAGCCAAGGACTTGAATATTAAGCATGTTGCTGTCGCAGGAGGTGTGAGTGCCAACACAGGGCTTCGTGAAGCCTTCAAAGACCATGCCCGACGCTACGGCTGGACTATCTATATTCCTAAATTCAGCTATACGACCGATAATGCCGCTATGATAGCCATCACAGGCGCTTTCAAGTATGCCGACAAAGATTTTTGTCCGATGGAAGCTCCGGCATATAGCCGAGTGGCGTTGTAAGAGTTGTCATAGCTAAAATAAAATGTTTAATAGTTAATGAATCGATGAACATACAGGCAAAAGTTATTTCGAGAGAAATCAGCGAGTATATGTGGCGTGCCGGGAAGACTTTGTCGACCGCCGAGAGTTGTACGGCAGGACTGGTAGCAGCGTCTATCACATCCATGCCAGGAGCAAGTAATTATTTTCGGGGTGGAGTAGTGGCCTACGTTGACGAACTGAAGACGCAGTTGCTGGACGTCCCGGCAGAATTACTTGCAGAGAAAGGTGCTGTTAGCGAAGAGGTTGCCAAGGCAATGGTTAAAGGTGCACTTGAACGTTTGCAGACAGACTATGCCGTGGCCGTCACTGGCTATGCTGGTCCTGGTGGAGGCCCAGAAGCTTCGGTGGGTACGATCTATGTTGCTGTAGGAACTTACGAAGAAGTTTTAGTTCGAGAACTCTCGGGCGACGATGGTCGCGACGAGAATGTTGCACGTGCAACCCTAACAGCCTTGAAAATGCTACTTGAAAAGCTCGAAAAAGACTTTCCTACACCAGAAGAGTGAAAAAAAACGAAAAAAACTTTGGGGATAAGGAAAAAAACTGTACCTTTGCGCCCTGTTTGGAAGAAGTAATTTTTGGAAGTTACAAAAGGAAAGATTAGAAAGATGTCTAAGATTTGTCAAATCACCGGAAAAAGAGCGATGCACGGTAACAACGTGTCTCACTCCAAGCGCCGCACAAAGCGCGTCTTTGACGTAAACCTCTTCACCAAGAAGTTCTACTGGGTAGAGGAAGACTGCTGGATTAGCCTCAACATCTCTGCTGCCGGCCTGCGCCTGATCAACAAGATTGGTCTGGACGCTGCCATCAAGCAGGCTGCTGCTAAGGGTTATCTCCAGTAAGTTTTGAGTGCTAACACTTTTAACCTATTAAACTGTAGAAAATCATGGCAAAGAAAGCTAAAGGCAATAGAGTCCAGGTGATCCTCGAATGCACAGAAATGAAGGAGAGCGGCCTCCCCGGCACCTCTCGCTACATCACCACGAAGAACAGAAAGAACACTCCTGAGCGCCTCGAGTTGAAGAAGTACAATCCTATTCTCAAGCGCATGACGGTTCATAAGGAAATCAAATAAAAAACTGAAGCACAATGGCAAAGAAAACAGTCGCTACCCTGCAAACGGGCAAGACCGATGGCCGTAGCTACACAAAGGTCATCAAGATGGTTAAGAACGAAAAAGGTTCTTACTCTTTCGATGAGCGTATGGTTCCCAACGAAGCCGTTCAGGACTTCTTCAAGAACTAATCTTCGCAAACAACAGAACTTCCAAAATGCCATGCATCCCTTCGTCGGACTGCATAGGCCACAATGAAAAATCCCTCCCCAACCGCTGTGGTTGAGGGGGGATTTATTTTGGCAATGATATAGCTGTCGGCATAATGCTTATATCATTACATTTGTTTTTGGCTGCTTTTGTGCAGATTGGAATAATAGCCTGTCCGGCAAAGTCTTCTACTTGCGTCGGCGGAAGAGTTCACGGAGGTTGTTCCAGTCTTTCTTCACTTGGATGCCTATGCCTTGAGTCGTGAGTGCAGTCTTAGTGAAATAGCGGTCGTTGGTCTCGCTGTAGGCTTTCAAACTTAGGTTGCCCGACGGCGTGAGAAGCCATTGCACGTCGAAGTCACCAATGAAGTTGGTGTTGGCGATGGGCGTGTCGCGGTAGCCGAAGGTGCCGTTGAT
>DGSC01000013.1:3072-23541 GCA_002391275.1 Prevotellaceae bacterium UBA4372 | reverse complement strand
AGCTTGAGCAGTTCGGGCTCGTTGATAACTTCCTTGCGGGCGGTGTTCACGAGTATGCCGCCTTTGGGCAACTTAGCGACAAGAGCTTTGTTGATGCTCTGCTTGGTCTCTGCAGTTGCAGGGATATGCAAGCTGACGATGTCGCTCTGCTCAAAGAGCTCATCCTGCGACTTGACAGCTTTCACTCCAGCAGCTTCGATGACCTCTGCAGGGCAATAGGCATCGTAGGCAAGCACCTGCATGTCGAAGCCTTTAGCGATGCGAGCCACATTGCGGCCCACGTTGCCAAAGGCAAGAATGCCGAGGCGCTTGTCCTTCAGTTCGGTACCACTGGTGCCATTGAAGAAGTTACGTTTGGCATAAACGAGAAGACCGAAGACCAGCTCTGCCACGCTGTTGGCGTTCTGACCCGGGGTGTTCATCGCAACCACCTTATGAGCGGTTGCGGCTTCGAGATCGATATTGTCGTAACCGGCTCCGGCACGTACGACGATCTTCAATTGCTTGGCAGCATCCAGCACCTCAGCATCGACTTTGTCAGAACGGATGATGAGAGCATCAACATCTGCAACAGCTTCCAACAGCTGTGCCTTTTCTGTGTATTTCTCAAGCAAGGCGGTCTCGTAGCCCGCAGCATCGAAGACCTCCTTGATGCCCTTCACGGCCACACCGCTGAAAGGCTTTTCGGTTGCTATTAATACTTTCATATAGAGGACCCCCTCCCCGCTCCCCCTTTAGGGGGAGAGTAGAATGTCTTTCTACATGCGGCTATTGGGGATTTACATTAAAGGGTTTGACTTGAATAATTATAGTTCTTGAAGGTGACCACCCTCCCCCTAGAGGGGGAGTGAGGAGGGGGTCTTTTAATGCTTTGCCTCAAACTCCTTCATGCACTCAACGAGAGCGTTTACGCCCTCGAGGTCCATTGCGTTGTAGCAGCTGGCACGGAAACCGCCTACGTCGCGGTGACCCTTCACGCCAACCATACCACGCTCGGTGGCAAAGGCCATGAATTCGTCCTGCAGGTCCTGATATTCGGGCTTGAGCACGAAGGTGATGTTCATGCGCGAACGGCTGTCGTCCTCGGCGGTGCCTACGAAGAGGCGGTTGCGGTCGATCTCACCATAGACGATCTTGGCACGCTCGATGGCGCGACGCTCCATCTCCTTCACGCCGCCCTGCTTCTTGATCCACTTGAGGTTCTGAAGGGCGCAGTAGATGGGCACCGTAGGAGGCGTATTGAACATACTGCCCTTGCTGATGTGCGTCTGATAGTTGAGCATCGTGGGGATAGCACGGCTTACCTTGCCTACGAGGTCTTCCTTGATGATGCAGAAGGTGACGCCAGCCATACTCAGGTTCTTCTGAGCACCGCCGTAAATCATACCGTACTTGCTAACGTCAATGGGACGAGAGAAGATATCTGAGCTCATATCAGCAATCAAAGGCACAGGGCTGTCGATATCTTTGAGGAGCTCTGTACCATAGATGGTGTTGTTACTCGTGATATGGAAGTAATCAGCATCTGTAGGAATAGTGAAGTTCTTGGGAATATAGGTGAAGTTCTTGTCCTTGCTGGAAGCCACCTCTACGACCTCACCGAAGAGCTTTGCCTCCTTCTCTGCCTTTGTGGCCCAGACGCCAGTGTTCAAGTATGCAGCCTTCTTCTCAAGGAAGTTGTAAGGCACCATGCAGAACTGGAGGCTGGCACCGCCACCAAGGAAGATGACGCTGTAACCTTCGGGGATGTCGAGCAGCTCCTTGAACAGAGCGACAGCTTCATCGACTACAGGTTGGAAGTTCTTGGCGCGATGGCTCATTTCCATCAGTGAGAGCCCGCTACCCTCGAAGTCAAGGCACGCTGCAGCTGTAGCCTCCATCACTTCGCGGGGAAGTTTCGAAGGACCGGCATTGAAATTATACTTCTTCATACGTTAAATTATAAAAAGGTTAATTATGTGTGTTCGATAGCGCAAAGATAGACCTTTTTCGACTGGCTGCCAAACTTTATTTGGAAAAAAATCGTCGGTTTATAAATATTTTGTATCTTTGCAGCGAATTGCAATATTCAATAAGAGAAATAGCGTATGAAACATCTTTTACTCACAGCATTGCTGGCATTTGCAACAATAGCGACGCAAGCACAGATTACTTTTGAATGGGGCAAGGCCACATGGAATATCGAAAATGGACGCGTCTACGAAAACATTGAAGAGTTTGATGCCAACCCGGTAACCCTCACCTACGACAACCCAGCTGGCTACACGCTTACCATGTTTAATATTGTGGCAGTTGACTATGATATTTATATCGACGGAGCAACCGAGGCCCTACATGAAGTAGCCACAAAGCAGCAAGGCACAGATGTGACACTCACTTACGACTTTCTTGAAGGTCACGATTACCGCATAGTTGTCAATGGGGCTCTGCTTGCTAAAATCAACATCGCGACTTATACGACAGACACATTGACAAGGAACAGCGATCAGTACTCTATCAGTTTCCGTATCAATGGTCCAGAAATTGTGAATACTTATAAATATGAAGCCACGATGTCACTGGATATTGTCGACCAGAACACCGACCTCACATATTCAGAAGTTGATGTAAAATCAATCTGTGCCGACCTTGGCATCAGCGACATTACAGAAGCTAAGTTTATTGGTCTGAATCCAAACGGTTCTTATAATAAGGCCTTTACCGCCCCTGAGTATGGATACGACTTTTGGGACGGCTGGCGTGATGCTGACGGCTCGTATACAAACTGGTGGGGCTCTGACGGAGCACAATACCGTAACTTATTAGGACACCAGCCATACCCCCCTGTCTATTGTATCAAGTTCAATGAAACATGCGATTCTATTTTTTATTTCTACTACGAAAGTCAATGGCAGGAATATAATCCTGACGATCCCGGCACTGTGCCTATAGTAGGAGGCGAAGTCAAAGGCAATGGTCCGCGCCGAGCACCAGATACTCACTACAACTCGATCGTATGGGATTGGACAAACGAAGACGGCACTATAACTCAATACGTCCGTCATTATCGCGTTGATCCGGGCTGTGATTATGGTGCAAGCTTCATATTCAAGACTTCAGAGAAAGCTGTCGTTGTCAATGCGACCATGCATTTTGAAGGTGACGAGCCAGACAATATAAGTACTTTGAATGAAAGCCCTACCAATAAAAACATCGCAATCTATGACATCAGCGGTGTACGCAAACAGTCGCTCGTAAAAGGCATCAATATCATCGTCGAGCCTAACGGAACCAAGCATAAAATGCTGGTTAAATAATAAACACAATATTAAACAGGGGTTCTCTTGACAAACCCCCTAAATCAAAACAAGAAACAATGAAAAGAAACGAAACTGTAAGTGTGACGTTCATGCTCTTGGGCGTCACATTTTGTGTGTGCCTCATTTTGGCAAACCTGCTTGCAACAAAGCAAATTCAAATCGGCAGCATCAACCTAACAACAGGTGTGCTTGTTTTCCCTATTTCTTATGTTGTCAACGACTGCATCACTGAAGTATGGGGGTATCAGCGTGCAAAACTCATCATCTGGACAGGTTTTGTCATGAACTTTGCCTTTGTCCTTCTGGCATGGCTTGCCGACATGATACCTGGTGCACCCTACTGGACGAATCAAGAAGGGTTTCACGCACTCTTTGGTTTAGCTCCGCGCGTAGCGTTAGCCTCATTTGCAGCGTTCATTGTCGGATCGCTGCTTAACGCATACGTAATGAGCAAGATGAAAATCCACGATAAAGGCCGCAGGTTTTCGCTACGTGCCATAGCATCCACCGTGGTTGGAGAGCTATCCGACTCACTCATCTTCTTCCCCATAGCCCTCGGAGGCATCGTACCCCAGAAAAACCTCGCACTAATGATAGTTTCGCAGGTTGTTGCAAAAACATTATATGAGGTAGTAATGTTACCTGTGACAATTCGTGTTGTCGCATGGCTAAAGAAGACTGAAGGGAGCGACGTATATGACGAAGGCGTTAATTACACATTCATCTGATCACATCTTTGTGTCATCTGATATTTTAACAGGAATGGAGCTGTCACTATGATTTCAGACGATGTTACACTTCTGTATCATAATAAAAGAATGTCTCTGAAAAGCTCATGAAACCCATAAACAAACAAACTGCATTAGTTGTCTTTAGCGGAGGTCAAGATTCCACCACTTGTCTATTTTGGGCCAAGAAACATTTTCAAAAGGTTGTTGCTATCACATTCGTTTACGGCCAAAAACATTTCCAAGAGGTCAGTGTGGCCGAACAGATTGCCAAAGGAGCAGAGGTCGAATGGCACAAAATGGATGTCTCATTCATAGGTATGCTTGGACGTAATTCTTTGACCGATCAGACATTAATCATGGATGAGAACAAGCCCATAGACGGCCCACCAAATACCTTCGTCCCTGGGCGCAACTTGTTTTTCCTGTCTATAGCCGCAGTCTTTGCACGAGAACATGGCATCAGTCATCTGGTAACCGGCGTTTCTGAAACTGATTTCAGTGGCTACCCTGACTGCCGTGACGCCTTCATCAAATCACTGAACGTAACCTTGAATTTAGGCATGGACGAACAGTTTGTCATCCACACTCCTTTGATGTGGATTGATAAAGCTCAAACTTGGGCTTTGTCAGATGAGCTGGGGGTATTTGACCTCGTCAGAGAACACACGCTGACATGCTACAATGGCATTCAGGGTGATGGTTGCGGACACTGCCCTGCATGTAAACTACGCCAAGAAGGTCTGAAGAAATATCTGAAGATTCGAAATAAAATATCATAACCGCCAATATTTTTTTCAAAGTTCTTTGCCAGTTTAGTCCTAATGCCTACCTTTGCATTACCACAACGTTAAATGTAGCAATATTTTATTCAAGGTATACGACCAATATGAAAAAAACGCTCTCCACTCTCACACTCGTTCTGGCATCAGTTTCTGTTTATGCCCAAAACGCCAGCTCCAATTTTGTAGATGAAACAAATAAGCAGTTTGAATTGCAGATGTCATCTGTCAAGGAAAAAGAAATGGAGTTGCGCAGTCTAATCCAAGGTAAGGAAATGTCACCAGAGCTACGTCAGAAGGCCGATAGTATCTACACCATTTATTCCCAACAATATGGGATGGCAGTCAAACAGCTGAAGGCTCAGCTTGAAAGCCATCGTGAGGAGGCGGCTACTGCGCAGCTACTTACGAAATACCAACGACAACTTGGTTTAGACTATTTGGGAGAATATATGTCAACATACAAGTACTCTTCGGCTGAAGAGTTGGCCTCTCTGCGCTCAACTTTGGCTATAGAGGAACAAAAGAAGCCCGGTTCCAAGCTCATTGACTTCTCCCTCCCTGATGAAGCTGGAACCGAGCATGCTCTAAGCGAGTATGTGGGACATGGGAAATATGTATTAGTCGATTTTTGGGCCAGTTGGTGCGGCCCCTGTCGCGCAGAAATGCCCAACGTCAAGGACGCTTATGAGCGTTTCCACGATAAAGGTTTCGAAGTCTTAGGAATCAGTTTCGACAACACACGTGACGCATGGCTCAAAGGAATTGCAGAGCTTGGTCTCATGTGGCCGCAACTTAGCGATGTCAAAGGCTGGAAGAGTATAGCCGCACAGAAATACGGAGTCCATGCGATTCCCTTCACGATATTGTTCGATAAAGAAGGTCGCATCATAACAACCAACCTTCGTGGCCAGGCCCTCACCAACAAGCTGCAAGAACTTTTAGGAGAATAAATGCAGCCTTTTGAAATACATATTTTAGGTTGCGGTTCAGCCCTACCAACTCGCAAGCACTTGCCGACATGCCAAGTAGTCGACATCCGTGGCAAGCTCTTGATGATTGATTGTGGCGAAGGGGCACAACTCTCGTGGCGCAAAACAGGCCTCAACTGGCAACATATCACTCATGTGCTTCTGTCTCATAGCCATGGTGACCATGTTTTTGGCCTACCTGGTCTGATATCCACTATGGGCTTATTGGGGCGTACGTCTCCTCTATTTATCCATGGACCGGCTCAACTACGTCCCTTTATCGATTTCATACTCTCTCATTTCTGTAACGACTTAGGATACAAGGTTCACTTCGAAGTCGTAGATACAACCATTCATGCCCTTATCTTCGAGGACCGATCTCTCGAAGTGTGGAGTCTTCCCCTCAGACATCGTCTCCCCTGCTGCGGATATCTCATCAAAGAGAAACCTGGCCTTCCGCATATACGACGCCAAATGATAGATTTCTATGGTGTTCCCACATGGGCTCTTAACCGAATCAAAGCTGGCGACGATTGGCAACTGGCTGACGGCACCGTAATTCCACATGAACGACTTACAACACCCGCCGATCCCATACGTTCCTACGCATATTGTTCTGACACCATGCCGAATGACGAGTTGGTGCCAATGCTTAAGGATGTAGACTTACTCTACCATGAAGCTACCTACGCAGATTCAGAGTCGACGCTAGCCAACAAATATGGTCATTCAACAGCCAGGCAGGCTGCAACGATTGCCAAGGCTGCCGGTGCTCGACGATTGCTTTTGGGACATTTTTCTTCCCGCTACGACGATGAGAACATACTACTTGCTGAAGCCAAGAGGATTTTTCCAGAAACGACCTTAGCTTACGAAGGCCTACGAATCACCCCTTAAAGCAACAATCAAACGACGAGAGAACAAAAATATTGTTTTTTTCTTCAAAAAAATTTGCGGGAACTAAGGAAAAGATATATATTTGCCAACAGAATCGTGTAAAAAACATACTTATGAAGAAATACTACCTCTTATTACTATTTGCTACGACCCTAACAACCACGCCTTTATGTGCTACGGAGTTAGACGAGTTTGATAGTGTCACAGAGATTGAGATTTCGTCCGTGACGATTACTGTCAATGGCTCTCAGGTACATATTACAGGTGCTGAAGGTCAAACACTCGAAGTTTACAACGTCGCAGGAGTGAGAGTGGCAAACGTAAAGATAGACAGCGACGAGAAAACGCTCAATTTAAATCTTGCAAAAGGATGCTATATCTTAAAGATTGGCAAGGCCGTAAGAAAGGTTTCCATACGCTAACAAATACTATTTACCTAATAACTAACTAAAATCCATTCCTCACATCTTGCATTAGAAGGAATCAGAAAGGGTCGGACTCCTGAGTTCCGACCCTTTTTTGAAAACAAAAAATTATGAAAGCCACACAGCAGACACTTCAACAAATCCAGCGCGCCATTCGGAAAGTAGCAGATAAGTTTCCTCCATCGGCCGACTCAGTCCTAACCGACATCCATCTTCAAGTGAAACCGGAGAGCGGCGAATTACTTGCCTACAACGACGACATGGTCGAACTAACTCGTATAGTCGTAGATCAATGGTTGGAACCGACTGAAGAAGATCTCTACGATGCTGCTGCCATGGCCATCAAGCAAAGCATTAATGGCCTGCGTGATATTGTTGAACACATGAGTGTGCTTCATCCTTTTTCTTTCGTCATGATGGGCGAAGATGGCGAGACTCTTCAGGACATTTACATCGTTGACGATGATGCCATCATCCTTGACACCGAACTCCTTAAAGGTCTCGACGATGAATTAGACCAGTTCTTAGAGCAACTTATGCGCGAATAAGATTTGTTTTATAGGATACACTTAACCAATACAACTGAACTCTGAAAAGCGGAGTATCTCCTTAAGCCAATAACATAAAAGGCGGCACAAAACCAAATTTCGGTTTTGTGCCGCCTTTTATGTTGTTGGCTCATGGAAAACAGGTAAGCCTTCAGGCTGGTTGGCTAATAAAGGTTTACGAATCAATATAGCCAGCTTTTCAATATGTTCCTGCGAAATGAACCATTAATATGGTTTTTTATTGTTTATTCTCTGGTCTATTATGATTTTTATGCTGTCTTGGTCCTTTATTCCATCGGCCATCGCGTTGCCGTTGTACCATACGTCGATAAAAATCATCTTCTGCCTTGATAATATTCATTACTTTTTCAGCACCGACCATCTTTATCATCCGCTTATAATAGCTGCCCTCAATCTCTGCCATCTTCACTTTCAAATCAAGGATCTTATTTATGGCATTAGCACTTGCTTTGGCATCATTTCCGGAATTAGCTTTCAACTGCCTGATTTGTTTCCCAATCTCCATCTGCTTTTGTCGCATCTCTTTGTGAAGCGGGAAAATCACCTTTGCCTCATCCTCTGTAAGGTTCGCAGCCTTCGTAAGCTCAGCCTCCATCATCACCTGAAACTTCTGTGGATCAAAACGCGGTTGCCCCGGCTGAGCCGGTTGAGCCCACGCTGCAATCAACATAAAGCACAAGCTAACAAAAAGAAGAGTTCTTTTCATGTTTATAAGTATTTTTTATAGATAGATTAATACGCTTCCGTTAGATAATATGCGATTTGGCTATTATCAACCAAGCCATACGACAACTCGTAATCAAAGGCTTCATCAAGTTCTTCCTGAGAGAAGACTTCTGCGTCCTGTCCAGATGCAGCAAACAACGATTGCTCTTGGTCGTTGTTTAAGTAATATGTGCCAGCAACAACAAAGAAGCCAGCCACCACTACAGCTGCTGCATAAGTACTCCAACGTCGCCAAATAGAGGGTGTGACAACTTTTGCTTCTGTCTTAATTTCACCTTCTTCTTTGATGCGCTGCATCATTTTTTGAGTGAAGCCTTCAAAGTATCCTTCCGGCGTTCGAAAAGGATTCTTTTCAGAAGCCAAATGCTTTAGGAGATTTTCTTCAGTCATATCTTCGAGGTTTTCTATTATTCAGACGGGTATAGTTAATTAAGGTTTAATCATTGGCATTGAAAAAGTCGGATATTTTTTTTACAGCATGGTGATACGACGCCTTCAGAGCTCCGACACTCGTACCTAAAAGCTCGCTCATATCCTCATATTTCATTTCTTCGAAATATTTGAGATTAAACACCTGACGCTGCTTATCTGGCAATTTAGCCATTACCTCTTGCAACTGACGCGCTGTCTCATCGCCATCGAAATAAGGGTCACTCTCCAATTGGGCTGCTACCCCTATGGCCTGATCGTCGTCAAGACTCAGTGTCTGCCGCTTCTTTTCAAGGAAGTTGAGCGTCTCATTATTGGCTATACGGAACAGCCACGTCGACAATTTAGCCTCACCTCGGAAGTTCTCAATACCTGTCCAAGCCTTCAAGAATGTGTTTTGAAGGACATCATCAGCATCATCATGAGTGAGCACCATACGACGAATCTGCCAATACAATTGTTCCTTGAAGTGCTCCACAAGATAGGTAAAAGCACGCTCTCGGCTACGCAAATCACGCAGCTGCTCCACTATTTCTTGTTCATTCCATTTGGAATACATTTGTTCCTTACTATATATTATTATAGACTTACCAAGGCATGCACAACAATCACCTTTGAGCTTTTCTTTTGAATTATTGTGTCCGCAAAGATATGAAAAAACAGCAAACAGCTAATCATTAAATACAAATATTCTACTCTTTTTAATTAACCCATTGATCTTTTTAGCATTTTTATGCGTACCTTTGCGCCCGAAATTTAAAGAATCATCCATATGCCTGCTCTTCAAACTATTTTACTCTTGCTTACGAGCAACATTTTCATGACACTTGCCTGGTATGGCCACCTGCGCTTGCAACAGGCAGGTATCAGCAGTTCTTGGCCTCTAATTGGCGTCATAGCATTCTCCTGGGGTATTGCCTTCATCGAGTATTGTTTTGCTGTACCAGCAAACCGAATCGGTTTTGAAGGCAATGGAGGCCCTTTCACTTTAGTTCAGTTGAAAGTAATTCAGGAGGTCATCTCCCTGACTATTTTCACGGCCATCGTCGGTTTTCTATTCCAAGGTCAAAGCCTGCAATGGAACCATGTCGCAGCTTTCGTGTGTCTCGTTCTTGCCGTTTATTTTGTTTTCCAGTGAACAATGAGATAATCCGTTGATTCCTATTGATTTCAACGCAACGGTCCGTTTACCCATCTTACAAGGCGTGCGACGGCCTCTGATGCTCCTTCGCGAGTGATATGTTCATTCTCGAAAGATTTCATTATCTCAGCCAATTCATGCAATTGTTCCTGTGCCCCATTCTTTTCAAATTGTGACTTCAGGCACCTAACCTTCTCTGCCAGTTGTACACCTTGAATAAAGGATTCATAACGAACCGATGATGAAGGTCCTGGATAGATACAGAAAGTGTCGCCTGAACCGAACAGACGATACCGTGTATCCGTTTCTGGAGTGGCATTCCAGTTCATCCATGACCAATGCAAATAGCCGTCAAAACCATTTGCTACAGCATATAAAGGCAGTATCACCGCTTCGACAGGTTTGCTATTGCTGAAAAGATTAGGCCATTGTTCGGTGCAGCATGTATAAAAAGTCGTTACTTGCTTTGCATTAGCGCGTCGTGCTCTTTCATCCTTCGGGAAAGAGTGAGCATAAGGAATACAATAGTCATAAAGCTTATCAACAAGTTGTTCGTGGTAGTTTCCAGCTAATGCCATTTTTATCCCAGGAACAGCTTCTTGTGCAATACGATAGGCATCAAGCATACTCGCCAATCCCCGCTCATCCATGGCTATGCATGTTTTATCGTACCATCCCTTTTCCTTTAAATGATGTGCAAACGATTTTAAGAAAGCAGTCCACAGTGAGCGGTATGCCTCGCTATCTGTTTTCGTCTTAAGGTCAACCTCGCTACCGAGGAAGGCATCGTAGTAGCGAAAGGTCATGTCCCAAGGCACCATAGAAAAACAGTTTATCTGCTCACGGATGCCACAACTGTCAGCCAGTTCCACCCAATGATCAAAAATACTATAGTCGAAACTCCAAGTTGCATCAACATTTCGGGTAGTCTTAACCATTGCCCCAAATTTGTCCTCACTCTGCTCTCCCCAAGGTTCATAAAACAAGATAGTCGACACCACTTTCTGCCCCGAACGGGCTAACAATTTCAAGTAAGGTCTCAGCAAATCGAAGTGACGTTGGCTCCATCTTGGCACATCATAGAATCGGGCTACAGAATAAGGTTGCTGCCAGAAATCGGTATGAAAAGCATAGTCTTCGACAGGCGGGAGCGTACGCTCTAATACGATAAGTTGTACTTTGCGACTGACCAACACACGCCCGGACTTTGAGCCTACCAGCTCCAACTTCCATCCATACGTACCACGACGGCATTCACGAGGCACTTCAATCATGCACCACAGTCCCTGCTTCATGTCGGCCCCAAATTCGCGCACCTCTGATTTTCTCAAACAATCAGCCACGGAAAATGGCTTTAAACCCTCTGGATGGTGACCACAGGTATTAAAGCTGTCCGTAAGAACACTGTCAACATAAAGCGCTTCAGATTGCCAACGCCTTGCAACTTTATTGAGGGCAGTCAGACGTAAACTCACAGGCTCCCCTAAACCACCCCTCGTAATTAGTTCTGCTTTCAACCCGACACGCTCGCCACGCCAAGCTACAGCCGAGGATGTCTCAAACAGGATATCAGCTTTAGGCTGAGCATCGACAACAGTCGCTACCATCAGCAACAAGAATGAAACCAACAGTTTACGCATAGATAGCTAATTAATAATTTTTTAATGATTTACAGTCTTCTCACCGACATCAAACCTTTGCACGGCATCTTGCACCACAAGCCCCGAAAGCATGAAGCCGAAAATAGCAGTTATGTGGGCCACAGTACCGTTGGTTTGAGGCTTGTGGATGGGTGATGGAGCTTCTGTTACAGGGTTATCTATAGGCTTGTTCGCCAGCAATTCATCCGAATAGACACATTTAAACTTCCTCTTTGGAAATCGTTTTTCGCGTTTAAATCTCACACGCAAGGCACGAGCTAAAGGATCACCTTTCACTTTCCAAAATTCAGCGACACTGATTCGTGTAGGATCCATTTTCAACGCTGCCCCCATCGACGAGAAGAAGCGTGCGTTAGTCTCACAGGACATTTCTATGAGGAGAGCCTTGTCGCGTAACGAGTCAATAGCATCAATAATGTAGTCGTAGCTGTCTAAATTGAAACTATTAGCCGTATCCTCACAAAACATTCGTTCCAACGCCTCTACGTGTACATCTGGATTGATAGTCAGCAAACGTTGTTTCAACACATCAACTTTGGCACGTCCAACGGTGTCGACGGTCGCGACCAACTGCCGATTGATATTGGAGCGATTCACACAATCGCAGTCGACGATGGTGAGGTGACCTATGCCTGAGCGCACAAGACTTTCGGCACACCAAGAACCTACTCCACCCACACCGAAAAGGATCACTCTCAGCGTAGCCATCCTGTCAAGCACATGTGTACCCAACAATAATTCCGTTCGTTGGAAAATGTCTCGTTGCATGCCTGTACTAAATAAATAATGTTCGCGCGTGAATTACTCGACGTTGCCCTTATGCAATGTCGCCCTACAACTCCTCGCCATACATTCGAGCTTTCTGTTCGCGTATGCGGTCGTCACTGATATAGTCGTCGTAATCCATCAGTTTATCAATGATGCCCGTAGGCGTAAGCTCAATGATGCGGTTAGCTACGGTCTGAATGAACTCATGGTCGTGCGATGCAAACAGGATGTTGCCTTTGAACAGTTTCAGGTTATTGTTGAACGCCTGAATACTTTCAAGGTCGAGGTGGTTGGTCGGAGTATCGAGGATGAGGCAGTTGGCATTTTTCAGCTGCATACGGGCTATCATGCAACGCATGCGCTCACCACCTGAAAGCACGTTCACTTTCTTTAAGACCTCTTCGCCGGAGAAAAGCATTCGTCCAAGATAGCCCTTCATGAACACTTCGTTACCCTCGCCATACTGCATCAACCAGTCGACAAGGTTCTTCTCAGATTGGAAGAACTCCGTATTATCAAGTGGCAAGTAGGCTGTGGTGATAGTCAGCCCCCACTTAAAAGATCCCGCTTGAGGCTCACGATTACCGTTAATGATCTCGAAGAGAGCCGTCATGGCGCGAGGATCATGACTGAGGAATACGGTTTTCTGACCTTTTTCTATATTGAACGACACATTGTCGAAGAGTACTGTTCCATCCTCTGCAACAGCCTTCAAGCCTTCTACTTCGAGAATCTGGTTGCCTGGTTCTCGATCCATTTGGAAAATGATGCCTGGGTACTTACGTGTAGAAGGCTGTATCTCGTCAACGTTGAGTTTCTCAAGCATCTTCTTGCGCGAAGTTGTCTGCTTCGACTTTGCCACATTGGCACTGAAGCGGCGGATAAATTCCTCCAGTTCCTTACGCTTTTCTTCTGCCTTGGCCTTTTGGTTCTGCGCCTGACGCAGCGCCAGCTGAGAGCTCTCATACCAGAATGAATAGTTACCTGCAAAGAGGGTAACTTTGCCAAAGTCTATATCAACAGTATGCGTACATACAGCATCAAGGAAGTGACGGTCGTGGCTTACGACCAACACGGTATGCTCAAACTCCGAGAGATATTGCTCAAGCCATTGTACAGTATCGAGGTCCAGGTCATTGGTAGGCTCATCAAGCAGCAAGTTGTCCGGTTCTCCAAAAAGCGCCTTTGCCAACATCACACGCACCTTTTCCTTACCCGACAGATCGCGCATGAGCATTTGATGCTTCTTCTCCTTGATGCCCAAGCCACTGAGCAAGGCACCGGCATCACTCTCGGCCGTGTAGCCACCCATTTCTGCGAACTTCTCTTCGAGCTCGGCAACACGAATACCATCGGCGTCACTGAAATCTTCTTTCATGTAGAGCGCATCGCGCTCATGCATGATATCCCAGAGCACCGTATGTCCCATCAACACCGTATCAAGCACTGTCTGGTCGTCGTACTGGAAGTGGTCCTGCGAAAGAACACTCAGTCGCTCGCCTGGTCCCAGTTCTATGGTGCCTTTGTTTGGCTCCAACTCGCCACTGATGGCTTTCAAGAGAGTCGACTTGCCAGCACCATTTGCGCCAATAACGCCATAGATATTACCATTGGTGAACTTCATGTTGACGTCCTTGTACAGGACACGTTTGCCGAATTGAATGGCCAGATTCGATACTGTAATCATTGAATTATATTTACGTTTTTGTTGAATGCCTTAATAACCTATCTTAATCAAAAATAGGATGTCGTCAGTACTTGAGACACGCTTTTTGCGGCTGCAAAGTTACGAATAATCTTTTTAAAACTTGCCCTTTGGTCATACTTATTTTAAATGAGACGGATTTATTACATGAAGAAAGCGATAAAATGGTTCACCCCTGCCCTCTTCCGCCTAAAGCAGCCATTGAACATTGAACAAAATATTTTGTATTTTAAGTTCCAATTCAATTAATTATTGTAAATTTGCGGCCAAAATAACTTAGCACATTATATGTTTATGAAGTACTTTTTAAGACTATTGTCCGTTGTGGCTCTTTTGTTGATGTGTGACTTTGCCGCTCAGGCACAGATAGGCTTGGCTAATCCTGTGAAGGCTACTGTTGAACAAAAGCCTGTTGCAGGAAAAGCCGACATGACAGACCTTGTGTTTACCTTCGTTATCGATGATGGTTGGCACGTTTATGGTCCCGACAACACCGGCGGTCCCACCCCCATGACAATCAAGTTTGAAACGCTTGAAGGCGCAGAGTCCCAAGGAGCGTTGCGCCTTTCCCCTGCCCCGCAACGAATAATGGACCCCATTTTCGAATGTGAGGTCTCGTTCGTGGAGAAGCGAGCAACAGCAACCCAGCGCTTGAAACTTAAAGGTGGCAACTGGAAGGCCATAGGATATCTCAACTATGGCGCATGCAACGACGAGAACTGCATGCCGCCTACAAACGTTGAATTCAGCTTAAGCGGCAAAGCCAATCTCAAAACTGAAGAGAAAGCAGAAGAGAAGCCGGACAACAAAACAACTGAAGAGAAAAAAGAGGACGACGTGCCAGTCGCTGCTGACACGCTTACAGTAGCCGACACGCTTGCCACATCCTCCACAACGGCCAGTTCGGAAATAGGTGAAGGCACGCTGTGGGATCCTGTCATTGATGAATTACATGCTCTCGACGCTGAGAGCGACACCAGCTCCCGCTCGTTATGGGGTATCTTTCTTTTGGGCATTGCGGGCGGCTTGATTGCGCTACTTACCCCGTGCGTATGGCCCATTATCCCGATGACTGTTAGTTTTTTCCTCAAACGAGCAAAAGACGATAAGCGCAAAGGCATCAAGGATGCATTACTATACGGACTCTCTATCGTATTGATATATGTGGGGTTAGGCTTACTCGTCACGCTGATCTGGGGACCATCTTCGCTCAACGCACTTTCAACAAATGCCATATTCAACCTCTTCCTGTTCGCTTTACTTGTTGTGTTTGCGGCCTCGTTCCTTGGAGGATTTGAGATCACACTGCCGTCGTCATGGTCTACTAAAATGGACGAGAAAGCCTCATCGACCACAGGACTCATCTCCATCTTCTTTATGGCCTTGACGTTGGTGCTTGTTTCATTCTCATGCACCGGTCCCATTATTGGCCTCTTGTTGGTCGACATGGTAACAAGCGGTTCCATTGACGCACCTGTTGTTGGCATGTTAGGTTTTGCCTTGGCCCTGGCCGCCCCGTTTACCCTCTTCGCAATGTTCCCTACATGGCTTAAGTCTGCTCCCAAAAGCGGCAACTGGATGAACGTAATCAAAGTCGTACTCGGACTTGTGGAACTTGCCTTCGCCTTGAAATTCCTTAGCGTTGCCGACCTTGCCTATGGTTGGCGCCTGCTGGATCGTGAAACATTCCTCTGTTTGTGGATTCTTATCTTTGGCCTTATGGGCTGCTATCTCCTGGGATGGATTCGTTTGCCTCACGACGAGGATGAATACGACGACGAGGGTAACGTCGTGGCCCGCCCGAAGATTGGCGTCACACGCTTCCTTTCGGCTCTCTGCGTGCTTGCCTTTGCGCTATATATGGTATCTGGCTTATGGGGTGCTCCTTGTAAGGCTGTCAGTGCCTTTGCGCCACCAATGTGGACGCAGGACTTTAACCTCAACACCAATACCGTAGAGGCTGTCTACACCGACTATGAGGCTGGTATAGAGGCCGCCCAACGTGCCGGCAAACCAGTAATGCTTGATTTCACAGGCTTCGGTTGCGTTAATTGCCGTAAGATGGAAGCTGCTGTATGGCCTGACGCCAAGGTAAAACAGCTAATGACTGAGGAGTATGTGCTTGTCAGCCTTTATGTTGACGACAAGACTCCATTGCCCCAGACAGTTGAGGTTACAGAGACCGACGGCAGCGTGCGCAAGCTTCGCACCGTTGGCGACCGATGGAGCTACCTTCAGCGTTCGAAGTTCGGTGCACAGACTCAACCGTTTTACGTGCTAACCGACCACCAAGGTCATCCTTTGGCTGGTGCTTATAGCTACAAAGAGGATGTTGATGCCTTCGTTCGCTGGCTTGAGAATGGCTTAAAGGCTTTTAAAAACAGAAAATAACATCATATATAGAAGATACAAATCGTATCTTATTACTACTGCAAACGGGCGGCATTTCCTGCGAAATGCCGCCCGTAATGAATTAAGAGGTTGTTTAGATTGTCGTGTTTTGTTTTGTGTTTATGTTGTAGCAATAGTCCACTTTTCTTAAATTATTTTCTCAAGTTGAGAGATATTTGCTGCTACTTGTTCATCAGTAACCTCGTAATTCTGTAAATTCCCCGAAAGATATTGATCGTAGGCACTCATGTCAATGAGTCCATGACCGCTAAGATTAAAGAGGATGACTTTCTCCTCACCTGTTTCCTTGCAACGCAATGCCTCGCGGATTGTGGCCGCAATGGCATGGGAGCTTTCAGGTGCAGGAATAATACCCTCGGCGCGGGCAAAGAGCGTTCCAGCCTTAAATGTCTCCAGCTGAGGTATGTCAACAGCCTCCATGAGACCATCTTTGAGCAACTGGCTGACGATAACACCAGCTCCATGATAGCGAAGGCCTCCGGCATGTATATTAGCAGGCATGAAATTATGGCCCAGTGTGAACATCGGAAGCAGAGGTGTATATCCAGCCTCATCACCGAAATCGTATTGGAACACGCCGCGTGTGAGCTTGGGGCACGACGAAGGCTCGGCTGCTACAAAGCGTGTATGTTTACCTTCCAATATGTTATGGCGCATGAAAGGGAAGGCTACACCGCCGAAGTTTGAGCCACCGCCGAAACAGGCTATGACAACATCGGGATACTCACCAGCCATCGCCATCTGCTTCTCTGCTTCAAGACCGATAATACTTTGATGAAGAGCCACATGGTTGAGCACCGAGCCGAGGGTGTACTTACAGTTGGGCGTCGTCATAGCCAACTCAATGGCCTCGGATATAGCCGTTCCGAGCGAACCTTGGTTCATCGGATCGCGCGTGATGATATCTTTTCCGGCACGTGTCGACATAGAGGGCGATGCCTCTACGGTAGCTCCGAAGGTCTGCATGATAGAGCGACGATAAGGTTTTTGGTTGTAGCTTATCTTCACCTGATATACCGCACACTCCAGACCATATACCGATGCGGCGTATGACAAAGCAGCACCCCACTGACCGGCACCAGTCTCTGTGGTAATGTTGGTTACACCTTGTTGCTTGTTGTAGTATGCCTGAGGGAGTGCAGAATTAAGCTTGTGACTGCCTACAGGGCTGACGCTTTCGTTCTTGAAATAGATGTGTGCCGGCGTTCCGAGAGCCTTCTCTAAGCCAAAAGCTCTCACGAGTGGCGTCGAACGATAGTATTTATACATCTCGCGGACATCCTCTGGAATGTCAATCCATGCATCCTTCTGATTGAGTTCTTGTCGGGCAAGTTCCTCAGCAAAGATGGGATACAAATCCTCGGGTTTAAGAGGTTCCTTTGTTGCAGGATTAAGAGGGGGCAACGGTTTGTTGACCATGTCGGCCTGTATGTTATACCATTGTCTGGGTATCTCATTCTCAGGCAGGATAAAACGTTTTATCTTTTCGCTCATGATGGCTTAAAATAAATTGAATTATAATATGATTATTTTGTCAATGCAAAAATATATATTTAGCAACAATCATAAACTACATTCCAGACCATTTCTATATAAACGGGCAAAAAACACCTATGAATGGTGTATGCATCCTATAGGCAGGACTATATGCACGGGCATACACGCAAATACTAAATATACCCTATAATAAAGAAGTTGTACGGCCTTGAAATCAAGGCCGTACAAGGATTATAAAAGCTCATAGACAGCGGCTCTCCAGTCGCTGTTTTTTTGTACCAATAAACCATTGATACCCAGTTTGCGAGCTGCTTCAATATTGGCTGTGCTATCGTCGAGGAAGAGCGTTTCGGCAGGCTCGATGCCTGCATCAGCAAGCATGTGACGGAAGATGCCTTCATCGGGTTTCATGATACCAACTTCAAAAGAGGTGTAACACTTATCCATATAGCTGCTGAGAGGTCGGCCATAGGCGCAGAAATCATTGCTCTCGGCCCATTGCTGGACGTATGGATTGGTGTTTGAGAGGAGGAAAGTCCGATAGCCACGGCCGCGCAGGTCGTCGATGGCGTCAAGTCGCCTCACGTCGACAGGTCCTCCTACATATCCAAGCCATGCAGAGAGTACCTCGTCGTGTGTAAGCTCACGATGGCACATGAGACTAAGTTCTTGACGGAAGGCTTCAGGTGTGATGCGTCCCGACTCAAGTTCTTCGAAGATTCCTCGCTGATGATAGCGGTCGAGACGTTGGTCGGCGTCCGTAAGACCTATACGTTTGAAACTTTCTACTGCCTGTTCGTAAGCCAGATCAAAGATGACGCCGCCAAAATCAAATACAATGTTTTTTATCATATAATATATATGCGCGTGTGCGCGTAGGTTTATCTGAAATTCGTATTACACCCCATTCACGTCAGTTTCCATCAGGTTTCTGAGCCTCGAAAAAGGGAGAGTCGACCCAATGGAACGACGATAATTCATCGGGCTGAGCAGGATTGAAGGGAGCCCCGAGCGGATATTTCTGCACATATTCTTCCCGTAAGGCACTGCAAAGGGGAAGCTGTAGTTGGCGCATGCCCTCGATGATACATTTCGCAATCTCGTATGCGCCATAAGGATTGAAATGAGTGTTGTCCTTAAAATCCGAAGTCTGTCCTGGATAGCTGCCGGCTGGATAGTGGACAAAGGCCCGTTTGCTACCTTCTTCTCCAAGGGCCTCGTAGAGCGTGCGTGTCATCTCGTTAAGGTCGATCAGCGGCACATTTTCGCGTTGCGCCACGGCTCGCATGGCTTCGGGGTAGTTGGCATGTGAATCCTGAATATGTCCATTGTTGAAGGTGCGCCGTTGTGTAGGCGTCACAAAAATGGGCATAGCTCCACGCGCACGTGTCTCATCGATAAATGTCTTAAGGGCTGTTGAGAAGTTGTAGTAGGCACCCATGCCGGGTCCGCGCTGCTTCTGGTCGTTGTGTCCGAACTCGGCGATGAGGTAGTCGCCAGCCTTCATCATCGACAACGCCTTTTCCAGACGGTTGGCTGCGATAAAGGTGCTGGCCGTCTCGCCGCTCTCTGCGAAATTAGCGACTGCTATCTTATCGCCGAACCAGCGTGTAATCATCTGTCCCCACGAAGCCCATGGCTCGTTGTCCTGGTCGACGACAGTGCTGTTGCCGCAAAGGAAAAGCGTTGGCACCGTATCGTCGCGTTCGATGCGAATGCGCGTGCATGCCGGTGCGTCGCCATTGATTTCCAAGGTCAGGCGATCGTCGAAATTGAGTTTCTGCAGCTCACGCGGCTTCAGACGCATACGCTGATGCTCGTCAATTTGAGGCGAATGTTTATGAACGATGAAAGCCACATCGCGCAGCTCGCCTTTCTTCGTTGCCATGTTTTCCACGAAGAGACGCCGGCTCTCTGCCCGCACGGTAGTTACGGCGGCACGTCGGCGCGACCCGAGCGTCACGGTGACGCGATAGTTGCCATCGGGCACGCGCACGCTGAAGAAGAACGGTTCGGTCGACCCTATTTTTGTGGGCGACGCAATGAAGTCGAATCCATAATCTGACGACGAGTCGTAGCGATCCGTTGTAGCCACCTTAGTGACGCCAGCCTGCCGGCTCTTTGACGAACTGAAATCAAAGGTCCACGACTGCGCCCGTACGGCAGACATCATGAGAAGCGCAAGGAAAAGAGTTGCTAACCTATGCATATTGGAGAGAGGGAAAATGTGAATAAAGAATTGTGAATGATGTATTATCAAAGCGCAAAGTTAGTGTATTAGCGAAAAGAACAGCTTTATTCGCAAGAAAAAGTAGATTTAGGAAGAAAAAAATGGTGAGTTTGTTGGTGAGTAAGAGAAAATATACTACCTTTGCGCTCGGTTTTGAAAAGCAATCAGGCTGACGAAGCCCGTTTGTATGACAGCAGAACTTGCCGATATGGCTCAGTTGGTAGAGCAA
>DGSC01000013.1:442-3024 GCA_002391275.1 Prevotellaceae bacterium UBA4372 | reverse complement strand
GCACCTGCTTTGCAAGCAGGGGGTCCGGGGTTCGAGTCCCCGTATCGGCTCCATGAATAACCGCAGATACTTCTAAACGTGAGTGTCTGCGTTTTTTACTTTATATGAGAATACGTTCACACAAAATATTAGTTGCCGTTGTATGCTTGTTTTTGGCAACTGTCTTGTTTGCAGGTGTGGTATGCATGAGTGTGTTGTCGCCCATCCATACCGAGAAACCGGTAGACATCTATGTTCGCCCCGATGCCGACGAAGCCTTGGTCACTTCTCAGCTCAAAGAGAAATGCAATCTTCGTTCGCTCATGGGGTGGCGCATCCTTAGCACCTTGTTACCTTATCGCGTCCATCAGGGCCGTTATGTCGTTGCCGACGGCGACAACATGTTGTCTGTCTACCGCCGTCTGCGCTGCGGTCATCAGAGCCCTGTTCGCCTCACCCTGCCTCCCGTTCGGAGGCTTTCGCGCCTGGCAGGCGTGCTTTCGGCCCATCTCATGCTTGATTCTGCCACCGTAGCCGAAGCTTTTGCCGACAGTTCGTTCGCCGCCACCTACGGTTTCACCACTGCTACCCTCCCCTCTCTCTTTATTCCAAACACCTATGAGGTCTACTGGGACACCTCGTTAGACAAGTTCATGCAGCGCATGATTCGTGAGAACGACGTGTTCTGGCAAGCCAACAAGCGCGATGCGGCTGCATCGGCAATGGGTTTGACCCATGCCGAGGTGGCCACGCTGGCCAGCATCATCGACGAAGAGACCAACTATGGCCCCGAACGCGCCCGCATTGCCGGCCTGTACCTCAACCGTCTGAAGAAGAATATGCCCTTGCAGGCCGACCCTACGGTCAAGTTTGCCGTCGGCAACGACAGCCTGCATCGGATTCTGGGCCAGCATCTGCACATAGACAGTCCTTACAACACCTATCGCAACACAGGCCTCCCGCCGGGACCTATCCGCATAGCATCCATTGCCAGCATTGACGCTGTGCTCAACGCCGAAGACCACGACTACCTGTACTTCTGCGCCAAAGAAGATTTCAGCGGGTCGCACAATTTTGCCCGCACTTATGACGAGCACATGACAAACGCCCGCAAGTATCAGCAGGCACTGAACCATCGGGGCATCAAGTAATTGGCCATCCGGCATAGGCCTTCATCATCGATAACACATTATATTATATATTATGTCATCCACCCTTCGTTTCCAAGTCGTCGGAGAGGCTTTCAAGAAGCATCCCGTAGAAGTCAAGACCCCAACAGAGCGGCCTTCAGCCTTCTTTGGCAAGTACGTCTTTAACCGCCAGAAGATGGCCCACTACCTTCCTGCCGAGGTCTATTCCAAGATGTTGGCAGTCATGGATGGCGGTGCCAGTTTGGATCTGGCCACGGCCGACATCGTGGCCGACGGCATGAAGCGATGGGCTATGGAGCTCGGGGTTACTCACATCACCCACTGGTTTCAGCCTCTCACAGAGGGTACCGCAGAGAAGCACGACGGTTTCGTTGTGCACGACGGTCAAGGAGGCATGATAGAAGAGTTCACAGGCAAGCAGCTGGTGCAGCAGGAACCTGACGCAAGCTCGTTCCCCAGCGGAGGCATCCGTTCGACATTCGAGGCTCGTGGCTATTCTGCATGGGACCCTGCATCGCCAGTCTTCGTCATAGGCGACACGCTGATGATACCCACCATCTTCATTGCTTACACCGGCGAGGCCCTCGACTACAAGGCTCCGCTGAAAAAAGCCCTTCACGCCGTTGACTTGGCGGCCACATCCGTGGCGCAACTCTTCTATCCCGATGTCCGGAAAGTCATCTGCAACCTGGGGTGGGAACAGGAATATTTCCTCGTCGACGAAGGCCTCTACGCTGCCCGTCCCGACCTGCTCATGACGGGTCGCACCCTCATGGGCCACGATTCAGCCAAGAACCAGCAAATGGACGACCACTACTTCGGCTCTATCCCCGAACGTGTGGCAGCCTTCATGCGCGACCTTGAGATTCAGGCTCTCGAACTGGGCATCCCCTGCAAGACACGCCACAATGAGGCTGCGCCCAACCAATTTGAGCTTGCCCCTATCTTCGAGGAGACGAACCTCGCGATAGACCACAACATGCTGCTGATGATGCTCATGAAAAAGGTGGCGCGCCACCACGGCTTCCGCTGCCTGCTCCACGAGAAGCCTTTCGCCGGCATCAACGGTTCGGGCAAGCACAACAACTGGAGCCTCATGACCGACACCGGCATCCTGCTCCACAGTCCAGGGCGCACACAAGAGGACAACCTGCGGTTCATAACCTTTATCGTAGAGACACTCATGGCCGTATGGCGTCACAACGGCTTGCTCAAGGCCAGCATCGCCAGCGCCTCCAATGCCCACCGTCTGGGTGGTCACGAAGCACCGCCCACCATCATCTCCAGTTTCCTCGGAGCACAGCTGTCTGAAGTCCTCGACCACTTAGAAAAATCGTCCGACAACGACATCACGCTGGATAGCAAACACGAACTGCGCCTCGACATCCCACAGATTCCGGAACTGCTCATCGACAACACCGACCGCAACCGCACGTCGCCCTTCGCCTTCAC
>DGSC01000013.1:0-375 GCA_002391275.1 Prevotellaceae bacterium UBA4372 | reverse complement strand
CCGCTTTGAGTTCCGTGCCGTAGGCGCCGAGGCCAACTGCGCGAGCGCAATGATTGCCCTCAACGCGGCCGTCGCCGAGACGCTGCTCGACTTCCGCGCTCGTGTGGATGCCCTCACAGCCAAGGGCACTGACGTCATGAGCGCCATCCTCCACATCGTGAGGCAGGACATCAGCACATGCCGCGACATACGGTTCGACGGCAACGGCTACAGCCAGGAATGGTTCGACGAAGCCGTGCGCCGCGGATTGGACACCGAATCGTCGGTTCCGCTCATCATCGACCGCTATCTCGACCCGGCAAGCGTAGAGATGTTCAGACGTACACACGTCTTCGACCGCAAGGAACTGAAAGCCCGCAACGAGATAAAATGGGA
>DGSC01000050.1 GCA_002391275.1 Prevotellaceae bacterium UBA4372 | reverse complement strand
TACTTCTTGGCCAGTTCCCAGTGGGGCAGTCGGGCCTCTTCGACTACGGGGTTGGTTGTCCAGTTGCCTACGGTATCGCCGGGCTGACATTCGCGCAGGTTGCTTTTCACTACGAGGTTATCCTCGGCAGCAGCGCCTTCGGGCACTTCGTCGTAAGGGATGTTGGGGATTTGGCAGAGCTGCTCTGTGAGTTGCTTCTGAGCTTCGTCCATGACGTTCTCAAGCTCCTTGGCACGTTCCTTCAAGGTGGCGACGGCAGCTTTGGCTGCTTCTGCCTCCTGCTTCAGTCCTTGCTTCATGAGTGCACCAATCTCGGTTGCTTTCTTTTTGCTTTCGGAAAGCAACTGGTCGAGCTGCTGTTGTGCTTCACGACGACGTAGGTCGGTAGCCTTTACGGCTTCGATAGCCTCTTTGGCTCCTTGAAAGTGTTTCTTGTTCAGACCTTTGATTACTCTTTCGGTCTCTTCGTTGATGAGTTTTAGTGTAAGCATTTATTTCAAATTTCTATTATTCTCGTTTCAATTCTTGCTCTTATGTCGAGGAGAAGATAGTCCCTTCTGTCTTTTGCGCCGCAAAATTACGAAAAAGCTCCGAGACTTGTCGCCTTGGAGCTTATATTTTTTTTATTAATGTGTAATTTATCTGAAAGCGTTGGAGGCAACGAGTTCCAGCAGGTCGGCTCCATAGTCTTGCAGGGTCTTTTTTCCGATGCCCGGCACCGACAGCAATTCGTCCGTCGTTCGCGGCATGAGATTGGTGATGCCAATGACCGTGTTGATGGGCATGATGTACGACACGGGCAACTTACGCTCTCGGGCTGTCTGCTGTCGCCACGTGAGCAGGGCTTTGTAGAGGGTGGGATTGTGTATGGTCTCGTAGTCGATCGTTGCTTTTCTGACGTTGGTTTTCTTAGGCTGCCGTTCCTTGCTTTCAGCCTTTCGTGAAGCGCGCGCCTTGCGTTGGGGCTTTTGTTCGTCGGTCATGGCTGTCTTGGCCTTAGCGTTCCAGTAAGCTTCGAGCGAGAAATCGTTGAGGCTGTTGACGAATATCTCCATCTTCTCGTCGTAGGAAGCTTTGAGAATTTGGTACTCGCTGGCGATCATCTCGCGGGTTCGGGCATTGTCAATTTCAGGCAGATCAACGTTGAAGAATTCGCCCAGTATGTTAGCCGTCGTGGTGGCATAGTAGTTCATCCCCTTGCGCACCCGTTCGCGGAGAAGCTCGTTGCTGCCGAATGTGTCGGCCAGGGGCATGAGTTGGTGAATCTGTTGTTGGAATTTGACTCCTACGGCCAGCAAGCTGCTGTCGGTCTGTGTGGCGGTGGCAGCCGTCATACGAACGAAACTGGGGAAGTATGCCGAGAGATGTTCCGTAGCGAGGCGCTCGAAATAGCGTAGCCGCATCGATATGTTTCTGAAATCGAAAATGTCGCACAGGATGTCCTCAATGAACGAGCGCCTGTCTTTGATGAAAGTCTCGGCCGTAGGGGTGTGCTCGTTGGCCACGGCGTTGAAGTGGACCACGTCGGGGTCGGTTGTAATGATGCCCTGGGTGATAGGTGTTGCCAGCACGAGGCCGTCCAGCGTGCGACAGCGCGAGAGTGCCACGTAGACCTGCCCGTGCGAAAAAGCTTGCCCGGCATTGATGATGGCATGGTCGAAGGTTAAGCCTTGACTCTTATGTATTGTGATGGCCCAAGCCGTGCGCAGGGGAATTTGCGTGAAGGAGCCAATCTGTTCTTCGCTGATCGTTCCCGTAGCGGCATCTGTGGTATATCGGGTGTTGGTCCATTCGAGGGCTTTTACGTCGATACGGTCGTAGTCCTTCTGTTCCTGACCCGATTCGCCGGCAGACGAAGTCCTCCGGCAAACAACGGTAACGGTGCCGTCGTGGATGTCGGCAATACGCCCAATACGCCCATTGTAGAAAGCCTTGGCCGACGAAGGGTCGTTCTTGCAGAACATCACTTGTGCGCCCACTTTCAATTTCAGCGACGGGTCGGTGGGATAAGAACTCTCGGGAAAATCGCCTTTGATGTGTGCTTCAAAGGTGAACTCGCGCGTCGGAAGTTGGCTCATGCGGGCCGCGTTGATCCTGGCCGCTTGCTGGTTGTGGGTCGTCAGTGTGATCCATTCCTCGCCGTCGGGCGGGTTGAAAGCTGGAAGGTATCGTGCGTTCAGGGCCTGCAACGTAGCCGCAGACACATGACCGTCGCGAACGTTGTTCAAGAGGTTGACGAAGGTCGTATCCTGTTGTCGGTAGATGTGCTGAAGCTCGATGTAGACAAAGTCGGTTTGTTGAAGAGCCAACGACGAGAAGAAATAGGGCGTAGTGTAGAACTCTCGTAGCAGCGACCACTCGCTTTCCGTGGCTACGGGAGCCAGCTGTTGGAGGTCGCCGATGAGTAGGAGCTGAACGCCGCCGAAGGGCTTGGAACGATCCTGATATCGGCGAAGTACGTCGTCTATGGCGTCGAGAAGGTCGGCGCGCACCATCGAAATCTCGTCGATGACCAGCAACGAGAGTGAACGCAGGATGTTCTGCTTGTGCCTCGAGAAAGAGAAACGGCTCTTGGGGTCGCGGCCGGCAACCATTTTACCTGGCAGAAAAAGACCGGGAGCCAACTGGAAAAACGAATGTATGGTGACACCGCCCGCATTGATGGCAGCCACACCGGTAGGAGCCACTACGATCATGCGTCGACGCGACTCGGCCTGTAGGCGCTTGAGGAAGGTGGTCTTGCCTGTTCCAGCCTTTCCCGTAAGAAATATGTTGCGGTGGGTATAGAGCGCATAGTTGCGCGCCATGTCCAGTTCTGCATTGTCTATCATGATGCAAATGTACGAATAAAGCAGAAATCACGAAACAATTTGTAACGAAAACACAACTGGCAGACAAAAGATGTGCAAAAAAATAATCTTTCGCGTGCAGGTGTGCCGTTTTATTCATAACTTTGCCCGCAGAAATCATCTATAGGACACTGAACAACAAGACCGACTAAGAATTATGGAAAGTTTTGCAGAACTCATGCGACTACGCCGCTCAATGCGTAAATTTACCGATGAAGAATTAGCTGCCGACGATGTCACCCAACTGCTCAAGAGCGCGCTCATGTCGCCGTCGAGCAAAGGTAAGCATGCCTGGCACTTTGTCGTTGTCGACGATAAGGATATGCTCGAAAAGCTTTCGCACTGCAAGGCGCAGGGGGCTGACTTCCTTGCCGGGGCTGCGATGGCAGTTGTTGTTGTCGGCGACCCTGAGGAGAGTGATGTGTGGATCGAGGATGCCAGTGTCGCTTCCACGGTGCTTTTGTACCAAGCCGAAGATCTCGGCCTTGGGGCATGCTGGATTCAAGTGCGCGAGCGCTATACCGACGAGGGCCAGCCGGCCGACAATATCGTCCGTTACCTCCTGGAAATTCCCGAGCCTTTGCGGGTGGTGTCGATCGTAGCGTTAGGACATAAGGGCATGGAACGCAAGCCTTTCAACGAGGAACGCCTGCTGTGGAATAAGGTTCACGTTGATAAATTCTGACCGTAGGCTTGTGGAACAGCAAATGAAGATAGCGCTGATAGGCGCCGGACGCGTAGCAACAAATCTTGCCAAGGCTTTTGTCGCACGCGATATGCCTATTGTGGAGGTGTGGAGCCGCACGCGTGCTTCAGCCGAAGCTCTGGTTGGCCAATTACACGAACTAAGCCCTCAGGGGCAATGCACCTGCAAGGCCGTATGGGGGAGGGTAGAGGATGTCTGCACCGACGCCGACCTCTACATTATTGCTGTCAAGGATGATGCTTTGGCCACTGTTGCCCAGGCATTGCATCCTGGACGTGAATCAGCACTCATTGTGCATACTGCGGGCTCTATGTCCATGAGCGTTATCACGGACACAGGCCACGAACGTTCGGGAGTTTTCTATCCCATGCAGACGTTCTCGAAAGAGCGCGAAGTCGATTTCTCCTGTGTACATTTCTTCGTCGAAGCAGTCGCTCCGGCCGATGAGACCTTGCTTTCTGAGATGGCTTTCTCGCTTACGCAGAACGAAGACTTTGTCCATCATTCCACGGCCGCCCTGCGAAGGCGCCTTCATCTGGCGGCGGTGTTTGCCTGCAATTTCCTCAACCATTGTTGTACGCTCTCGGCTGAGATACTGAAGGAAGATGGGCTCGACTTCTCGGTGATGTTGCCCCTTGTGGATGAGACGGTAGCCAAACTACATCAGCTGCCACCGCGTGAGGCGCAGACCGGACCAGCCATTCGCCACGACGACAAGGTGACGGGGTTGCAGCAGGCCATGCTTGCCCACCATCCCGAGTTGCAAAAAATCTATACTCTTCTAACGAATAGTATTCAACGCTATGATTAACTATGACTTAAAGCGCGTCCGTGCATTGCTCTTCGATGTCGATGGCGTGCTGAGCGCCGAGACGATTTCCCAAGGACCCGATGGCGAGCCCGTTCGCACGGTCAACATAAAGGACGGTTATGCCTTGCGCTTGGCACAGATGAGTGGTCTGCACGTAGCTATCATTACGGGTGCACATCCCGAAACCATCCGTCGCCGTTATGAATTGCTCGGCATAGAGGATGTCTTTCTTTCGTGCTCTGTGAAGATAGAGACCTACGAAGTGCTGAAGGACAAGTATGGGCTCGACGATGCCGAAGTGCTTTTTATGGGCGATGACATACCCGACTTCGAGATAATGCAGCGGGTAGGTTGTCCTGTATGCCCAGCCGACGCGGCTCCCGAGATTAAGCAGATTTCCATCTACATCAGCCAGATCAAGGGCGGCTATGGTTGTGTGCGCGACGTCGTAGAACAGGTGTTGAAAGCCCAAGGCAAGTGGATGGCCGACAAGACGGCATTCGGATGGTAGCCGTTTCCCTTTCAGCAGCCGCTGTCGTATGGCGATGCTGTCCTGTTTTTGTTTATAGATATTGTATGTTTGATTGAAGAATAATGAAACTGATTCTTGCTTCTAATTCCCCTCGACGGCGAGAACTCCTGGCGGGTCTCGATCTGGATTTTGAGGTACGCGTGCTTCCTGGTGTCGATGAGAGCTACCCTTCAACGCTAAATGGTGGAGATATTCCCCTGTTCATAGCAAAAGAAAAAGCGCAGGCCTATGTCTCGCAGCTGTCGGCCGACGAGATTCTCATTACGGCCGACACTATTGTATGGCTCGATGGGCAAGTCCTTGAGAAGCCGGTCGACGAGCACGATGCCTGTCGCATGCTTCGTATGCTGTCTGGCAACACCCACCAAGTGTACACTGGTGTTTGCCTGACAACGACAGAAAAGCAAGTAGCCTTCTCATGCAAGACTGACGTCACCTTCGCGACCCTCACAGACGATGAGATTAACACGTATGTCACCCGTTACAAACCGTTCGACAAAGCTGGCTCGTATGGTGTGCAGGAATGGATAGGTTACGTGGCTGTCGAGAGCATCAACGGCTCGTTCTACAACGTCATGGGACTACCTGTTCAACGACTTTATCAATCCTTGAAACAAAACTTTAACGTATGAAAAATAAAACTCTGATTACAACTATTTTATCTCTTGCTTGTCTTGCCTTTGCTTTAGGCTCGTGCGACGAGGAAGATCAGCAATCGTACATGCCCACTTGGAAGGGCTTCCAGTACTCGCCCAACCCGGCGCAACGTGGCGATTCGGTGGCCATCGTTGCCATGCAGGACAAGATTGGGCATCTCATTTACAGTGCAAAATATACGTGGCAGGCTAAGTATTATGTCTCTACGGCAGAGGGTGTCGACTCTCTCGTAACGGAGAAGCATGAGGAAACGGTAGTCTACGACTATCAGACGGCCGACCCCGAATGGCATTTATATGTACCTTTAGGCTTGCGCTACGATAACATCTCTGTCAGTTTCACGGCCGAATACCAATATTCGGCAGCCGGACCGAGCGGCACCGACGGCAGCACCATCAAAGATTCGCAGGCCGAGGGCATGCTTCGCCAACGTCAGTCGAGCATGTTGCAGGGACTCAGCGGAGGTAGCCTCACGGTGAAGGTGGCTGACTGAATCAAAGAACATTGATTAACACCTGGAGGTTGCAAGACTCTTTCGGGAGGACCTGGCTGACCGAGCCAAAGCCTATTGGCTAAACTTCCTGAGCAGGTGCTGATTTTCATTTATTATTCGTAACATGAGACACTATCTTCTCGCAGCTTTTCTTTTCTTGACTTCACATTCGTTGCAGGCCGCCGTCGTTGATTTCGACACCCATTTCAGCGATTCCACGCTCCGCATCGACTATATCTTTTCGGGAACAAATCGCACTCAGCATATAGCGTTGGATCAGTTGTCGAAGTCGGCCGGTTGGTTTGGTCGCCGTCATAACCTGCAACGATTGCCGCTCGAAGGCAATGGACAGCTGACGATGGTGGACCCGCAGACGGGCGACACGCTCTACCGACACTCCTTCTCCACCCTGTTCCAGGAGTGGCAAGAGACGGAAGAGGCCCGCCATGTGGAGAAAGCCTTCGAGAACACCTTCATTGTGCCCATGCCTCGCAGGGCCGTGGACATGGTGGTGCAACTGGTCGACACCCATCGCCGTGTAAGCTCCAGCCTGCGCCATCGCATCGACCCTGCGGACATCCTGATCCGTGATCGTAGTGGCGAAGAGCAGACTCCATGGCATTATATCCGTAAGAACGGCGACTCGCAAGAGAAAATAGATGTGGCTTTCATTGCCGAAGGTTTTGCTGCCGACCAAATGGACTATTTCCTGGCACTCTGCGACAGCAGCATCGCAGCCCTTGCTGCTCATGAACCTTTTCGCTCGCTCATCGACAGGTTTAATTTCATCGCTGTAACACCCGTGTCGCACGACAATGGTGTCACCATCCCGCACAAGGGTTTATGGTACGATACGGCTTTGGCTTCGAGCTTCGACACTTTCTATAGCAATCGGTATTTAACTACCCTGCATATCAAGAAACTATACGATGTGATGACGGGCATTCCGTTTGAGCATTTCATCATCCTGGCCAATACGCCAGAGTATGGCGGCGGTGGCATCTTCAACTTCTATAACCTTGCCTCGGCACGCACGAAACATTACAAGCTGGAAGTCATCGTTCACGAGTTTGGCCACTCGTTTGCTGGCCTTGCCGACGAATATGCTTATGGCGATGATCCCGAGACTCACTATCCTGCCGACACGGAGCCTTGGGAACCTAATATTACCACCCTCCATGATTTCAACAGCAAATGGGCCGATATGATGCAGCAGGGCACACCCGTGCCTACGTCTCCCGATGGTCGGGACGTCACGACAAAAGTGGGGGTTTACGAGGGAGCCGGCTACCAGACGAAAGGCGTCTACCGTCCTGTGCAAGAGTGCCGAATGAAGGTCAACAATGTGCCCGAGTTCTGCCCCGTATGTCAACGAGCTATCACAGATATCATTAAATTCTACACCGAATGAGACATTTCTGTACCGTCCTCTTCCTTGTGGCTATGTGGGCCCTTCCAGTATGGGCTCAGCGCCATCAGCCACGCTACCGCGAACATGTCCCTACAGACAGCATCATCCTCAGTGATCCATGCATCTTGGCTGATTCGGCCTCGCATACCTACTACATGACGGGCACGGGTGGCCTGATGTGGACCAGCAGCGACCTGCGCTTCTGGGATGGTCCGCGTAAAGTCGTCGAGATAGACACGGCCTCGTGGATGGGCCCTCACCCAGAGATTTGGGCAGCAGAGCTGCATCATTATCGTGGCAAGTACTACTATTTTGCCACCTTTACCAACAATGCCATAACGATTGACTCTGTAGCTGGTAGGCGCATCCCCCGTCGAGCTTGCCACGTACTCGTTTCGGACAAGCCCGGAGGCCCTTACAGGCCAATGAGCGACCCTGTCTATCTGCCTGCTTTCAAGCCTACGCTGGACGGCACACTGTGGGTAGATACCGACGGGCATCCCTATATGGTCTACTGCCACGAATGGCTGCAAAATCTCGATGGCACAATGGAAAAGATACGCCTGACCGACGATCTCTCAGGCTCTTTCGGTTGGTCGCAGCTGATGTTCAGAGCCAGCGAGTCGCCTTGGAGCCGCAACGACGACGGCACAGGGCCTAATGTCGTGACCGACGGTCCTTGGCTCTTCCGCACACAGACAGGGCGCTTGGGTATGATATGGACAAGCTGGGTGGGCAAGGACTATACGATGGGCGTGGCCTACAGCCAGAGTGGCACACTTGACGGTCCATGGATACAGGAACCCAAGCCTTTGACTCCGCCCAACTACGGCCATGGTATGTTGTTCCATGATTGGAAAGGACGGTTGCTTCTGAGCGTTCACAGCCATGAAGTCGTTGGTCGGAGATACGTGCGTAGGCCTCATTTCTTCCTCATGGACGACGAGAGCGACAGGCTGAAAACCATTGCGCATTTCCGTCCGTAACTGTAGGCTGGCACTCAGGTGGCAGCAGGAGAAAAGCAATCCGGCTTAGCAACGTTATAGATGCACCTAAGAGAATTGGCCGATGCACCTAAGAGAATTGTTCGATGCACCTAAGAGAATTGTTCGATGCACCTAAGAGAATTGGCCGATGCACCTAAGAGAATTGTTCGATGCGCCTTAATGCATTGATTGATGTCTTAGAATGGAGTGGCAATTTTGCTCGAATGTACGGCAAGCGTGAGTAAGAGAATGATATGGTCGGAGCCTTGGCAACAAGCTTATTCGTGTAAGGGCATCTAACGTTTTGTTAAGATTTGAAGGCATAAAAAAAGGCTGCATCGGACAGAGGTTAAAAAATAATCCTCTGTCCGATGCAGCCTTTTTGCTTATGGAGCTGATTTTATTTCTTGAAAGCATCGGCGGCATCGGCAGCCTTTTTCAGGGCTTTTGCCTTAGCCTTCTCAGCCTTGATGACGTTGTTGGCCTTTTTGATTTCAGCCTTTGCGTCCTTGATAATCGTTTTCTTGTCCTTGAGCTGGTTGTTGAGGTCGCGTACATCCTTCTCAGCTTCACGGATGATTTCTTTCTGATGCTTGATGGTGGCGTTAGCCTGGTCTACGAGAGCTTGGTTCACACCAAGAGAATCGGCTACATTAACGTTGATTGTGCTTGCATTAATGTTCTGTGCCATTGCCATTGCGAGAGCACAGAGGATAAACATTTTTTTCATTTGTCTTGAATTTAAATGTGTTATGATGAATTATCTGTTGTTGGGCATTCTTCAAGAAGAATGCTTAAAGACAATGGTTTACAGGAGGTATTGGCTGCTGATGCTCTCGTTGTCCTCCACTCTCCTAATGGTCTCGGCTATGAGGTCGGCAATGGTGAGTTGCTTGACCTTGGCACAGCGTGCGGAGTAGGGTATAGAGTCGGTGAAAACCATCTCTTCGAGTTTGCTGGCCTGCACACGTTCGCTGGCAGGTCCGCTCATGACGCAGTGGCTGGCGATGCCTCGCACAGAGCGTGCTCCGTTCTCAATCATGAGGTCGGCAGCCTTGGTGATGGTGCCCGCCGTATCTACCATATCGTCTACGAGCACTACGTTGGCATCGGTGACATCGCCAATGATTTGCATGGAAGCCACTTCGTTGGGGCGACGACGGATTTTGTTGCAAAGTACGAGCGGGCATTGGAAATACTTTGAATAGGCTGATGCGCGCTTCGAACCTCCTACGTCAGGTGTGGCTATGATTAAGTTGTCGAGGTGTAGGCTCTCGATGTAGGGCAGCATTACGCTCGAAGCGTAGAGGTGGTCTACGGGAACGTTGAAGAAACCTTGCTCTTGGTCGGCATGAAGATCCATGGTGATGACGCGGCTGACGCCTGCTACAGACAGCATGTCGGCCACCAATTTTGCTCCGATAGCTACGCGGGGTTGGTCCTTGCGGTCCTGACGTGCCCATCCGAAATACGGTATGACAGCGTTGATCGTGCGTGCAGACGCTCTTTTTGCTGCATCTATCATGAGCAGCAGCTCCATGAGATTGTCGGAATTGGGGAAGGTGCTTTGTACGAGAAATACATCTCGTCCGCGTACGGTTTCATTGTAGCAGACGGAGAATTCGCCGTCGGCGAAATGAGTTACTGTACAGTTGCCCATAGGCTCTCCAAGGCTAAGACAGATTTTTTCTGTGAGGTAGCGTGTTGCTGTGCCGGAGAATACGAGGAAGTTGCTCATGATGTTTACGGGTTGCTCCCGAAAGTTATTTGTTGAAGTTTAAGTTATGGTTGCAGTGTTCTCTGCGCTATCCTGCTGCTTTACGCAGCTTACGGAAGTGAGCTATGACCTCTTTGTAGTCGAGTCCCGAGTGAATGTTGAATCGCGTCCATAGGTCGCCCAGGATTACCGCTCCGCCGAAGCCGTAGTCGATAAGTCGTGGCAGCGTCTCGCTGTTAACCCCTCCGGCAGCCATCACTTTGCGGTCGATGAGTCCGGCCCTTACGGCATCGTGCAAGGTCTCGTCGTCGAAAGCACGTTTGCGCTCGGGATAGGTGATGCTGTCAAAAACGGGAGAGAGAAAGAGGTAATCGAAATCAGGGCGCATCTGCCGTAGCTCATCGATGGAATGGCATGAGCGGCTGATGTGCCCTTTATAGTTTTGTGGAGGTGTGGGATTTGCTTTGTTGAGATGTATGCCTTTGAGGTTGAACTCGTCCTTGAGATAGAAATGCTCGTGCACGACAATGCGGCTGTGCCATTGTTGCGGCAGTAATGTGAGCAGACGCTCGGAGTAGACGGGCTCTGTATTTGGCTTGCGTAGGTGCAACACGTCGAGTCCTTCCTCGAAGAGCGCATTAATGATAGTGTCTTCTTCGACAAAGAAATCAGCTGTTGACAAAAGAATGAGTTTCATACGCTGTTGGCTTTTCGCTGCAAAGGTAGTGAATAACTTTGAACTTAGTACTAATTAATAAGAACTTTTTCCGAGGTAAGGCATTTTTTTGCAAATGTCAGCGACTTATTGCCAACATATCTGATGGGGTTATAAACAAAAAGGCGCATACTCGCTCGACTTGTCGTGGGCTCATTCATGATAGAATGGCGCTGTTGACTTGTCTGAGCGGGTATGCGCCGCCGATAGCCTATGGCAAGCTCTGTTGATATTAGCTTGTTGACTTGTCTGTGTGGGTAGACATGTTTATTAATGCTTTATGGCCTTGGAATATTTACTTATTCAGCATGATTTCAACGGCCTTTTCAAGCTGAAGGTCGCGGCCGTGGAGTAGATCGGCTGGTTGACTGATGATGAGATGGTCGGGCTCCAGCTGCTGATTCTCAAGATAATTGCCTCTGTTGTCCTTGGCACCTACCTGCGGTATGCCGAAAGTGAGGTCGCCAATGGTTTCCCACCATACGGCAGTCATCGTGCCGGGAACGGGAGCTCCGACGAGCGGACCTATGCCAAGCTCCTTGTAGAGCCAGGGTGTGCCATGGGCGTTGGAGTAGTTGTCCTCGCAGATGAGCATGCAAGAAGGCTTGGTCCAACGGTTGTAGGGGTCGGTGCCGATGTATTGTCCACGTGGCGTGTACACCATTGTAGCCTTGCCAGAAAGCAATTCACACACATCATTGTGCAGCCATCCGCCACCGTTGTGACGCGTGTCTACGATAACGGCATCGCGATTTCGGTTGCTGTCGGAGAGCAGACGTTGGTAGAGATCGTGGAAACTCTGGCTATTCATAGCCCGGATATGCACGTAGGCCAGGCGCCCTTTGGACAGGCTGTCTACAAGTCGTTCGTTGCGGTTCACCCAACGGCGGTAGAGCTCGTCGGAATAGTCGTTTGCGAGACGTACCGTGTAGTCCTTGCTTCCGCCCTTGGCGTCCTTAATCGTGAGGCGCAACGGGCGAGTAGCCTTTCCGGCGAGTAGTGGGAAGTAGTCGGCTCCGGCCTCTATCTTATGGCCGTCGATATGCGTGATGATGGAGCCAGCGCCGATACCTTTCAGTCGCGTGAGTGGAGTGCCGGGTATGAGTTCGGTTATACGCAGCCCGTCGCCAGTGTAGCTGTCGTCGAGGAAGGCTCCGAAGTCGGCTGTTGCCAACGCCGAAGGTGCAGGGCGGTAGCGACAGCCTGTGTGCGACACATTAAGTTCGCCCAAGAGCTCCGACACCATCTCTGCGAGGTCGCGATTATTACCTATATGCGGAAGGAAGCGGGCATAACGTTCGCGCAGAGAGTTCCAGTCGGCACCATTCATTTGTGGGTCAAACAATTTCTCGCGGGTCTGATGCCATACGTGGTTGAAGTAGCCTTCTCGTGTAGCAGCAGGATAGTCGGTGTGGAAACATTCGAAATCGATATTCGACACTTTGCCACTCTCAATTTCGAGCTTCTTGATTTGCCCGCCACTGCTGTAGTAGGCTGTCTTGCCGTCGCGTGAGAGGTCGAAACTGGAGAAGCCGACTCCGGAAGCTTTCTGAGTGGTGCTGCCTTTCTCAAGGTCGCGTTCCCATAGTGCCGTTCCATTAGGGAACGTGGCGGCTACGTAGTAGAGCTTCGTTCCTTCCTTGTTGAGAACGGCATCGCCGATGCGACCGCTGTTGAAGGTGAGGCGCACGGTGCGCAACTCAAGGTCGTTGAGGTTGAGCTCCGGGTTTGCTGCTTTAATGCTGTCAGCTTTGTGCTCCTTTTCCTCGCGCTCTTTCTTTGCCTTCTCGGCTTTTTCATCGGCTTTCTTCTTCAGCTCGTCGCTCATCTTTTCACGTTTGCGACTGGCCTTCTCGCGTTTTTCCTTTTCCTTCTTTTCTATCTCATCCTTCTCTTCCTTTTCTTTGTCCTTGAGCTCTTTCTCTGCTTCGTCGAAGCGTTGACGCTCCTCTTTGTTCATGCAGAAACGCTCGTAAGCCTGGTCGTTGATAAAGGTGATGTACAAATCATATTCAGCACCCCAGGAACCGTGGCTGCGCATGCCGGCACGGTCGCTTTGGAAAATGAACGCTTTACCATCGAGCACCCAGCGGGGATTAGACTCGCTGTAGCCCGAATTGGTCAAGTTTACGATCTTGCCACGCCCGTCTGCTGGTATCAAGGCAATGTCTGTATTGTTCCATCCGCCTGTGCCTATGTAATGAGAAAGCAAGTATTTTGAGTTAGGACTCCATGCAAAAGCCTGGTCGCCATCGCTGTAAGAATATTGGTACTTGGCTGGCATGACGGTTGTGATGGCTTTTGTCTTAGCATCAATGACACAAATCTCCTGTCGGTTGCGGAGGTATGCTATGCGCTTGCCGTCGGGGCTATAGACCGGTTCGAAGCTGGTCTCGTTCTCTGGCGTGAGTCGCTCTTCGGTGATTTCTGTAGCGTATGTGAACTGCTTCTCGTCTTTGTTCTTGATGGTTGTGCGATAGATACTCCACCGACCTTGCCGTTCGCTGTCGTAAACGAGGCTGCGTCCATCGTCGCTGAAGCTAACGCTCCGCTCGCGACCCGGGCCGTCTGTTATTTGTTTTGTCGTTTTGTAGTCGCCGGAAGTCACATAGACATCGCCGCCAAGTATAAAGGCGATCTCGTTGTTTTTTGGCGAGTGAACCACTGATGTGGCTCCAGAGGAGAAAATGCGTTGCAACTGATCACGCTCGTTGCTGTCGGCAATGATGTCGATGTTGACCTTCTTAGGGCGTTCGCCTGCTTGCATCGTGTAGAGCTCACCGTCCCATGAAAAACAAAGTGTGCCATTAGCTGAAGCCGTAAGATAGCGGACAGGCATGCCGTTGAAGTCTGTAAGGCGCTTGGCTGGAGCCTTTCCATCGAGCGATGTGCTGTAGATGTTGAAGGTTCCAGACTGCTCGCTTAGCCAATATAGCGTTTGCGTCTGAGCTACGTAGACGGGGCATCGGTCATCGGTGGCAGTGGTTGTCAGCTGACGGTAAGTGGGTTGCGATTTGCCTTTTACGGCTTTGCCTTGGAGGTCGATAAGCCAGAGATCGCGGGCTATCGAACTCGTCTGGTGCTTTCGCATGGGGTCTTCGTAGCCTTTTATAGCATCATAAACCAGCTGATTACCAGGGATAACGGCTATGTTTCCAGCGCTAATGTCGGACACACGTTCGGGACGTGCACCCTCGCGCGTGCGTATTTTATATATATGTGTGAACGTGTTGGATGGGAACTGGCGGTTGTAGGCCGTTGGGATGCCAGCGGAGGAGAATAGCAGCTCATCGTCGGAGATGAAAGCAAGAGGCGTCTCGGCACTGGAACGTGTAGTGAGGCGCTTGAGATCGCTGCCATCATTGTTGATGATGAATATGTCAAGGCTGCCAAGGCGTTCGCTGGCAAATGCTATTCTCTTGCCTGAAGGCGACCAGACAGGAGTGCCATCCCAAGCCGCATTACTGGTGAGCTGGCGAGCTTGTCCGCCCTTGGATGAGACGGTAAACAGGTCGCCTTTATAAGCAAATACGATGGTCTGGCCATCGGGAGAGATAGCCGACGAGCGAAGCCATAAAGGAGTCATGGCTGACGCCGAACAAATGAAGCTACCGCCCACAAACGCTGTCAGAAGTGAGAGCGGGGAGGTGAGTAAGAGTGATAAGAGAAGTCGCTTTATCATTTGGGGTTCTTAATGTGATAAAAATAAACAAGTTGTTTGCTGAAAGCGAGGTACATCGAGAAGTCGTTAATCTGTTGTGGTCAATAGCCAAAGATTTCCTCTAAGCTCACCCGCTTGATGGAGCCGATTTTCTGGAGTTCTTGCATATTCAGCTCTTTCTCGTTTCCAAGAATCATGTAGCGGCGTGTCTTGTGTGCCATGCGTTCTTTGGAGAAGCGTACGACATCTTCCAGCTTTAGGGCTGGCAACTCGTTGTAGATACGTTCGTTGATGTCATAATCGATTCCGCGTTCTTGGGCTGCCATCCAAGCGTTGAGCACTCCAAAGCGCGTAGTACGCTGTGCTGCAAGCTGCTTCGTGAGACTTTGTTTGGCTATTTCAAACGCACTCTGGCTTTGAGGAATGCTGTCGAGTATATCATTGAAAGTGTGGATGCAATCCATCATCTTGTCGTTTTGTGAAATGATATATGTGTAGCTCGTCTCGGGATGTCCCTTGCGTTCAGGAGCCATGTCGTAGTATGCACGAGCACTATAGGCAAGGCCGCGACTTTCGCGCAATTCCTGGAACACTATACCATTCATTCCTGCACCAAAGTACTCGTTGAAGAGTGCGGCCACGGGCATGGATTCGGGACGCCAGGAAGTTTGGTCGTTGTGGAGTGCTATCATGTAGATGTTCTTTGCATCATAAGGTGCCAAGAGGATTTCGGATTCAGTCGTAGGCTGTTCCATGTAATCTTCGAAAGTCGGGGCTTTCTTGAGCGAGGCGGGCAAGCGATGTTCTTGTTCCAGCAAGGCTGTAAGCTCACTTTCGCTACGTGGGCCGTAGTAGAGCACCGTGTGTTCAAAGCCCGTTAGCGAGTGGATGATGTCTACCAGTTCTTGTGGATTCGTCTGCGCAAGCAATGTAGCCGTCATAATGTCACGCAGACTGTTGCGCGGTCCGTAGGTACCGTAAGCACGCAGTAGTGCGAAACATTGTTGCTGTTCGAGTTTTGCATCGGCTTGGGCTTTGGCAACATTGTTGATATAAGATGCGTAGGCAAGGCTGTCGACTTGAACATTGCTTAAAACATTTTCGAGCAAAGATAGTGCTTCGGGCATTTTCTCGTCGAGTCCTGATAGGGTAATCGTTGTCTGATAAGGACCTACGCCAATGCCAAATGTGCAGGCTAATGCGTAGAACTTCTGTTGAATCTGTTCGGCTGTTAAAGAGTCTGTGCCTATCAGTTCGAGGTAGTCAGCAGCAGCATCTATGCGCTTATCGGCAGCAGAGCCGAAAGGAAATCGGAAGACAAGGTAGAAGATGCCGTTCTCTGTATTGTCCTTATATACCAAAGGCAAGTTGCTGGTTGTTGAGCTTTGGGTGAGATCGTTCTTAAAGTTGACGAAACGCGGTTGTATGGGCTCCACTTCGGTGTCTTGGATTTCTTTGACGAAGGCGCTCATCTTATCGCGGTTTGCTGGAATGGCAGTGATCTCAGGCTTTGCTATCTTCTTGATGTTGGGGTCGTCGCCTTGACGTTTGAACACGGTTACGAAATTGTCGGTCAGGTGTCTCTGTGCGAAACCTACGATGTCCTCTTTCGTCAGCGCTGAAATGCGGTCGATGCGGCCTACGCAATCCTTCCAGTCGATGCCATTGATGAATGAACGTTCGAACATCGACGTACGGGCGCGATTATTTTCCAAGGACCGCATTTCGTTGAGCTTCATGTTGTTGATGATGGCAGGGATAAGGTCATCAGGAAAGTCGCCGTTCTTCAGCTTATTGAGCTCGGTTAAGAGCAAGTCGCGGCACTCCTCCAGCGTCTGCCCTTCACGTGGCGAGCCGCCCATGAAGAATATGCTGTAGTCGCATAGTTGATAGTCGCCTGCAAAGGCGCCGAGCATCGTCATCTTCTGATTGATGTTGAGATCCACCAGACCAGCCCGGCCATTGGAGAGCACTTGACTGATAAGCGACAGTGTGTCGCAGGCCGCATCCTTGGCTCCAGGGAATGACCACCCGATGTATAGCTGCTCGGCTTCGAGACCTAAGACGGTGGTGTCTGCAGGAGTTGTCAGCATGGGTGCAGCATCGTATTCGGGGCGCTTGCAGTCGGGGTTGGGTTGCCAGCCACCAAAATATTTCTCAAGGATCGCTATGGTCTTGTCGGGATCGAAGTCGCCAGCCATGAAGATTGCGACGTTGTTCGGGCAGTAATAGTTGTGAAAGTAGTTTTTGATGTTCGTGATTGACGGGTTCTTCAGGTGTTCCTGCGTACCGATTGTGGTTTGAGTGCCATAGGGGTGGTTGGGGAAGAGCTTGTAAAGCAGTGCATTGAGCATCTTCTCACTGTCGTCGCTCAGATAGAGATTGTACTCTTCATACACGGCCTCGAGCTCGGTGTGGAAACCGCGGATGACCATGTTCTGGAAACGGTCGGACTGGATGCGTGCCCAGTTTTCTATCTCGTTTGACGGGATATTCTCCACATACACCGTCTGGTCAAAGCTTGTGTAGGCATTGGTTCCGTCGCTACCGATAAGAGCCATCAGTTTGTCGTACTCGTTCGGGATATTGTATTTCGCGGCCAGTTGGCTTACGCTGTCAATCTCGTGGTAGGCCTGCGTACGTGCATCAGGGTCGGTAAGCTGGCGATAAGCCTCGAAACGCTGTTTTATTTCGTTGAGCAGTGGAGCTTCGGCCGTGCTGTCGCTGGTGCCGAACTGCTTGGTGCCCTTAAACATAAGGTGCTCGAGATAGTGGGCCAAGCCGGTAGTTTCGGCAGGATCGTTGCGGGAACCTGTGCGTACGGCGATGTTTGCTTGAATGCGAGGCTGGTCCTTGTTGACGGACAGATAGACCTTGAGACCGTTCTTGAGGGTATAGATACGAGTCTGCATGGGGTCGTTCTCGACACTCTCGTAATCTTGGCTGTAGCATGCTACAAATAAAAGGCAGCAAAATAATAAAGTCGAGTTAAAGACCGAAAGACGGGCAATGAAGGATTTACGCTTTTTCATAAGGATTCTAAGAATAATGCTTGCGATGCTGATGCAATAAACAAGCTTAATAATATGTTAATGTGTATTATGATTACAATGCAAAGAATAGGGATGGATTTACTTTTTTACGCGTTTGAAGGTAAATTCAGAAGGTAACTTAGCCAGTTTCTTACCAACAACTTTCTTTAAGACGCTTCCATCGATCTGCTTGAATTGCACTAAAGAATCAGCTTTGATCGTAAGTTCGACAGCTTGTGTCTCGGAGCCTAATTCATTAGAGAAATGGATAATAGCCTTGTTTTCATCAACTTTTTTAATTGATGAAACGTACCATGTGCAATAGAGGTCGTTGCCAGAGATGTAACCGTTCATGGGGCCGAAGACTTCTAATCCAGGAACTTCCACGCTTTCGTTGTAGAGGTCTAAGCGAAGTCGGATTCGTAGGTCTGTTGCCATGAACAGACCTTTGAAAGGTTCGGAACAGCATTCGGCTGAAGTGTCCTGCTGGGCAATGAGGGGAGAGTTGGCCAGCTGGGTGGAGATGGCTTGAGGATTACTAAGAACTGACAACCAGCACGCTGAAGCGAAAAGGCACGTAATGCATATAGCTGTTATTTGTTTCATAGGTATTTTGCTTTTTTTGATGGCAAATTTACAACTAAAGCTTGAGAATACAACGAAAAAGACTTAAAATATTGGTTAAATTCGAATAAATGTTGTAATTTTGCGCCCGAAAAAAAGAAAAGGTTGTATAAGAACCTTTTAATCATAGAAACGTTGGTTTAAGGTAAATGAATCAAGATAAGTTATTTCCCAATTATATCTTTGAAGCCAGTTGGGAAGTTTGTAATAAGGTTGGGGGTATTTACACAGTGCTTTCAACGCGTGCTAAGACGCTTCAAGATGTAATGCCAGACAGGGTCGTGTTCATTGGTCCTGATTTTTGGAAAGATAAGGTAAACCCTTTATTTGTCGAAGATACTTCATTGTGGGCTGATTGGCGTAATGCCGCTTTGTCTGAGGGCTTGAATGTACGTATTGGCCGTTGGCAGATTCCTGGTCGTCCAGTTGTTGTTCTCGTTGATTTCGTTCCGTACTACGCCCAGAAGAACGATATTTATGGTTGGCTATGGATGAATTATGAGGTTGATAGCCTTCATGCATACGGTGACTACGATGAGGCATCCATGTTTGCTTATGCTTCAGGTCGGGTCGTTGAAAGCTTTTACAACCATTTCCTGGATGAAACGAAGCGAGTTGTTTTTCAGGCTCACGAGTGGATGACAGGTCTTGGAGCTTTGTATTTGCAGAAGCACGTGCCAGCAATTGCAACTATATTTACGACCCATGCAACAACTATAGGTCGGAGTATTGCCGGAAACGGAAAACCATTATATGATTATTTATTTGCATACAATGGTAATCAAATGGCTGGTGAGCTCAATGTTCAATCGAAACATAGTATTGAACGGCAGACCGCTCACCATGTAGATTGCTTTACGACCGTGAGTGAAGTGACGGCAAAAGAATGTTTTGAACTCTTGGATAAGCAACCCGATGTGGTGCTTCCTAACGGCTTTGAGATGGACTTTGTGCCCAAGGGTGTTACGTTTGTTAATCGTCGGCGCAAGGCTCGCAAGCGTATTTTCGAGGTTGCCGGCGCATTGATGGGCTGCTCGTTTACAGACGATACTTTGATTGTTGCCACCAGTGGCCGTTATGAGTGGAAGAATAAGGGTATAGATGTTTTCGTTGAATCTTTGAGGCGGTTGATGCAATCTACAGAGCTTAAAAGGAATGTTCTTGCGCTTATAGAGGTGCCCGCTTGGCAAGCTGGCCCACGTGAGGATTTGCGATTGAAGCTGGATGACCTGAAAGGAGCTGGCTCGGACGTTCAATTGCCGGAACCGTTCATCACTCATAAACTGCATAACGCCGGTGCTGATATGGTTTGCAACGCCTTGCATTCGATGAATGTCACCAACCGTCGGACTGCGAAAGTGAAGGTCATGTTTGTGCCTTGTTATCTTGATGGGGCAGATGGCATCTTCAATATGCACTATTACGACCTGCTGTTAGGCCTGGATTTGACGGTCTATCCATCGTATTATGAGCCTTGGGGATACACTCCGCTTGAAAGTGTGGCCTTTAAGGTTCCTTGTGTTACCACAACTTTAGCTGGCTTTGGACTATGGGCAAATGATCAAAAGAGACTTGGCCAAAGCCAAAAAAAATCAAACGGAAAGAGAGTGCAGGCTGTTCCTTGTTACCTTGATGAAGATGGGGTAGAGGTGATTGCCCGTTCAGACTATAATTTTGATGAAGTAGCCAATAACATCTGTCGTGAGATTATAGGTTTCTCAACTTTGGATAAAAAAGGTGTTGAGCATGCACGCAAGGCTGCTTATAGCTTAGCCGAGAAGGCTCAATGGCGCTATTTCATTGAATATTATTATAAGGCCTATGATTTTGCCTTGCGAAAGCAAGCTGAAAGGATGAATTCAGAAGGCTGAACCCATAAAAGATCAAAGTAAATATTTTATACATCATTATCATTAATACTTAATTTATGAAAATCAAAGCAAGCAACGCTAATGAAGCACAGTGGAAACCTGTTGTTGTAAAGAGCAGTATTCCCGCAGAGCTGAACAAGTTAGAGGAACTGGCCCACAATATGTGGTGGGCTTGGAACCACAGCGCCCGCAGTCTGTTTACACATCTTGACCCCGTGCTTTATGAAGAGTGTGGGCAGAATCCTGTGTTGATGTTAGAGCGATTGAGTTTTGAAAAGCTCTCTGAATTGGCAAAGGACAAGGATATCCTGAAGCGCATGAACGATACTTACAAGGAGTTTCGTTCATATATGGATGTCAAGCCTCGTACTGATCGTGCTTCTGTAGCCTACTTCTGCATGGAGTATGGTTTGAATCAAGCCCTGAAGATTTATTCAGGTGGTCTTGGAATCTTGGCTGGTGACTATATTAAGGAAGCATCCGACTCCAATGTTGACATGGTCGCTGTAGGTTTCCTGTATCGTTTTGGCTACTTCACGCAGACGCTTTCAATGGATGGTCAGCAGATTGCCAACTATGAAGCTCAGAATTTTGGCAGCCTCCCGATAGAGCAACAGATGGACGCCGACGGCAATCCTATGGTGATTGATGTACCTTATATGAACTATCAGGTTCATGCTTATGTCTGGCGTGTCAATGTAGGTCGTGTTAAACTGTATTTGCTCGACACCGACAACGATCTTAACTCTGAGTATGACCGCCCAATTACTCATACCTTGTATGGCGGCGATTGGGAGAATCGTTTGAAGCAGGAAATCCTGCTTGGCATAGGTGGTGTGCTTCTTCTGAAGAAGCTTGGCATAAAGAAAGATATATATCATTGCAATGAGGGCCATGCTGCTCTCTGCAATGTACAGCGACTGGTTGATTATGTTCAGAGTGGTCTGACATTTAATCAGGCTCTGGAATTGGTGCGTGCATCTTCACTTTATACGGTTCATACACCTGTCCCTGCCGGTCACGACTATTTCGATGAAGGTCTCTTCGGTAAGTACATGAGCGGCTATCCTCAGCTGTTAGGCATCTCTTGGGATGAGTTTATAGGCATGGGACGCCAGAATCCCGACGATCATGGTGAGCGGTTCTGCATGTCCACTTTTGCTTGCAACACTTGTCAAGAGGTTAATGGTGTAAGTTGGCTTCATGGAGAGGTCTCTAAAAAGATGTTCTCTTCTATATGGCGCGGATATTTCCCAGAGGAAAGCCATGTTGGATATGTCACCAACGGCGTGCATTTCCCGACTTGGTGTGCTAATGAATGGCGCAAGTTGTATGCAAAGTATTTTGACGAGACTCATCTTGCCGATCAATCTAATGAAGAAATCTGGCACGCTATATATAATGTACCCGATACAGAGATCTGGAAAACTCGTATGCAGCTGAAGACGAAACTTGTTGATTACATCCGTCAGCAGTTCCGCGACAGTTGGCTGAAGAATCAAGGTGATCCAAGTCGTGTCGTGAGTCTTATGGATAAGATTAATCCTAATGCTCTGCTCATCGGTTTTGGTCGTCGTTTCGCTACGTACAAGCGTGCCCATTTGTTGTTCACCGATCTTGAGCGATTGGAGAAAATCGTCAATAATCCTAATTATCCCGTCCAGTTCCTCTACACTGGTAAGGCACACCCGGCAGATGGTGCAGGTCAAGGCTTGATTAAGAAGATTTACGAGATTTCACAGCGTCCCGAGTTCCTCGGTAAGATTATCTTCCTTGAGAACTATGATATGCAGCTTGCTCGTCGTCTGATATCAGGTGTAGATATTTGGATGAATACTCCTACCCGTCCTCTTGAGGCCTCTGGTACAAGTGGCGAGAAAGCCCTGATGAATGGTGTTGTCAACCTGTCTGTGCTTGATGGATGGTGGCTCGAAGGTTACCGCGAGGGCGCAGGTTGGGCACTTACTGAGAAACGTACTTACGAGAATCAGGCTTATCAGGATCAGCTCGATGCGGCTACCATCTATAGTCTTCTTGAGAACGAAATCATGCCCACCTATTATGCTCGTAATGCAAAGGGCTACAGTCCCTCGTGGATACAGGTTATCAAGAACTCTATTGCCCGCATAGCTCCTCATTATACGATGAAGCGTCAGCTTGATGACTACTATACGAAGTTCTACAATCCTCTTGCAGCCCGTTCTCGCAAGTTGCAGGCTACAGACAATCAGCTTGCCAAGGAGATTGCTCTTTGGAAAGAAGCCGTTGCAGAACGTTGGGACAGCATTCGTGTAGTCAGCCTTGAGCGTACCGAGCCCACAAACGGCAACATCTTGGAAGCTGGTAAGAAGTATGATGTAAACATTGTCCTCGATGAAGCTGGCCTCGACAATGCTATCGGCATTGAGCTCGTTACCTTGACTACAGATAAGAAGGGTGAGGATCATATTTATAGCGTTGAGCCTCTCGAGGTAGTGAAGCGTGAAGGTGATCTCTACACGTTCCATGTTTGCCACGTGTGCAACAATGCCGGTGGCTTCAAGTCGGCTTATCGTATCTTCCCCAAGAACGATCTACTGCCACATCGTCAGGACTTCTGCTATGTTAAGTGGGTATCCTAAGACATCAACTTGACTCGTTGTTATTAAATAGTAAAGCGCGCATGCCAATCGGTATGCGCGCTTTTTTGTTTTTGTCGGCTAAGTTACCAAAAAATCAAGCAGTGAAATCATTCGTAGAGGTGGAACATGCGCTCCATCATCTGCCACTTTTCGTTGCTGCTGGCCCCTTCTCTGCATTGTTGTAGAAGAGCCATGTAGTCCTCCCATTCTTGTTGCCGGGGCAAAGTGGCCAGACGAGCCATCGCAGAGTCCCAATCAAAGTCAACGGGTGTCTCTACGATCATGAACAACGTAGCTCCGGAAATGTAGATTTCCATCTCCAGGATGCCTACTTCTCGTATGCCTTTCAGAATCTCTGGCCATACCTGCGACTGACTATGTCGCCGGCGGTATTCGGCGATGAGTTCGGGATCCTGTTTCAGGTTGATTGTTTGGCAATAACGCTTTACTTCTTGTGTGTAGCGCTTTACTCTGTAGCCTTCTGCCATGGTGCTTATTCAGAGAAGTATCTCTTGTACAGTCCTTCAAAGCCTTTTCCGTGGCGTGCTTCGTCCTTTGCCATTTCATGAACAGTGTCATGAATAGCGTCGAGGTTGAGTGCCTTGGCTTTCTTGGCGATATCCATCTTTCCTGTGCAAGCACCAGCTTCAGCCTCCATGCGTTTCTTGAGGTTGGTCTTGGTATCCCATACACATTCGCCGAGCAGTTCTGCTATACGACTTGCATGGTCGGCCTCTTCGAAGGCATAACGACGGAATGCTTCTGCGATTTCAGGGTAGCCTTCGCGGTCAGCTTGACGGCCCATCGCCAAGTACATGCCAACCTCGGAACATTCACCTTGGAAATGTGAACGCAGGCCTTCCAATATTTCTGGATCGACCCCTTTGGCTACGCCTACTTCGTGTTCAGTCACGAACACAAGCTCTTCTTCTTCCTTGAGCTCTTTGAACTTACTTGCCGGCACTTTGCATTGGGGGCAACGTTCAGGGGGTTCGGGGCCTTCAAAAATGTAGCCGCAAACCGTGCATACGAATTTCTTTGTCATCGGTTTAGATTGTTTTTAATGAATATGATTTCAATAAGATATACTGCACTCTCAGTCTATCTGCCTACAAAGTTAGAGTATTTTTTGAATGTCCTCAAACTTTTTGCACATTTTTTATGAAAAACACATTCATCTCGTCTTTTCTTACTACCTTTGTCGGCGAAGGATTTCAAAAGAATAATATGAACTACGGATTCGTAAAGATGGCCGCAGGCATACCGGAGGTACGTGTGGCCGACCCTAAGTTTAATGTTCAGTCGATAGAGAATTTAGTCATTCAGGCCGAGGGGCGTGGCATAGAAGTTATTTGTATGCCCGAACTTTCGCTCACTGGATATACTTGTGCCGACTTGTTTGGGCAGCAACTGCTTTTAGACCAGGCAGAGATGGCTCTTATTCATTTGTTGAACTTTTCCCGTTCGCTCGACATCATTACCATTGTTGGCCTGCCTGTCCCGTACAAAGGTGCGCTGTTCAACTGTGCTGCTGTGCTGCAAAAAGGCAAGATCCTCGGGCTTGTTCCCAAGACTTATCTCCCTAACTACCGCGAGTTCTACGAAAAGCGTTGGTTCACCAGTGCCGATGCTCTCGTAAAGGAATCTCATGTATGGATTTGCGGCCAGTTCGTGAAGATGTCGGCTCGTCAGCTCTTCCGTACGCCTACATGTGTCTTCGGCGTCGAGCTGTGTGAGGATTTGTGGGCGCCCATTCCTCCCTCCAGCTATCAGGCAATGGCAGGAGCCGAGGTTATCTTTAACCTTAGTGCCGATAATGATGTGGTTGGAAAGCTTCCTTATCTTCATCAATTATTGTTGCAGCAGAGTGCCCGCACGATAAGTGGATATGTTTATGTGGCAGCCGGTTTTGGCGAAAGCACTCAGGATCTGGTATTCAGTGGAAAGGGCTATATCGTGGAGCATGGCAACTTCTTGTCGCAGTCGAAGCCTCATTCGCTTACATCTCAAATAGTAGAATCAGAAATAGATGTAGAACGTTTGCGCTCAGAGCGTCGCTTGAATACGACGTTCGCCACCAATGCTTCTCATCATGCTGCTCTCGGTAACATGGATTTCGATATGATCGATACGGCGCTGATTACGCAGCACTCGTTCGATATTTCACGGCAAATTAACCCACATCCTTTTGTCCCGTCAGGCGATGGCTTGGATGCACGTTGCGAGGAGATATTCTCCATTCAGACAGAGGGATTGGCGAAACGACTGATTCATACGAAGGCACAAACCGCTGTCATCGGAATATCCGGAGGACTCGACTCCACACTCGCTTTGTTAGTTGCAGTCACGGCCTTCGACCTTCTTGGCCTTGACCGTCATGGCATCGTAGGAGTGACGATGCCTGGATTCGGCACTTCAGACCGAACTTATAACAATGCCGTAGATTTAATGCATGCGCTCGGAATCACTATCCAGGAAATCAGCATCAAAGAAGCCGTCCTGCAGCACTTCCGCGACATAGATCACGACCCGGAAAATCATGATGTAACCTATGAAAATGCCCAGGCACGTGAGCGAACTCAAATACTCATGGACTTAGCCAACAAGATGCAAGGATTGGTGATCGGAACAGGCGACCTGTCTGAGTTGGCTTTGGGGTGGTGTACTTATAATGGAGACCACATGTCGATGTATGCAGTCAATTCGGGCGTTCCTAAGACCTTGGTGAAACAATTAGTCTATTGGGTGGCTACCCATCACACGGACACGGCCTCGGATATTCTCATCGATATAGTGAATACGCCTATTAGTCCGGAGCTGTTGCCAACAGGACAAGATGGGGACATCGCTCAGAAGACGGAAGATTTGGTCGGTCCTTACGAGCTTCACGATTTCTTCCTTTACTATGCTATGCGTTGGGGATTCCGTCCGGAAAAGATATTCTTCCTGGCCAACAAGGCCTTTGGCGACAAGTATACTCTTCAGCAGCTGAAGCACTGGCTGACAACCTTCTATCGCCGTTTCTTCGGGCAGCAGTTCAAACGCTCTTGTATGCCCGATGGACCGAAGGTCGGCTCTGTCAGTCTTTCGCCCAGAGGTGACTGGCGTATGCCCAGCGATGCTTCACGCGATATCTGGTTGGCCGAGTGCGAGTCCTTATAAGCAACCCCCACGTTGCTAATCCATGGGCTTAAAAGTCTGTCGGCAAAGATATTCGCGTGCATTGGCGTACTGCATTGAGGATCTTGAAGAATGTCACTTTGAGCTCGTTTGTGATATAAACGCTTATTGGCAGACTGCCGCCGAAAGATAGTTCAGAGAGCGCTGTCCAAAAGGCCGATTCACTCATCATAAGCAAGACAGTTGCAAAACGCGCCCAGCCGCATTGATTATTCCATGACCTTGGAACAATCATTCCATGACCATTGAACAATCATTCCATGGTCATGGAATAATCATCGCAACCGTACGTATTGCGCTTTTCAACCAGTCGAAACGGCTTAAGGAACCCGACGTGATGACCTCTGCCTCGTGTGCTGATTTCATACTTCTACTGGGGCGTCGTCCGAAAGCGTCCGAAGAAACTTGTAAAACAACAGACGCTGCGAACAAGAAAGTTAAGCCACCGGTAGTTATCCCACAGCTCAAACGCTCTGACGCCGTTATAGATTGTTGTAAAAATAATCCGGGCAGACTCTCGAAAGAGAATCAGCCCGGATTTCTTTTATCTTCAGATATGTATTCTGGCCTCGGATAGATAGAAAAACGCAGGCTATATCCAACCGAACCTGTTGTAGGGCGGAATGGATATAGCCTGCGTTTGATTTATCGTTCCAGCTTTAGGCTGGGTTATAACAAAGCCTCCAATGAAGCGATGATGGCTTGAAGTCCGTCGGCATCTTCTTGGTCGAAAGCGCCGAGTTGCGTACTGTCGATGTCGAGAATGGCCATCACATTGCCTTCTTTGTCATGCACAGGTACTACGATTTCTGATTGTGAAGACGAGCTGCAAGCAATGTGTCCGGGGAATTTGTTCACGTCGGGGACAACGATTGTTTCGTTTCGTTCCCAGCATGAGCCGCATACGCCACGCCCATATTTGATGCGTGTACATGCAACCGGTCCCTGGAATGGTCCGAGATGCAACCATTCGGAATCGTGAACCCGGTAGAATCCAACCCAGAAATACCCAAAAGCTTCGTTTAGAGCTGCCGCCGTATTGGCCATGATGCTGATGAGGTCTGTCTCACCTTCAATATACATCCTATAGTCGGCTAAGAAAGCAGCATAGCGCTCAGCTTTAGGCAATGATTCGGGATAAGAGAATGATTGTTCCATTTATTTCGAAGGCGTTAGGTAGCGGTCGCCAGTAGTGTTTATGATAGCTTTCCGGTAGCGCTCAGGATATCCGCTGCGTATCACGGGCACATGGTCGCCTCCGGGAGTTTTAATATATTGGCCGTCACGTTCAGGCTTCTCGGTCATATCGTTGTATTTAACGATGATTCGCTCAAAAAGAGCCTTCCAGCGATCTATCATCAACCCCGATGCCCTTACGCCATAAGCAGTGAGATGCCTTACAGCTTCTGCTTTCTCCATACTTCCTGCCTCGGCGTCGACTTTTGCCTGCAAGGCCTCAAACTCATTATCGAGCTGATTGCGCGCTGCTTCGAGTTCGCCAAAGAGCTGACTGTAGCGAGGATAAACGAAATTAGAAAGCGCGTTAGCCACCCAATACGCACTCTTGGTAGAGAATGTGAATGGGTCTGCTGTCTTCTCGGCATATGGTTCGGGGCAAATGGTTGAACAGCAGTACACGGGTGCGTAGGCAACCATATTGGCATCGTCGAACCCGACCCAGAGCACACCGCCAATATGGTTGGGCAACCATGACCTGAGTTGTGCGAGGTAGGTTACAGCCGTCTGCTGAGTGGAGATAGGACGCTCGTTGAAATATCGCTTGCCATCGACCTCAAAATAGAGAGGGGTGGGGCGGTAGGGGGCTTCGTATGGGCCGGCTCCTAAGTCGTCAGTCATCTGCATGGGCGTGCCTTCGAAATGGTCGCGCATTGCCTGTTTCAGCTGATTCAGGCTCACAGGTTTGTCGGGACGGATGCACCAAGGCATCTCCTCGACATTGTCCTCGATGCCCATGACATAAGGTAGATAGCGGTCCATGCCGCTGGCACAACGGTTGAAGAAAGACCACACGCGAGCTTCACAGATGCGGCGGGCGCTGAAGTCGTTAGGGGCATAGGCATCGCGGAAGGAGAAGTCTTTGTCCTTTCCTTTAAAATAGCCTTTCTCACGAGCGAAAGAGATGACATCTTTAGAGTAGAGGCAATTCTTCTTGTCCTTGAGCGGGAACGTTGTGATACGTGCTTGATTGGCATGGCCGGTTATGCAGTCGTCGGGTAAACGACGTGCAACCCATACAGCACCCTTGCGGCCTGGGCCCTTACCGATAATTTCTAAAATCCACACCTCGTTAGGGTCGGCAAGGGTTATGCTTTCACCTTCCGACCTATAGCCATAGGTTTCTACGAGAGATGTCCAGACGTCAATGGCCTCTCGTGCCGTTCGTGCACGTTGCAATGTCAGGTACATTAGGCTGCCATAATCCAGTAGTCCTGTAGTGTCGCACAGCTCCTCACGTCCACCGAACGTGGTTTCCATTACGCTTAGCTGATGCTCATTCACTTGACCGATTACGTTGTAAGTGTATTCTGCTTCAGGAATCTCGCCGAGATAGTTGTTTGTCTCGTAGTCATATAATGCACGCATTGTTCCGGGAGCATGATGTCCAGCGGGGTAGAAATGCAGGTAACCATAGGAACCATAGTCGTCGGCTGAGTAGGTTAACATTACTGAACCGTCCGCAGAGGCCAGTTTGCCTACGATGAGGTTCGTGCATGCATAGGTTGCGATGCTTAAGACGCTACCGGCAACCAGCAATAATGTTCGTAGATGTTTCATGAGTGTCCGTTGTGAAATATTGCTTGTTTACTTATTTAGCTTCTGGGTTTTTGTCGCCGTCAGCTCTATTATGATTCCTGCGGCGTTGGCGGTTTCGCTTCTTATGGCTGTTGCCTGCTGGCTCATCCTTTGTTCCTTTTGCCTCGGTCTTTGAGTTGGGAAGAGCAGATGATGTTGATTCCGTCCTCTTTTCACCGTTCCTTTTGTTGCCACCAGAGCGGCCGCGACCTCGTTTGCTCTTGCGAGGCCCTTTGTGTGGTCTTACGTCCCGGCTATGTCCTGTGTAGGCTGGAGCCTCGCCCAGCTCAGAGGGGACAGGTTCTTTATCGACTGCCTTTTCGAGAAAGCGTTCGATATTCTTGAACAGGGGCTGATCCTTTTCGCTGATGAGCGTTATCGCACGTCCGTCTTTGCCTGCACGTGCAGTACGACCAATGCGGTGAACGTAGTCTTCTTCATCGTGAGGAACGTCGAAGTTTATGACTAATTGAATGTCATCGATGTCTATTCCCCTCGCCACAATATCCGTGGCAACAAGAATATTGATCTGTCCGCTTTTGAAGCGATACATCACGTCGTCTCGTTGTTGTTGCAGCAAGTCGGAATGCATGGCTTCGGCATTGTAGCCTTTGCGCTTGAGTGTGATGGCAACATCCTTCGTATGAATTTTCTTCCCGACGAAAATGATTACCTTTTCAGGCGAACGCTGTTTGAATATGTGCTCTATGATTGGAAGCTTTTGTGCCTCATAGCACACGTAGGCACTCTGGCTTATACCCTCGGCAGGCTTGTTCAGGGCAATCTTTACTTCTACGGGGTCGGTGAGGATGCTCTTGGCTAAAGCAACAATATTATCGGGCATTGTGGCCGAGAACATGATAGTCTGACGCTTTTGTGGCAGTTGTTTCACAATCTGCATGATATCATCCGAGAAACCCATGTCAAGCATGCGGTCGGCCTCATCAAGGATGAAGAAACTGACTTTCGAGAAATCTACATTGCCTAAGGATAGGTGGCTGATCAGTCGTCCAGGGGTGGCGATGACGATGTCGGCTCCCATGCTGAGGGCTCTTTTCTCCTGTTCGTATCGTATGCCGTCGTTGCCTCCATAGACGCTGACGCTTGATATGCCGTCAAGGTAATAGGAAAAGCCTTGCAAGGCTTGGTCTATTTGTTGGGCCAGCTCTCGCGTGGGAGCCATTATTATACAGTTGATGGCATCTTGTGGGAATGAGCCGTCGCGCAGCAATGAGAGTACAGGTAGCAGATAAGCCGCAGTCTTGCCTGTTCCCGTTTGTGCTATTCCTATCAGATCGCGGCCCTCAAGAAGCGGAGGAATTGCTTGTTCCTGGATAGGTGTACAATCGACGAAGTGCATGTCGTCGAGGGCGTCGAGGATATCGTAGTTGAGATCTAACTCTTCAAATTGCATAGTTGTTATTTTTTTGCACGTCTGAATAGTATGACGGCTATGATAGAAAATAAAATGTTGGGAAGCCAGGCGGCTAATATAGGCGGCCAACCACTGTTTATAGCAAAGGTAGAGCTGATTGTTTGCAGCATGATATACCCAGCAGAGAGTGCCAAACCTAAACCAAGTGCACCGCCCATTCCTCCTTTGCGCTTTCGGAACGAAAGGCACAATCCTATTGTCGAAAGAATAAACGCCGCGAAAGGATCGGCATATCGCTTGTGGTATTCCACTTCAAATACCGTGACATTGCCAGAACCACGTAGACGTTGCCGGTCGATGTAGTCAAGCAATTCGGAGTTGGTCAATGTCTGCTGTTGGTTTTTTACGACGAAGAAATCCTTTGGTTCCATGAATATTACGCTATCCATGAAGTGTTGGGTGATGATTTTCTCTCGAAGGCCGCTTAGCGTACGTATTTTGACGTCGTACAATTTCCAATGGAATCGTTCGTCCGCAAGCGAGTCGTATTGAATGCGTTGCGCCGTAAGATGGCTTATAAGGCTCTTGTTCTGGAATTTGTCAAGCGAGAACCGATAACCAGTTTTGTTGTGTAATTCAAAGAAATCTATATAGGCAATGACACCCGTGTCTACCTGTAGCTGAATGTGTTCTGCTATCTCAACCCGTTTTTTAGTCTTGTAGCGCATTTCAAACTCCACTCGTTTAACAGAGCCACGAGGTATGACCTCGGAGCCCAGGATAAACGTGAGTATAGCTATGATTAGCGAGGAAATCATATATGGGCGCCATATTCTTCTGAAGCTCATGCCTGTGCTCATCATAGCAATAATCTCGGAATTTTCAGCCATTTTGCTGGTGAAGAAGATTACTGCGATGAAGACGAATAACGCAGAAAAAAGGTTGGAATAGAAGGGCACGAAGTTCAGGTAATACTTCACCAAAGCCATCGTAGGTGCGTGATTCATAGTGAGCTTGTCGGAATTCTCTGAGAAATCAAACACTACGGCAATGGAAATAATGAGCAATATGGAGAAGAAATAGGTGCCCAGAAACTTGACTATTATATAACGGTCAAGTCTGGTGAACAAAGCGTGTCTAATATTCCTGAATAGTTGCTTCATAAGCGCTGAGAAAGACGTGGAATCATGGTCTCTTTCCACATACGGAAATCACCGGCAAGGATGTGTTTACGGGCTTCTCGGACAAGCCACAAATAAAATGCCAGATTATGTATGGAACCAATTTGCAGGGCTAAAAGTTCCTGCGACTTATACAAATGATGGAGGTATGCCCTGGTGTAAGTCGTGTCAACATAGCTAGTTCCATTTGGGTCTAATGGCGAAAAATCAGTAGCCCATTTGGCGTTCCGCATGTTCAGTGTACCTTCCGAGGTGAAAAGCATCGCATTTCGCCCGTTTCGTGTAGGCATTACGCAGTCAAACATATCTACTCCCAGGCTAATGCCCTCGAGAATGTTGGCGGGAGTGCCTACACCCATGAGGTAGCGAGGACGATCGGTGGGGAGTATGCCGTTGACAAGTTCAATCATTTCGTACATCACTTCAGCTGGTTCGCCCACGGCCAATCCTCCGATGGCATTGCCTTCGGCTCCTTTAGCAGCAACGTACTCGGCGCTTGCTGTTCGTAAATCACGGTAGGTACAGCCTTGTACAATGGGGAATAGGCTTTGGTGGTAGCCATATTTGGGTGAGGTCTCGTTGAAGCGCTTAATGCAACGGTCCAGCCAATTGTGAGTTAACTGTAGGCTTTTTTTAGCGTAATCGTATGGAGCCGTTCCGGGAGGACATTCGTCAAAGGCCATCATGATGTCTGCTCCGATACTGCGTTCGATATCCATAACCCGTTCAGGCGAAAAGAAATGCTTGGAGCCATCAATGTGACTGCGAAACTCACATCCTTCTTCCCGTAGCTTGCGAATGCCTGTGAGGGAGAATACTTGGAACCCTCCGGAATCGGTTAGCATCGGTCGCTTAAAGCCATTGAAGCTATGCAGGCCGCCTGCTTTTTCAAGCACGTCAGTGCCTGGCCTGAGGTAAAGATGATAAGTATTGCCTAAAATGATTTCTGCATTGATGTCTTCATAAAGGTCGCGCAGTTGCACACCTTTCACAGAACCCAGGGTGCCGACAGGCATGAAGATTGGAGTCTGTATGTCGCCGTGGTCAGTATGTATTGTTCCGGCTCTGGCCGAAGAAAGCGGGTCGGTATGTTGAAGCTTGAAGGTCAGTGGCATGTCTCTGAAGTTTTGTCAAATTGAAAATCGATAGGGTGGGCAACCTTTTCCTGCAACAATGCGAAATCTAATACTTCGAGAACATTGTTGACATAATGGAAGCGCAATCCTTTGATGTAGATGGCGTCGATTGCTTCTATGTCCTTTTGGTTGTCGGCACAAAGAACAATCTCGGAGATACCGGCTCTTTTGGCTGCCAATATTTTCTCTTTGATTCCTCCGACAGGAAGAACTTTGCCACGGAGCGTGATTTCTCCTGTCATTGCTATGCCTTTTCTCACTTTTCGCTGGGTTAAAGCCGACGCCAAGGATGTTGCCATAGTGATACCTGCGCTTGGTCCATCCTTGGGTACAGCTCCTTCAGGCACATGAATGTGTATGTTATAGTTGTCGAATATACGCATGTCTACTCCAATTTCGTCGGCATGCGCCTTGATAAATTCTAATGCCAGCATGGCACTTTCTTTCATGACCTCACCGAGGTTGCCTGTTAGCGTGAGTTTTTGTCCTTTTCCGCGGCTCAGACTTGTCTCAATGAACAGTATTTCGCCACCTACGCTTGTCCATGCAAGGCCTGTGACAACGCCCGCAAAGCCGTTGCCTTGATAGGAGTCCCGCATGTATTTAGGCTTGCCCAGCAATTCTTCTATGTCGTTAGGCTTTACGTTGAGCGCAGGAAAGCTCTTGAAACGTTCGTGGTAGAGGATGGTCTTGCGGAAATATCTGTCAAGCTCTTTTTCCAGTCCACGTACGCCACTTTCGCGGGTATAGTTTTCAATTAAGAACTCTAAGGTCTCTTTACCCATCTTGATGCTCTTGTCCTGAGCAAGTCCGCATCCTTCTTTGACGCGCGGAATGAGATGCCGTTTCGCTATTTGCACTTTTTCTTCGGTGATGTATCCGCTAACTTCAATGAGCTCCATTCGGTCGAGCAAAGGTCTGGGTATACTGCTGATGGTGTTTGCCGTAGCAATAAACATGACATCAGAGAGGTCGACATCCACTTCGAGGAAGTTGTCGTGGAAAGCTTTGTTCTGTTCCGGATCGAGCACTTCGAGCAGTGCACTTGCAGGATCACCGTTGTGTGTGTTCTCTGTTATCTTGTCGATCTCATCCAACACAAACACGGGATTGGATGATTCTGCTTTAATCAAGCTCTTGACGATCCGTCCCGGCATGGCGCCGATATAAGTGCGTCTGTGGCCTCGTATCTCAGCCTCGTCGTGTAGACCGCCCAACGAAGCCCTTACGTATTTGCGATTCATGGCATCGGCGATGCTACGGCAAAGCGACGTTTTTCCAACTCCCGGAGGGCCATACAGGCAGAGGATAGTGGGGCGTGCAGCATCGTGGCTGTAGTATCGAACAGCGATGTGCTCAAGAATACGTTCTTTGACATCCTTCATGCCATAATGGTTTTTCTCTAAGATGGTTTCAGCCTTATGGAGGTTGTAGTTAGATGTTGTACGTTTGTTCCAAGGCAACTGTATCAATGTCTCAAGGTAGGTCAGCTGCACTTGATAATCGGGGCTCTGTGGGTTCATACGCTCGAGCTTGCTCAACTCGTCGTTGAATGTGGATTCCACCGAGCTGTTCCACTGTACGTTGGCAGCTTTCTTCTTAAGTTTCGATACGTCGTCACGAGCAGCCGAGCCGAGTTCTTCCTGAATATTCTCAAGCTGACGTTGCAAGAAATAGTCGCGTTGCTGCTTATCGATGTCCACCTGAGTCTTTTGTCGGATATCGCTTCGAATGCGTGCGAACTGAATTTCCCGCGACACTTCTTTGAGAAGATTGGTTGCCCGGGCAATAGGGCTGAGCTCTCTCAGCAGCTTGATTTTTGCTTTTACATCGATAGGAATGTTTGCGCAGACGAAATTAACGAAGAAAGGCATTGATGCCGCGTTGTTGATGGCCGGGATTACATCCTGACTCAGGGTGTCGCTCAGTTGTACGTACTCTTTGATTCTGCTTAAAAGCGTATCGCAAAGAAGCTTGTACGTCTTGTCGCTCATCTCTTCGTAGCGCTCTCTTAGCGGCTCGACAATTCCTGTAAGTATGCCGTCTACAGCGTGAGCTTCTGTGATATGCACAGGAGCGAGGCCTTGTACGATAGCTGTAGTGGTATCGTTCTGTAATTCGAAAATACGGATTACTCGGGCCACAACGCCAATGTCGTAGAGGTCTGTGCCTTCAGGGTTATCTACTTCGGGGGCTTGCTGCGAGACGCACAAGATATAAGACCCTTCTTCGAAAGCTTTCTTACACACTCGGATTGAACTTAACCGTCCTACAGCGATGGGCAGAATGACGCCAGGAAAAAGGGTAATGTCCCTCAACGGCATTATAGGCAGAATGTTGTCGAAGGTGATATCATAGATTGCTCTTTCGTCGCCGTCAAATTCAGCGATTAAAGAGAAGGGATTGTTGTTGTCTATATTCATAAAGCTGATTTTAAGCGTGCAAAGGTACTCATTATTTTCGGATTTCCTGTAATCGCAGGGTCATAAAGTGCCAAAATAACATAATTTAAGGTTCATATTCTGGATATATCAAGCTTTTAATGCAATACGCCCGGCAAAATATGTTGCCGGGCGTATTGCTTTTTCCTTTTTGTGCGTCGTTCCTTCGGTGCTTATTCGCCTAAGCTGAGTGTAGTAGGCCGTAAAAGCGGGGAATAGAAAGTGGCAGTGCCGGGCCCTTTGCCGGCTGTTCGCTTGAGGTAAGCTCTGAGGCGACCCCTGAATGCACGACGGTTAGCTGCCGTCTTGTCGCTTGTGTCGCTAATGTCACCATTCTCGAGTCCGAGCAATTGCCATGGTCCTGAAAGCCTGCAGCTGATGATGTTGTCGGCCAGGGGTGTGCGGAGTCCGTTGCTGTCGACTATTTCGATGTCAACAATGGCTATGTTGTCAGTCTTTTTCTGACTGCCAACACTTCCGCTAAGTGAGGGCTGTTGGGCGCATACGCTTGCTATAATGGCAGAGGGCATGCCTGTGGTGCAGACGGAATACTTCGCTCCATTGTCGGCTTCGCATACGAGCGCGCCGTCGTGGTAGTCAATGTCCCAGTAAAGGATGTCTGTGTCAGGATCGTTCTTAGGTTCGCCGCCAACCTCTTTTCCATTAAGTAGCAATCGGGCAGTATGTGCATTGGTATAACATACGACACGCACCTTTTGCCCGTCGGAATAGTTCCATGAAGGCAGGGCATACTGCGAAATCCATTCCCGTACCTCGCGCCCTCTGTATCTTCGGCCATTCGGGTTGGCGGCAGGATATGTGCCTATGTAGCAAACAGGTTGTTCGCTCCACAGGGCAGCACGGTAATGTCCGAGAGGCTTGACATATCCGGCAAGGTCGATTAATCCAGCTTCAGAGCCACGGGCGGGCCAGGGGCCACTCTCACCCAGATAGTCGATTCCGGTCCAGAGGAATTGTCCGAAGATGAAATCGTTGTCTCTCACCGCTTTCCATGCAGGTAGGTCGTGCCTGTTTTCTGAGCCGTAGATTACTCTTTTAGGATAACGCTTGTGGTCCTCTGCATAGCGGCTTTCGGTGTAGTTGTAGCCTACGACGTCCACTGCTTCTGGATAAGCTGTCTGATTGCTCATGACAACTCCCGCAAGAGCACCCGTCACGGCTCGTGTGTTGTCCAGACTTCTCACTACAGCAGCAAGACGTTGTGCGATGATTCCGATGCGTTCGGCATTGGGTTGTTTGGGCTTGTAGCCTCCATACATGGGTTGCGTGAAACCTTCCGCTCCGCCGTCGAGTATCGGGTGGGAGTATGGATCGTTGGGGTAGTCTACTTCATTGCCAATGCTCCATAGGAAGATGCTGGGATGCATCCTGTTGCGTCTGACCATGTCGGCCACGTCGCGCTCAATCCATTCCTCGAAGAAGTCGAAGGTGCCTTGGAAACCAGGTTGGCCTTTGTTCCACCCTTTGAGCCATTTGCGTTTGGGCAGTTCCCATTCGTCGCTGGCTTCGTCCATGACTAAGAGTCCGAGGCTGTCGCAGAGTGAGTAGACAACTGAGGCGTGAGGGTTGTGGCTCATGCGTATGGCATTCACGCCTAATTGCTTGAGGGTGTAAAGCCTTTCCCTCCATACTTCCGTAGGTACGGCGGTGCCAAGTACGCCGGCATCGTCGTGGATGCATACTCCTTTTATCTTGGTCGCTTTGCCATTGAGCGAGAAACCCTTGTCGGGCGAGAAGCTGAAGGTACGCAAGCCGAGTGGCACCTCGCAGGTGTCTGCCAGTTTGCCTTTAGCGTGCAGCGTGGCTTTCACTTTATAAAGGTATGGTGATTCGGGGCTCCAAGTCCTGGGTTTGTCAATGGTCAGCGTGTGTGATAGCTTACCGGATTTTCGTGCAACGACATTGCCGTCGGCGTCCATGACTTCAATGTCGGTGGTGAAGTCGCTGCCGTCGGGAAAATTCTCACAGAGTTCGAGGTTGACTTCTACCGTAGCTTTGTTTTTCTGTAAGCGCTTGATTTCCCACTTGACGCCCCATGGAGCGAAATGTGCGGCCGCAGCTTTGATGAGCCATACTGGACGGTTTATGCCGGAACCGGTGTACCATCGCGAATCGTTTTCTTGTGCGTGATTCACCCTGACACTGATGATGTTGTGCCTGCTCCAAGAGTTGTCCCCTGTGCCTTCGGGTTTATTGAGGAAGTTGGTCAATTCATAAATCTGAGGTGCATAGCCGCTTGGCCGGTAACCTAAGAGATGACCGTTGACATAAACCGTTGCGCGGTTGTAAATACCCTCGAAATAGATGTATGTTCGCTCACTGATCTGGGTGTCGAAGTGGCATCGGTACCACCCAACACCTCCGTGGAGGAACCCTTGACACGAGCCTGCATCGGGCGACATGGGAAGTGTGGCACTCCAGTCGTGCGGGATGCTGACTTTAGTCCATTGTCTGTCGTTGAAGGAAGGCTCTGCTGCTGTAGAGTCGTCGCTAAGTGAGAAACGCCAATCCTCAGACAATAGCTTGGCTGAGCCGAAAGGTATTTGCGCCTGCATGAGGTGCACAAAGGATGCCATGAGACAGAAAAGCAGAGGCCTCAGTGTGGCAGTGCCGACATACTTCATGGGCTATAAGGGGTGAAATGCGAGGTGCTTGTTACTGTTGACTAAGGAATTTCTCGGCCTCCATGGCAGCTTGAGCACCGCTTGCGGCAGCAATAACAGCTTGACGGTAGTGTGGATCGGCAACGTCGCCAGCCGCGTAGACGCCTGGGATGGACGTACGTGGCGACTTGCCTTCGGTGAGGATATACCCTTGTTCGTCTGTCTTCAACCATTCGCTTACCACGTCGGAATTGGGCTTGTGGCCTATAGCGAGGAAGAAACCGTCGATGGGCAAGTCGTAGATGCGCTCGTCGGGTTGCCCTTTGCGATGAACGAGATGTGCGCCTTCAACGCCGTTGTCGCCAAAGAGGCCCAGAGTGTTGTGCTCGAACAGCACTTCGATCTTGGGATTCTGTAGTACGCGGTCCTGCATAATTTGCGAGGCGCGCAGGAAGGGTTTGCGTACAATCATGTAGACTTTTTCTGCCAGACCAGCCAAATAGGCAGCTTCTTCGCAGGCCGTGTCGCCGCCACCCACAACGGCAACCCGTTTGCCTCGATAGAAGAAACCGTCGCATGTGGCGCAGGCTGAAACTCCTTGTCCCCGGTATTTTTCCTCGTCGCTCAGTCCTAAATACTTGGCTGAGGCGCCGGTAGCTATAATCAGGCTGTCGCAACAAACTTCAGAGCCGTCGTCGAACCATAGGTGGAAGGGGCGTTTGCTTAAGTCGGAGCGTACGGCCATAGCTTCGCGGATGTCAGCTCCAAACCGTTCGGCTTGCTTGCGCATACGGTCCATTAGCTCGTTGGCGTCAATGCCCTCGTCGAAACCAGGAAAGTTCTCTACTTCGGTCGTCGTCGTAAGCTGTCCGCCAGGCTGAAGTCCTTCGTAGATAACAGGAGTGAGACCGCTTCGGCCGGCATAGATGGCGGCCGTATATCCGGCAGGTCCGCTGCCGAGGATGACCAGTTGTTCGTGTGTCATGAGTTATAAGAGTTTTAATGAATAAGCTAATTTCTCAGGTCCACTACCTCGATGCCGGGATAATCCTTCGACGGGAAGGTGAACGTGGAGCTGGGGAGGTTTAATCCTGTCTGGAAAGAACGTACCGAAAGCCTCAGCCATTGACCGTCGTGCTTAGCCCTGAAGCAGAGTGGGGTGTAAGTGCCTTGTTCGACGTCGACGTAAATGTCGGAGTAGTGGGCTTTCTTGTTCTTGGCGATGAGGTGCACTTCAAATGTGCGCTTGCCGCGCAGCGAGGATTTCTTCAGTTCGTATTTGTAACCGTTCTTGTAGATGCCAATGAGCGTGGCAGGATTCATCTGTGCCTGCTCGGCTTCGGTGGGCTGAGAGACGTTGACCTCGTCGGAGCCTTGCATCATTGCCCATTGTGTGGTGCCGTCGTACCACGTTAACATCTCGTCGGTCTTGACATAATAACTGCGGCCGTTCAGCAACAATGTGCCTGTTGCCTCGCCCTTCAGGCTGGAACCCTCGAACTGCGAAGCTTTGAACTGCGCTTTAATGCCAGGCGAAGATAGACGTGCGGCCGTGGCATCGAGTACCTCGCGAGCTGTTTGAGCCCATGATGCAGAAGGCATCAAAGCAGCTGATATGATTGCTGATAATAGGAACTTTTTCATGTTTGATTAATGACTTTGTAAGTTGATCAAAAGGCTGATCTCTTTGCGTACCGCTTTAGTCGGACACCTTGTTTGCGCAAATCGTTGCCAGCAAATAATTTGATGCAAAGGTAGCTTTTTTTTTCTCATCTCAATCATATTGTCCACACAATTAACATTAACGAATTGAAATTAACAAAAGCTAACTCAAAGCAACGATGAACGACGGATGTCTCGGTCGATTAATGCCCGTTGTTCCAGAGAATGGTGTGACAAAAGAACTGAAATTATCAGTTCTTCGGGGCGCCTTTGTCCGTGTGTGTGCTCACCAACCTTTGGCCGCTCCATTCAACACATCTAAGAGAATTGGTCAACACACTTAAGAGAATTGGCCGATGCACCTAAGAGAA
>DGSC01000028.1 GCA_002391275.1 Prevotellaceae bacterium UBA4372 | reverse complement strand
GGCACAGAGCGCGGCATCACCGAGCCCACGCCCACCTTCAGTGCTTGCTTCGGCCAGGCATTCTTGGAGCTGCATCCCACGAAGTATGCCGAGGAGCTCGTCAAGAAGATGGAGAAGAGCGGTGCCAAGGCTTATCTGGTCAACACCGGCTGGAACGGCACAGGCAAGCGTATCTCTATCCCCGACACACGCGGTATCATCGACGCTATCCTCGACGGCAGCATCCTGAAGGCTGAGACCAAGAAGATTCCTTACTTCGACTTCGAAGTGCCCACGGCTCTGCCCAACGTGAACCCCGCTATCCTCGATCCTCGCGACACGTATGCCAACGCAAGCGAGTGGGAAGAGAAGGCTAAGGATCTTGCTGCACGCTTCATCAAGAACTTCGGCAAGTACACCACCAACGAGGCTGGTAAGGCTCTTGTTGCTGCTGGTCCCAAGCTCTAAGCATTACGTTTAATATAAAATCCGCCACTGAACCTGTTCGGTGGCGGATTTTTTTTATATTGGTGTCCGCTAAACATAAGCATGTCCATACCAAAGTATTTGCCTCACTGCATTTAAGCTTGCCGCCGATATGTGACAAGCTCCCAGCTCGCCTTCTTCGATCGGTCGACGAACCGGAACCATCAACTATAACATGACAACCGCGAGAGGGTGTCGCGCTCTGAGTTGCAATAGCGGAACCGGGACCGTCATCTATACCTGACGAGCTCTTTTATCCCTTCCCATCACCGTATGCATAAAAGGAAAACAGGCCACGCGCCCAGCCGTTTTGATTATTCCATGGCCTTGGAACAATCATTCCATGACCATCGAATGATTGTTCCAAGGTCATGGAATAATCCTCGCGCCTATATGCATCGCGGTCTTCAACCAAGCAAAACGGCCAGAGGATGCTGGCATGATGACCTCAACATCGGGTGATGTTTCCATTCTTATAGTGGACAGCCGACCTAAAACATACGAAGAAAGATGCCAAGCTCCGTTCCATCTTTCGGAACCAACGTATGATATCGCCCGAAAGCATACAGAGGGACGTTGCTAATAGGCAGAAGGCGAGAACAAGAAAGTTAATGTCAAGAACCCAATAATCGGTCGCACTGGCGCTGATATTAAAGGTTGTTTAATGTCAGTCGAATTGTCGATTATGGAATTGTTTAGCGAGTAGTAATAATTTTTTTCTTGTCCTCAGTCAAGCTTTCAATGGCTGCGAGGAAATGGTAAGCAAAGAGTTGTGCTGTTCTTTAAGGGCCGTTTGTATCAGCCTTGCGGCAACAATGGTATGGCCCGTAGAAAAAGGATTCAAATTCATGCTGTTGCCCTTGGACGGACGCAGAGGTTAAATTACATGTGGCAGCTATTTTTTTTTGTTAAAAAGATGGCTGTTTAATGAAAAGAGTGTATTTTTGCCACCGAAATATTATAATTTGGCAATGATAAATTATCTATTCAAGTCACTAATAGCCGCTGTGCTGTTATTTTTCTCCATTCCCGTAACTCTTCAAGCTCAGGAGTGGATGAATATTTATCATTCTGCTCAGTCGGCCCATTGGATGTTGCCCATACATGTAGACAGTATTGATCATGCAGATTTCTCCGCCGACGATTCTGACATGCTCATACATCTCAACGATGGATTTGCGGTGCCGATGACTGCTTCCGCTATGGATAGCATTGGATTTTTTGTTCCTGACGAAGCGGTTGTCAAAGACAAATATCAGGTCTTTCAGATGTTCGTATATACCGAGGACCAGCGTGCTATTGACACAAAAGACTATTATATCCCTTGCTATATAGGCGTCAATGGGCTCGGCCACTATGGAAACCGATGGGTGCATGGAGGCATTCGAGGTCGCGGCAACTCGTCTTGGCTTTACTATGACAAGAAACCCTATCGCATCAAGCTCGATACCAAACAGAAGATGCTTGGCATGGACAAAGCTAAATCATGGGTGTTGTTGTCGAACTATCGTGATATGACCGATATGATGAACACTTATGTGTTTGAACTTGGTCGCATGATGGGGCTGCCTTTCACCAACCATACGCGCTATGTTGAGCTTTTCGTTAATGGCAAATATATAGGCGTCTATCAGCTCACCGAGCAGGTTCAACAGAACAAGAGCCGGGTGGACGTAAGCGATGAACGTGGCATTCTTATCTCGCTCGACCGTGACGATGGACCCGAATATGAACCTTCGGCTACCGACAATTTCTGGTCGTCGGGCTACAATCTGCCTGTTGCCGTGAAATACCCGGACGACGATTTGCTGACAGCTGACCGGCGCGACAGCATACAGGAGGTGTTCGCAGAGCTGGAAACTGCAATCAAGACCAAGGACTATGCTACGGCTTCACAGCTCATGGACATGGGTTCTTTCGCCCGTTACCTGATTATTCAGGAATTTATTTACAACGTCGAACTTGATGCGCCCCGAAGCATCTTTATGCACAAAGATGGCGACGGTCCTTGGGTCATGGGGCCACTTTGGGACTTTGATGCTGCTTTCGATTTCAGCTGGGATAACTGGACCAAAAATCATTCCTACTTCAGCAGCTACCGAAAGACGGTTATGGGAACCAATCCTTACAAACGTAATGGCAACTATCCAAATATGTCCAAGTTCTTCACCGACCTCTTTGGTACCTACGAATTCGTTAAACTCTATAAGGACACCTGGCGGCACTATGCCGACAGCATCGTGTCACGACCATGGCAAGAGGTGGAGGCGTATGTAAACCATCTCCGTCAAGGAGCTATGAAACGCGACGCTGAGGCATGGCCATTGCGATGGTCTTTTGAGACGGAGTTAGGAAAGATGAAAGCATGGCTGGAGAACCGACGCACTTACATGGACAACCTCATTGAAAACATTCCCGAACCTGCCGAAGTGGTGCCTGTTACGGATGAACAAGTGTGCGGCACTATCGATGTCTTTACTACCATGCAATGGCATGACGGCTACAATCAGAGTGTGAAAGTAGAGGTCGATCGCAGCAAAGTCCTGCAGTTGTTAGGGGTTTCGGAAGCTTATTTTAAAGCTAACCTGATAGACATAGTTCCCTTGAACACCGATGGCACCGAAGGTGCTAACAACACCAAAGGGACCTATGGCGGTTGGTTCAATGGTGATAACAACCCGCGTGTATGGGATGGCGGCCATGTCTACATTGAAGTTTACAACGACCTTTTCAATTGGACATGTGGCATTCGCACCGACACCTGCTACGACGAAGAGCACACCGTGACAATGCAATACAGATGCCAAGCCGGCACTACGATTAAGAAAGTGAATGTGCGCGTTCACTTCACCATTGAATCCTATTGGTGGTAAGTGGTATGCAAATACACGGGAAGAAAGAAGAAAAAAGGTTCATCCTTGGTCACTTTTCTCGATGAAGCACATTAAAAGACAGGAATACAAACCATAAATATAATCAAAAACATCATTATGAAACTAAAGAACTTTCTCATGACGGCAGTCCTCGCCCTCAGCGCCTTCAGTGCTCAGGCCCAGGACATGAGCCAGATGATGCAGCCCCTTCCCGTTGACCCGAAGGTGCGCGTAGGCCATCTCGACAACGGACTGACCTACTACATCCGGCACAACGAAGAGCCAAAGAACCAGGCATTCTTCTACATTGCACAGAAGGTAGGCTCCATTCAGGAAGAAGAGAGCCAGCGCGGCCTCGCACACTTCCTTGAGCACATGTGCTTCAACGGCACAACCCACTTCCCCGACAGCTCGCTTATCGAGTATCTCGAAGGCATCGGCGTGAAGTTTGGCGCTCAGCTCAACGCTTACACCAGCGTCGAGGAAACAGTATATAATATAGATAATGTACCCGCACGCGAGGGTGCCATCGATTCCTGTCTGCTCATCCTACACGACTGGAGCCACGACCTGACGCTCGACGGCAAGGAGATTGACAAGGAGCGTGGCGTCATTCACGGTGAATGGCGTATGCGCAACACTGGCTTCACCCGCATCCTCGTCAAGCACCTCGAAGAGCTGATGTCCGACAGCCGCTACGGTCGACGCTTCCCCATCGGCCTGATGGAGGTCGTAGACGAATGCCCCTACGATACGCTTCGTGCCTACTACCATAAATGGTATCGCCCGGACCTACAAGGTATCATCGTTGTCGGTGATATTGATGTCGACCAGATTGAAGGTAAAATCAAGAACCTCTTCGGCCCCATCACCGTGCAGCAGCCCGTGGCCAAGCGCGTAGACTATAGCGTACCTGACAATGCCGAAGCTATCGTCGTTGCTGACAGCGACCCAGAGGTCACCTCGCAGGTTGTCATGATCTCGATGAAGCACGAGGCTATCCCCGACAGCATACGTAACACGATGCCCATCTATGTGGCTGAGAACATAATCGGCACTGCCACCAGCGTACTCAACCAGCGCCTGCATGAGCTTTCGCTCAAGGCAGACTGCCCCTTCCAGGGTGCCAGTGTAGATGATGGCGCTTTCCTGCTTTCGTCGAAGGTTACAGGTGCTTTCAACATTGAGATTGTCCCGAAGGAAGGACGTGTTGAGGAAGCCATCAAGGCTGTTATGGAAGAAGTTTATCGTGTCGACGAGTTTGGCTTCACCAAAGGTGAGATTGACCGCGCTGTGCTCAACAAACTCTCTGGCATGGAACAGCTCTTTAACAATCGCGACAAGCAGCGTAGCATCTCATACGCCCGCGAGTACTATCGTTCGTTCCTCAACAACGAACCTATTCCTGGCATCGAGACGGAATATCAGCTCGTGAAGCAGATATTCCCGCAAATACCGGCCGAGGCTTTCAGCCAGACCATACAGCAGTTCATCAGTCGTACCGACTCCAACCTCGTCGTTCTCTCGCTTAATCCCGAGAAGGAAGGTCTTGCAATCCCAACAAAGGAACAGCTCCTCGGAGCTATTCATGCCGCACAGCAGAGCAAGCTCACCGCTTGGGTCGATAATGTTAAGACTGGTCCCCTGATTGAGAACCTGCCCAAGCCCGGTAAGGTGAAGAAAGAGGCCGACGGACCTTGCGGCTCCAAGATTCTCACCCTTTCCAACGGTGTGAAGGTCATCATGAAACAGACAGACTTCAAGGACGACGAGATCCGCATGATGGCGTGGAGTGAAGGTGGCATAGGCCGCTATCCCGTCAGCGAGCGCATTAACCTCGAAGCATTCGACGGCGTCATGGGTCGCAGCAAGATCGGCGGCTTCACTTCTACTGAACTCACCAAAGCCCTCGCCGGTAAGAACGTCAGCAATTCAGCTAATGTAGGCCTGCGTGATGAAACCTTCTCAGGCTTCTCCTCAAAGAAAGATATTCAAACGCTCTTCGAACTCATCTACATGACTTTCCAACCCCGCGAGAAGGACGAGGAAGCCGTTGCATCCTATCTTGCCAGCCTGCGTGAAGAACTTCGCAACAAGGATCTCAACCCGATGTCGAGCCTAAGCGACAGCATCCAAGCCACGCTTTATGGTCACAACCCACGCTTGCAACCTCTGACAGAAGCTGAGGTCGACCAAGTCAACTACGACCGTATCCTTGAGATTTGGGCTGACCGCTTTGCTGATGCCAGCGACTTCACCTTCATGTTCCTTGGCAACATCGATGAGGCACAGATTCGTGAGCTTGCCACCAAGTACTTGGCCACCCTGCCCAAGGTTAAGCGCAACGATAAGGCTGTCGACCCAGGTCTCAACTTCGTCAAGGGCGATGTCACCAACCGTTATCAGAAGAAGATGGAGACACCTCAAAGCTTCATCGTCTGCGCTTGGACGGGCGACACTGAGATGACCGTTCGCAACAGCGCCCTCATGAGCATCCTCGGCAACTGCGTAGCAGAGCAGTATCTCAAGAAGATTCGCGAGGAACTCGGTGCTGCCTATTCGACCAGTGCTCAGGGCATGGTGACACGTGGCAGCGACGACCGTCCGCGTTACGTTCTTCAGGCCGCCTTCCCCTTGAAACCTGAGATGACCGACACGTGTCTGCAGATTGTGCAGGACGTCTTCGACAATGTCTGCGAGAAAGGTGTCAGCGAGGAGAGCGTCAACAAGGCCAAGGAATACATGCTGAAGACCTTCGCGCAGAACCAACGTGAGAACGGTTTCTGGATGAGCCGCATCGCCAGCATCGTACGCCGTGGCTACGATCCCGCCGAGAACTACGAGCAGGTAATTCAATCCATCACGCCAGACAATGTTCGCCAGATGGCCGTCACCATCAAAGCCGACGGCAACCGTGCACGTGTCGTTATGGAGCCTAAGGCTGAGTAATTAGTCTCATAGCTTAAAACGAGAGAGCAACACATTAATCGTTGTTGCCTCTCGTTTTTTATTTCCAACATCTTCCGCCCATGGCGGCCATCCCGTTTGTTGCGACTATGTCGCAACTATGTCGCAACTCCCACCCTATAAGAACTAACTAACCAATCAAGATGAATAATTACTTTATCAAGCGCTCCCTGCTGACCCTGTCTGTCCTTCTTGCAGTCTTGTCAGCTTCTGCCGTCAATACACGTCAACCGCTTCAGAAGATGGTAACTGCGGTCAGGGCCTCATACACCGAGAGTGGCCACACCCTCGCTGCTCTCAATGATGGTTCCTTAACCACTTCATCATCATATTGGAGCGGTTATCGCGACGCCGACAACCTGGGTCTATGGGAGTATGTTGAATATTCCTGGAGCACAACCTGCTCCATCAATCGTGCCGTTGTCAACTGGGTTGCCCTTGACGGTAAGCTCGATTATCCTGCTGAAGCATATCTTGCTACGTGGGATGGTCACCAATGGACAAAAGCTTACGACCTCGTGAGCCCCAATGGCAGTGGTGTAAGCACCAATACAGGCCTCACCTTAGAGACCAACCGTCTCCGCCTCTACATGCGTAGCGATGTTGCCTGTGGTATTGTTGAGTTCACCCTCCAAGGTTACCCGCTCGACAACTGTGGAGCCCCTGTCTTAACGTCCGACCTTCAAAACGTCACCATCAACAAAGGGGAGACGGTAGAGCTTTCGGCCCAGCTTACTCTTCCTCAAGGCGAAAGCGAGGAACCTAATTGGTACTGGCTTGATGAACAAGGTGAAGTGACCTCAACAGAAGCTTCTCTCACAGTGGCTGCCAGTGGACGCTACACACTCTGCTACGAACGACCTTGCGGAGCCATTGCCACAATCGTCTTCACCGTCGGCATTGATGGCGAGTACAACCCCTTAATCGGTTATCAGTGGCCAAAGTATTCGCCTACTCTCGACTACGACTTTCGGACAGAATATCCAGCCCTGCCCCCTCCATCCAAAGGACCTCTGCCCGAAAACGTAGGCGTGGCCAAGCGTGTCAACGGTGAATGGTGGAGTGTAGCAGTAGGACCTAAGGCCAATCCGCTTATCACCGAAGAGTCCATGCGCCTGCTTGCTAAGAAGATGGACGAGGACTTTGCCTATTTCCGCAACGAGATGGGATGGCCGCCCGACAAGCGAGCCCGTAACGGTTATTACAGCCAAGTCTATGGCTACGGCAGCGGACTCAGCTTCGATCCCAATACACCTAATACAGAGAAAGGCGGCTGGCAGAGCGCAACTTCCTATCAGGGTTCATCCTGGCCCATGGTCTTCCTCAGCTACTATCCCATCTACAGCTTCGACCCCGCCTGCACCTACGGCGACCGCATAGGCCAGCAGAACGCCTGCGTCCACGAGGGCATCCACGCCACTTTCGCCGACCTCGAAGGCTGTAAGAATTCCGCTTGGTTCCACGAAGCGGGCAACACATGGCTGCAAGCCGAGGCCGAGGTGCGCAAGAGCGGCCGCGAGCCGGAGTCGATGGGCTACCTCAGCGCCGGCAATATGATAGCACCCTTCATGCCCATCGAGTGCTACTCTGGCTGGCTTCAGGACAACTCCTTCGGAGGCCCGGCAGCCGAAGGTGTCAATATGTACGACGCAAATGGACAAGTTTGCACGTGGCGCAACCTCCTGGGAGGCGTTCAGTATGGCGAACTCTTCCCGCACGTTCTCAATGCCATCCTTGGCAAGGGAGCTGTGCCCTGGATATGGCGCTACTGCAAAAGCCGAGTTCTTGAAGGCATGGCTAAAGGCATCACGGAGAACGGTAAACGCATACCTGGGCTTGGCGATGCACAGATGCGACAACTTATCATAGAATATCGTGCACGCCAGGCCATGATCGACATCGGACACTGGTCCAAGGCATGCGAAGCACTCTTAGACAACAACTGGCTTGTCTCTGTCAAGGAAGAATGGGAGCCCTATTGGATTAAATGCGATCCTTGGCGTGCCACGCCATACGCCAAGATGACTGCTATTGCCAATCCCGACAGTGCCGGATGGTATCGCCCTGAATGGCGGACGACGCCAGGGTGGAGCGGAGCCAACCAAATACCTCTCCACACAAGTGGACGCGCCGGCGACCATATTAATATGACGTTTAAAGCTTTCGGTAGCAATATGGCATGTATCCTTTGCTTCCGCACCGCCGAGGGGAAAATCTACTATAGCCAACCTTTCAGCGGGCGTCGCAACCGCGACGTCGAAGTGTCTATGCTCATGCCCGAGGCGCCAGCCAATGGCGTTGTCATTGCCGTCATTGTCAATACCGACTACATCTACCAAGGCGATCAGACACGTAAGGCACATTTCAACTACCATATACGTATGGGGCAGAACGTGTGGCAGCCTGCATCCCAAAACTATAAATGGTACAAATATGCCCAGACCATTAAGGACAATACATTCGACTACACAGGCATTGAAGAGTCTGCCGGCAGCGAAGTGGCCGAATTTGCTATTAAGCTTGCCAGCAACGTTGTACGACCCGGCGAACGACTGCCCATAGTCATCACTGGAGCCGATAGGCTGCAAGTGCCTGTGCAGATATGCTCCACCGCAGGCGCTGTTGTCTATCAACAAAGCTTCATGCGCGACGGTGACCTCGAAGTGCCGGCCTCTCTGCCCACTGGCATATACCTCTTACGTGCCATCAGCGGCAGCAAACGAGCAGCTACTAAGCTCATCGTGAAGTAACTCCATAGAAAAAGGGCTATGCCTGAATAGTAGCATAGCCCTTTTTCTATGGCTAAAGACCGCAACACATACAGGTGCTTTGATTATTCCATGACCTTGGAACAATCATTCCATGACCACCGAATGATTGTTCCAAGGTCATGGAATAATCAAATCTGTCGGGCGCGTGTCCCTTTATCCTTTGAAGCGGACGGCAATAAGATGGATTGAGAGGGCTTGTCAGGTATAGTGGTCGGTTCCTGTTCGTCGCCCTACAGACCGCAGAAGGCGAACCGAGGGCTGGTCGGGTATCGGCGACAATCCTAAATGTGTATAGCAAAGACGAGGAATGATCACACTTGTGTTTAGCTGACGGTAATAGATTTCTCTTGCATGCCGGATATGAAAAAAGGGGCTGCGTCTGGAAAAACCAGGCGCAGCCCCTTTTTAATTATCGATTATCAGTTATTCAATTTTCGTTATTCAACCACCTGTCTCTTCTTACAGGTTATCCTTCTCGATGTCCTTGAAGTACTTGTAAGTGCCGTGCTTGATTTCCTCGGTGGCTGCTTCGTCACAGACAATGATGCCGTGAGGGTGCATCTGCAGGGCGCTGATCGTCCACCATTGAGTGACAGGACCTTCGATGGCAGCCTGAAGGGCACGCGCCTTGTTGTGACCATTACAAAGGATGAGCACTTCGCGGGCAGCCATCACGGTGCCTACGCCTACGGTCAGAGCCGTTGCCGGAACGTCCTCTGGGCGACCGCCGAAGAAGCGGCTGTTGGCCACGCGGGTGTCCGTTGTCAGAGTCTTCTGGCGTGTACGGCTGTTGAGGCTTGAACCTGGCTCGTTGAAGGCGATGTGGCCGTCGGGACCGATACCGCCGATGAACAGGTCGATGCCTCCTGCTTCTTCGATCATCTGCTCGTAGTGCGCACATTCGGCAGGAAGATCCTTGGCATTGCCGTTGAGGATGTGGATGTTCTCCTTAGGAATATCGATATGATTAAAGAAGTTGGTTGCCATAAAGCTGTGGTAGCTTTCGGGATGGCTCTCCGGCAGGTTGACATATTCGTCCATGTTGAATGTCAGCACATTCTTAAATGTTACGCGGCCTGCTTTATTGGCTTCGATGAGTGCCCTATACATGCCAATGGGGCTGCTGCCAGTAGGAAGACCTAATACAAAAGGCTTCTCAGCCGTTGGTTTTGCAGCATTAATCTTGCTTACGACATACTCTGCTGCCCACTTGGACATTTGGTCGTAGTTTGGTTCAATAATAACTCTCATAATTAATTAATCGTTGATGAAACATTAACTTTGCAAAAGTATGTAAAATCTAAGAGACGAATGTCAATTTTCAAACAATTTAACACATTATGTTCGTTCGTTACTTGTTCAGCGTCCATGTGGCTCCATCCTTACCGTCCTTGATTTCGAAGCCGAGGGCATTGAGCTCATTGCGTATCTTGTCGCTCGTAGCCCAATCTTTGTTGGCTTTGGCGATGGCGCGCTGTTCAAGGAGCATGTCCACGACTTGGCCAAAGGCTTCCTCGCGGGCAGCAGACATTCCGCCCGTGGCGGCTGCTTGGGGGAGTAGCCCGAGGATATCCTCGGTGAAGAGGTGCATGGTCGAAGACAGTTCCTCCAAATCTTCTTTAGAAATGCCCGTGGATACATTCGCTCCTCCACGTGGGGACTGGGAGGGGGCCGTCAGCAGTTTGTTCACCGTGCTGCAGGCTTCAAACAAATGACTGATGACAGTGGGCGAAGCCAGGTCGTCGTTCATGGCGTCGTAGCATTTCTGACGTAGTTCGGTGCTCACCTTGTGCGTCTCGCTGTCGCTCTCGGCGGATGGCGTGATGCGTTTGAGGTCAGCGATGGCAGTCATTAGGCGCTGCAGCCCCTTCTCGGCAGCCTGGAGGGCTTCGTTGGAGAAGTCGACGGTGGAGCGGTAGTGGGCCTGGAGGATGAAGAAGCGCACGGTCATGGGCGAATAAGCCTGCGAGAGCTTCTCGTGTGTGCCGGTGAAGAACTCGTTCAGCGTGATGAAGTTGCCCAGCGACTTGCCCATTTTCTGTCCGCCGATAGTGATCATGTTGCAGTGCATCCAGTATTTGACCATATCGTCGCCCTGCGAGGCTACGGCCTGCGCAATCTCACATTCGTGGTGGGGGAAGATGAGGTCCATGCCGCCGCCGTGTATGTCGAAATGGTTGCCCAGGTATTTGCGGCCCATGGCTGTGCACTCGCAGTGCCATCCAGGGAAGCCTGCGCTCCAAGGCGACGGCCAGCGCATGATGTGCTCGGGCTGTGC
>DGSC01000029.1 GCA_002391275.1 Prevotellaceae bacterium UBA4372 | reverse complement strand
TTGTCCTTCGGCATGTTCTCACGCTTACAAGTGGCGATGATACCACGCAACGTAGGATTCATGTCGGGGTCTGGGCCGCCAGCCTTAACGGCGATGGCTATTTGCTTGCCCAACTTGGTGAAAGTCTTTGCCATGTGGCCCCAGCGCTTCAGCTTGGCAGCCTTACGGTACTCAAATGCTCTTCCCATACTTTTTCTATTCTTTTTATGTTATTTCATTATTACGTTATTTCGAGACTGCGATATCCTAACGGAGTTCTGCTCCCAGCTGTTTCGTCAGGTTTTGTATCAACTTCTGCATGATGGCATCGATAGCCTTGTCGTTCAGCGTCTTCGTCTCATCCTGCAGGATGAAGTTGACAGCGTAGGACTTCTTGCCGGCAGGCAGATTCTTACCTTCATAGACATCGAAGAGGCGGACTTCCTTCAGCAGCTTACGCTCGCTCTGGTAGGCGATGCTTTCGATCTGAGCAAATTCGACGGTCTTGTCAACAAGCAGTGCGAGGTCGCGGCTCACGGCAGGGAACTTAGGCAGCTCGGTGAAGCTGACTTTTTCCTTGCGGATAAGGCGCATCACTTGTTGCCAGGCGATGTCGGCGAAATAGACCTCCGTGGGGATGTCGAAGGCTACCTGCAAACGCTTGGCTACAATGCCAAGCTGAGCAATGACCTTGCCGCCACGGTTTTCGATAAGTATGCTCTTGGAGAAGATATCGTTCATGCCCTCCTTGAATACAAGTGCGCCGAAGGGCACGCCCAGACGACGGAAGATGTTCAGCACCTGAGCCTTCAGGCCGTAGAAGGTCTGATCCTCGTCGGCATGTGCCCATGAACCACTGACACGCTTACCTGTCACCCAGAGTCCAAGGTGATAGTCCTCAGAGTAGGCATCGAGCACATGCTTAATGACCTCTGGGTCGCGGCTGGAGCTTACGCCTGGAATGATGTCTGCACACTTCTTCTCAGCGTGGAAGTAATAACAGTTACCGAACTCGAAGAACTGAAGGTCTGCACGGCGACGGTTGACATTGCGGCTAATGCTCTCGAGGCCTCCGAAGAGGAGGGTCTGACGAAGCACACTGAGGTCTTGCGACAGCGGATTGAGCAGGCGTACGCAATTCTCGGCTTTGTAACTTTGAAGGTCGTCGTAGTAGGCAGCCTTTGTGAGCGAATTATTCAAGATCTCGTTGAAACCGGCCCCGACAAGCTGCTCGCCTACAAGGTTCTGTAGCTTATAGCTCTTGTCGACATCTCCCTTGACAGTAAGGGCACTGTTGATGCTCGACGGAATCTCGATATTATTGTAACCATAGATACGGAGAATATCTTCAACGACATCGCAGGGCCGCTGTACATCAACACGATAGGCAGGCACGGTGAGCTTCAGTCCCTCAGCCGTTTCCTCGTCAATACGCATCTCCAAGGAGGTTACGATACTCTTGACCGCCTCGGCAGGGATATGCTGACCAATGAGACCATCTACATAGCTGTACTTGAGATCCACGGGGAAATCTTTCAGAGGTTCGGGGTAGTTGTCGACAATCTCCATCGAAACCTTACCTCCCGCAAGCTCCTGACACATCTTGGCCGCAAGCTTCAAAGCATAGATCTGTCCGTTGGGATCGATACCACGCTCGAAACGGAACGAGGCATCAGTCTGCAAGCCATGACGGCGTGCGCTCTTGCGAATCCAAGTGGGGTTGAAATAGGCGCTCTCGAGCAGCACGTTCTTCGTAGTTTCATACGTACCACTACCCTTTCCGCCATAGACACCGCCGATGCACATGGGTTCCTCGGCGTTGCAGATCATCAGGTCATGGTCGCTCAGTTTGCGGTCTATGCCATCGAGCGTCTGGAAAGGAGTGCCATCGGGCATCGTCTTCACGATGACTTTGCCGCCCGTAATCATGTCGGCATCGAAGCAGTGCAGAGGCTGTCCGAAGGCCATCATGATGTAGTTTGTAATATCAACGATATTGTTGATGGGTCGCAGGCCGATGGTTGATAGATGGTCGCGCAACCACTTGGGACTCTCCTTCACCTCGCAGTCCGTCACAGTGACGGCAGCGTAGCGGGGACATGCCTCTGTATTCTCCACATGGACGGGAATCTCGAGGTCGTGGTTATCTACCTTGAAGTCATCCACAGATGGACGATGCAGCGCCGTCTTGTAGCCATTCTGCACGAGCCATGCATAGAGGTCGCGGGCAACGCCGTAGTGTGAGCAGGCGTCAGCGCGGTTGGCCGTGATATCTACTTCGATGAGCCAATCGCTCTCCAAACCATAGTATTCAGCTGCAGGCGTACCTACGACAGCGTCCTCGGGCAACACAATAATACCATCGTGACTGGTACCGATGCCTATCTCGTCCTCTGCGCAGATCATGCCGTTGCTCTCTACGCCACGCAGTTTCGACTTCTTGATGACGAACTCCTTGTCGCCGTCGTAGAGTTTCGTGCCAAGGGTGGCCACGATAACCTTCTGTCCGGCTGCCACGTTGGGAGCACCACAGACAATCTGCTGAATCTCGGGTGTGCCGATGTTCACGGTGCAGACATGCATGTGGTCACTGTCGGGATGCGGTTCACAAGTAACCACCTGAGCAACGACGAGGCCTTGCAATCCGCCACGGATAGCCTGTACCTCTTCGACGCCATCCACTTCGAGTCCCCCTGATGTGAGAGCGGCTGCCACTTCCTGTGCTGAGAGCTCCGTGTCGACGTATTCACGAAGCCATTTGTAGGATATATTCACGGTTTTATTATACGATTAAACAATTAAACAATTGGATGATTCGACACCTTACGGCAGTGTCGTTTCTTATTTCGCGCGCAAAGTTACAAAATAATTCGTAAACTACAATTCATTACATATAATTTTTATCCAATAATTGCTTATACGCTCACTCGACTCCATTATCGACATCTACTGTTTCCAACGAAGTGCAAAGCTATAAGAGCAACGTTCTCCGCATCACGCCCCAACAAGCTGATAGGCCAACGCACAGAAATCCCAGACTCTTAAATGGACCTGTTTACTTTATCATAACATCTTGTATGTGCCTGGCTATTATCTTATCAAAGCCATAGATGTCGGGCCACAATTCAACCTGCTTAGTTGCAGGGTTGGGAAAGGCCGTGAAATATAAAATGTGAACAGGGACATTCGGGGTTACTTTTTGTGTGTTGATGAGCCTCAAAGGCCGACGGTCGCCACTATGCTCTTTTAGGTATTGGCGCCCCTGGTCTGTTGCAGGCGGAATATCCATAGAAATTCTAATACGGTCGGCCGTCCAAGAATCAATGCCAGGAAGCAGAAACAGGGCCAGATCTAATGGTTTCTCCACACGCACACAACCATGAGAAAGCGTACGGACGTCGCGAGAGAAGGCACTGCGGTTGCTCGTGTCATGGAGATAGACGGCAAAATCATTGGGGAAACGGAACACGATACGCCCCAGTGAGTTGCCTGCGCCCCCACGCTGTCCAATGCTGTAATTACCGGAAGCCAACTGTGATGCACTCACGGAGGAGGCCGGAACAGACGCTCCCGTAGAACGATTGACAATATAATAACGGCGTCGAGCGAAGTATGCCGAGTCGCCTCCATGACGTGACACTTCGCCTTTGATGATCGACTGTGGTATCATCCAATCCGGATTGACCTGCATGATGTTGATGTCACTGCTAAGCAAAGGAGTCTTCGTGTGTAAAGCCCCACAACAAATACGCATGTTAAGAACCGTATCTGGTGCTACAGCCCACAGCTGCTGGGCTGGGATGTTAACAAGTACGCTCCGACGTGCACTTTCGGGTTGTCTCATCTGCCATCTGCATCGCTCCATATTGATAGCTATGGTGCGGCGCTCTGCGGTGTCGGTTGTGTTTTCCATCCTTCGTCTAAGAGCTGGATAGAATGTGCCTTTGGGCTTTGACGCCGACAGATACTCCATGCGTTCATCAGAGCACAGACTATGCAAAGAAGCCTCGTAATCTGGGTTGGGCACCTCATAGTCGAAGAGGCGTGCATAACCTCTTCCACCTGATTTAAAGTCGAGGTGATTGAGAGGATGCACGGGATTCATGAATCCATAGCGCTGTCCGGCAGTATAACGGACGTAGGCTTTCGAGAGATTATAGTCAAGACGTGGAAGCAGTTCATTAATATCGACACCGAGAGAATCGAAAGCTTGCAAGTGCACCACATTTAAGTCGCCGGCTATCTCTGGCAAGAAAAAAGCCGTCGAATCAAGTCCATTCAAGGGCAGCTCCTCACGTAAAAGAGCAAGAAGCTTATCAGCATCGGAGCTTACGCCCATACGTGTAGCCCATAAAGATGCTTCGCCCACATCTGAAGCAGCCTTATAGCGTTTTCTCACAACATCATCACCATAGACACGAGATGTGTCGGCATCGAGAATACGAGCGTAATTTTTCTCAAGCCTGGCAGAATCTATATCATAAACATTTTTCCCGAAAGCAGACATATCTGCCTCTGTGGGTTCTTTTATAAATTCTCCACACGAAACAAGAAACGCAATAAGAACAAACACAACTGCGTTCAAAGTTCGAGAAAGCATATTATGCCGACGGAAATTTGTTAATGTCATCATGTGTGAATAGTAAGATTTCTGACTGCAAAGATACAATAATTATTAATAAATAAAGCATAATAGGATAAAAAGATTGAAATATTTACTAAAAAATGTCAAGCCAAAAATCTTTCACTCCATTTTCCCTCTTTAAGGCTAAAACATTCTCGACCATTACATCACTCCGTCTGAAAAATAAGCAGTTTGCAGATTTTATCCAAAAGGTATTTTATAAAGGCAAAAAAAAGAATAAAAAAAACAAGTTGTTTTACCTCAACATGTCCGGTCGCATCGTTCAATGCGGCGGGGCGTTCATCGGTAAAACAACTTGTTTATCTTCTATTAGGTTTAATCGTCAAAAGGGAACGTCATTGTAAGACGGTGGTGGCCCAAAGGGCGAATCATCATTGCTTGCAGGGCCAAGTGGCTGCGGGTCTGGCGACAACGGCGGCGCTGGCTGATCTCCTGCAGCCTGACTATCGGCCGCAGCGAAGTCGGTTTCCAAGACGCGAGTTTGCCCGGGAACGGGAATATAGTCGTCCTCATCGGTGTCTTGGAACCTGGCATATTCACTTCTGAAGCGCATTACCACAGTGTCAACGGCACCATTACGATGCTTGGCAATGATAAACTCAGCCATGCCCCTCATGTTGCGTCCTTTTTCGTCGGCATAAATCTTGTAGTATTCAGGCCTGTGAATGAAGCATACCATATCGGCATCCTGCTCAATAGCACCCGATTCGCGAAGGTCGCTCAACTGGGGACGCTTTCCATCTTCGCCTTCACGCTTTTCTACACTACGGTTAAGCTGCGAAAGCGCAATGATAGGTATATTCAATTCCTTGGCCAGACCTTTTAGCGAACGGGAGATGTTGGACACCTCTTCCTGACGCGAACCGAAGCTTGTGCCAGAGGCATTCATGAGCTGAAGGTAGTCGATGAGTATGAGCTTTACGCCATGTTCGCGCACCAAACGACGGGCTTTAGTGCGAAGTTCAAAGATCGACAGCGAGGGGGTATCGTCAATGTAGAAGGGAGCATCATAAAGAGCCCTTATACGATTGCCGAGCTGCCCCCATTCATAGGGGAGTAGCTGGCCGCTCTTAATCTTGTCGCCAGTAATCTCGCACACGTTGACCATCAAGCGCTTTACGAGCTGTACATTACTCATTTCCAACGAGAACATAGCTACAGGCTCACGCATGTCAACAGCAATCTTCTTGGCCATCGACAGGACAAAGGCTGTCTTACCCATAGCCGGACGGGCTGCGATAATGATGAGGTCGGAGTTTTGCCACCCGCTGGTTATCTTATCAAGGTGGGGGAATCCGCTGGAAAGGCCTGAGAGTCCATCCTGACGTGCCGCAGCTTTCTGCAACTCTTCATAGGCCTCATGAATCACGGGGTTAATCTGAGTGAAATCCTTTTTGAGGTTCTGTTGTGAGATGGCAAAAAGCTTTCCTTCAGCTTCCTGCATGAGGTCTTGCACATCAAGTGTCGTGTCAAAGGCATCACGCGAAAGTTCGCTGGAAAACGTTATGAGCTGACGAGCCAAGAACTTCTGGGCTATGATGCGGGCATGATACTCGATATGCGCAGATGAAGTAAGGTTGGCCGTTAGCTGAACAAGATATACAGGGCCACCAGACTCTTCGAGTGTTCCTTCACTCTCTAGGTAATCGCGAACGGTAAGGATGTCAACAGGCCGTTGTTGAACATTGAGTGAACGTATTGCCTCAAATATGATTTGGTGGCGATGATCATAGAACGACTCGGGACGCAAGACCTCGCTGATGCGCGAAAACGCATCTTGCTCAATTAGCAAGGCACCGAGCACAGCCTGTTCCATCTCAATATTTTGTGGCTGCTGACGGCCAAATGAGTCTTCAGCCGGGGCTGCTACCTGCCTGGTACGCGGACGAGGACGTCCTGATTTCTGTGTAGGCATAAACTAAAAAATATTAAAAATTATATTCTATTTAGACTCGTAATGATAATGTTTGTAACTTTGTTGGCATCATGAGTAGTCATTCTGTAATTTTAGCGCTTGGCAGCAACTTGGCTTCTGCTCCTCGTGTTCTTGAGTGGACCCGACGTAAGTTGCGTAGCTTGTTCGGAACTGATTGTCAGTTTAGCAGGCCTGTGTGGACTGAGCCTATTGACTACCCCTACCCTTTTCCTTTCCTCAATCAGGTTGTTGAGTTGAAGACCGATCGCCCTCTCATCATTGTATCGTCGCTTCTGAAAACTCTCGAAGATGGTATGCGCCATAGGAAGTCGGCCACAGAAGAGGGCCGCGTCATTGTTGACATCGACCTGCTGGCTTATGACCATGAAGTGCTACGTCCAAAAGACTGGGACAGGGAATACATCCAAAATGGGCTTCATGAACTGCAAGGCAAACATGGTAAGAACCTGTGAATAATCACTATCCAAAGAGTCACTGGCAAGACACAACACAGCCTATGTCATTCTGAGATGAATAGCTCGTCGAGCCCTACGGACTCGTCTATCTCCTCATAAGTCTCGACATTGTCGGTGACGGCACAGGGGTCGAACCCTGCAGGAAGGTCGAAAGACTCGTTCTGATTATAATCAAGACTGCGGTCTGCAAATACCTTCTGAAGGAACTTGGCACAAATGGGCAACGAAGCCGCTGCACCTTGACCATAAGCCATACTGTTGAAGTGTATGTCGCGTTCATCGCCGCCAACCCAGGCCCCAAAGGCCAGCGATGGCGTATACCCGATGAACCATCCATCGGAATTATCATTGGTCGTACCTGTCTTGCCACCCATAGGAGCCGTTATTCCATAGCGGCCGCGCATTCGTGAACCCGTACCGCCATCGATGACGCCACGCATGAGAACTATCATTTTGCAAGCGCTCTCTTCGCTGATAACCTCGTGCATACGCGGTGAGAACTCGGCCACAACATTGCCGTCGGCATCTTCTATACGTGTAACGAACATCGGTGAGAGGCGAATACCCTTATTAGGGAAAGCCGTGTAGGCCGACACCATCTCCAACACAGAGATATCACAAGGACCTAAGCAAAGCGACATCGAGGGGTGGATATCTTGGTTCTGTATGCCAAATTCGTGAAGCAGGCGAACGAATGCCGTAGGACTAAGCTGACTCATCAAGTATGCCGAGATCCAGTTGTTCGACTGGGCTAATCCCCATTTGAGGGTAACCATCTCGCCATAGCGGGCACGGCTGCCGTTGCGAGGTGTCCATGTGCGCCCACCTGCAACTTGATAAGTCCGCTGCACATTTGGAGCGACGTCGCATGGGCTCCAACCATTCTCCATTGCCAAGGTGTATAAATAAGGTTTGATGGTAGAACCTACCTGTCTGCGGCCAACGCCTGCCATATCGTACTGGAAATGGCGGAAATTGATGCCACCGACATAAGCTTTCACAGCTCCTGTATGCGTGTCCATGCACACAAAACCTGAACGGAGGAATCCCTTTGTATATCGGATGCTATCCAATGGCGTCATCGTTGTGTCGATATCACCGCGAGGCGAATAGAGCGACATTTCAACAGGAGTGGCAAAAGCCTTCTCAATCTCTGCCTCGCTGGCTCCGTTGCGCTTCATGGCCACGTAGCGCTCACTCTGTCGCACTGCTCGCTGCAAATCCTGACGAGCCTTTTCAATGCTTATGTTAGCGCCATATGGGGCATTGGCCTTTCCACGCCGTTCTGCGGCAAAGAGCGGCTGAAGATAGCCTGTCACATGCTCTGACATTGACTCTTCGGCATAGTGCTGCATACGACTGTCTATCGTCGTGAACACTTTCAGGCCATCAGTGTATATATTATAGTAAGAGCCATCCTTCTTTTTGTTCTTGTTGCACCATCCATACAATGGATCGGTTTCCCAAGCAAGGCTGTCCTCATAGTATTTTTGATTCTGCCAGGACGCATAATTGCTTCGCTCGGGGCGTTTGGCCATGAGCATTGTGCGTAGATGTTCACGCAGATAGGTAGCCTCACCCTCCTTGTGATCTACACGGTGGAAATCAAGCTCTATGGGTTGTGCAGCCAGTGAATCCACTTCTTGCTGGGTGAGATAGCCAGCCTTCAACATCTGCGCAAGCACGGTGTTACGTCGTGACAACGCACGCTCAGGGAAACGGACCGGATTATAGTACGAGGGGTTCTTACACAGTCCAATGAGCAATGCACTCTCGTTCACAGTAAGGGCTTTAGGCTCTTTGTTGAAGTAAGTCTTCGCCGCCGACTTCAGACCTACCGCATTATGCAGGAAGTCGAAATAGTTGAGATACATCGTTATGATCTCATCCTTCGTATAAAGGCGTTCTAACTGCACAGCAATTACCCACTCAATAGGCTTTTGCGACAAGCGTTCTTCAACGCTTGAGGCCTGTGACGAATAGACCTGTTTGGCCAACTGCTGAGTGATAGTGCTACCACCTCCTGCATTCTTCTGACGAAGCAAGCCACGCTTGAGCACGGCACGCATGAGTGCACGAAGGTCTATGCCGGAATGTTCATAAAATCGGACATCCTCGGTAGCCACCAAAGCCTGAACCGTGGAAGGAGCAATGTCTCCATAGTTCACAAAAACACGGTTGGCACGGGTATAGCTCCATGTACCTAACACATGTCCATCGGATGATATTACTTGAGAAGCGAACTTGTTTACCGGATTCTCCAACTGCTGTAGATCGGGCATATAACCTATGTAACCCTTTGCAATAGCCCAAAAAGCCAGCACTCCACCGCCTAAAAGCAAGAAGAGGAGAACCCATAGCCAGATGATTATCTTTTTTCTCATTACATCTAAAAACAAATAGCAATTTAGGCTGCAAATATAGCGTATTTCTATCAAACGCTTTCATAGATAGGCGGAAAAGTTTACAAAAAACTTTTTGCCGCCTAATCTTTTACAACTTCGGGCCTGCACCTTTAAGAGTTTTGTATATATTTGCGCAAAGATTTTTTAACGACAACAAACTTCTTGTTTTCCCACTCAACATGAATCACAGCCTCGTAACCATTGCCGACCATTCACGTGAGAAAATTGAGTACCTTATACGAATGGCCCAGGAGTTCGAACTACATCCCAACCGCTTGCTGCTGCAAGGAAAGGTCGTAGCTACGCTTTTTTTCGAACCTTCTACACGTACCCGTCTCAGCTTCGAGACTGCAGCCAATCGTTTAGGTGCACGAGTCATCGGTTTTGCCGATCCAAAAGTGACAAGCGGAACTAAAGGCGAAACGCTTAAAGATACCATCATGATGGTGTCCAACTATGCCGATGTCATTGTCATGCGCCACCACCTCGAAGGAGCCGCACTCTATGCCAGTGAGATATCACCGGTTCCCATTATTAACGCAGGCGACGGAGCCAACCAGCATCCCTCGCAGACAATGCTCGATCTCTATACCATCTACCAGACTCAAGGCACGCTCGACAATTTGAACATTTATCTTGTCGGTGATCTCAAATACGGTCGTACGGTTCATTCTCTCCTGACCGCCATGCGACATTTCAATCCCACATTCCATTTCATAGCGCCAGACGAACTGGCTATGCCTAAGCAATACAAGACCTATTGCCATGAGCATGGTATCAAATATGTTGAACATAAAGATTTCGACGCTGATGTCATTGCCGATGCCGACATTCTTTACATGACACGAGTTCAGCGGGAGCGTTTTACCGACCTTATGGAATACGAACGCGTAAAGGACCGCTACCTCCTTAAGCTCGACATGCTTCAGAAGGCACGGCCAAACATGCGCATTCTTCATCCCTTACCCAGAGTGAATGAAATAGAATATGCCATCGATGACAACCCACACGCCTATTATTTCCAACAAGCGCGCAACGGACTCTTCGCACGCCAAGCTTTGATATGCGACACGCTCGGCATAACCCTCGAACAGATAAAAAACGACACAACAATATTATGAAAAGAGAACAACTTATCGTTTCAGCTCTCGACCACGGAACGGTACTTGACCACATTCCATGCGACCGACTTTTCGAGGTTATCAATCTTCTCCACCTCGATCAAATGTCGTCCAAGGTCACGATAGGCTTCAACCTCAAGTCCAACAAGATGGGCACGAAGAGCATCATAAAAATAGCCGACCGCTTCTTCACTGACGAAGAAATGAACCAGCTCTCGATAGTTGCGCCCAATGTTACCCTCGCCGTAATACGTGACTATGAGGTTGTTGAAAAGCGGCAGGTGTGTTTGCCCAAGGACTTGCGTGGGCTCATACGCTGCAACAATCCTAAGTGCATCACCAACAACGAACCCATGGCAACACTTTTCCACGTTACCGACAAACAGAATGGAATCGTACGTTGCCACTATTGCAACCACGAACAACAAATAAAAGACGTAAAATTAGTATAACTATGAAACGAGACAACACCATTTTCGAGCTTATCCAACAAGAACGTGCCCGTCAGGAGCGCGGAATAGAGCTCATTGCATCAGAGAACTTTGTCAGCCCACAGGTCATGGAAGCCATGGGTTCACCCCTGACTAACAAATATGCAGAGGGTTATCCTGGTCACCGTTACTACGGTGGTTGCCAAGTTGTTGACAAGGTAGAGCAGCTGGCCATCGACCGCATCTGCGAGCTCTTCGGTGCTGAATATGCTAACGTGCAGCCACATTCAGGTGCACAGGCCAATGCTGCCGTCTTCCTCGCCTGCCTTAATCCCGGCGACACATTCATGGGACTTAACCTCGACCACGGAGGCCACCTTTCTCACGGTTCCCCCGTCAACACCTCTGGCATCATCTATCATCCCATTGGTTACAACCTCAAAAAGGAGACCGGACGCGTCGACTACGACGAGATGGAGCGCCTCGCATTAGAGCACAAGCCAAAGCTTCTCATCGGTGGCGGCTCGGCATACAGCCGCGAGTGGGACTACAAGCGTATGCGTGAGATTGCCGATAAGGTGGGCGCTATCTTCATGGTCGACATGGCGCATCCCGCAGGACTCATTGCAGCAGGACTGCTTGACAATCCGCTCAAGTATGCACACATCGTCACCTCTACGACGCATAAGACGCTCCGTGGTCCTCGTGGCGGTATCATTCTCATGGGCAAGGACTTCGAGAATCCTTGGGGTAAGAAGACTCCGAAGGGCGTCACGAAGATGATGTCTGCTCTCCTCAACAGTGCAGTATTCCCAGGCATCCAAGGCGGTCCCCTCGAACACGTCATCGCTGCCAAGGCTGTGGCCTTCGGCGAAGCCCTCACTCCCGAGTTCCGCGAGTATCAGGCTCAGGTTAAGAAGAACGCCGCCTGCCTTGCAGCAGAGCTCATCAAGCGTGGCTTCGACATCGTCAGCGGAGGCACCGACAACCATTCTATGTTGGTTGACCTGCGTTCCAAGTACCCAGACCTCACAGGTAAGGTAGCCGAGAACGCCCTTGTCGCTGCCGACATCACGGTAAACAAGAACATGGTGCCCTTCGACACTCGCAGCGCCTTCCAGACATCAGGTATTCGCCTCGGCACGCCAGCCATAACCACTCGCGGTGCCAAGGAAGACTTGATGGTAAAGATTGCCGAACTGATAGAGCGTGTATTGAACGACCCCGAGAACCTCGACGTCATTGCCGCTGTGCGTGCAGAGGTCAACGAAATAATGAAAAACTATCCCCTCTTCGCCTACTAACGGCGAAGCAGCAGCACTACATTCTCCACATGTTGGGTGTGGGGAAACATGTCCACCGGCTGTATACGCGCGACCTTGTAGTCTACGTCCAGTAGCGCAAGGTCGCGCGCTTGCGTTGCAGGGTTGCAACTCACGTAGACAATCCGCTGGGGAGCAGCTTTGAGGATGACATCGACAACATCGGTATGCATGCCGGCGCGCGGTGGGTCGGTGATGATAATATCGGGGCGTCCGTGCTCAGCTACAAAATTTTCAGTAAGAATGTCCTTCATGTCGCCGGCATAGAAGCGAGTGTTTTCAATGCCATTGAGCTGGCTGTTGACTTTAGCATCTTCAATAGCTTCGGGCACATACTCGATGCCTATCACTTCCCTGGCTTTTGACGCTACAAAATTGGCTATAGTGCCTGTGCCTGTATACAAGTCATAGACAAGTGGAAGTCTGGTCGAATCTGAGGCATCAGCCATGAAGCCATCAAAGGCAAAACTGCGGGCTACCTTGTAAAGCTCATAAGCCTGCTCGGTGTTGGTTTGATAGAAGCTCTTAGCTCCCACCTTGAAACGGAGTCCTTCCATTTCAAGAAATATGTGATCAGCTCCAGCAAACACCTCCACTGGCAAATCGCCGAAGGTATCATTATATTTTTGATTGTTTACGTATAGTAAGGAGGTGATCTCTGGAAACTTATCATGTATGTAGGCAAGCAATGCTTGAGCCTGCTCATGCTCCTGTTTCGTAGCCATGCAGAATTGGATGAGCAACATCAATTCACCTGTATTAGAAAGGCGAATCATCATTCCGCGCAGCAAACCTGTATGCTCTCGTGAATCGAAGAAGCCCAGTTGGTGCTCGTAAGCATAATCACGGATAGCCAGACGTAGCCTGTCGTTGACGGGCTCCATAAGATGGCATTCCTCTATGGGAAGTATCTTGTCGAAGGTGCCGTTGGCATGATAACCCACGCTCTCTTGCCGCTCGAATTGCTCGCCCGACCGAATCTGTTCTTTCGTGAGCCAACGTTTATTGGCAAAACCAAATTCGAGTTTGTTGCGATATTCACTCGTTTTATGCGAACCAAGGATAGGCGTGCACTCAGGAAGCTCCACCTTTCCGATGCGAGTGAGCGCATCCATCACTTGCTGTTGCTTTGCGCGCAGCTGCAACTCGTAAGGCAACATTTGCCATTTGCAGCCGCCACAGACACCGAAGTGCGGGCAGAATGGGGCTATACGATCAGCCGATGGTTCCACCATCCTTACCACTTCCCCCTCGGCATACGAGTGTTTTTTCTTTGTCAGCTGTACGTCCACGATATCGCCAGGTATGGCAAAAGGAACAAAAACGACAAGGTCATTTGCGCGAAAGAGTGATTTGCCTTCAGCGGCTATGGCTTCGATTCTTACGCCCTCAAGCAGGGGCAGTGGTTTCTTCTTACGTCCCATAGTTGTTTTTAGTTTTGGGCTGCAAAGATAAGGATTAATCAATGAATAAGAGCAAAACAAGCCCTAAAAAATTGGTTTCTTAGATGTTTATACCATGAAAGTTCTTCACTTCGCTCATCACGAACGTGCTTTCGATGGAACCAACCGAGTCGATTTCCCCTAACTTGTTGAGCACGAATTCCTGATATTGCTTCATATCACGTGCGCGTACCTTTAATAGATAGTCATACGCGCCTGAAGTGTTGTAGCATTCGGTCACTTCCGGAATGCGGTATATGCGGTGCATGAAGCTTTCTGCAATCTCATGGTTGATCTGTTTGAGCTTCACTTTGCAGAACACGAGCAAGCCTTGGTTGAGTTTTTCGGCATCGAGCAGGGCCACATATTTCTGAATGTAGCCTTGTCGTTCGAGCCGTTTCTGGCGTTCGAACACAGGTGTAGGGGTGAGGTTGACCGCTTCAGCCAGTTCTTTTGTGGTCAATTTTGCATTTCGCTGCAACGTCCGCAGTATCTGCATGTCAATTTCGTCGAGCACTTCACTCATAATCTTAGAATATTATTCCATCAGGTTCTTAAACATAATGGAGATTTAGATATATTATCTTCATACGCCGCAAAAATAGGTATATTTTCTATAATCAGCAAGTTTTTTGGTCAGAAATTCCAAATGCCATACCTTTGCAGCGTCAAACATAAAGAAATAACACACAATTAAAACATCGCAATCATGCTACATTTTGAGACTTTACAACTACACGTAGGGCAAGAACAAGCCGACCCTGCCACCGATGCACGCGCAGTGCCTATCTACCAGACCACAAGTTACGTCTTTCGCAATTCGCAACACGCTGCCGACCGTTTCGGTTTGCGGGATGCCGGCAATATTTACGGCCGCCTAACGAACTCCACTCAAGGCGTGTTTGAACAGCGCGTGGCTGCCCTCGAAGGCGGAGTTGCCGGTTTAGCTGTGGCCAGCGGGGCTGCTGCCATCACCTATGCTCTCCAGAACATCGTGCAGGCAGGCGATCACATCGTAGCTGCCGACAACCTCTATGGCGGCTCGTTTAACCTCATTACTCATACGCTGGCTACACAAGGCATCACGAATACTATTGTGAACGTGAACGACCTCGCCGCGCTGGAAGCTGCCATACAGCCGAACACAAAAGTCGTGTTTGCCGAGACATTCGGCAATCCAAACAGCGACGTGCTCAACATCGACGCCGTGGCCGAAGTGGCTCACCGCCATCATGTTCCACTGATTATTGACAACACATTCGCCACTCCGTTCTTGATACGCCCCATTGAGCATGGCGCTGACGTTGTCGTACACTCGGCAACCAAGTTTATCGGAGGCCACGGCAGCAGCCTCGGCGGTGTAATCGTAGACGGAGGCTCATTTCCGTGGAAGGAACATGCCGACAAGTTCCCGACGCTGGCACAGCCCGACCCTTCGTACCACGGAGCTGTGTTTGCCGACGTGGCCGGTCAGGCTGCTTTCGTCACCCGCATCCGGGCTGTGGTGCTGCGTGATACCGGGGCTACGCTCTCGCCCTTCAACGCTTTCATCCTCTTGCAGGGACTGGAGACCCTCAGCTTGCGAGTGGAACGCCATGTAGCCAACGCCCTGCGCGTAGTTGATTTCTTGGCAAAGCACCCCAAGGTTGAGCGCGTGAACCATCCAGCCCTACCCTCTCACCCCGACCATGCGCTCTATCAGCGCTACTTCCCACAGGGAGGCGGCAGCATATTTACCTTCGAGATCAAGGGCGGACAGGAAGAGGCTTGGCGGTTCATCGATTCGCTGAAGATATTCTCTTTGCTGGCCAATGTGGCCGACGTCAAGAGCCTTGTTATCCACCCTTACACGACAACTCACTCGCAGATGACGCCCGAGGAACTGGCTGCACAGCACATCACACCGGCAACAATACGCCTTTCTATCGGCACGGAGCATATCGACGACATTCTCGACGACCTCAGTCAGGCTCTTGGCAATTGACCACAACCTCTTGACTACGAAACAAAAAAAACACGCATGCCATGACGCATGCGTGTTTTTTTGTACCTGTTTGTTTGAACTTACTTATTGGGATCCTCGCACAACTCGGTAAGGATGCCAACAGTTGATTTCGGGTGCAGGAAAGCAATCTGCAGACCATCGGCGCCCTTGCGGGGAGCTTCGTCGATGA
>DGSC01000009.1 GCA_002391275.1 Prevotellaceae bacterium UBA4372 | reverse complement strand
TTGTTGGTCACGAACTTGCCCGTCTCGGCGATAGCCTTCTCCACGGCTGCGACCTTGGCATCGATGTCAGTGGCATTGCGCTCGTAGAGTTCTACGGCCCCCTTGGCAATCACCACATCCTTCACATAGGTGTGCTTGCTGCCACCACAGGCGAACCACGTCACCCATCCTGCACCCGACTTGGCATTCGGCACATTGATGACACGACGCCCATCGACATAAAACTTGATGGCGCGTTTGTTGAATGAGAGGGCGTAGTGATGCCAGCGGGCATCGTTAAAAGGACCTGCCTGAGAACTTGCATGTCCTTCCTTATTCGAGAAAGAAGGCTCGGAGGTCAGACAATAGCTACAGTCGAAGGTGTGCTTATCGTATGCTAAACCATAAGTGATTGTAAACAACTCAGCATCTCTCGGCTTGGTCTCATGCATGATGTCGATTTCTACAGAGGGTGCACCGTTCTTCTCCCTGTCATCATAGAGCATGTCGTACTCGATGGTGAACACGTCACCCAGATAGTTCTTGATGCCGCCCTTGACAAGAGGCGATATCCAACTGTCGTGCTTGTCCATCTCGATACACTTCACACCATTGATGACAGCCACCTCGGCATTGCCTCTCACAAGATCCCATTTTGATGGAAACTCACCTACCTGTTCGCCCTGCATATTGTCCTCGAACATGACGACGCTGCCACGCACGAAGTCGTTTTTTACGGCACCGGCCTCAACGGGTACATCGTCAGCAGCATCCTCTGCCGAGGCTGCGCGGTCTGAAGTCGTCCGGCTTGTCTGTGACGAAGACTCTCCGTCCAAGACTTCATCCGCTTTCTTACTCACCGTACGCTCAACCTTGTTCTCTACTTTCTCTTTGGCCTTGTTCAAAGCTTTCTGTCCCAGGCCTCGCAAGAAGCCTTGAGCATCGGCCCCTATCGGGAGCAACAGCATCAATAAAGATGCCATCAAAACGATTGATTTACGCATAATACACAATGGTTTTAATGTTTATAAATAAAGTTCCTGGCTGCAAATATATAGTATTTCTGAATGCCTCACAACACCCCTTTTGGGGGATTTTCATCCACTTACACCCCCCTTTTGGGGGTATCGGAAACGCTTACTCCATATTTTTTTATGATTTATTTTCAAAACACGCTATATTTGCAGCATGAAAAAGATATGTCTTCTGCCTTTATTCTTGCTTGCGTTGCCTTGCATGGCCTATCGCGACCACCGCGGCGTAGCGATAGACTCACTTGAGGCTATGCTCACGAGTGCCAATCCGCCAAAGGGCAAGGAACTGCTGGGAGTGTACCTCGACCTCATGCGCGGATATCAGAATACGGATGGCCGACGGGCTGTGAAATACGCCAAGCTCGCACTTCCCCTCACCTACAAGTTCAATGCCTTCAACTCCCGCGAAAGCGTGTTCTACCATTTAGGCCTGCATGCCTACGGGCGCGATGAGTTCGACATGGCCGTGCGCTACTTCGAGCAAGCCTTAGCCGTCACGGATTCCATGCACAATGACTCACGCTATACACCCGAGGACATCGACGACAATCTTTCACAGATATACGGAGCTTTGGGAAATCTCTACAATATGCAGGACAAGCTGTTGCTGGCCATAGAATACTACCAGAAGGCGTTGCCCATCTTTGAGCGCAACGGTTGGCATCAGAGCGAGTGCATTTTGTATCACAATGTGGGAGAGCTTTACCTGTCAATGGACAACAATGCGAAGGCGGAGGCAAACTATCAGCTGGCGCTGGCAAAGGCGGAGGCGACGGGGGACTCGCTGATGATGGCGCTTCCGCGCAAGGGGCTCTTGAAAATCTACCTCGCAGCAGCCGACTACGACAGGGCGCAGGAGGCCGCCACGTGGGCCTACCGCTACTATCATGCCCACAGGGCCGAGGAGCCTGGCGACTATGCCGAGGTGCTGGCTTCTATGGCTCGCCTCAACCTCATGTCGGGGCATCGCAACATGGCTGCTGCCAAGGCTTATGCCGACGAAGCGCTCTCGCTTGCCCGCGGCCAGATGATGAGCGAGACGCGGTGCGACGTCTATGCCGCAAGCGCACAAGTGGCCATGGAGGAAGGCCGATGGGCGGAGGCGCTAGGCTTGGCCCTCCAGTCTGTGCACCCCGATTCCTTGGCTACGTATGGCGACGCCTCGTCCTACCACATGCTGGCCGAGATATACACCGAGCTGGGCGACAAGGCCAAGACGAAGGAATACGTGGGCAAGATGCGCTCTACAATGGAGCGTTTCGCCTCGGAGCACTACCAGTCGGGCCTCTCGCAGATGGAGGTCATCTACGAGACAGAGAAGAAGCAGGAGGACATCGCGAGGCTCACTAGGGAGAAACGCTGGTACCTCTGGGGCGGTGTGCTGGCTGCCGCGGTCCTGCTGCTCACGGCCTTGCTCTTCTTCCTGCTGTGGAGCAGCGTGAGGTTGAACAGGAAGGCTGCTGTGATCAAGGCACGGCTCGACGGCGAGCTGGCCGAGCGCGTTCGTATATCACGCGACCTCCACGACAGGTTGGGCGGGCTGCTGACTGCGCTGAAGCTGGAGATGGCCGGCACGGGATGCAGCCCGGAGGCCCTTGCACTGGCCGACGATGCCATGCGCGAGATGCGCAACGTGGCCCACCACCTGCTGCCCGACTCGCTCGGGAGGTGGGGGCTGAAAAGGGCACTCCGCGACTTCTGCCTAAGCATGCGCAAGGTGGATTTCGCATATACAGGCGAAGAGCGACACGTGCAACACGAGGAGGCCATCTACTGCATCGTGCATGAGCTGGTAAACAATGCCGTGAAGAGCGCCGACGCTGGGCGCATACGCGTAGACATCATCGTCGCAGACGACCACACGACCATCAGCGTCGCCGACAACGGCAAGGGCCTCTCGCCCGGCATGGTTGGCCTGGGGCAGGGCCTGGCCGGCATAGAAGAGCGGGTGGCCACACTGGGCGGGCAGATGGACATCCTATCACTCCCGGGCGAGGGCACCGAGATAAACATTGACATCCTCAACAACCGACACAAAAATGATTAGCGTAGTCATAGCCGACGACCATCTGCTCGTGGCAGAGAGCATAGCTCACCTCGTTCAGGGCAAACGGGACATCTGCGTCAAGGCCCTTGCGGCCAACATCAGCGATGCCGTGAAACGGCTAGCGGAGATGCAGCCGGATGTGCTCCTGCTCGATATTGCCATGCCCGACGGCAATGCGCTGGACCAACTGACATGCCTGGCCGAGGCTTCGGCCGACACACGCATCGTGGTGCTCACGACCTACGCCGAACCGGCCGTCATACAAAGGGCGCTGGCAAACAATGTAGGCGGGTATGTGCTCAAGAGCGAGCCCATAGAGGTGCTGCTGCAGGCGATTGCCGACGTGGCTTCGGGGCTTACGTTCGTATGTCCCGAAGCGAGACGCATACTGGCCCAGAGCAGGCAGGAGCCTCCAGAACTGACCATCCGCGAACGGCAGGTGCTGAAACTGATTGTAGAAGGATACTCTATCAAACAAATCGCAGACAAGCTGTGCCTCGGATTCGAGACCGTGCACAGCTACACCAAGAACCTTCGGCAGAAACTCGGGTGTGGGAACATGGCATCCGTGGTCAGAGAGGCCATCAGGCAGCGTCTGGTTTGAGCGTCCACCGATGAAACAAGCTGGAAAGTCGCCATCGGCCTCGCGTTAGTGGCCGTGTGGGAGAAAAGGCTGGCAGGAGAGCGTTTTCCGAGCCGCGAGAGATACGTTGCGGGCAGCTGTTCAATGGCCGTTGGCCGCCCCAAGGGACTCTTCTGTGAAAAAAAATCGCAGTTCGTACCTCGTCATTCGTGATTTCTTTGTACCTTTGCGGCAGATTTCTAACCATCTATTACGTCTTACTCCTAAGCAACGCCGGGACAAATGAATATACGTAACATCGCCATCATCGCCCACGTGGACCACGGCAAAACAACGCTGGTGGACAAGATGCTGCTGGCTGGCAACCTCTTCCGCGAGAACCAACAGACGGGCGAGCTGATGCTGGACAATAACGAGCTTGAGCGCGAACGTGGCATCACCATCCTCTCGAAGAACGTCTCTATCAACTACAAGGACACGAAGATCAACATCATCGACACACCGGGCCACTCGGACTTCGGCGGCGAGGTGGAGCGCGTGCTGAACATGGCCGACGGCTGCCTGCTGCTCGTAGACGCCTTCGAGGGCCCCATGCCCCAGACGCGCTTCGTGCTCCAGAAAGCCCTGCAGATAGGCCTCAAGCCCATCGTCGTCATCAACAAGGTGGACAAGCCCAACTGCCGACCCGAGGAAGTCTACGAGATGGTGTTCGACCTCATGTGCGAGCTCGACGCCACCGAGGAGCAGCTCGACTTCCCCGTAATCTACGGTTCGGCCAAGCAGGGATGGATGGGTGCTGACTGGCAGACGCCCACCACCGACATTTTCTACCTGCTCGACCAGATACTGGAGCATATCCCTGCCCCCGAGCAGCTGGAGGGCACGCCACAGATGCTTATCACCTCGCTCGACTACTCGACCTACACCGGCCGCATTGCCGTGGGGCGCGTCCACCGCGGCACCCTGCGCGAGGGCATGCCCGTAACCATCGTCCATCGCGACGGCTCCAAGGAGCGCACGAAGATCAAGGAGCTGCACACCTTCACCGGCATGGGCCACCAAAAGACCGACGCCGTGACGAGCGGCGACATCTGCGCCATCATAGGCCTCTCTAACTTCGAGATCGGCGACACCATCTGCGATGCAGAAGTGCCCGAGGCGCTGCCCACCATCTCCATCGACGAACCCACAATGTCGATGCTCTTCACCATCAACGACTCGCCCTTCTTCGGCAAGGAAGGCCGCTGGTGCACCAGCCGCCATATCCACGAGCGCCTACAGAAGGAGCTGGAAAAGAACCTGGCCCTGCGCGTAGAGGTGCCTGAGGGCTACAACGACCGCTGGATAGTAAGCGGACGCGGCGTGCTCCACCTAAGCGTGCTCATCGAGACCATGCGTCGCGAGGGCTACGAGCTGCAGGTTGGCCAGCCGCAGGTGATCTACAAGGAGATCAACGGCGAGCGCTGCGAACCCATCGAGGAGCTGACTATCAACGTGCCCGAGGAGTTTGCGTCGAAGATGATTGATATGGTCACGCGCCGCAAGGGCGAGATGACGTCGATGGACGCCCAAGGCGACCGCGTGAACATCGAGTTCAACATTCCCTCGCGCGGCATCATCGGCCTGCGCACCAACGTCCTCACGGCCTCGCAGGGCGAAGCCATCATGGCCCACCGCTACAAGGAATACCAACCCTACAAGGGCGAGATCGTCCGCCGCACATCCGGCTCCATGATAGCCCTTGAAAGCGGTACGGCCTTCGCCTATGCGATCAACAACCTGCAGGACCGCGGCAAGTTCTTCATCGAACCGCAGACCGAGGTCTATGCCGGACAGGTGGTAGGCGAGCATATCCACGAGAACGACCTCGTCATCAACGTGACGAAGAACAAGCAGCTCACCAACATGCGTGCCAGCGGAAGCGACGAGAAGGCCCGCATCATCCCTGCCACCATCCTCTCGCTCGAAGAAGCGCTCGAGTATATCAAGGAGGACGAGTACGTGGAGGTGACGCCCAAGAGCATGCGCATGCGCAAAATCATCCTCGACCACCTCGAGAGGAAGAGGGCCAACAGGGAATAAACTCGCAAAGCGAGAGTGAAAAGTGAAAGAGTGAAAAGTGAAAAATAAGAGTTACTTTTACCTCTTCGCTTTTCTCCAGTGATTTCCGTCTAATAGTTTCGGTATTTTTTATTTTTCACTTTTCATTCTTTCATTTTTCATTTATACTATGGACTTAACAGGAAGAAGAGAAAGCTCTAATGTCGACGATCGCCGTCGCATGAGCGGAACGACGAAGGCCGGCATCGGCGGCCTCGCAGGTGTCATCATCGCTTGCCTGATGGCTTGGCTCTCAGGCGGCAACGTATTCCAGGCCTTCCAGCAAGCCGGTGGTCTCGAAGCCATTGCCAACCGGAACGTCACGACCAGCGAACAACAGGATCGCGAATTCACCGAGGAGGAGCAGCAGCTGGCTCTCTTCGCCTCGCAGGTATTGGCCAGCACTGAGGATGTATGGACCGATGTATTCAAGAAACAATTGGGCAAGACCTATATCCCCCCGCGTATGGTGCTCTATACGGGTAGCGTGCAGACGGGTTGTGGTGCAGGCAATGCGGCCGTAGGTCCGTTCTACTGTTCGGCCGACCAAGCCCTGTACATCGACCTTTCGTTCTTCACCTCGATGAAGAGCCAGCTGGGCGCCGACGGCGACTTCGCCTATGCTTACGTCATTGCCCATGAGGTAGGGCACCACGTGCAGCACCTCCTCGGGACCCTCAACAGCGCTCACGGCCAGATGGCCAAAATGAACGAGGCGCAGGCCAACAAGGTCAGCGTGCGCATCGAGCTCCAAGCCGACTACTACGCCGGCGTATGGGGCCACCACGAGGGCAAGACCTTCGGTTCGCTCGACGATGGCGACCTCATGGAGGCCATCAACTGCGCCAAGGTCATCGGCGACAACTACCTCCAGGAGAAAGCTCGCGGCTACTCCACGCCCGAATCTTTCACCCACGGCACCAGTGCACAGCGTATGAAATGGCTCAAGCTCGGTTTGCAGACAGGCGACATGAGCCGTGGCAACACCTTCGGCGTCGCTGAGAATCAGCTCTAAGCACACTGACACGCCATGTCCGGTGACGGCATGACACCCCATACGAGTAAGCAGCATCCATTCCACACACAGAGGAACGATGCTATTTGAAAAAACGACTATCATTTTACACTTTGAGAGTCGTTTTTTACGTTATGAGAGTTCGCTTTTCAGGCTTATCGCCTATTTTTGCAACATAGACATGATAGAAAACACTTAGCCTACAAAGATATGAAAACAAAGCTGACCATTTTTTCCCTGCTGATAGCTTCGCTTGTGGCCATAGCAAGTTGCGGCGGAGACGACGACAATCCGAAGCCCCCCACGCCTGTAGCCCCCGACGACCCTGGCACAACCGACCCCCAAGGACGGTATTGTAAGGCAGATATCCCCGAAGAAGTAGTGTTCAACTACGAGGCCGCAGCCACAACCTTCGTGATGGAAACTAACATCGACGACTTCCAGGTGAAAGCCTCCGAGCCATGGTGTACGGCTGAAGTGACAGCAATCCCCAATTCCACAAATAAAAAGCTGCTCAAGATCGACGTCGGCGACTACCAGAAGATGGACGATCAAGGCTTTTACCTCAACGAGCTTCCACGAAAGGCTACGGTAACCGTAAATGGAGGCTCGGCATTCAGCCGCACCATCACCATCGTGCAAAACAGCCATATATATATGGATGTAAGGACCAATAAGTCCCCCTTCGTCGATGGCTGCTTAGAGCTGTCACCCGAAGGCGAGACGAAGGAAATCATGATTGAGACCAATTGCTACAGCTGGACACCTTACACAGAGGCGGACTGGCTGGCTGTGAAGCGCGTGGACAGCTACACCCTCTCAGTGACCTCAAAGCCCAGACCTGACAGCGACGTAACCCGCCGCGAGGGTCATGTGTATATCGAGAACGACTCCGACCCCAATAACAACCTTTCCATAGCCGTGCGTGATGCAGAGCCCAACATTCACGGCGAAGACTACGGCTACGACGAGCCGACAGGATGGGATGAATAACCGATAATAAACTAAAGACTGAAGCGATGAAGATATTCAGATACCTTTTTCTGTCAGGTAGCATCATGCTACTGGCTACAGCTTGCCAAGACACAGAAGAGACCGTTTTAAATACGATCCCAACCGAGGGACTCAGGGCGAGTATTGTCGACGAAGAAGCCGTGACACGCTCCATCGTGGTGGACAACCCTGGCATCAAGCTGGAATCCTTCTGGACGGCTAACGACAAAATAGGCGTGTTCAGCAGCCAGACAACCAACATACAACTCTCTATAGACTCCGCAACCATCAGCACCACTGGCAAGGAGGCAACATTCGACGCCATCGGCGGTGTGCCTTCGGGAGAGTTGCTGGTCTACCACCCCTATATGGCCGGTGCCGGCATGAGCAACCAAGTGTTGCAGCTTACCTTCCCCTCCGTTCAGCACTACACCATGATGGGTAGAGTACCTCAGCCAGACCCTGAAGCTTGCGTAATGGTAGGCAAGGGGTCGAAAGGGACGGGCGTTGCGTTCAAGAACGTCATGGCTGTGCTGAAAATCGGCCAGGTGTTTACCCAGCAGACGACGATAAAGAGCATTGAGTTCCGCGACCTCAGCGGAAAGGCCGTCAGCGGCAGCTATACCGTAGATCTAAGCCAAGGTGCTCCCGTGACCGAGTTCACAGGCGACGGAAAGGTCATCAAACTCGACTTGGGCAACGGACTGGATGTAGGCGACGGGGGAAGGTTAATAGCCTTCATGGTTGTTCCTGCCCGGCAATATGCCAAGGGCTTCGAGCTGACGTTTGTAGATGCCAACGGACAGAAGACCGTGCGCACTGTCGGCTCAAAGAGTGGCAAGAAGCTCAACCGAAGCGTGGTTCATCCTGTGGGCGACTTCGGCGACTACAGCGACATCCCCGGCATGAGCTATCAACTAAAGCCAACAGCACAGCTGATGACCCCCGACAAGCTGGACTTAATCACCATCACCCGAGATGCGAAGTACTATGTCAAAGATGATGAAGGCAACAACATCTATATCGATGAATACGGACAAGTTCCGTTGTTCCTGCCACACCTGGAGATGTATGTACATAAGGACTTGAACCCGCAGGAAGGAGGGTGGCTCATCTTCAACACGCCAAGCGACGACCTTCCGCAAGGCGGCATCTACAAGATCACGAAATGCACGCCTTCACCCGACGGCAATTACTTCACGGTAAGTACTCGGCCGGAAACCGACTTTGCCAAACCGTTCGAACAGCTGACTATCGGCACACCGCTCTTTGACAGCCAAGGAAACCTGACCGAGGATGGCGGCGTCGAGTTGGATATATCGTCCTACGTAAAGGAAATTGTCGAGATGGATGAAAACAGGAACATAATCAAACGCATGCCGCAGCATCCCGTTCCTACTTATGACATGAACGCAGCCGAAAGAATCACACGTGCTCCGAGGGCCCTAACCTACGAACCACCAGCACTGACTATAAGCATGGAGGATGGCCAATGTGCTTGCGAGGTGACGACAAATACCTACCTCACAATGCGCCTCGCCATAGGTGTCATTGGCGGCGAACTACAATATATCTACACCACCTGCAATCCTAAATTCAAGATGAATACGTCTTTCTCCCTCGCAGTCGGTGGAGAGAAAGAAGTACGTCAGCACATCATGACGTTCTTAATCACAGGCATACCCATAGGACCTATTGTCGTCCTGCCGGAAATCAGCTTCGAAGGAGTTGTCGGCATCGGCGGAGAGCTCAAGTTCTCGGCTTCAAAAACCTTCAATTACAACCTCGGCACGTATGGACTTGCCTACAACAAAGGAGATGGACTCACATTCCGTCATAGCGATGCTCCACCCCCAGACAAAGACGACAACTTCGACCCTAAATTGGGTGCCAATCTGGTGGGCAGCCTTTATGCTTACGGCGGCATTGGCATGAAAGCCGGCGTCAGCATTTATGCCCTGTGCTCGCTTGGAGCCAACACCGACTTCAAGCTAAAACTCGCATCCGAGTTTGAACCTCTCATGGGCAATATCTATTCCTCGGGAGCCACAAAGCTTAAGCTGACCCCTGAAATAGACATCTCGCCCTACACGGCAATTATTGGAGGCAGATTGAGCAAACTATGGAAAGGGCTCGGGGCAAAAATTGAATGTGATCCGCTATGGGAACGCTATCTCACACCATGGCCGAAAGAGACAAACTATAATACCAACTTGAATTATAAAACCCAGTCGCTCGAAATCACAGGCGTTACTTACACCAACTGGGGCGTTCCTTCGTCATTGCAAAACGTGGAATACGACATTGCCCTGACAAAAAAGACATTGACCGACTGCGACATCGCCCTGACGCTCACAGAGAGCGACGGCTTGTGGTATCGATGGAGCGGAGAACGAATAAGCTACGATTCAGAAAACGTCAGCGGCGCAATCAGCGAAGACGACTATGAAGTGACTTATGACGAGTTTAAGTCCTATAACTACCCCATTCTTTGGTGGGTCGGCCGCACGAAAGGCATTGTAGGACTGGACGGCGACAACTCAAGACAAACCAACGAATACATAAAAATCGGCACCTACCCCGCAGGGGTGGACAGCTTACGCTTAAAAGGAAGTTGCACTTTTTCCAGTCCCAAACCAGGCAAGTTCTACCAAGTGCGTGCCGTCCTGCTTGACAGAGCTGGCAAAACAACCAATCTCCTTAGCGATGAAAGCGTAGGCCAATATAATCATTTCTTCGGGAAAGACATATTCGGATTTGAGTAGCTTGCTTGTTTGCTACTCACAGTCCATCAACGAAATCGCGCTTCTGCATCTCCTCATGCAGAAGCGCGATTTCGTTTTAGCAGTGCCATACCCGAAGTGCCAGCCTAACTGAAAGCTTAAATTTGAGCTTCTTGGCCCATTTTTCACTGCCGAAAGCGAGAGAGTTTCAGAATAAATGTCTACCTTTGCGCACAAAATCGAAATTATTGTGTAACAGATGGAAAAGAAATTCAAGAGAACAACCGTCACCTCGGCACTGCCCTACGCCAACGGTGGCGTGCATATCGGTCACCTCGCTGGCGTTTACGTGCCTGCCGACATCTATGTGAGATACCTGCGCCTGAAGGGCGAGGACGTGATGTTCGTAGGCGGCTCCGACGAGCACGGCGTACCCGTCACTCAGCGTGCCCGTAAGGAAGGCATCACGCCCCAGCAGGTGGTGGACCGCTACCACAAGATGATCAAGGACTCCTTCGAGGAGTTCGGCATCTCCTTCGACGTCTATAGCCGCACCACCAGCGCTACCCACCATAAGTTCGCCTCCGACTTCTTCCGCAAGCTCTACGACGACGGCAAGCTCATCGAGAAGACCACGAAGCAGTTCTACGACGAGACAACCGGCACCTTCAAGACCGACCGCGACATCGTGGGCGAATGTCCTCACTGCCACGCCGAAGCCAACGGCGACCAATGCGAGAAGTGCGGCCGCGACCTCGACCCGACAGAACTTATCAACCCGCGCTCCAAAGAGAGCGGCGCCAAACTAATCCTCAAGGACACCACCAACTGGTTCCTGCCACTCAACGAATATGAGAGCTGGCTGAAGGAGTGGATTCTGGAAGGTCACAAGGAATGGCGCTCCAACGTCTACGGCCAGTGCAAGAGCTGGCTCGACATGGAGCTGCAGCCCCGTGCCATGACGCGCGACCTCGACTGGGGCATCCCTGTGCCCGTCGAAGGTGCCGACGGCAAGGTGCTCTACGTTTGGTTCGACGCCCCTATCGGCTATATCTCCAACACCAAGGAGCTCTGCGAGAGCAATCCTGAGCGCTGGGGCACTTGGCAACAATGGTGGCAGCAAGACGACACGCGCCTCGTTCATTTCATCGGCAAGGACAACATCGTCTTCCACTGCATCATTTTCCCTGTCATGATGAAAGCTCACGGCGGCTACATCATGCCTGACAATGTGCCGGCCAATGAGTTCCTGAACCTCGAAGGCGACAAGATATCCACATCCCGCAACTGGGCCGTATGGCTCCACGAGTATCTGGTGGACTTCCCTGGCAAGCAGGACGTCCTGCGCTATGCCCTCACGGCCTCGGCACCCGAGACCAAGGACAACGACTTCACATGGGCCGAGTTCCAGGCGCGCAACAATAACGAGCTGGTGGCCATCTACGGCAACTTCGTCAACCGCGCGCTGCAGCTTACGCAGAAGTACTACGAGGGCGTCGTGCCCGCCTGCGGCGAGCTCACCGACTACGACAAGGAAACCATCGCCGAGTTCAAGGACGTGAAGACGAAAGTGGAGAGCCTTCTGGACAACTTCCGCTTCCGTGACGCACAGAAGGAGGCCATGAACCTGGCACGCATCGGCAACAAGTATCTTGCCGACAGCGAGCCATGGAAGGTCATCAAGACCGACCCCGAGCGCGTGAAGACCATCATCAACATCAGCCTTCAGCTGACTGCAAACCTGGCCATCGCCTTCGAGCCATTCCTGCCTTTCAGCAGCAAAAAGCTCTATGCCATGCTCAACGTGGAGCCGCTGGGGTGGGAGAATCTTGGCAGCACCGACCTATTGCCTGCCGGTCACCAGCTGGCCAAGCCCGAACTGCTGTTCGAGAAGATTGAGGACGAGGCCATACAGGCACAGATGGACCGCCTGGCACGCATCAAGAAGGAGAACGAAGCCGCCAACTTCAAGGCCGAACCCGTGAAGAAGGAAGTGACCTTCGACGACTTCGAGAAGCTGGACATCCGCGTCGGCACCGTCCTCTCCTGCGAGAAAGTCAAGAAGAGCAACAAGCTACTTAAGTTCGAGATTGCCGATGGACTGGAGAACCGCACCATCCTCAGCGGCATAGCCCAGCACTACAAGCCCGAGGACCTCGTGGGCAAGCAAGTCTGCTTCATCGCCAACTTCCCGCCGCGCAAGATGATGGGCTTAGAGAGCCAGGGCATGATCCTCTCTGCCGTCAACTTCGACGGTTCGCTCAGCGTCATAACGCCACAGCGCGAGGTGAAGCCGGGCAGTCAGGTAGGATAAACCAACCACACCCATAAAAACCACAATATTATGAACAAGATCATCCTTCGCCTACTGTCAGTCCTTGGCGTCGGCACAGCCACCCTGTGCGTGACGGCCTGCTATGGACCGATTCCTCAGGATTATGATGAAAACAAGGCAGACGAGGAGTACATCGATTCGCTCTGCGAAGTGATTTCCAACGACAGCAATGCTGAAGTCTTCGAGGACGTGAACGCAATCGAAGCGGACAGCCCTGCAGAATGATCTTCCAAGGAGTGTAGGCCAACACGCCTAAGAGAATTGGCTGATGCGCCTTAGAGAATTGGCCTACACGCCTAAGAGAATTTGATTACACGCCTAAGTGTTTTGCTCAGAACACTTAGGCGTGTTTTCGTATCTGCCTGTCCAACTCGCCAAAGACTGGTCGACCCATCCAACAGAGTTTTTTTATGTATAAGCGAATAAAAAAGGACGATGTTTGCATCTTTCTATTACTTTTTTACTATTTTTGCGGCGGAAAAGAGGTGATAAGGGCAATAACATCGCCCTCTAAAACGTTAAAACAGATGCAATGAGTCATCTAAAAGCCCTCTGCTTGGCGGTAATGCTCGGCTATGCACTAAGAGCCATTGCCCAGTACGACCCGGCGTTCAACCACTATTGGACGCTGCAATCGTTGTATAACCCTGCCGCAGCAGGCCTCAGCGAGCAGATCAACGTCCAAGGTGCCTATGCCTTGCAGATGATGGGCTACACGCATTCACCCGCAACAATGGTCGTGACGGCCGACTTACCGCTTTGGATGATAGGACGGGCACACGGAGCCGGAGCAGGCTTCGTCAACGACAAAATCGGCCTCTTCGAGCATAAGAAATTCTACATCGAATACGCCTATCACCAGAAACTCTGGGGAGGACGGCTCAGTGCCGGAGTGCGTGGAGCCCTGCTCTCCGAGACTTTCGACGGAACAGGATTGGACCTCAGGGAACCCGACGACCCCGCCTTCCCCACTTCCGAAGTCAACGGCACAAGCTTCGACCTTGAAGCCGGACTGAGATACGACGGCAAAGACTGGTATGCTGGCCTCGCTGCCATGCACATTCTCATGCCTACAATAGAGCTCGGAGATACCAAAACGAATGAATTTCAAGTACCTCGGACATTTTATTTGACAGGCGGATACAATATTCGGCTTAAAAATCCGTTATTAAAAATACACACCTCTACCATCGTAAGGACAGATCTAAGCGCCTGGAGAGCTGACCTGACAGCTCGGCTTGCCTATAACGGACCTAAAGGAAAGATGTACGTAGGCGCCGGATACAGCCCCACCATTTCGACGTCACTATTCATCGGAGGCGACTTTCATGGTATCCAACTGGGCTACGCTTACGAGATATTCACCTCCGGAGTGGGAGCCCTCCAAGGTACTCACGAAGTGACAATCGGCTACACCACCGATTTCAACCTCTTCAAGAAAGGGAAAAACCGGCATCAGAGCGTAAGAATTCTTTAAAACATAATAAAAAAAACTGAATATATAAACGAATGTATAGTTTTATGGGAACTAACAACCATTCACACAAACGTCATAATCCACTCACCTCATGGACAAAAGCAGGAGGTGCAACGGTTCTTCTTTTCCTCGCTGTGCTAAGCTTTCAAGCCTGCGCAGGAGCTAAGTCTGGTGCCATGGCACAAGGAGGTGAGATTACAGGCGTTCGCGGAACATCCTTCGCCGAGCCCACACCTTTTGGTATGGTAGCCGTGCAGAAGGGATCGTTAAAAGTAGGATTCGAAGAAGGCGACACGCTCTGGGGCGCCGGTTTCCCCAGCCGCGACATCTCGGTCGACGGCTTCTGGATGGACCAAACAGAGGTCTCCAATGCGAAGTACCGCCAGTTCGTCATGTGGGTTAGAGACAGCATCATCCGCGAACGGCTTGCCGACCCAGCCTTCGGTGGCGACGAAACCTACAAAATAGAGGAAGACCGCGAAGGAAATCCCATCACGCCCCGACTCAATTGGAACAAGATGATTCCCTGGAGAAAGGCTTCGGAAGACGAGGCTCGAGCTATCGAAAGCGTATATGTAGTACACCCCATCGACGGCACTAAGATGTTAGACGCCAGCCAAATGAACTACAGATACGAGGTGTACGACTATGCCGCAGCAGCGCTGCGCAAGCACCGCCTCAACCCAGAAGAAAGAGACCTCAACACCGATCACGAAATCTCAACGGCCGACGTCATCATCTCAAAAGACACCGCTTACATCGACGACGACGGCAACATCATTCGGCAAACTATCACACGCCCCCTGTCAGGACCATGGGACTTCCTTAACACATATATAGTAAATATCTATCCGGACACAACCTGCTGGGTGAACGATTTCCAAAATGCTGAAAACGAACGCTACATGAGGCTCTATTTCTCCAACCCGGCTTACGACGACTATCCCGTAGTAGGCGTATCGTGGGAGCAGGCTACAGCCTTCTGCAGATGGCGCACCGAATTCCTCGCCAAAGGACTCGGAGCCAACATTGCCGACGTACAGCCCTACAGGCTGCCGACAGAAATAGAATGGGAATACGCAGCAAGAGGAAAGGACGGAACACCATTCCCCTGGGAAGCGGCCGACGTGAAAAGCGACAAGGGATGCTTCTACGCTAACTTCAAGCCCGACCGCGGCAACTATACCAAGGACGGATCGCTCATAACATCGAAGTGCGGAATCTTCTCGGCCAACTCAAACGGACTATACGACATGGCCGGAAATGTTGCAGAATGGACCAGCACGGTATTCACCGAAGCCGGCGTAGAGGCTATGAGCGACCTCAACCCCGAACTGCGATACAATGCTGCCAAAGAAGACCCCTATAGGCTCAAGAAAAAGAGCGTCCGCGGCGGCTCTTGGAAAGATCCTGAATCAATGATACGCTCGGCCTGGCGTTCCTATGAATATCAAAACCAGCCACGCTCATACATCGGATTCCGCTGCGTACGCAGTATGGTACGAGATGCCAGCGGAATCAAGAACAAAGGAAAGAAGTAACTAAGAATCACCGGCGCTAAAGAAACCGGTTTGCAAGCAAGCTTACAACGTTTATCTAAATAGAAAATCATAAAATCTCCAAATAGAAAAATGAGCAAATTCAGCCTTATAGCCCGTTTACAACATTGGATGGACTCAGTGCCTGGGCAAACTTTCATGAATTATGCCTACTCATGGGGTGCCGCAGTCGTCATCCTCGGTACTTTGTTTAAGCTGACCCACATCCCTGGTGCCAACATGATGCTCTTCATCGGTATGGGCACCGAGGTATTCGTATTCTTCATCTCGGGCTTCGACCGCCCCTTTGATGCTCACAAGGATACAGAACTTGCCGAAGATTTCGTGACTCTCGACGAAATAGAATCACTCAAACAAGCAGCCGCTGCCGCAGCAACAGCGACAACCGAGAACGACGAACAAGGCAATGCAACCGTTGTCGCCGCTAATGGCGCACATGCCGGAGGCCCGATCATTATAGGTGGGTCAGCACCAGCAGGTGGCACAGTAGTCATAGGAGGCACGGGCGAAGCCGTGCCCGAAGGCGCAACAATAGCAGCTGGAACCACCGTCGTAGGAACCGCCGGGGCAGGCATTTCTGCCGAAGATGCTGCCAACCTGGCCGCAGCTGCACAGGCAGCAGCAGTGCTTGGCGGCGAAGCTCAGAACATGCTGTCCAATGCCCAAGCAACAAATGCACCGGAAGTCGAAGACGCTATCGAAGCCTACGTAGACCAACTCTCACAACTCACCGAAGTCCTCGGAAAGGTGCGCGAGCAAGCAAGCCGGATGACACAGGACAGCGAGGAAATGGTGAACCTCAACAGAACGCTCACAGGCATCAACACCATCTATGAGATGCAGCTCAAGAGCATAAGCCAGCAAGTAGGCACAATAGACCAAATCAACGAACAGACTCGACGCATGGCCTCACACATCGAAGAACTCAATGGCGTTTATGCACGCATGATTGAAGCTCTCACGGTGAACATGCCCAAAGCACCTCAAGCATAAGCCGTAAAACGCAAAACGTAAAATCGCAAATTACAATCATGCCCGTAAAGAAAAGACCAGTCTCTCCACGCCAGAAGATGATCAACCTCATGTACGTCGTTCTCATGGCGATGCTCGCACTCAACGTGTCGAGCGACGTGCTCAATGGTTTTTCTCTTGTAGACAAAAGCCTGCAGACGACAACAAGAAATGCAAGCCAGGTGAACAAGGGCATCTATGACGACTTCGAAGAGCAGATGAAAGCCAACCCTAAAAAGGTCAAGGAATGGTATGACAAAGCTCAGCGTGTGAGAAAAATGTCGGACTCTCTATACAATTTTGCCGAAGAACTGAAACTCCTTATCGTGAAAAAAAGCGATGGAGAGGACGCCGACATATCGAATATCCAAAACCGTGAAGACCTCGAAGCCGCCACGAGCGTGATGCTCGCCCCAGGAACAGGGCACGGAAGAGCTCTCTTCAACGGCATCAACAACTACCGCGAACGTATCATAGAGATGGTCACCGACTCGGCTCAGCGACGCATCATCGCCAGTAACCTCTCAACTGATGTGCCACAAAACGTACGCACATTAGGGAAAAACTGGCAAGAATATATGTTCGAATCCATGCCCACGGCTGCCGCCGTCACTTTGCTCACCAAGCTCCAGAGCGACGTACGCTATGCCGAAGGCGAAGTGCTCCACGGTTTAGCGGCAAATATCGGCGTGAAAGATATTCGCGTAAACGAACTTAACGCGTACGTCATCCCCTCGTCACAGACAGTCGTACAAGGCGGTAAATTTACCGCTCAGATTCTAATGGCCGCCGTCGACACCACCAACCGCCCAACAATCTACATCGGAGGACAAAAGATAAAAAGCGAACGCGGCATCTATGAGACCGTTTGTTCCCGAACGGGCGACTTCAACCTCGTTGGCTATATTGAGATGATGAACGCACAAGGCGAACTCGTCCGCCGCAACTTCGAGCAGAAATACACCGTTGTAGCACCATCGGCCACCGTCTCGGCCGACCTGATGAACGTGCTCTATGCCGGCTACGACAACCCCATGTCGGTGAGCGTACCTGGCATAGCAGCAAGCAAACTACAAGTAAGCATGAGCGGAGGAGGACTCACACCAAAGGGAGAAGGCAAATATATTGCACGGCCCTCACAGGTGGGAGGAGAAGCTGTCATCACCGTAGCAGCACAGACAGAAGGGCGCCTGCAAGAAATGGGCAAATTCACTTTCCGTATCCGCAAGCTGCCCGATCCTACAGCCTTCATCGCCTACTCCGACGGTCAAGGCGGAGAAAACCGCTTCAAGGGCGGAAAACTCTCGAAACAGATACTCATGGGCACCGATGCACTCGGAGCCGCCGTTGACGACGGTCTGCTCAACATCCCGTTCCGCGTAACCGGATTCGAAACCGTATTCTACGACAATATGGGTAATGCCATCCCAGAAGTCTCGAATTCGGCAGAATTCACCGCCCGACAGAAAAATATGTTCCGCAGCCTTTCACGAGGTAAACGTTTCTTCATCACAAGAATCAAAGCTATAGGACCAGACGGCGTGGAACGTACCCTCGACGGTGCCATGGACGTAACAATGAACTAAGAGTATTAGGTATATTAAGCACACAGATTAAGTTCTATTAATCACTAAATAGAAACATCATGCAACGAGTATTGTTTATTCTTATATTTCTCGGAACCTGCCTTTATGGTAATGCACAACCTACCAAGCGCAGGACCGATACAACAACTCAAGGCACAACCAAAAAGGCCAGTACGAGTGAGAAAAAAACCGACCGAGCCTCACTCTCTTTCCCGACTTCGGCATCGATGCCCGAGGATGTAGTCTGGCGACGCGACATCTACAGGCAGTTGGATCTGCTCAAAGATGCCAATGCACCATTATACTATCCTGTAGAACCGCGCGGCAAAGAACAGAACCTGTTCACATATCTTTTCCGTCTGTTCGTATCCGGAAGAATAAATGCATACGAGTATAAACTCGACGGCAACGAATCATTCGACGAAAAGGACAAAGCCAACGTGAAGGAACTACTCGAAAAATTCCGTATCTACTACGAAGAGTCTAACGGAAGAATAACAGTACCGGAAAGTGATATACCTTCGGCCCAAGTCACACGCTTCTATATGAAAGAAAGCAGCTACTTCGATCAACGTTCCGCAACATACAAGACCAAGGTGACTGCCCTCTGTCCGGTGCTGATGGAAGGCGATGAGTTCGAGTCCATTGACAACGACCCTGGCACAGCTACACCAAAGCCCCTTTTCTGGATAAGGTATGACGACGTAGCTGCCTATCTGTCGCGTATGCCCGTTATGGCCTCGAACTTCAATAACGTCACCAATATGACCGTCGACGATTATTTTACCATGAACCGATATGAAGGCAAAATCTATAAAACCAACAACCTTCAAGGTCGCGTGCTTGCCAACTATGCAAAAAGCGACTCGGCTATGATCGCAGAGCAAAAACGCATAGAGCAGCAGCTTGTTGATTTCGAAAACAACATCTGGCACCAAGAAGTCCCGGAAGACACGACAAAGACGACAGAAGCTGATAGCAAAGCTACAGAAAAGTCCGCAGCACGTGCTTCCAGACAAAAGGCACAACCGAGCGAGGACAGCAGCAAGGAGAAAACCAGCAAACGGGCATCATCACGCCGCAGTAATGCTGAAAAAGCTCCTAAGCAGCCCAAGGCAAGCGCTGGCTCTGCGCCACGTGTGTCTGCCCGCAGGCAACGAAGATAATCCAAGTTAACACGACACCATAATCAAACATCTCTATCTATGAAACGCGTAGTCTCTCTGCTTACAGCATTATTAGTCATGACATCAATGGCTACGGCCCAAACAGCTTTTGGTTTAGAAGCTGGAGCAACCATCAAAAAGATGTCATTCTCAAAGGATGTTTACAATGCCAATAACTGCTTGGGCTTCTTTGTCGGACCCAAAGTGAAAGGAACTCTTCCACTCTTAGGCCTCGGAGCTGATGCCGCCCTGCTGTACATGCAAAACAAAGCTGTTATTGATGACGTAGAGAAAAAAAATATGAGTTACATCCGCGTCCCGGTCAATATCCGCTGGGAGATAGGGCCCAAGGCCTTCGGAGTCTTCGTGACGACGGGACCTCAATGGGACTGGTATATCGGAAATTCTAAGCTCAATACAGCCGAAGGCCTAAAAGCAACCTTCGAGAAAAATGTCATAAGCTGGAACGTTGGCTTCGGATTGATGATGCTCAGTCACCTGCAATTGGGCGCAAGCTATAGCATCCCCCTGAGCAAGTCAGGAACAGTAAATGATATTTACAAAGGTGTCGTAGATAATATCGAAATCAAAAATAAAGAGTGGCAAATTCGCCTCAACTATTTCTTCTAATCCCTTAGCAATATCACGATGGCTGAGTTTGTCGACGTCATCATTCCAGTACCTCTACAAGGATTATTCACTTACGCCCTGCCCAGTAGCTTGCAAATGCAAGCACAGGCAGGGCTTCGTGTCATTGTGCCCTTTGGAAATAAGAAAAGCGTAACCGGAATCATCGTCCGAACCCACAACAATCCCATAAGCGACCCTGCGGTTCATGTAAAAGAGGTCATAGAAATCGTCGATCAACAACCTTGCATTCTACCTTCTCAGCTGTCGCTGTGGCAATGGATTGCAGACTACTACGCCTGTTCCATAGGTGAAGTTTTCAAAGCCGCTGTGCCAGCCAAGCTGAAGAAATCACTCACTCAGAAGGAAAAAAACGCCGTTCAACAGGCAGAAATACCCATAACTCTGCCCGTTCTCTCACAAGCGCAGGACAAAGCACTCATCTCCATCAAAGAAAGTTGGCTGAAACGCTCGGTATGCCTGCTGCAAGGCGTAACCTCTTCCGGCAAGACAGAAATATACATCCACCTGATTGCCGACGCGCTGTCGCAAGGCAAACAAGTGTTATATCTTCTGCCTGAGATTGTACTTACGAGCCAACTCACAGACCGCCTGCAAGCTGTATTCGGCAACCGGCTGGGAGTATACCACAGCAAGTTTACGGATGTGCAACGATCTCACGTGTGGCAAAAACAATTGTCGGCATCGCCTTTCGACATTATTGTCGGGGTGCGTTCATCAGTATTCTTGCCCTTCCAACGTTTAGGGCTTGTAATCGTAGACGAAGAGCATGAGGTCAACTTCAAACAACAGGAGCCGGCGCCTCGATACAATGCTCGTAATGTGGCGCTCGTCATGGCTGCGCGCAACCATGCTCTCTCGTTGCTCGGAACAGCCACCCCTTCGTTCGAAAGTTTTTTCCTGGCTCGTACAAATAAATATGCTCTCGTGCAACTGACAGAACGTTTCGGTCAGGTGCAAATGCCACGTATAGAAATCGTCGACCTCAAAGAACAACGACGCAAACGACTCTTGCAGGGCGCTTTTTCCAGCAGGCTCATCGAAGAGATACGCGCCGCTCTCGACGCTAAACAACAGGTTATTCTTTTCCAGAATCGCAGGGGCTATGCACCGCAAATTCAGTGCCACATTTGTGGATGGGTACCTACCTGCCCCCGATGCGATGTGCCAATGACTATGCATGCCCGTGCGAACATGCTCACATGCCATTATTGCGGATACACAGTGCCTATTCCCACTTGCTGCCCTGCCTGCGAGAACAAAGACCTGCGCCAACACGGATTCGGAACTGAACGCATCGAAGACGACATACACAAGCTATTCCCTCAAGCGCAGATTGCACGTATGGACCTCGACACGACTACTACACGTCAGGCATACGAACAAATCATTCACGATTTTGCCAGCGGAAAAACAGACATTCTCGTGGGCACGCAGATGGTTACGAAAGGGCTCGATTTCGAAAACGTGGCGGTGGTAGGCATACTTTCCGCCGACACCATGTTGCACCAACCTGACTTCAGGGCTTACGAACGTGCCTATCAGATGATGGCACAAGTGGCAGGACGAGCCGGCCGACGCAACAAACAGGGATTAGTCATCCTGCAAACCATGGATACCGAACTGCCGCTCATCCGGCAAATAGTAGACAACGACTTCGATGGAGCCTACCACGAACAAATGCTCGAACGGCGGCAATTCGCATATCCTCCTTTCACAAGGCTCATCATCGTTTACATAAAACACAGACAGCGCTCAACAATAGAGAACTTGGCTAGAGAAGCCACATTAGAGCTGAGACGACTTTTAGGAACACGCGTTCTCGGACCAGACGAACCACCCGTAGGACGTGTTCAGAACATGTATATACGTCGTATCATGCTCAAACTGGAAAACGCACTGCCAATAACTAAGATTAAAGAACAACTATGGAATGTCCGTCAAAGCCTCCTGGATCAAAAAACATACGCTTCAGCCCATATTTACTTTGACGTTGACCCTCTCTGACAAGGAAAACGACAAATTAGCAAAACCTTTTCCACCCTTTCTTTCTTTTTGTTAAGAAAAGACACTACCTTTGCACGCGCAAAATCTCTTAACGATATTATAATATGGCAATTAAACGAATCACAGCTGTAGAAGCCGCAGCTTTAATAGAGAACGGACATACACTCGGTCTCTCTGGCTTCACTCCCGCTGGTGTACCCAAATGCGTCACGGCAGAAGTCGCCAAGAAAGCTCACACAGAACATGAGGCAGGCCGCCCCTTCAAAGTGAACATCTTCACGGGCGCCTCAACAGGCCAGAGCTGCGACGGTGTATTGGCTAACGAACAGGCCATTGGCCTTCGCGCTCCTTACACCACTAATCCGGACTTCCGCCGCCACGTCAATCTCAACGAGATTCGTTACACTGACCTCAACCTCTCAAACATGGCGACGCAGATTCGCCAGGGCTATCTTGGCGACGTTGATTGGGCCATAATTGAAGCCTGTGACGTAGAGATTCACGGGTCGAAAGCCCATATCTTCCTTACGGCAGCCGGTGGCATATCGCCCACAGTTTGCCGTTTGGCTAAGCGTGGCATATTTGTTGAGCTCAACGCTTTCCATAGCCCCAAGAGCAAAGGCCTGCATGATGTTTACGAGATTGAGTATCATCCCAACCGCACTCCAGTGCCTATCTGCCACCCCAACGACCGTATTGGCAAGCCTTATGTCGAAGTAGATGCCGACCGCATTCTTGGCATCATCGAGTGCAATATCCCCGACGAGGCACGCTCCTTCAAGGATCCCGACCCCATCACCACCAAGATAGGTCAGAACGTGGCCGACTTCCTCGTACAGAACATGCGCGAGGGCAAGATTCCTCCCACATTCCTCAACCTCCAGTCGGGCGTAGGCAGCGGCGCCAACGCCGTGCTCGGAGCCCTTGGCCACAGCACTGAAGTGCCCAACTTCAATATCTACACCGAGGTGCTTCAGGATGCTCCCGTGCAGCTGATGCGCGAGGGCCGCGTCCTCTCTGCCTCGGCTTGCTCGCTCACCGTTACGAACGAGTGCCTCAAGGGCATCTACGACGATATCGACTTCTTCAAGGACAAGCTCGTCCTGCGTCCTTCCGAGATTTCGAACAACCCGGAAGTCATCGCCCGCATCGGTGTCTGCTCGCTCAACACTGCTATCGAGGCAGACATCTACGGCCACGTCAACTCCACCAAGATCTGCGGCACAAAGATGATGAACGGTATCGGTGGCTCAGCTGACTTCACTTGCAACAGCTACCTCAGCATCTTCACTTGCGGTTCTACGACCAAGGGAGGTGCCATCAGCTCCATCGTTCCTTTTGCCAGCCACATAGACCACACCAGCCACTTCGTGGATGCTGTCATCACCGAATACGGTGTTGCAGACCTCCGCGGAAAGTGCGCCATGGAGAAAGCCGAAGAGCTCATCAAGGTGGCTCACCCTGATTATCAGCCCCTATTGCGCGACTATCTGAAGTATGCAGAGAAGTACAGCGGCCACACTCACCACTGCCTCAGCGCTGCTTTCGCTATGCACGACACGTTCCTCCGCAAGGGCGACATGCGTCTGACAGACCTCGCAGAGTACATAAAATAAGGTCTCTAAGCAATAAACAAAAAAAGTGCGCACATTCTCCATCTGGAGTTTGTGCGCACTTTTTTTATTATTACCGTCCGAGAAACAGGTCCAAAATCAACAATTCGGTTGACCTCGATAGCAATTAATATCAGCACCAGCGCGTCCGAACATCGGGTGTGTACTGCATGTCAGCTTAACTTCCTTGTTCACGACTTCTGCCGCGTTGCAACATCCTTCGTATGTCGTTGGCCGATATCATCCGTTGAATCCGAGCGATGGAACGGAGTTTCACAACTTCCTCAGTATGCCGTTGGGCGATATCATTCGCTCAATCTGAGCGATGGAACGGAGTTTCGCAACTTCCTCAGTATGCCGTTGGCCGATATCATTCGCTCAATCTGAGCGATGGAACAGGGTTTCGCAACTTCCTCAGTATGCTTTTGGGCGGCTGTTCTCTAAAAGAATGGAATCATCACCCCCACGTTTTGGCCATGAAGCCAAGTCCTTTAAGCGTTTAACCCTGGTCAAGGACCGCGATGCATATAGGCGCGATGATTATTCCATGACCTTGGAACAATCATTCCATGACCACCGAATGATTGTTCCAAGGTCATGGAATAATCAAAGCAGCTGGGCGCGTGTTCTGTTTTCCTTATATGCGAACGGCAATTAAAAGGGGAAAAAGGGCTTGACAGGTATAGCTGACGGGCCAAGTTAGTCGCCTAACAAAGCGTAAAAGGCGTGATGGGGGCTTGCCAGGCATCGGCGTCAATCCTAAATAAGGTTTTGCTAATACTTGGAACGGCCCCACTTGTGTTTGGCGGACAATAATGCTTTTTCAGGATTCTTTTTCATCAACCGAGCAAACTGCTATAGCCGATGATGCGTGCGTCTGTACCCTCACAGAGCTCGTGAGCAAAGTCGTTGAGCCTGTGAAAAAGCTCGTAATCTGAAATCCCCTCCATTTGCCAAGGAGAAAGGATAAGCAACTGACCGGTAGCACAAGCGAAGTAGTGCCGATCCTCCGGCCTCCAATAAGGTCCTATTGGACGTGCCTGTAATAAAATGAGCGGCAACTCGGCATTGATGGCATCATTGACAATTATACGCTCCCCTTTGGATATGCCAGGCGTCACTAACACCGTTCCTCCTTCAGCTGACTTGAGTAATCGCTCACGCTCGGCAACAAAGAACGAAGTCAAATGAGTCGGCATCTTAAATCTATCCGCCAAAATATGCTCTTTTTCTTTCTCTGTCAGGTTTTCTGAGGTCTGAATGGCCTGACGCTCGTCGGGGTTGTCAACAAGCGTGTAGCGATGAAAAAACACTTGATCTTTCAAAGGATATTTCAGAAGAAAAAGGTTTCCAAAGGCAGCATACTCACGTCCACATATCCACAAATGCAATCGGCGTTCAAACAAATTGTGACATTCCTCTCGCATACGTGCCCTCAGGGGATTTTCCTGCATATAACGCTTAATGCTGTTGAGCATATCCGGGCGGCTGATGATGCGATCGTAATAGCCGTTTTCAAATAGATTTGGCCTTTTGTGGGGGGCTTCATCCGCTCCTGCCAGAGGACATGCCGCATCCTGTAAGGCCCACAATGCCCTGTTGCATTCATCCTTGAATCTGCGCACTACCTGTCCCAGATGCATTCCATCGGGCAACATCGCCCTTACCCGCAAGAGCAGGTGAATATGATCGGGCATCATCACTACTGACGATACCTCCACCTGCGGACTAAATCTACTGATGCAGGGAACCTTTTGCTCCAGGATTTGCCTTCCAAGTTCCGACAGCACGATGTGAGGAGCCTCACTGCTTCCAGCCTTACCCCTCACCGTTCCCTCCAAATGCCCAAACAGTTTCTTCCGTCCTTCGGTGAGCATCGTCACCATATACGTTCCCGCTTCGCGATAATCATGTGAAAACAGCCGTCGTTGCCCACTCAGCTGTGATGAAGATATCACAGGCTCATGGCCTCGACAATCCTTCTCCTCTGAATTTTCCATAATACATAAAAAATAAAGGTTGTAAGGCAGAGGTCAACCGACCCCCAGACCTTACAACCTTCTTCTATTTAAGAATCAACTTAGTCGGCCAGCTTCGCCTTGATGAACTCACGGTTCAGACGGGCGATGTTAGCGATAGTCTCGTTCTTCGGGCACACAGCCTCGCATGCACGGGTGTTGGTGCAGTTGCCGAAGCCGAGTTCATCCATCTTGGCGACCATGGCCTTGGCGCGCTTAGCGGCCTCAGGACGGCCTTGGGGCAGCAGGGCAAGCTGTGAGACCTTAGAGCTGACGAAGAGCATGGCAGAACCGTTCTTACAAGCTGCTACGCAGGCACC
>DGSC01000053.1 GCA_002391275.1 Prevotellaceae bacterium UBA4372 | reverse complement strand
GTCTAACTTTAGGGGTTCATATCATTTTGCTCCGTCTCTATGATTCAATGGAATTTTTTTATTTAGCCTTTGCCAAAGCCTGCTTGATGTCTTCAATAAGATCGTCAACATCTTCTATTCCTACAGACAAACGAATCAAATTTGGAGATATGCCACCCTCGATAAGCTGCTCGTCAGTAAGCTGACGATGTGTGTGCGACGCAGGGTGTAGCACGCATGAGTGACAGTCTGCAACGTGTGTGGCGATGCCGATAAGCTTCAAACTGTCCATAAACTTGATTGAGAAGTCACGACCTCCCTTCAAACCGAATGCGATCACACCACATGTTCCATTTGGACAATACTTCTGCTGTAATGCGTGGTCAGGATCGCTCTCTAGTTCAGAATAGTTGATCCACTCCACCTGGTCAAGCGACTTCAAGTATTTTGCTATTTTCAATGCGTTCTCGTGGTGCTGCTTCATACGTACGTGAAGCGACTGCAAACCAAGATTTAGATAGAATGCGTTCTGAGGCGACTGGATTGAACCAAAGTCTCTCATCAACTGAGCTGTCGCTTTAGTGATGTATGCACCTTTGCCGAATGCCTTAGTGTATGTCAAACCGTGGTATGATGGGTCTGGTGAACAAAGACCTGGGAATTTGTCGGCATACTTGTCCCAGTCGAAATTACCGCTGTCTACTATGGCTCCACCAACGCCGACTCCATGACCATCCATGTATTTAGTGGTAGAGTGAGTGACGATGTCGGCACCAAACTCGATAGGACGGCAGAACACTGGAGTAGGGAATGTGTTGTCGACAATCAATGGAACTCCGTGCGCGTGAGCAATCTTTGCGTAACGTTCGATGTCGAAAATACGAACGCCAGGATTTGAGATAGTCTCACCGAATACCAATTTTGTGTTTGGCTTGAATGCTGCGTTGATTTCCTCGTCTGTGGCATCTTCTCCGACGAAAGTCACCTCAATTCCAAGTTTTGGAAGTGTTGTTCCGATCAAATTGAATGTTCCGCCGTAGATGTTGTTGAATGCAATCACGTGTCCGCCTGCCTCACAAATATTGAAGATTGCGAAGAAGTTGGCTGCCTGACCCGATGAAGTCAACATACCTGCGACACCACCTTCAAGTTCTGCGATTCTAGCAGCAACGTTATCATTTGTTGGATTCTGCAAACGAGTGTAGAAATAACCTGATGCCTCAAGGTCGAATAGCTTACCCATTGCATCCGACGACTCGTATTTGAAAGTTGTGCTTTGAATAAGTGGCATCTGACGACTTTCTCCGTTTTTCGGAGCATATCCACCCTGCACACAGATAGTATCTATTTTTCTGCCCATAATAATTTGTATGAATGATAATAGTTTAATTTCCACTGCAAAATTATTGCTAAAAGATAAAATGCGAAAGAAAATGCATCATAAGGGAATATAATGAATGAATTAGGAAGATTTTTAGAAGAATGTTCTAAAAAGTGTCGGAATCTTTCTGTTTTGTAGAATAGATTGAATTTGGCTATTACAGATGTCTAATCCTCTATTACAAACTTGGTAAATATGAATTTTCGTAAAATAGTGAGCTAAAAGTGTGTTTGTTTTCTTTGCATTCCCCTGCGTCTTCCTCAATCTCATTCGGGGATGAAAAAATTTTCTGTTTGTGGCTTCCCATTTCCGTATTCTTTTTCATATTGGTCGCTCAGGTATTTCTCCAGTTTGCCGCGTCTGTGCTTTTTCACAAGTTTCTTCATATTGGGTTTGCAAAGCATATCCATGATTTTCTTGTGCTTGATGTAATATTTGACACACGATGTCACTGCCTTTATATGCATCTCTTTAGAGTAGACGTGGATGATTTTGTCTTCGATTGCTGTTTTTGTGCAGGCTGCCAGAAATACCGACATGATTTCTGGGCATATCATCCATTCTTTAGAGCTTTTAGGAAAAGAAATTAGTATTTCATCCGACTTTTCATCCCAAAGCAATACGTATCGCGCACAGTAGATCCACATGAGATCGCTGTTTTCATTCAGCTCGCAAGGGGTGTTGAGAATATAGTTGGCACACATTAATGCGTCTTTTCTATGATTTTTGCAGTCTTCAGCATCCTCAAAACTCTCAATGGAAAGTATTTGTTGAAGATATGCTTGCGACTCTGCTGCCTCCATCTGTTCAATAGTCATTGCCTTGACGTCCGATTGAGCCGCCATTGCTGAACTGCAGATTAAAACTGAGATAAAAAGGATGAAGAATCTATTCATAATACAAAAAAAGGAGACAGAAAGCCATAACTCCTGTCTCCATTTGATAATCTGATTTTAGAATACAATATTCACAATCTTTCCTGGCACTACAATTACCTTCTTTGTTGGTTTGCCATCAAGAAGCTTAATTGTCTGGTCGTTGGCAAGAGCTGTCTTTTCAACATCTGCTTTGTCCATGTCTGCTGGAAGTTCAAGTGTGAATCTCACTTTGCCATTGAATGAGATAGGATACTTCACGCTGCTTTCCACCAAGAATTTCTCATCATAAGATGGCCACTGAGCGTCGCAAACAGAACCTGTGTTGCCAAGCAAGTGATAAAGTTCCTCGCAGATGTGAGGTGCGAATGGAGCAAGCACTGTGACAAACTTAGTCAAAACCTCTGCGTTTTTGCATTTCAACGATGTCAGTTCGTTAGCGCAGATCATGAATGCTGCGATAGAAGTGTTGTATGAGAATGTCTCGACGTCTCCCGTCACCTTCTTGATAAGCTTGTGGATTGATTTCTGCTCTTCGGCTGTTGGCTCTGCTTTCACCACGTCAAAGTTGTCGCCAGTGAAGAACATGCCCCAGAATTTCTTCAGGAATCTGTTCACACCGTCGATACCCTTTGTGTCCCATGGCTTCGACTGCTCGATTGGTCCAAGGAACATTTCATATAGACGCAATGTGTCTGCACCATATTTGTCTACAATATCATCAGGGTTCACAACGTTGAACATAGACTTTGACATCTTCTCAACTGCCCAACCACACACGTACTTGCCGTCTTCAAGAATGAACTCGGCAGTCTCAAACTCAGGTCTCCAAGCCTTGAAAGCCTCAATGTCAAGAATGTCGTTGTTTACAATATTCACGTCGACATGGATAGGAGTGACATCATAATCCTTCTTCAATCCAAGAGACACGAATGTGTTGGTATCTTTGATACGGTATACGAAATTAGAACGTCCCTGGATCATACCCTGGTTGATCAGTTTACGGAATGGCTCATCCTCGCAAACGATACCCAAGTCGAACAAGAACTTGTTCCAGAAACGACTGTAGATCAAGTGTCCTGTAGCGTGCTCTGTACCACCAACGTACAAGTCGACGCTCTTCCAATACTGGTTCGCTTCTTTGCTTACAAGTGCCTTGTCGTTAGTCGGATCCATATATCTTAGATAGTAGGCAGATGAACCTGCGAATCCAGGCATTGTGTTCAACTCGTATGGATAACCTTCTGGAGTACACCAATTTTCAGCGTGACCAAGAGGTGGCTCTCCGCTCTCTGTTGGCTTGAAGTCGGAAACCTCAGGCAATTCAAGAGGAAGCTTACTCTCATCAAGCATGTGTGGCATACCATCCTTGTAATATACAGGGAATGGCTCACCCCAGTATCTTTGGCGTGAGAAAATAGCATCGCGTAGACGGTAGTTCACCTTGACTTCTCCGATACCTTTCTCCTTGATATACTTCTTGGCTGTCTTCAAAGCCTCTTTTACAGTAAGCCCGTTCAAGAAGCCTGAATTCATCATGATTCCTTCCTTCGCGTCGAAACTCTCTTCTGAGACATCAGCTCCTTCGATTAGAGGAATGATAGGAAGGTTGAAATGTTTAGCGAAAGCGTAGTCACGTGAATCGTGAGCAGGAACAGCCATGATGGCACCTGTACCGTAGCCAGCAAGCACGTAGTCGCTGATATAGATTGGAATCTCTTTTTCTGTGATTGGATTGATTGCGTATGATCCAGAGAAGACGCCACTGACACGACGATCAGAGATACGCTCGCGTTCTGTTCTGCGTTTCACCTGAGCAAGATAATCATCCACAGCCGCTTTCTGGTCTGCAGTTGTCACTTTTGCAACATACTCGCTTTCTGGAGCAAGCACCATGAAAGTGACACCGTGAATAGTATCGCAACGAGTAGTAAAAATTTTTAATTTAAGATCCTGTCCCTTGACAGCGAAATCCATCTCTGCACCTTCACTGCGTCCGATCCAGTTTTTTTGTGTTTCCTTCAAAGCATCCGACCAGTCGATTTTGTCAAGGCCATCAAGTAGACGTTGCGCGTAAGCCGAGACTCTCAAGCTCCACTGACGCATCACTCTCTGCTCCACTGGGTAACCGCCACGTACGCTGACACCTTCGCTGATCTCATCGTTGGCAAGCACACAACCAAGGGCAGGGCAGAAGTTTACTTTTGTGTCAGCCAAGTAAGCTATACGGTATGCTAAAAGAATCTGCTCTTTTTCTTTTTCAGAATAAGATTTCCAATCTGAAGCTGAGAATTTTACGGTGCAGTTGTTAGCTGCGTTTACGTTGGTGTTGCCATCTTTCTCAAACTTAGCGATAAGTTCTTCGATAGGAAGAGCCTTATTGGCATCGTTGTCATAGTAAGAGTTGAACATTTTGATAAATGCCCACTGTGTCCACTTGTAGTAGTTTGGCTCACAAGTGCGGACTTCACGGCTCCAGTCGAAGCAGAAACCGATTTTGTCAAGTTGCTCACGGTAGCGAGCGATGTTTTTAGCCGTTGTCACAGCAGGATGCTGGCCGGTCTGGATGGCATACTGTTCAGCGGGAAGGCCGTAAGAGTCGTAACCCATAGGGTGGAGGACATTGAATCCCTGCTGTCGTTTGTATCTAGCAAAAATATCTGATGCAATATAGCCAAGAGGGTGGCCGACGTGCAAACCGGCTCCTGATGGATAAGGGAACATGTCAAGGACGTAGAACTTCTTCTTGGAAGAATCTTCCTTAACTTTATATGTGGCATTTTCTACCCAATATTTCTGCCACTTTTTTTCAATTTCTGAAAATTTATAATCCATTGTATTTCAAATTTCTTTCTCTTCTTGAAGTGTCCGCAATATAGACGTCTGCAAAATTAGTAAAAATTGAAGAGAAAAGGATGTTGTATTTGCAAAAAGGTAGATGATAATGACAAATAAAAAAAGGCATCGCATTTTATTGCGATGCCAATTTTCTGTAAGAAAGTCTTTTTTTAATATTCCCACAAGTCAGTTTCGAAGTTGATCAAGCGAGTTTTTACCATCTCCTGCTCCTTCTTAACATCCTCAAGTGTTGTATTGTACTCTAGCAAAGATCTGTTCTGTACGTTAGACTCTTTGTAGATGTAGCTAGAAAATCTTCTCTTCATGAACAAGTCGTCAAACGAAGGTCTTGCTCCATTATTCTTATCAGTGATAAGAACCTCTGTCTGTGACAAGAAAGGACGAAGTGTCTCAAAAGGAATCCAGAATAGAGGCAATGTCTCTAGACCAGTATCTCCCTCTCTCTGCATCACTGGGCAGAAACCGATGATACGGCAATTGAAAGTAGACGAAATTCTGTCGAAATACCATACCTCCTTGCAGAAGTATTTGATGATATCACGGTTAGGAACGTCTGTGTCATCAATTACATAGATAGTATCATTAGTAATAGAGTCAAGTTTTGTTTCGTATGGCAACGCGAACTTATCCATCAAATCACGGAATTTTGTCACGTGCTGGTCGTCGAAATGCTCGTACTCCTCAGCATAGTCATACACCTTGACTTTACCATCCTGAACCAATCTAAACATTAGAGCAAAGAAGCTTGTTCTGTTGTCAGCTGGAAGCTCAGGGTAGTATAGTGGAAAATTCATCTTCTCACGAAGGTCGATAATTCTATAGACAACCTTTTGCCAATAGATATCGTCGGCACGTGGGTTAACCATTTCAATAGGTTCAAGACCTTCTTTGGGACCACTTGTTGGCAAGTTAGTCTGCAATTCCTCAGAAATGTTGCCAGCTTCATCAAAGAAAGACTGGTCCTGAGCATTTGCGAGGTTTGCAAAAGCTAGCAAACAAGCAGTTAACAACAAATTAAAACATTTTTTCATGACTTAAACCTTTTTCAGTTTTTTTAGATTACTTAAGTGCAATTTCGACTGGAGAAAGCTGACGTCTTACCTTATCTGGTCCTGTTGCGAATACATCAGACAAGTAAATAGTCTTACCTTTAACCAATTTCTTGAATACTGACTTTTGCTTATCAGTCAAGCGAGAACCCTGTGCTGGCTCTACGATTGTATTACCCATTGAGTCTGTTGACTTGATAGAGAATGAAAGCACATTGTACTTAACGTTCAAGTCTGCATCTGGAAGCTCTGCAACAACCTCATCAGCTGAGATTAGGTCTGTCTTAGCAATCTTACCTACATAGAATCTACCGTCCTTACCATACTTCAACATTGCTGCTGGATTAGGAAGTTTTTTGACTCTAAATGAGTGCTTAGCCATGTGCTGTGACTTTCCACCGATGTTAGCTGATACGTTGATGTCACACATCTTTCCAACCTGTGATGGATGAGGTGTAACGACCCAACCCTTAGCTGTCTTAGAGATAGATGCACCAGAAACTGATACGCTAACGTCACCAGAATTTACACCTGGAACTGATACTGAGATTGGGTTGCTGAAACCGGCGTAAAGAACGTTCATCATGTCAGCAGAAACTGTAGCTGTAGGCTCACCAACAACGTACTCAGTCTCAAATGGATAAGAAATCTCCTCTCCGTTTGGCTTCTTCATCTTGATGTTACCTTTGTACTTCTGCTTACCAAGAGTTGTCGCAGTAAACTCGTAGATATCCTTCTCCAATGGCTTACCATTGATCTCGATAACTGGATCCTTTGTTGAGTCTGTTGCTGCCAACACGATCTTAGCACGGTATTTGCTTCCTCTCAATACGTACTGCTCATCAGCAATAGCAAGAGCCTGAATCTTGTTCACACGGAAGTCACCAGCATCAAGCTGACCGATGATATGGTTCAAACACTCTGCCTCTGTGTTACGTACGTCGTTCTGAAGCTTTGTTACAGTTGCCAACACAGCGATAGCTGGCTGATCCTCCAACAACTGCTTCTCCCAAGAGTAAACAGCACCTTCAATCTTCTTGTCAGGAGTGTCAAATGTCTGCTTGAAAGACGCTGCCTTAGTTGTGTCAGCGATATCACCGACTTTAACCATTCTCTGAGCGAATTCGCTGAAAGCACCGATCTTAGCTTTCATTGTAGCACCCCAGTTCTTACCTTCTGGATCCAATGCACGTGAAGATTTTCCTTCCAAAAGCTCACTAGCGATGTTAAGGTCACCAGCGTTCTTGATTGTCCAATCTTTCTTGTCTGCCTCTTCACCGTCAACAAGCATAACCAAAGTGTGCTTGAAAGTGTCAAGGTACTGGTATAGTGCGTTAGACTCCTTTACCAATGAGTCTACGTAAGGTCTCATTGGCTTAGCCTTAACAGGATTCTGGTCCTCTAGAGATCCAAACTTGTACTCCAAGTTTGCATTGTTACCCTGAGCGATCTGTACGCTCTTCGTCATTGATTCGTAGATCGAGGTGTATCCGTTCAAAATCTGCGCAGACACGTTAAGTGCAAGCATGGCAGTTAGCACGAGGTACATCATGGCGATCATCTTCTGTCTCGGGGTCTCCGGACAGTTCGTAGCTCCACTCATAGATTAATACCTAAAGATTAGTTTACACTAATTTCGTTTAACAATTAACCACGGATAGTCATGGCGTTCAACATGTTGCCATAAACAGTGTTAAGGCTCTTCATCTGCTGTGCCAACTTCTCGATCTCAGACTTGTAAGCCTCAGCTGAAGAAGCAGAAGAGTTGATAGAACCAGCAACTGTCTTAAGAGCAGTTGTTACAAGAGACATAGCCTCACCCTGCTCGCTAGCTGTCTTAGCCTGAATCTCGAACATGCTGTTGATGCTTGAGATGTTCTTGTTGATACCATTCATCTGATCAGCGAAGTTCTTAGAACCAGAAGATGCGCTGCTGATGCTAGCCTCGATATCCTTGTATGAGTTAACCAAAGAATCAGAAGAGTTCTTTAGGTTAGCCTGAGATGCTGCGAAAGCACCTGCTGCCTGAGAAGCTGCGTTTACGTTAGAGATATATGAGCTAGATACGTTAGCTGCCTCAGAAAGGTTAGCCAACTGAGAAGCTGTGTTACCCAACTTAGAAACACCCTCAGATAGATTCTTCAACTGCTCCTCAACTAGAGCCTTAGGATCAATTGTAGGAACTGAAAGCTCCTTTGAATCACCTGCAGCTACAACTCCGTGAGCTGAACCCTCAGCACCTTCGTCGTCAAGTTCTGGCCATACCAACTCCCAGTGGTAATCCTTATGAGGCTTATCGAAGATACCGATGGCAAACAAGATAGCCTCTGTACCCATTCCGATTGTAAGCATGACTCCAGCACCTGGCCAGTGCATGATTTTGAACAATGCTCCAATAATAACGATTGAAGCTCCTAGTGAGTAAGCAACACCTGTAACTCTCTTACCTGTAGGTGATTGCATAAATTCCATTAAACCCATTTTTCGAAATATTAATTTAAGATTGTTAATAATTACGTTTTTGTTGAATTCTGATTAATCCATTCCAATGTAGCTTCTTACACAACGGAAACCTAGGAATGAACGGTTCTCTGTCTGGTACTCATATGTACGCATACCACACTGCAAGAAGATGCTGACATCTTTCCAGCCACCACCCTTGATGACTTTTCTACGCAATACATCTGGATCGCTAGACTTAGCGTTGTACTCGTAGTTAGGGTTCATATCGTGTACAAATGAGTAATTAGACTCGTGGAATGCAGTAGATGTCCACTCTGCAACGTTACCTGCCATATCATACAAACCGAAATCGTTTGGCGGATATGAAGCTACACGTGATGTGATTAGATAACCGTCGTCTGTGTAGTTACCACGCTGTGGCTTGAAGTTTGCTAAGAAACATCCCTTAGCTGTACGTACGTAGTAACCTCCCCAAGGGTACATTGACAAGTCTTTGCCTCCACGTGCTGCGTACTCCCACTCAGCCTCAGTTGGTAGACGGAAGTCTTGAACTCGTACTCCTCCATTGGCAATTTGATAACCGTTGAATAGGTTTGTACGCCAGTGGCAGAATGCCTGAGCCTGTTCCCAAGAAACTCCAACTACTGGATATTCACCGTATCCTGGGTGAGCAAAATACAACTTCATGTATGGCTCATTGTAAGCGTAAGTAAAGTCACGAATCCAACAAAGTGTATCAGGATAAATGTTGATACGCTTCTTTGAGATGAAGTCTGAACGTTTCTTCAACTCTCTGTAGATTGTCTTATTGATGATGTGACCTTGCTCGTTGTAGTAAGAAGTGTCCTTACGAATCATCACATCTGCACTATCCTTAGTTACGCCAAGTCCTTCGATGCTTCTGTTGTATGATCCACGCATTACGTCGAACTTGTTCTCCTTCTTAGCAGCCTGAATGTAGTCTACCCATGAGTACTGGTACGACAAAATCATAGCGTTCAACTGAGGGAAGATGTCGATATCGTCCTCTCCCATATAGAACATACTATCAATTGCAATTTGCTGATCTTCGTTAGGCTTACTCCAAGGAATGTCTTTCTTCCAGTTTAGAATAGGCTTCTTTAGCTCATTACCTTTCTTGTCTTGTGTGATCTTAAACTCTTCATCAACTAAAGACAACTTCTCGCGTGCGATAGAGTCGCGTACCCAGTGTACGAATTGACGGTACTCTCCATTTGTAATCTCTGTCTCATCCATCCAAAATGCGTCAACAGAAACCGTCTTTGACTGTGATGTCATAGCCCAGTTTGCGTCCTGGTCGTTCTGACCAATGGTAAAGGATCCGCGCTTAATGTAAAGCATACCATAAGGAGACGGCTCTTTCCATGATTTTGAATAAACACCGACCAACTCGCCTCCTCCGTCTCCGGAGCAGCTACCGAGTAGCAATGCAATCACTGAGAAAATTAACAGCTTTTTCATGATATTTGAATTACTAATTTTATTTCAAATTTATTGTTTTACAAAATTCTTTCACTCTTGTACTTGTCTTTCTTTGAAAAATTCAAATCAAACGAGTATCTAACTACTACGTCATGTGAACCACCAGACCTTATCATTTTATTTAATGGTAACACATATCCGTATCCAATCTGCATTCCAGATATGACTTCAAAGCTAAATGCAAATGCCATCGAACTCCAAAACCATGAGTTTAATGCGAACGTGAATTTCTCTTTGTATGTGCAGACGTTGTTCATTCCTACCTGCATCGAAGAAAAATCTGTTCGAACCATCAGTGATGGTCTGTACAAAAACATTTTGCTTCTCGTCTTCAACTTGTATTCTCCATACACAAGCATCGTCGGCTCCAATGCGAATTGCTTTCCCTCTACTATTTCTGCTTTGCCGGCGTTCAGATGAAATACTGACACACCAACATCGAGCTTGTTTATTTTTGCCCCGACTCCGAAATTTAGGTCGAAAACAATGTCGTTCTGCTCTTCGCTTGCTCCTTGTTTGCTTAGTAACGGATCTTGCAGCTTGTGGTAATTGTCTTCTCCTCCAAGTCCTGAAGAAGCTTTATCGTAATCAAAACTAAAATCCGCGAATCCTACATCCAAACCGAATGACAGGTTGCCTGTCTTTGTTTCTATTCGATGAGCATATTCCAAACCAAATCTTTGGAATTTCCAGAAACTCTCTGATTGAACAGAGAAGACCACTCCGACAGCTTGATCTCGTTGACATGGCAGATGAGAATTGAAACTGAAAAATACATCTTGAGGATGACCTTCAAATCCTACCCATTGGGATTGAAACTCTCCCAACACGTTCGTTCTCTTGTTGCTTGCCACTAACGATGGATTAGCTCGTTCCCAATCCAAAACTGCACTCAACATATCAAGGCTGTTGAATTGCGAGTACGCAATTATATCGCTGAAAAATAGCGATATAAGCAAAATCAACACCCTTTTTGACCCGTTCAAAACGGAATTTAAGAGCAATATTAGTTTTTTTTGCCGTAACTGACAAAAAAAATCAACGTAAAAATTCAAAAAAAATTCTCTTTTTGATTTTTGCCGCGACCAGTTAGTACTCCTCTTCATTGAAAAAGAAATCTTCATTGCTTGGGTAATCTGGCCAAATATCCTCTATACATTCGTATATTTCGCCTTCGTCTTCCAACTCTTCCAAGTTCTCGATAACCTCCAATGGAGCTCCTGATCTAGATGCGTAGTCAATCAATTCATCCTTTGATGCAGGCCATGGAGCATCTTCCAATTTTGTCGCCAACTCTAATGTCCAATACATAAGCGTTTTTGTTAAGAATTAAACAACTTTACACACTCTCCTTTTAGAGAGATTGCAAAAGTATATTTTTTTTTAAGGAAAACAACTTTATTGCCTATTATTTTACTAACACTTTTGCTTATTCATGCAAATTGACACCCAATTGTCTTTTTCTTTGACAGTTTGCAAGCTAAAATTATGTTTTTTAGCAACTTCTTCGATTGCCGGTATGTCTTCCTTGTAAAATCCGCTTAGAATTAATTTTCCGTTTTCTTTAATTGAATTTGCGTATCTCGGTATGTCGTTGAGCAAAATGTTGCGGTTGATGTTCGCCAAAAATATGTCGTAGACGGAATTCAAACCTTCCACCGTCGCTGCGTCTCCTTGGCGCACGTGTATCTTGTCCTCCACTTTGTTGACTACCAAATTGTCGATGGAGTTCTCGTATGCCCAAACGTCTATATCAACTGCGTCTACTTTTTCTGCACCTAAATATGCTGCCAAGATTGACAGTATTGCTGTGCCGCAGCCCATGTCCATCACCGTCTTCCCCTTAAAATCACAGTCAAGCATATTCTTCATCATCAGCCCTGTTGTCTGGTGATGCCCTGTCCCGAATGCCATTCTCGGATTTATGATGATTTTGTATTTGCTTTCTGGCACGTTCTTGTGAAATTCACTGCACACCACTACTTGGTCTGCCACTACAATCGGCTGGAAATAGTTTTTTTCCCATTCTTCATTCCAGTCTTTGTCTTCCAGATCTTCTATTTTATATATGATATTTGTATATAGCTCGGAACCTTCAATCACTTCTTTCAGTTTGGCCTCAGAAAAGAGATTTTCTGCGACGTAGCATTTCAATACGTCTCCAGCATTTTCAAACGAATCATATCCGATTCCTGCCAAGTCTTCGCTGAACAGGTCGGCTATGAAATCTCCTCCGTTGTCAAACGATAGCTCTCCGTTAAGTTTTGCCTCTATTACTTTATATTTTGTCTTGTTATCCATGTCGTTTATTCATTATATGTATGGGGATGCCTTTTGTGTCTTTTTTCAATATTGGTATTTAATCAAAAAGAGGATAGACGTGATTACGCCTATCCTCTCTTTATGTCATCAGACCATATTAGTCTTTCAACTTAGCGCAGATGAACTCACGGTTCAAACGAGCGATGTTGCTGATCGACACTGCCTTTGGACACTCTGCCTCACATGCACGTGTGTTAGTACAGTTACCGAAGCCAAGCTCGTCCATCTTTGCGATCATAGCCTTTACTCTCTTTGCAGCCTCTACCTTACCCTGAGGAAGAAGAGCCAACTGAGATACCTTTGCTGAAACGAACAACATAGCTGATCCGTTCTTACAAGCTGCTACACAAGCTCCACATCCGATACATGATGCTGCATCCATTGCCTCGTCAGCGACTGGCTTTGGAATAGGAATTGCGTTAGCGTCTGGAATACCACCTGTGTTAACTGAAGTGTAACCACCAGCCTGCATGATCTTGTCGAAAGCTGAACGGTCTACCATCAAGTCGCGGATTACTGGGAATGCAGCTGAACGCCAAGGCTCGATTGTGATAGTGTCACCATCGTTGAAACGGCGCATGTGTAGCTGACATGTTGTAACCTCCTGGTCTTTTCCGTGTGGATGTCCGTTGATATACAATGAACACATACCACAAATACCCTCACGACAGTCGTGGTCGAACACTACAGGCTCTTTTCTTTCCTTAACCAACTTCTCGTTAAGAACGTCAAGCATCTCTAGGAATGAGCTTTCTGTAGAAATTCCTTCCAACTGGTATGTCTCGAAAGCACCCTTCTCCTGAGGACCTCTCTGACGCCATACCTTAAGTGTTATATTTAATTCTTTTTCTTTTCCCATTTTTGTCAGAATTTTCAAGTTTACTAGAAATTAGTTCTTGTAGTTACGAGTCTTACGCTCTGTCTCCTCGTAGTCAAGTGGCTCCTTCAAAAGTTCAGGATCTGAGTTCTCACCTGTGTACTTCCAGCAAGCAACATATGAGTACTGGTCATCCTGACGAAGAGCTTCACCCTCCTCTGTCTGGTACTCCTCACGGAAGTGACCACCACAAGACTCATTTCTGTTGTAACCATCGATAGCCATCAAGTAGCCGATCTCCAAGAAGTCAGACAATCTCAAAGCCTTCTCCAACTCTGTGTTTAGTGTGTTGGCCTCACCTGGGATGTAGACGTTGCTCCAGAACTCTTTCTTAAGCTCCTTAAGCTTCTTCATAGCTGTCTCAAGACCTTCCTTAGTACGGCCCATACCTACGTACTCCCACATAATGTGACCTAGTCTCTTGTGGATTGAGTCAACACTCTCAGAACCCTGAATGCTCATCAACTTGTTGATCTTGTCCTGAACACCCTTCTCTGCCTCTACGAACTCAGGAAGGTCTGTGCTCATTCTTGGCACCTGGATCTGATCTGCCAAGTAGTTCTGGATTGTGTATGGCAATACGAAGTAACCATCTGCAAGACCCTGCATCAATGCTGACGCACCAAGACGGTTAGCACCGTGGTCTGAGAAGTTTGCCTCACCGATTGCGAACAAACCTGGGATAGATGTCATCAACTCGTAGTCAACCCAGATACCACCCATTGTGTAGTGGATAGCAGGGAATATCTTCATTGGAACCTCGTATGGATTCTCGTCTGTGATCTTCTCATACATCTGGAACAAGTTGCCATATTTCTGAGCAACTACGTCCTTACCTAGACGTTGGATAGCGTACTTGAAGTCAAGGAATACAGCAAGACCTGTGTTGTTTACTCCGAATCCTTTGTCGCAACGCTCCTTAGCTGCACGTGAAGCAACGTCACGTGGCACTAGGTTACCGAATGCTGGGTAACGACGCTCCAAGTAGAAATCGCGGTCCTCATCAGGAATATCGTTAGCTGTCTTTCTTCCCTCCTGGATAGCCTTTGCGTCCTCAAGCTTCTTAGGAACCCAGATACGGCCATCGTTACGAAGAGACTCAGACATCAATGTCAACTTAGACTGGATGTCTCCGTGAACTGGAATACAAGTTGGGTGAATCTGAGCGTAGCATGGGTTAGCGAAGTAAGCTCCCTTACGGTAGATCTGCATAGCTGCAGAACCGTTAGATCCCATAGCGTTAGTAGAAAGGAAGTAAGTGTTTCCGTATCCACCAGTACCGATTACTACTGCGTGACCGAAGAAACGCTCGATCTTACCTGTAACAAGATTACGTGCGATGATACCACGAGCACGACCCTCAATGATAACGACGTCAAGCATCTCATAACGAGTGTAAAGCTTAACTGTACCCTTGTTGACCTGACGGCTAAGTGCTGAGTATGCACCAAGTAGAAGCTGCTGTCCTGTCTGACCCTTAGCGTAGAATGTACGAGACACCTGAGCTCCACCGAATGAACGGTTGTCTAGAAGACCGCCGTACTCACGAGCGAATGGAACGCCCTGAGCTACACACTGGTCGATGATGCTGTTAGACACTTCAGCAAGACGGTAAACGTTTGCCTCACGTGCACGGTAGTCACCACCCTTGATTGTATCGTAGAATAGACGGTATACTGAGTCGCCGTCGTTCTGATAGTTCTTGGCTGCATTGATACCACCCTGAGCAGCGATGGAGTGAGCGCGGCGGGGGCTGTCCTGAATGCAGAAGTTGAGCACGTTGAAGCCCATCTCGCCAAGCGAGGCAGCGGCGCTGGCACCAGCCAGACCCGTACCTACGACGATAACGTCGAGCTTCAGTTTGTTCTTCGGGTTCACCAAGCGCTGATGTGCCTTGTAGTTGGTCCATTTCTCAGCAACGGGTCCCTCGGGTATCTTGGAATCTATTTTCTTTACTTTTTCTGACATAGTTGTATGATGTTTTAAAGGTTTTGTGTTAAGCAAAGAACGCAAACTTTACGAGGACGGCGAAGAACATCAGGATGACGATGGTGGACCACCAGAAACCTATGCATTGCCAACGATTGAGCCATATCTTGCCGCTCCAACCCAAAGTTTGGATAGCGCTCCAGAAACCGTGGTTGATGTGCAGCCAGATGGCACAAAGCCAGATAACATAAAGCACTACGAAGACGGGCTGGGCGAAGGTCTGCTCAATCCAAGCATAGCCGTCGCTGGGCGAAGGCAACTGTGTGTAAGCGTTGCCCATGAGCTCGCTCCACATCATGTTGTACCAGAAATTGTAGAGGTGCAGGCAGAGACCTAACACGACGATGCAGCCGAGCAGGAACATGTTCTGGCTGTACCACTCCACCTTTTCAGGCTTGTTGGTCACGGCATAGCTGTCGGTGCCACGAGCCTTTTTGTTCTGAATGGTCAGGATGATGGCAAACACAAAGTGCAGAACCATCAAGGCTGCCAAGCCAATGGTAGCGACCACGGCATACCAATTGGCGCCGAGGAATTCGCAGATCATGTTGTAGCCTTCTGGGCTGAACAGAGCTACGACGTTCATGCATGCATGGAACGTCAGGAAGAGAATCAAGGCCAAGCCTGTCACGGACATGACTACTTTTCTTCCGATTGATGAGTCAATTAACCACATAAATGATAAAAAATAATAGTTTTGAAAATGATATAATTTTAGTTAATAAATACGGTCTTAAGACAGTACAACGAGCTTAAGGTGCTGCAAAAATAGATGTTTTTAACGATTAAACAAAAGAAATGTTCTCTTTTTTCGTGGTTTATAGCTTGATTTGGGCGTTTTGCTTATGCAGGCCGTGCAAAGTATTCTTCAATAGAAGAAACAACAAACCCTCAGGTGCACTTTTCAGTGTGCCTGAGGGTTCGTTTTTTATGCGCCTAAGAGAATTGGCTGATGCACCTAAGAGAATCGGCCGATGCACCTAAGAGAATTGGCCAATGCACCTAAGAGAATTGGCTGATGCGCCTAAGAGAATCGGCCGATGCACCTAAGCGGGTTGAATGATGCGACCAACCAGATAAAAAATCATTGTCGCGCAATGAAGGCGGCCATCTCGGGTTTCAGGGCATAGGCGCTGCGGAAGAGGGTGAGCTGGTTGCGCACGCGATCGAGGTTGTGCTCGGGGTACTTGCACTTCCAGTATTTGTCGCCTGAGAGGTAGTCCCAGAGGAAGCGCACGGCCTGCATGTAGGGGAAGAGGGTGGCGGCATAGGGCAGCATCTCCTTCTCCAGCGGCGTGAGGAAGCTCTTGGCCGAGCGGAGGTAGCCACGTGTGAAGGCCTTGAAGATCTCCATGTTGAAGCCAACCTTCGAGAGGTCTGGGTCGTCCTCGGCCGTGAAGTTGGCTGCTGTGCGCAGGAAGTCGCCGTAGTCGGAGAAGATGAAGTTGGGCATGACGGTGTCGAGGTCGATGACACAGAGCACACGATCCTGCTTGTCGAACATCATATTGTTGACCTTCGTGTCGCAGTGGCATATACGTTTGGGCAACTTACCCTCGCGTCCGAGGCGCTCGGCGATGGTCATCTCGTCGGCATACGAGAGCAGTTCGTCGATGATAGGTTGCACGGAAGCTACCCGGCCTGCGGGATCCTTGGCAATAACTTCTTTCAGCTGTTGGAGGCGGAACTCCATATTATGGAAATCCTTGATGGTCTCGCCAAGCGGTACGGGAATGTCGGCCAGCATGGCCTGAAAGTCGCCGAAAGCTTCGCCTGCGGCTTCGCTGGATTCAGGGTTGACAGCTTGCTTGGTCACGGCATCGTTGATGAACACCATCAGTCGCCAAGGCTCGCCGTCGACGGTAGTGTAAAGCTTGGCAGGGTCGGACTTCAGCGGCACGAAGGTGAGCACCTTGCGGTCGATGTCGTCTTCGCCGCGTGCCTCCAGCTTCTGACGTATATGGCCCGTGACGGCGCGAATGTTGTTCATCAGCATATCGACATCGGGGAAGACATTGGTGTTGACGCGCTGGAGCACGTAGTTGGGGGCTTCGGTCTGAGCAGTCTTTACGAGTAAAGTGTCGTTGATCAGACCTTCACCAAGTGGTTTGATTTCTGCGACCATTCCGCGAATGGCGAACTGGTCGACAATGGAAAGTAGTTTTTGGTCCATAATTTTGGTTGTTGTTAGGTATGTTAGTTTATATTCAGCTTCGTTAGGAATGCGTCAGATCTGTTGGCCAGATCAGGGGTTTGATGTGTTCACGTGCAACAAGGTGCCGTCGTTTGCCTGTCCATTGGCTTCGACGGACAGCGTCGCCGGGCGTGTTCCCGTGAAGAAACGGACGGTGGCATGCCCGTCGGCATCGAGCGGCAAGGCCGGATTCCAGTAGAGCGTGCGACGATAGTCGGCGGCATCATCAGAGGGCCGGGTACGACTGTAGTCGGGGTTGTAGAAGTCCTCTATCTCATTGAAGCCCTGCAACACGTAGCGTCGATCGCGGTAACTCACCCGCTGGCCTTCGTCAGGAAGGAGGCGCAAATCTATGCCTACGCGGTCGAGATTATCCTCTGTGACCCGTGGATCGGCACCGTAGCGGGGCTTGAAGTCGGTATAGATGCGCACACTGTCGAGGTTGGTGAGCAGATTGTAGCGGTTGATGGTAGCCGCAGGCCTGTTGAACGAGATGTTGCGACCATCGTAGCGCGGTTCGAGCAAATAGGCATGGGTCGTGTTCATGTCGCCTATATAGGTGCGGGCAATATTGTTGATGAAATGAATGCGTCCGCGGTACCAGCCTGAGGCCAGACCGGCATCACAGGTCTCGTTGAAGGCTTCGTAGGCATCCACGACGATGGCAGGATGCGAAGCATCGAAAGTGCGCAGGCCTCCTCGCCGGGCCATCACGGTGAGCCCGCCCATCTGAGTCTCGAATGTCTTGGGGTTGAAAAGCGACGTCTGTGCTGCCTGGGGCGTGAAGGCTGGTGCCTCGCGGTAGCTGGTCTGATAGTGACTGTAAGGTTGTGTAAAGCGAGGATAAGGCCACGAAATACGCACGTAGAATTCAGGTTCCTTGCTGTCGTCCATGTCTATCCAGGTGTGGCGCCCCGACTTCCATTTCAGGGTGTCGCTGGCAGCCAGGAAGAAGACGCAATAGCCCGTGAAGCGCGGCGACTGAATGGTGAAATGTCCATGCTGCGTATCTACGTCTCCTACGATGGATTCGCTATGTGGCTGGGTGAATTCGGCATGCACACGCATCTCATGGGGCAGCTCTCCTTCGTTGGCTGCATAACGCGACGAGGCTATGGGTGAATGCATCTGATAGCTGCCAGCCGTCAGATGCCGTTCCTTGGCCCGCGCTTCCGCCTTTATGGTCTCCAGTATCTCGCCTAATCCAGTATCCTCATATATATCGGCTGGCGATGGAGAGCCATCAGAAAGGCCATTAATGAATGCACGTTCGGCGCCTATCTCAAGCCGATAGACAATCTCTTCATATTCATAAGGGTTAGACACAACATCAAATTGCTCGACGTCGTTCTGCGGCAATCCCGTCTTGAATTTAAGCACTTGGCCGCGGAAGATGGGTGTCTGAGCCTCAACAGGTTGCTTGAGTTCAAAGGCTCCAGGCGTGGCCATCGTGTGCCAGGCAAAGCGGCGCCACCCTTGGGTCAGCATCAACAGGTCAAGGGCAGTGCGATGCTCGGCATCGTCGGCTTCAAAGAAATAACGGGGATCGGGAACGTAGCCGCGAATCTCGGAGGAAAGAAGCATCTCGCTGAGAATGTCGGACGTATCGTAGGTGAGGTCGGAGGTGCCAGCATCACGCACAGCCACCGACAGGGTGGTGGCAGAAGCAGCCCGACCTTCAGCTTCGGACATCGACGGTAAAGTGGCACTCAACTCCAGAGTGGCTTGTTCGTAAGGCTCGTAGTGGTCCTTGATTCCATCAATCTTCAGCGATGGCTGACCGAGCGACGACGAGGTAACAAAAAAGAGGCGGTCGGCCCACACGCGGCCGTCGGCATCGAAAAGGGTGAGCTGGTGTACACCAGGAACAAGCGATGAAGCAGGCAGCGAGAACGTGGCCCGGGGCTCTGAAGCAAGTGAAACAGTTCCTGGGGATGTGCTATTGACAGCCGCTATCGTTTCGAACCGCTCTACACGGCCTTCATGCATTAATGTGAGTCCAAGCTCGCGAGCAGCAGCGCCTGCGGAATAGATGTCGACTACATAGTCGTCAGCCTGCCGACGGACACTCAGCGAAACGCCATCGGCCTCGTTCACGGCAAGAGTGGTCTCTGCAGTGACGCCGCCAGAAGTAGTGAACCGGGCTTTATATTTCTGCCCGGATTCTGGTGTAAACGAGAAAAGGCCACGACCACGACTGACGGCATCTACTGCCGTGGCAGTGGAACCATCAGATGTTCTCAGCTGAACAACCTGACCCTGACTGAACAACTCAAGCTTACCTGTCTGCCACTCACCTGTCTCACTGACGGCTTCGAAAGCCACGTTGCATGGCAAACCTGCCGTAGCACTGCCGCCCTCAGGAAAAAGCGACAAGGTGAGTTGAGCCGACTCGGCACCACTCTTGAAATATCGGCGAAGGGGACGGGTAGTCATGTCGTGAAAGTATTCGCCAGGTTGCTCGGGTGCATCGTAGACAGGAAACACGCGGCTGTAGAGCTTCTCATAGTCGCGATAGTACTCTTTAGCCAAATCCTTGGAAAAAAACCACTGCTCAGCATAGCTCGTATGTTCTTTCTCGGTCAAGCCCCAGTTGAGCTGCCAACGGGTGTAGGCCCGAAGTTCATAGAAACCACCGTAGAGCGTATCGGCCAAAGCAAAACAGCCTTGACCACGGCCTCCACGCATCTCCACAATCTGACGCTCGACGAGATAACCTTCTTGATTGAGCAACTCTACGTACAACACACCGCTCAACGTGGAAGGATGGTCTACATCTGTCCGACGCGTGTAGGCAGCAAACCAGATGGTATCGCCCAGAAAATAGCACGTGTTGTCCATGTGCACGAAAACCTTCTCTTGAGGAATGGCGCGACCGAAACGACTAAGACGGTCGGCCCAACCTGCAACAGTGGACGGACGTGACGTCACTTGCGCCATCGAGCGCAAAGGCATAAAAGCCGAAAGAGCAAAAAAAATGGCAGCGTACAAAAGATTTGTGGACGCTCGATTAAGGGATTTCATGGCTACAAAGTTAAAAGAAAGCCTCACAACGAGAGCATTTTTTAAGAAATTAATTTCACAAAAGGCATATTTAAGCTAAAAAAAGTAGATGAAAATGTGAATATACAAACCTAATTCATTAATTTTGTAGCCGAATTGAATACCAAACTTTAATTCTAAACTTAATAACATGACTCTTATCAAATCTATTTCAGGCATCCGCGGCACCATAGGCGGCCGCGCTGGCGACACATTGAATCCGCTGGACATCGTAAAGTTCGTTTCGGCGTACGCCACGCTTATCCGCAAGACGGAAACTGTAGGCAGCAACAAAATTGTCGTGGGCCGCGACGCACGCATCTCGGGTGAAATGGTGAAAAACGTCGTCTGCGGAACGCTCATGGGTATGGGCTTTGACGTTGTGAACATCGGCCTGGCCACAACGCCCACCACCGAGATTGCTGTCACCAAGGAAGGTGCCTGCGGCGGCATCATACTCACCGCAAGCCATAACCCCCGACAGTGGAACGCACTGAAGCTGCTCAACAGCGACGGCGAATTCCTCAACGCACAGGAAGGCGCCGAGGTGCTGCGCATTGCTGCTGCCGAGGACTTTGAATATGCCGACGTGGACCACCTCGGCAAGTATCGCGAGGACGACACCTACGACCAGAAACATATCGACCTCGTGAAGGCTCTCGAACTCGTTGACGTGGAGGCTATCAAGAAAGCGAAGTTCCGCGTGGCACTCGACACGGTGAACTCCGTGGGAGGTGTCATCCTGCCCAAACTGCTCGAGCAACTCGGCGTGGAGACCGTAACCTGCCTCTATGGCGAACCTACAGGCGACTTCCAGCACAACCCGGAGCCGCTGGAAAAGAACTTAGGCGACATCAAGGCACTGATGCAGAAGGGCGGCTACGACATCGCTTTCGTCGTAGACCCCGACGTAGACCGCTTGGCTCTCTTCTGTGAAGACGGAACCATGTATGGCGAAGAGTACACGCTCGTGACCGTGGCCGACTATATCCTTCAGCACACTCCCGGTAACACCGTCAGCAACCTCTCCTCGACCCGCGCCCTGCGCGACGTCACTCGTAAATACGGCTGCGAGTACAACGCATCGGCAGTCGGCGAGGTGAACGTTGTCACGAAGATGAAGGCCACACATGCTGTCATTGGCGGTGAAGGCAACGGCGGAGTAATCTATCCCGCCGCCCACTATGGCCGCGACGCCCTCGTAGGCATTGCGCTCATCCTCACTTATCTTGCCAAGCGAGGCATGAAGACCAGCGAGCTACGCGCCACTTATCCTTCATACTGCATCGCCAAGAACCGCATCGACCTCACACCCGACACCGACGTTGACGCTATCCTGGCAAAGGTGAAGGAGCTATACAAGGACGAGGAGGTGAACGACATCGACGGCGTGAAGATCGACTTCCCCGACAAATGGGTGCACCTGCGCAAGTCGAACACCGAACCTATCATCCGCGTCTACAGCGAAGCAGCTACCATGGAGGCTGCCGACCAGCTGGGCAAGGACATCATGGACGTTGTCTACTCAATGACAAAATAAATCCCTAAAGGGCTAAATACCAAGAAACCTGCACGCGCACTGGCACGTGCAGGCTTCTTTTGAAACTATAACTTTTGATATTCTTTTGAAAACTTTATGGCGAAACTGAACACGCTCGTCAAAGACACGGCCATCTACGGACTAAGTAGCATCATAGGCCGATTCCTCAACTATTTGCTCGTACCGCTCTACACCCACTACATGCCTAAAGAGAGTGGCGACTACGGCGTGAGCACAAACATCTATGCCTACGTGGCTCTTATCCTTGTACTGCTGACCTTCGGCATGGAGACGACGCTTTTCCGCTTTGCCAACGATGGCCCAGACGCGCAGTCGGGTTCCGCTGGTCGAAGATGGCCCGACACGGTTTTCACGACAGCGTTTGCCACTGTAGGCACGCTCACCGCCATATTCTTGGCACTAATCTTCGGCTTTATCACGCCGATTGCCGACTACCTGGGCTATGCCGAACACCACGACTACCTGCTGATGATGGCGGCTGTCGTGGCGATGGACGCCTTGCAGGCAATTCCATTCAGCTTCTTACGCTTCCAGAAACGCCCCATCCGCTTTGCAACGCTCAAGCTGCTGTTCATATTTGCAAATATAGGCCTCAATGTACTGTATTTTGTTGTATTGGGCAAGACTTCGGTGTTCTACGTCTTCCTTATTAATCTGCTGTGCACGGGCTTTATATCGCTCCTCTTCATCCCCGACCTACTACGCATTCAATGGCACTTCGACGGCAGTCTGCTGCGACGCATGCTTTCCTACTCGTGGCCTCTGCTCTTCCTTGGCGTGGCAGGTATTCTCAATCAGGTGGCCGATAAGATTGTATTCCCTAAGGTCTATCCTGACCAAGCCGAAGCCAACGTGCAGCTGGGCATCTATGGCGCTTGTGTGAAGATTGCGATGATTATGGCCATGATCACACAGGCTTTCCGCTATGCCTACGAGCCTATCGTCTTCGCCAAGGCCAAGGATGCCGACAAGAACGAATACTACGCCACGGCGATGAAATATTTCCTGATATTCACGCTCTTGTCATTCCTCTGCGTCATCGGTTACATGCCGATACTGAAGTATATTCTCGGTGCTGGCTACCGCGAGGGACTGGGCGTAGTGCCTATCGTCATGGCCGCAGAGATCATGATGGGCGTATACTTCAACCTCTCTTTCTGGTACAAACTGATTGATAAGAACATATACGGTGCTATTTTCTCTACCATCGGCTGCGTGACGCTGCTGGCCGTGAACATCTTATTCATCCCCACATATGGCTACTGGGCATGCGCCTGGGGCGGCGTAGCAGGCTATGGCACGGCTATGGTGCTCAGCTATATTATCGGCCAGCAGAAGAATCCTATCAACTATCCGATGAAGGAGATTACTTGCTACGTCCTCCTTACCGCCGTGCTCTTTGCCGCGATGGAGTACATTCCTGCTACCGTACCCACGTGGGCACAGATTGTCATTAACACTGTGCTCATTCTCGTTTTCGTTGCTTACATCATCAAAAAAGACCTGCCGCTGAAGAATTTACCAGTGGTAGGGAAATACTTTAGATAATACATATAAAGAAGAATTTGGAAAAGTATTATGATGTCATTGTAATAGGTGCCGGCCACGCTGGATGCGAGGCGGCTCACGCTGCTGCGCGCATAGGTGCGAGCACGCTACTTATTACTATGGACATGAACAAAATTGCGCAAATGTCTTGCAACCCCGCCATAGGCGGTATTGCCAAAGGACAGATTGTCAGAGAGATAGATGCACTCGGAGGGGCCATGGGGCACGTCACAGATGCTACAACCATTCAATTCCGGATGCTTAATCGCTCCAAAGGGCCAGCCATGTGGAGCCCACGTGCCCAATGCGACCGCGGAAAGTTCATCTGGGCATGGCGCGAAGTGCTTGAGAACACACCCAACCTGCATATCTGGCAGGACCAGGTGCGCCGCCTCATAGTAGAAGATAGCCCTGGGACACAAGGCTCCTTAGCCAAAACCCGCCCAGATGCCCAAAGCCCAAATGCGGAAACCCACCTTGAAGCCCAGAGCCCCATTGCAGAATCCAGTTCTGTATGTAGCGACTGTGTCGCTACCAAAACCGCTGTCGGTGTAGAGACATACCTCGGCATGACATTCCGCGCCAAGAGTATCATCCTCACCGCTGGCACCTTCCTCAATGGTCTCATGCACATAGGCCGTGTCAAGCTCCCTGGTGGCCGCTGTGCCGAACCACCCTCTCTGGAGTTGGCTGAGAGCATAGCTCAACACGGCATACGCGTCGCTCGCATGAAGACAGGCACCCCTGTCCGCATAGACGCCCGCTCAGTCGATTTCTCTCTTATGACCGAACAGCCAGGCGACACCGAAGGGAGAAAGTTCTCATACTACCCCTTCTCGTCCCCCGCAAGCGAGGGTGCTGCCTCTTTTGGAAGCAATAAATCCTCATACAACGTAATACATTCCACTTCCTCCTTACAAGGGGTGGCGGGCGAGTCCTGTGGGCTACCCTCACTTCCTTGCTGGATTACTTACACCAACGAGGCCGTCCACGAACGCCTTCGTGCCGGGCTGCCAGACTCACCCCTCTATAATGGTCAGATACAAAGCATTGGCCCACGTTACTGCCCCAGTATAGAGACTAAGCTCGTCACCTTCCCCGACAAGGATCAGCACCAGCTCTTCCTCGAGCCCGAAGGCACGAATACCAACGAATACTACCTTAACGGTTTCTCTTCATCCCTGCCCATTGAGGTGCAGATAGAAGCCCTTCGCCTCATCCCTGCCTTCCGCAATCTGGAGATTTATCGTCCGGGCTATGCCATTGAATATGACTTCTTTGACCCTACACAACTGCATCACTCTCTGGAGTCTCGTGTCATCTCTGGTCTCTTCCTTGCAGGACAAGTCAATGGCACTACAGGCTACGAAGAGGCTGCAGGTCAAGGACTTATCGCAGGCATTAATGCCGCACGCCATTGCACAGGACAAGATTCACTCGTACTTCAACGCGATCAAGCCTACATCGGCGTACTCATCGACGACCTTGTCTGTAAAGGCGTGGATGAACCCTACCGAATGTTCACCTCACGTGCTGAATATCGCATCCTGTTACGTCAAGACAATGCCGATGCACGCCTCACTGAAATTGGTCATAGAATGGGCCTCGCTAGCAGCGAACGCCTTTACCATTACCTCAAAAAGAAAGAGGAAGTAGAGCGAATTATACGTTTTGCAGAGGACTTTTCCGTCAAGATGGGCGATGTCAACGCCTTGCTCGAACAGCTTGGCACTGCACCGCTTGCTCGTGGTTGCAAGCTGAGGGAACTGTTAGGACGTCCACAGATAAGCATAGGAAACCTCGCTCCTGCTCTACCCCACCTACGCCAACTCATCGACACCATAGCGGAACGCCAAGACGAGATTGTAGAGGAAGCCGAGATACAGATTAAGTATAGCGGCTACATCGCCCGCGAGGTGGAACAGGCCGAGAAGATGCATCGTCTGGAGAACATCCGCATTCGCGGTCGTTTCGACTATAGCACGCTTCAATCCATCTCCACGGAAGGTCGTCAGAAGCTAACCGCACACGACCCTGAAACCTTGGCTCAAGCCTCACGCATCCCAGGAGTTTCACCCTCTGACATCAACGTTCTCCTCGTTCTCCTTGGAAGGTAGGACAATTTATGCGTGGCATTTTCTGCCTATAAACATCAATATAAGTAAGCATCTAATTAAACAATCAAATAAACAACATGGACAAAAAACTTATTCTCGACAACCTCCGTTGTATCCCCGACTTTCCGAAAAAAGGAATTAACTTTCGCGATGTCACTACACTCTACAAGAATGCCGAATGCATGAAAGCCATGACAGACGAACTGTACGAGCTGTACAAGGACAAAGGCATTACCAAGGTCGTGGGTGTCGAAAGCCGTGGTTTCGTTATGGCTTCAGCTGTAGCCGTGCCCCTCGGAGCTGGTGTCGTACTGGCTCGCAAGCCAGGCAAACTGCCCGCCACAGTCATCAAAGAATCCTTCACTAAGGAATATGGTGTCGACACCGTGGAGATGCATGTCGATGCTATCAACGAGAATGACGTCGTGCTCATCCACGACGACCTGCTCGCTACAGGTGGCACTGCCCTTGCTACTTACAAGCTTGTGCAACATTTCAAACCAAAGAAAGTTTACATCAATTTCATCATCGAGATTACAGACGAAGGACTGCATGGCCGCGACCTATTCAAAGGCATCGATCTGACTACACTCGTCACCATTTAATAAAGCCGTTCCACGTGGAACAATGACCAAAGAAGAGAACCTACAACGCATTGAAAGGCTGAAGACTATCGTGCTCAATATGCCCGAGAAGCCTGGCAGCTACCAGTACTATGATGAACATGGTACTATTATCTATGTGGGCAAAGCAAAGAACCTAAAAGCACGCTGCTCGACATACTTTCACACGGAGGTAGACCGTTACAAAACAAAGGTACTTGTAAGCAAGATCCACAACATTACCTATACTGTCGTCAAATCTGAAGCCGAAGCGCTGCTGCTCGAGAATCAACTGATCAAGCAGTTTCAGCCACGATACAATGTATTGTTAAAAGACGGGAAGAGCTACCCCAGCATTGCCGTTACCAAGGAGTATCTACCACGAATCTTCAAGACCCGGCACATCGACCGTAAAGGAGCTATGTACTTCGGGCCCTATAGTCATATCCCAACCATCAACGGCCTGTTGGAACTATTCAAGAACCTCTACCCTATTCGCCGTTGTCATCAACCTATGACGAAGGAAGGTGTAGAAACAGGCAAATACAAGCTGTGTCTGGAGTACCACATGAAGAACTGCTTAGGGCCATGTGTAGGAAACCAGAGTCATGAGGAATATATGCAATACATAGATACGGCCATACGAATCCTCAAGGGCGACACGGCAACATTACGTAAAGAGATGCTGACACAGATGCAAGAGCTTGCAGCTGAAATGAAGTTTGAGGAGGCACAGATAGTCAAACGAAGGTACGAACTCATCACAGCGCATCAAGAAAAGAGCCAGATCATCACATCAACAGGCCACAACATTGATGTCTTCTCCATCGACAACGATGAACAAATAGCCTACATCAACTACCTACACGTCGTAGAAGGGGCCATCAACCAAGCCTTCACGTTTGAATACAAGAAGAAGCTCGATGAATCGAAAGAAGAATTGCTTGTACGTGGCATAATGGATATGCGAGACAAATGGGGATCTACAGCAAAAGAAATCGTGCTACCGTTCCACGTGGAACTACCACTTGAAAGCATTGAAATAACGATTCCTCAAAGGGGAGATAAACGTCAGTTGCTATCACTTTCGGAATTAAACGTAAAGCAATATAAAGTCGACCGATTGAAGCAACAGGACAAATTGAACCCAGAGCAGAAGGCTGTTCGTCTAATGAAAGAAATACAGGATCACCTAAAGCTGCCAACACTACCCTATCAGATTGAATGTTTCGACAACTCAAACATATCGGGCAGTGACGCTGTGGCAGGGTGTGTTGTATTCAAAAAGTGTAAACCGAGCAAGGCAGACTACCGAAAATACAACATCAAAACGGTCGTTGGACCGGATGATTATGCCTCGATGCAGGAGGTCGTTCGCCGTCGCTACAGTCGAATGATAGAAGAAGGCACTACCCTACCCGACCTTATCATTACGGATGGCGGAGCCGGACAAATGAGTGTCGTGCGCGCCGTCGTTGAAGGTGAATTAGGACTTCAAATACCTATAGCAGGATTAGCCAAAGACGACCGCCACAGAACCCACGAGCTACTCTATGGCAACCCACCTATGACAATTGCCCTAAAGCAAGAAAGCGCGCTATTTCGCCTCCTCACACAGATACAAGACGAGGTACATAGATTCGCCATAACATTCCATCGCGACAAACGTAGCAAAAGCCAATTACGCTCGGAATTGGACACCATACCGGGCGTGGGGCCAAAGACAAAAGAAGCCTTACTGAAGGCCTTCAAGAGCGTCAAGCGAATCAAAGAGGCCAGCGAAGAAGAGCTATCAAAAGTGATAGGTGAGGCAAAAGCCAAGGCGATAAAGAACTATTTCTCTCAAGGAAGCAGCTCTTCAGTGAACAACAATGTACTAAATGAATAAAAACAACTAAATGAGAATAGTAATACAAAGGGCTAAAGGCGCCAGTGTAACCATCAACGGCCACGTAAACGCAGCATTCGAGGGACTCGGCTACGTCATACTATTAGGCATTGAATCGTCTGATACACAGGAAGATGTTGACTGGTTAGTGCGCAAAGTATCGGCGCTACGGGTGTTCGACGATGCTGAAGGCGTCATGAACCGTAGCATCGTGGACATTGCAGGCGAACATGAAGGCGCCGATGGTAACGTCATCGTTGTCAGCCAGTTCACCCTCTTTGCCTCTTACAAAAAAGGGAATCGTCCCTCTTGGCTAAGGGCCGCACCGCACGAGATCAGCGTTCCCCTCTACGAGGCCTTCATCCAGAAGCTGTCAGAAGCGATAGGAAGACCTGTAGGTCATGGCGAATTTGGAGCTGACATGAAGGTAAAACTCTGCAACGACGGGCCTGTCACAATCATTATGGACACCAAAAACAAAGAGTAAACCATAAGAACCAAAAGATGAAGAAAAGCAATATACGCGAGATATTCTATACCCTGCACATTATTGGCGCTCTAATTGCCGCATTTAGCTTAATTGCCAAAATGCTGTTTGCTCAACAGGAGACCAGCGTCATATTATGGATTCTTAGCATCACTCTCGTCATACCATATTTAATCTATAAGCAACTAAAACAGGAGAATTGGACAAGTAATGACCTCTTGCCTTACGCATTTCTTTCAGTAGTATGCATCATCTATTTACTAATCACCAATAAAAGATAAAACTATGGAACAAAACAAGTACGAACAAGCGTTGTCTAAGTACAACCTGAACGTCAGCGAAGCCGAAGTGGCCGCTGCGGTAAAGAAAATTATAGATGAAAAAGTACCCGAGAACGACACCGTCGAAGTGAAGAAATTCCTCATGGGCAGCGTTGAACTAACAACCCTTAAGACCACCGACTCCGAAGAGAGCGTGCTGGCTTTCACGGAGAAGGTTAACAAGTTCGAGGAGGCCTATCCCGATCTGCCACACGTAGCAACCATCTGTGTATACCCCTGTTTCGCCCAGATTGTCTCTCAGAGCCTCGAAGTGGAAGGCGTCGAGGTAGCGTGCGTCAGCGGTAGTTTCCCAAGCTCACAGGCCGTTTTAGAGGTTAAAGTAGCAGAAACAGCTTTAGCCCTTAAAGACGGTGCTACTGAGATCGATATCGTCATGAGCGTAGGCAAGTACTTGAGCGGCGACTACGAGAGCGTCTGCGACGAGATTCAGGAACTGAAGTGCGTCTGCGGCGACAAGAAGATGAAGGTAATCCTCGAAACAGGACTCCTCCCCTCCCCTGCCGACATCAAGCGCGCAAGCATCCTGGCCATGTACGCCGGCGCCGACTATATCAAGACATCTACGGGCAAGGAGAAGCCCGCAGCCACCCCCGAGGCTGCTTACGTCATGTGTCAGGCCATCAAGGAGTACTATGAGAAGACAGGAATACAGATTGGCTTCAAGCCTGCCGGCGGATTGAACACCGTTCACGACGCCCTCGTCTACTACACCATCGTCAAGGAAGTGCTCGGCGAAAAATGGCTGACCAACCAATGGCTGCGTCTCGGAACCTCACGTCTTGCCAACCTCCTTCTCTCCGAAGTCGTGGGCGAAGAGACAAAGTTCTTCTGAAGCAAGTACAACTATAGAAAGATCATTTAAGGATTCAATCCCTCACCTTTCTCAAACCATAAACTTATCAAAAGGTCAATGGCAAGGGAAAAGTGAGGGATTTTTCTATTAAAAGTAAATCTTGGCTATGATACCAGTTCCTACAAATCGATTGATGTCAGTCGTCATGAAGTATGAAGCGTACGACACCTCCAACGTTCAACCTTTAAAAAAACATGGATTATTTTCGCTTCGAGAATCAAAAAAACACAATCAACTGGGCGGATAAAGATTTTTGAACGATTCTCAGAGGCTAAGAAAACGCTTCAATGTGTTGTTTTATAGAGCCTTGCCGCAAAAAAATCTTGTATGATTATTGTGGGCATTTAGAAGCAGAGTGTTCAAATATGTTAAATAAAATATAATTCTTATAAAACACAACACTTCCCTACCCTATCCTCATGCTATCATGTGAGAAAAAGTAGTTTCATGGTCAAACAGACAATTTTGGTAAACTTTTTATGAGTTTCCTGATTATTCGCCAATCTCGACATCGCTTTTAATTAATATTACTATCTTTGCTGACGAGTAACAACTAACCACGAACCAAACCAGCACCAACTTGTCGAGAACAATCCGCACTAACTTCGGCCAATGAAAGAAGGGTCGCGGATACACGACAAAGACGAAATCATTGAAAATAACATAAGCGTGAAATAAGCATGACAACAATGAGACAAATCCTACTGCCGGTTGCCACCTTGGCATCTCTGCCTACGTTTGCTGCAGCAGAGCAACACCCAAACGTGATACTGATCATCGCCGACGACTTAGGTTATGGCGATGTAAGCGCTTATGGTCAGACAAGCATCAAGACACCCAATATCGATCGCCTGGCTCGTGGCGGTGTATGCTTTACAGACGGTCATGCAACATCTGCCACCTCTACCCCATCGCGCTACGGATTGTTCACAGGCATGTACCCTTGGAAACGAAAAGGCGTTCACATACTTCCGGGTGATGCCCCACTGCTCATCTCTCCGGACCAGTTCACGATGCCAAAGATGTTCCAGCAAGCTGGCTACCACACGGCGGCCATAGGCAAGTGGCACCTCGGCATGGGACAAGGCAAAATCAACTGGAATGAACGAATTTCGCCGTCGGCAAATGCCATCGGTTTCGACTACACATGCCTCATCGCCGCCACTGTAGACCGTGTTCCTACGGTCTATGTTGAGAACGGGCTGGTAGAAGGTTTAGATCCCAACGACCCAATAGAGGTCAGCTATAAGGACAATTTCGAAGGCGAACCTACAGCACTCAGCCATCCTGAATTAGTGAAACTGAAATGGAGCCATGGTCACAACAACAGCATCATCAATGGTATACCCCGAATCGGCTTTATGAAAGGAGGACAGGCTGCTCGCTGGAGGGACAATGAGATGGCACAATATCTTCTGGACAAGGTGTTTAAATACATCGACGAGCGCACTTCAGTAGCAACAAACCAACCATTCTTCCTTTACTATGGCCTTCATGAACCGCATGTTCCCCGCATCCCCGACTCACGCTTTGCAGGACGAACAGGCTTAGGACCTCGGGGCGATGTCATTGCAGAAGCCGACTGGTGCGTAGGTCAGCTCATGCAGAAGTTAGAAGAGAAAGGATTGCTGGAGAACACACTCATCATCTTCTCCAGCGACAACGGTCCCGTCCTCGACGACGGCTATGTAGATGGTGCTCGCGAATCAGCTTTGCAACACGACCCACGAGGCGGTCTGCGAGGCGGAAAATACAGCCTATACGATGCAGGCACACGGGTACCATTCTTCGTCTATTGGCAAGGACATATCAAGCCTGTAGAAAGCCACAAACTGGTATCACAGCAGGATCTTGTCGCATCCTTAGGCAAACTCATCGGGCAACAGGTACCCGACACGTTAGACTCACGCGAGATGCTCTCCACGTTCCTTGGCAAACGGCAGCGCGGACGCGAGAGTATGGTTGTGGAAGCTGCTGGTCGACTGGCCTTTCGCTACCGACAATATGCACTCATTCCACCCTATAAAGGTGCCAAACGCAACATCACGGACAACGAACTTGGCAATGTTGACGACTGGACACTCTACGACCTCCAGGCCGACCCAACACAAGCCACCGACATCACCGCCAGCCACCCTCATCTTCTCCGCAAACTGAAACGGCAATTCCAGGAGGCAACCGGAAGATGAAAAGGAGAAATTACTATAATAAATTTTAGACAAAACGAATGAGCTGTATCAAAGACTTTGACACAGCTCATTCGTTTTATTTATCATTGTTGTCCGCTAAATAGTTCCATAATCAACGTCAGTTCGGGATAAGAAAGTTG
>DGSC01000019.1 GCA_002391275.1 Prevotellaceae bacterium UBA4372 | reverse complement strand
GCGCAATAGTAGGCATGAAGAAGGCTACGCTGATAGCATACACGAGGATGAACAACGACTTGTTGGGAAGGTCGTGGCCCAAGCCCGCACGCAGGCCTATCCACCAGCAGCCTAACATGGCAACGCCGGCTGCCAAGTGGCAGAGTCCCAACAGGCGTTGTGGCTGAACCCACTTATCGGCTATGATGCCCATGATGGTTGGCATGAAAATACTCACGATACCTTGAAGGGCATAGAACCATGAAATCTGAGCCCCCAAGCCTACGGAACCCAGATAATTACCCATACATGTGAGGTAGGCTCCCCATACAGCAAACTCAATAAAATTGAGTATTGACAAACGAATTTTTAAGTTCATAGACGTATTTTATTTTTACACTTCGGGGGCAAAGATAATAAAAAGTTTAGAGTTTAAACTTTAAAGTAGAAAGATTTTATTACTTTTGCCATCGAAAAAACCAACGGCTATGACACAAACATCCCATCTCACGGCACAAGCCTCTTTCTTAGTTGCATTTCTGACGATATCCGCATCGCTGCTGGCCGCTCCCCTCTCCCACCCTGTCGACACGGCTGATTACCACCTCATCTGGGCCGACGAGTTTGAAGGTTCTGGCCGCCCCGACTCTTCACGCTGGAGCTTCGAACACGGATTCATACGCAATCATGAGCTGCAATGGTACCAAGAGGACAATGCACGCATCATCGACGGCATACTTCAGATTGTAGGCCGTCGCGAACGCGTACCCAATCCCTACTACAAAGAAAACAGTAACAACTGGAAACTCAATCGCATGGCAGCCGAGTACACAAGCTCATGCATCAAGACGCGCAAGAGCTTCAGCTTTATGTATGGCCGCTTAGAAGTGAAGGCCCGTATTCCTGTAGCCACAGGGGCTTGGCCTGCCATTTGGACGCTCGGCAACCAAGGTGGATGGCCTGCCTGCGGCGAGATAGACGTCATGGAGTTCTACCGTGTGCCACCGTCCACTATGGGCATCCATCACGATCAAGCATCCAACGAACGCACGCTTCCTATCATCCTGGCCAATGCTTGCTGGATGGGCGAAAACGGCCGCGACGCATGGAACACTTGCCGAGTGCCATTCACCCACTTCACCGAACGCGACAAAGACTGGGCCTCACGCTTCCACATCTGGCGAATGGATTGGACGCCAACGTCCATCAAACTATACCTTGACGATGAATTGCTCAACGACATCCCTACGGCCAGTGCCACGCCGAGCCCTTCTGCTTCAGGCGACACAGCAGCCAGAAGGAATGGTCATTTCCGTCATGAACGGTTCAACCCCTTCTGCAACGATCGCGAAGGATTCGGCCATTACATCCTGCTCAACCTTGCAATAGGCTCAAGTGGGGGAACGCCCGACGACAATGCTTTTCCCTTAGTCTACGAGATTGACTACGTAAGAGTGTATCAAAAAGCCAGACAATAGACTCTCTTTTACTGGTACTGAGACTATCGGAACTAACGCTTGATCAGCAACAATCATTAAAGCGGGCTACGCTCGCATAACTCATACAAAACATCTAAACAATGAAAGCAATCAGCACAACAGCAGCTCCGGCTGCCATCGGCCCTTATTCGCAGGCCATTCGCGTAGGCAATCTCCTTTTCTGCTCTGGCCAACTGCCCATTGACCCCGCTACCGGAGGGTTCCCTGAAGGAGGCATCGAAGCGCAGACTCGCCAGTCACTCGCCAATGTCAAAGCTATTCTCGCAGAAGCCGGCACCGACCTCGCACACGTCGTCAAGACGACAGTTTTTCTCGCGTCCATGGACGACTTTGCAGCCATGAACGGGGTATATGCAGAAGCCTTCTCAGCACCTTTTCCTGCCCGCTCGGCTGTGGCAGTGAAAACGCTCCCAAAGAATGCCCTCGTCGAAATAGAGTGCATCGCAGAGATCGCTTAAATACAAGAATAAGAAGCCGCCCAAATCTTAACAACAAAAGACAGGGAGTCGCAGAATTGTCTATTTCTCTGCGGCTCCCTGTCTTTGTATCTGGTATGATCAACTAAAGGTGAGCGCACGCTCCAATAGGTTGATTCAACCTTCGCAAACGGTTAAAATGCAAAACGCGCCCAACTGATTTGATTATTCCATGACCATTGAACAATCATTCCATGACCATTGAATAATCGTTCCATGCGCATGGAATGATTCACTCACCCGTATGCATAGCGATGCTTAACCAAGCAAATCGGCTTCAGGACATGGCCGTTGTGCCTCAAGTGGGAAGTCGTGTGGTCGAAGGGAGCTTGCAGCATGACCTCAACGCCGGATAGGGATTCCATTCTATGGAGTGAACAGCGACCCGAAAGGGTAAGCAGGAATCTGGTATACGGCAGAAGTCATGGACAAGACAGCTAAGCCATCAAGCGTTCGTCTGCTATATGCTCAGACGCTCCTGCGATGCAATTTAGCATCATAGACCTGCAGCAGAATGATCAATCAAGTAACTATTTAGCGTACAGGCATCATTAGAATATCTCTATGAGCGCTTTCGGCATCATTGCTTCTTTCCGTAGGACGGATCAATGCGGATAAAAGCCGTGACGACGAAGGTGACAAGACAGCAGGCCATCACCCACCAGAAGAAGCGCAGATAACCGAGATGGTCGGCCATCCAACCTGCTATCATTCCCGGAATCATCATGCCTAAAGCCTGCATAGCCGTACAGATGCTGAAGACTGCCGTAGAGCGCTCGCCCTGAGAGAAATAAACAAGGTAGAGCATATAAGCAGTGAAGCCGAAGCCGTAGCCGAACTGCTCGACAAAGACGCAAAGGTTGACGATGGAAAACTGATAATTGAAGAAAGAGAGTTGTGTGGCTGAAGCCATAGCAGGGGCAAAAGCCGGAGCGACGTAAGCCAGATAGACATAAACAAGGTCTGGCAGCGAAATGCTCAACACCATTGGCCAGAGCCAACGCTTCAAGCCGTGACGTGATACACACCACCCTCCGAGCAGTCCGCCTATCGTCAGCCCGATGATGCCGACAGTGCCATAGACGAAGCCTACGGCCTCAGTGCTCATGCCAAGACCTCCCGCTTCTGCGCTGTCGAGGAGGAAGGGATTGGCTATCTTAACGAGCTGCCCTTCGGGGAAACGGAACAGCAGCATGAACAGGAGCGCCGACACGATGTGGGGCTTGGTGAAGAAGGTTTTTAAAGCAAGCCAGAAATCAGAAATGAGCTGAGAAAAGAGTGAGGAAGGCTGCGAGAAAGACTGCGCTTGACAATCACTCTGCGCTAATCTCTCATCACGATTTGCTAATTTACCATCTATATTCGCTAATCTCTCATCACTCGCCTTAACATTACCGCCTTTGATCTGCTTAGGCAACACTACACTATGCCATAGCCATAAGGCTACGAAAATGCCTGCGAGCACAAAGAAGGTAATACTCCAGGCCATGGGCACCGTCTGTGAACGTTCGAGCCATCCGGCCAACATGACCAAAAGACCTTGTCCCAAAATATTGCCTATACGGTAGAAGGTGCTACGGATGCCTACGTAGAGGCTCTGATCATGGGTGTCGAGACTGATGATGTAAAAGCCGTCGGCTGCGATGTCGTGCGTAGCACTGGCAAAAGCGAGTATCCAGAAGAAGGCCAATGACCCTTGCAACCAATAGGCCGTGGGCAAGGTGAAGGCAATACCCGCCAGGCCTGCACCGATGAGCAGCTGCATCACAAGCACCCACCAGCGTTCAGTCTTCAAGGCGGCGACGAAGGGACTCCACAGCGGTTTGATAACCCAAGGCAGATAGAGCCAAGAGGTGTAGAGCGCAAGATCTGTGTTGGAGAGGCCCAACCGTTTGTACATAGTAGTGGCAATAACCATTACAGCAACGTAAGGTAATGCTTCTGCAAGATAGAGAGAGGGTACCCAAGCGTATGGTTTATTCTTCATAAGATTATATTTTTTGAATCAGTTACAACCGTTAAACGCATACCGATGTATGCGGCAAGCCAAGCGGGCAAGGCAAGAAGAGAATCGATGAGGAAGAACAAGGGAAAACCTATCTGCTCCACGCACCAGCCCGAAAGGGCAACGGCAGGCAGCATGACGAGCGAGACTATAGGTATATAGAGGTAATTAATCGTACTCCGATAGCGTTCACCCGAGATGTATCGCACAAAGACCATGCAGGCATTAAGGCCTAAGCCGAAAAGGAACTGTGCAATAAACGTAGCCACACAAAGAGGCAAGAGACCCGAAGGCGGATATTGTGTCATCACAAGATAGACTACGGGGGAAAGGGGCATGACAACAGCTTGAGGCCACAGCAGGTGGTGACGCCGGCTGAGAATATAACCCAGTCCTAATCCTAACGAGAAAGCAATGACGCCTACCGTTCCTTGCGCCCAGCCAATCCATTGCAGCGAGCACCCGAGACCTCCGTCGGCAACAGGGGCTATGAGGTATAGGACACGCGTATAGAACAACAGCGACTGAGGCAACAGGAAGAAGGCCAAAGCAACAACAGCGAGTAGCCAATGGGGCTTATGGGCAATACGGTCAATCACACGTATCTCTGCAAGTACGGCTCCGCTAAATGATTCATTCTTATGGCTGTCACCGACGCGAGGCTTGCGCAGGACAAAAAAGTTGTAAAGCACAAGCAACAGGTAGAAGCCAGCCAAAAGATAAACAGCCGAGCTCCAGGAATAGGCGATGGCTTGGCGACGATTGTGGTAGAAAACTTCAAGCGAGCCAACGAGCACAATCATCACTCCATAGGTAAGCACGGAACTGACTTGTGAGGAAAACATCTTCGGACCGTTATATAAACGCTGGTCGCGAGGACGTAGCATGCGTTCATAGTACATTCGCGCAGCGAGCTCATGCCAGGCACACAAGAGACAAAGCACGAAAAGAGTGGCGAAAATCAAGTAGATGCTCACGTTCATGCCATTGAAACAGAAGGCGAGAAGACAGAGCATCATGAATATAAGCACTTCTATACCCCGCAGGACATAAGAGAAGTGCCCTGCCTGCTGCACTTTCCACCGCACAAAACTCTTAAACACCCATGGCAACGAGAGCAAGCCACACAGCAGGGTACAAAAAGCCCACCCTATTCCCAGCTGTAGGAACATCAACAGAGCCACAAAGGTGATCATGGCGCTGGGGATGGACTCAGCTGCGAATAAGGTGGGGATCCATTTCATTAAGCTGAAATTAAAGAGATAAGTTTACAAACTGACTGAGAAAGAGGAGGCAAGCGAAAGGTTCCTTTCGCTAATATCCTATTTCCGAGTTGCGATGCTCAATAAGCCCTGGCAATAAGCACACGGTACTTTGCAGGCTTGCCGCTGACCATATCGGTGCCGGGAGTCTGCTCGAAAGCGAAAGGTATGCAGCGGATTGTTGCCTGTGTTTCTTCCTTAATACGAGCCTCGGTCTCGGGGGTGCCGTCCCAATGGCAGAGGAAGAAGCCTCCGTCCTTGATGCGGCGTTTGAACTCTTCATAGTCCTCACACTCATAGATGTGCTCGTCGCGGTACTTGCGGGCTTTCTCAAAGATGGCCGTCTGCATGTCATCGAGCACGTTCTTGACGTGAGCTGCAATGCCGTCGCAAGAGAGCGTTTCTTTTTCGAGCGTGTCGCGACGCATGAGCTCGATGGTGTTCTGCTCCATATCACGTGGGCCCATGACCAGACGGACGGGAACGCCCTTGAGCTCGTAATCGGCAAACTTGAAACCCGGACGTTTCTGATCGTTATCGTCGAGCTTCACGCTGATACCCATACCCTTGAGCTCGTCGGCGATAGCACCAAGTTTTTCGCGCAGTTGGGCGAGCTCTTCCTCGGTCTTGTAGATTGGAACGATGACAACTTGTATGGGAGCCAATGCAGGCGGCAGCACAAGGCCATTGTCGTCGGAGTGGGTCATGATGAGGGCACCCATCAGACGCGTAGAAACACCCCAAGAGGTTGCCCAAGCATACTCGGGCTTGTTGTCTTTGTTGAGGAATTGCACGTCGAAAGCCTTTCCGAAATTCTGACCGAGGAAGTGGCTGGTGCCGCTCTGCAGGGCCTTTCCGTCCTGCATCATAGCCTCGATGGTGTAGGTGTCAAGCGCTCCGGCGAAACGCTCGGTCTCGCTCTTAACGCCTTGCATGACAGGCACAGCCATCACATTCTCTGCAAATTCGGCATACACTTTCAACATCAGTCTGGCACGCTCTTCAGCTTCTTCACGGGTGGCATGAGCCGTGTGACCTTCCTGCCAGAGGAACTCAGCTGTGCGCAGGAACAGACGTGTGCGCATCTCCCAACGCATGACGTTAGCCCACTGGTTAATAAGCAGGGGGAGGTCGCGATAGGAGTGAATCCAATTCTTATAAGTGTTCCAGATAATAGTCTCAGAAGTGGGACGGATGATAAGCTCTTCCTCCAACTTAGCATCGGGATCTACCACCACGCCATCGTGTGATTCGTTGGTTTTGAGGCGATAGTGAGTCACTACGGCACACTCTTTGGCAAAACCCTCAACATGTTCGGCTTCGCGCGAAAGGAAGCTCTTAGGAATGAGCAAAGGGAAGTAGGCATTTTGCACACCCGTTTCCTTGAACATAGCATCAAGCTTATGTTGCATTTTCTCCCAAATGGCATAGCCATAGGGCTTGATGACCATGCAACCACGCACGTCACTTTGCTCGGCGAGGTCTGCTTTCACGACCAATTCATTATACCACTGCGAATAGTTTTCGCTGCGTTTGGTCAGATTCTTTAATTCTTTTGCCATAATATGATTTTATCTATTTTTGATTTTTGCGGGGCAAAGTTAGTGAAATATCACAAAACAGAAGAATAATTAACACCCTTTTGATGTATCATTACAATAATTTATGTACTTTTGCACTTAGAAAGTATGATTAAACAACTCTTTTATTAACCAAAATTCAAAAGAAAAATGAAAGGACTTAAGTATTATGCACTCGGCCTTTGCGCCCTGTTGTGTTTCGATTCCTGCGGCATGACTAATACCGCTAAAGGTGGTATGATCGGTGGAACAAGCGGCGCTGCCCTGGGTTCTGCTCTCGGTGCAATCCTCGCTCGTAGTGGCAACAAAGGTAAATGGGCTGGCATCGCAGGCGCAGCAGGTGCTGCCGTAGGCACTACAGCCGGTATCCTCATCGGCAAGAAGATGGACAAGGCTAAGGCTGAGGCTGAGAAGATTGCCAATGCTAAGGTAGAAAGCGTTACCGATGGTAATGGCTATCAGGCTGTAAAGGTCACCTTCGACAGCGGCATCCTCTTCCAGACTGGCAAGTCTTCACTGAGCACTGTTGCTCAAAGCTCGCTCAACAACTTTGCTTCGAACGTGCTCATCCCCAATGCAGACATGAGCGTAGGCGTCATCGGCTTCACCGACAATGCTGGTTGGAAAAACAGCACAGCCGAGCAGAGCAAGGCAAAGAACCAAGAACTCTCTCAAAAACGTGCTCAAGCAGTAAGCAGCTACTTGCTCAAGCAAGGCGTCAAGAATGGCCAGATCAAGGAAGTTGCTGGTCTGGGCGAAGAGAATCCCGTTGCCGACAATGCTACTGCTGCAGGTAAGGCTCAGAACCGTCGCGTTGAAGTGTATCTCTATGCAAGCGACGAGATGATCAAAGCTGCTGAAGCTGGCACACTCAAATAAGAAAACTCTCTGTGATGTGTCTCCGACAACGAGAGTCACATCCGGAAACAAAGAAGCCTCACGAATGATTTCGTGAGGCTTCTTTGTTTCTACTCTTCAAGTCCTTTCACATAAGGCAAGCTCCAATGATACTTCACAGCCAGCATACGTATACCGATAGCCACCACACATGAGAGCAAAGCGGCGCCCTCGATCTTCCATCCAAGATGAAGAAGACCCACATAGACTAAACCGCCGGCCAAACAACAGGTAGCGTAGATTTCCTTACGGAAGATGAGAGGGACTTCATTGATGAGGATGTCGCGCAGCACACCGCCGCCAGCTCCGGTAACGACTCCCATGACAATAGCGGCCCACGTAGGAAATCCCAGCCCCAATGACTTCTCTATACCAATGACATTGAATAGCGAGAAACCAATACAATCGAACAGGAACCAGGTGTTATCTTGGCGGACAAGTACTTTTCGGAATATAATCACCCATACAAGTCCGAAGACACATGTGAGCAGGTATATAGGGTCTTCGAGCCAAAAGGGCACCTTGCCGATCAGAAGGTCGCGAATAGTTCCACCACCACAGGCGGTGGCAATGCCGACGATGAGCGCTCCAAAGAGATCAAACTGCTTGGCTGAAGCCAGACGTGCGCCAGAAACAGCACCGGCAAGCGTACCTATCAGTTCAAGGATAACAAAGGACCAGGGAATGCTCAGCAGGGAGCCCATCTCCTGAAAAAAGTGCTTAATTATTTCCATTAGTATTCACTTTAGCATAACCGACAAGGGCGTCATAACGTGCACCCTGGGGGCGATGATAGATGAGTATTAGATATTCGTTCTCTGTCTGATAGAAATCGCCCTCTGTCAGTGCCGTGTGCCCTACTCCATCGTCGTCCATCTGGCGGAATTGATAGTTGTAGTAGCCTTGTTTCAGTAGCACAGAAGCCTCATAGGCATTGAGCTCGTCATCATATTTCATACGGGTCTCAGGGTCAGCGACGCCATTGTTCCACAGTCCCGTCACATAGACATCCCCTCCAGCAAGCCAAGGCATCTGCAAAAGGAAATGTACATACAGATATTCGCTCATTGTAGCATTATCCTCATCACCCGAGTGGCGAACAATAAATGCTCCGTCGGCATCAGCTGTGTAAGTATAGTTGTGCTGCGGAGTATTCGCGAAAAGTGTGGCATGATATTGCTCATCGAGCCATTCCATACGGTCCACATTCATACCATTTAGCCGAACGTCAAGAATCTCGAACTTATGAAATTCAGAGCCGGCAGGAAACACAAGTTCCCTCCGATGCGTCCATTCGGCACCATTTCCTTTGACGATATTGGGCGGAAGGTCTACGACAGCATTGTCCCAACGTCGGTTCTGCATCACTACGGTATGAAGCTCGCGCTGCGGATCTACTACCCTGCGCGCTCCGTATGCCACATCAAAAGTCACTTGCTGATGGCGTTGATTGAAATCGATATCTGTGTTCGAGCTCACATGCAGCCCGACATTCATCTCCGGCGAGTAAATCGAAAAGCAGGCTTCAACCAACGGTTCTTCGTCTTCGCTATACTCGTCTTCATAGATTCTTACGCGATAGTTGCCTGGCAGACGAAGTTGGATATCTTCATTCGGAAACACAATCCTGTAGTGTGTATAGAGAACCGTCGTGTTGAAACTGGTCTCGTAATCCTCTATCGGTTGGTTGTTGAATCCACTCAGATAGTCGCTCTCGAAAAGTTCGTCGCATGGCGACCAGTCGGCATTACACAATTCCACATTATATATATAACGCGCGTACGCGTGCGTAAGAGCGTCAAATGACACTTCAACCGGTTCTCCCATCTTTGCTACCGGAGCTGCCAGCGGATTACCCCCGACTATCACTTGCACCGTACGTATGTTCTCAGTCAGACTGCGCGTCACTTGTGCACCGATGTCGCAGGCAAAAGCCAACATCCCCGCAAAGAGTAAGAATAAATGTTTCATGGCGCAAAAATAGTTTATTTTTTTCTTTTGATTCGCATTTTTCTACTACTTTTGCATGAAAATAAGGAGAAGTTTATATGCGACACCACTTTATCTTTCTTTTTTTATTGGCAACTTTGTCGACACAGCCTCATTGCATGCAGGCACTGACCTACCAACGTGCCGACAGTATCAAGGTTGTGACGCTTCTCAACAAAGGGCATCGCTTGCCTTCCGGCGAGAATCTCATGCTATACTATGCTACGCAACTGAAGGGCATCCCTTATGTAGGCAAGACTTTGGAAGTGAACCCCAAGGAGGAATTGGCCGTAAACCTTCGCGAACTTGACTGCACGACACTGGTTGAGAATGTTCTTGCCCTCACACTCACAACCCGCCAAGGCAGCCAGCGCTTCTCTGATTTCTGCGACAACCTTCAGCGCATTCGCTACCGAGGAGGCAAGCTCAACGGATATGCCTCCCGCAACCATTATTTCAGCGAGTGGATTCTCAGCAATGCCCAACAAGGCTTCATCCACGAGATTTCCGGCAACAAAGCGGACCCTCGGGGAGCTTTTTATCCATTCGTCGATAGCCAGACGCTCGCTTGCACGTATATGAGCACACACCCCGACCGCTATCCCATGCTCAAGAACGACAAGGAAGCTCTGAAGCTCATCAAGGCCAATGAGCATCGCATCAACGGCCAAGTGGTACGTTATGTGCCGCGTCGTCTGCTTTCTCGCTCGCGTCGGGAGTTGCCCAACATTGAGGACGGCGACATCCTTGCCATAGTGACCAAGAAAGAGGGCCTCGACGTTTCCCACCTCGGCCTTGCCGTGTGGGGGCGCGACGGTAAGCTTCATCTGCTCAATGCCAGCCAGATTCATAAGAAAGTAGTGCTCGAACCGATGACTTTGGCCGAGTACATGCGCAAGCATCCTACTCAATTAGGCATTAGGGTAATAAGGGTTAAAAAGTGAAAGCCTGGGAACAGGACTTTCAGAGAATTGATTGAAGACAACACAATGTTTACAAAGATGAAGGCTTGGTTAAAGAAAATACAAAAATGGTTGCAAGGACTTGTTATCTTTTTCTTCGTCTCAACCATTGCAGCCGTAGTAGCTTACAGATGGCTTCCCGTGCCTGTTACGCCACTGATGATTATCCGTTGTGCCCAACAGGTAGGCCGTGGCGAACAGATTCGGCTACGCCACCATTGGGTTACTCTCGATGAAATGTCAAAATACATGCCCGTAGCCGTAATGGCGTCCGAGGATCAACGCTTCCTTGAGCATCATGGTTTCGATTTCGACGCTATCAACGAGGCCGTGAAAGAACGGCAGGCAGGCAAACGCATCCGTGGAGGCAGCACCATCAGCCAGCAAACAGCAAAGAATGTGTTCTTGTGGCCTAAACAATCCTGGCTGCGCAAAGGCCTTGAAGTCTACTTCACAGCGCTCATCGAAATCTTTTGGAGCAAGACGCGCATCATGGAAGTGTATCTCAACTCCATAGAGATGGGCGACGGCATCTATGGGGCTGAAGCCGTTGCACAGCTACATTTCGGATGCACTGCGGCTGAGCTCACCCGTGCCAACTGTGCACTCATCGCTGCCACACTACCCAATCCACTGCGTTATAACAGCAAGGAGCCATCGGCTTACATGCTGCGTCGTCAGACTTGGATTATGCGCCAGATGAAGCACATCGACTTGTTGCGCCAATGATAAGAAAAGGCCTCAGTAGCAGATACGATGAAAGGGGATATATCACACCTGATGTGACATATCCCCTTTCATCGTTTTATAGGGTTAACCAGCCAAGCCCGCCGCATGCCAGTCGGTCAGCACTTTCTGGGCATCGGCAAGAGCGGTGGCCTCGTCTACCTCATATTCTTCGGTGAGCAGTTTCGCCAGCAAAGCAGCATCAAACTCCTTGCCAATGACGTTTCTCCAGAGATAAGCCGCGCTTTCGTTCAGGCTGATTATCTTAGAGAAATCAATGTTTTGTTTTCCGTGAGCTACCACTACGGCCTCGCCGCATACATCCATGAGCTCAAAACCTTCGTATATCTTCATAAGTTGATTTAATGATTTATCGTTTTGGGTGTTTCATGATTAAGACCTTGCCTGCCCAGCTTTTCCTACACCGTTTGTTTGTAGACGAAAAGCAGCAGACGCCGCACAGGCAACAAGCGACGCCATAGCCGTATGCGGCGTTGCAGGCGCTGATCACCGGCTTGCAGCACATGGCCGTTCGGACGGATGTATTCTGTCACTACCCCACAGACATCGTTTACCGTGCAATGTTCGGTTCCCCGAATATTACCGTCGCCCATGAGGGTAAGGTTGTCGCCCTCAATCTTGATGATGCGGTGCAACACGAAATGTCCCTTTTCTATTTCTGCCAACACGGCATCGCCCACAGCTAAGGACGTCCAGGGAGCAAGCTTCACACGGTCGCGCAGGTTTTCGAGAAAGGGCCGCATGGAGTATCCTTTAACAGAAATAATGACCGTCTCGCCCTTTGCGACAAATTGACGCACGAGCGGCAACAGCTTGTCGTTGGGCAGTTCCAAGCGCGGCATTTGTCCGTACTGCGGGTCGGCATATTTATGTTGCTTGGCCTTCCGCCAAGGCGTGGCAAGACATCTGGCCGAAGCCTTTACAGCTCGTTTGACAGCATTCTTTAAGCTCATTTTCTCTTCGCTTGACTGAAAAATGATGACCTTTGCGTTATCTCGTAACAGGCATGAATCGCCACATCCTCGTTTGGGTGGCAGATTTGTCGTTAGCGTGTTAATCTACTTGTCTGCCGCCGTGTCAACATGAATAGCGTCGTAGCATACATGAGCCGCTTCGGCATCGGGCCGACAGCCCAACCAGAACACTGGCCGCAACCTCAACAGATGTGAGATGGAGCTGCAGACGCCACGGTACACACGCTGATCCCATTTCATGGAACTCACGGCAGGCAGCAACGCTGCAAAAGCCTCGATGGTTGTCATCTTCCTTACGGAATTCTCCGGCCGCTGTTCGATGCGAGTGATTGCACCTATCGGAGCTGATATATTCCTGTAGCAAGGCGTCTTGCCGCTCCATGGCGAACCGAAGACGATGGCCTCGTCGTCTATGATGCGTACAATGGGATTGTCGTCGTTCATCAGGTCGCAACCGGGGATATTAACGTACCAGAGATGGGTGTGTGTGCTCTTGCCCGTTCCGCTTGGCGCAGTAAAAAGATAGCCATAGCCACCATTTCTTATCACGGAAGCATGAATGAGTAGCGTGTCATGCTCAGCTGCGGCAAAGGCATAAGCCATCATCAAGGCATTATTTAGCCCGAAATTCTGCTGCACAAGTTCTCCTTCGGCGAGCATAGCCTCACAGGCAGAGAAGTCGGGGTTTGCCCGCATCACGCATGCCAACGGCGAGCCCTCGCCAGGAAGGTATATTTCAAAAACGTAGCCGCCTTCAGAAGTATGGTAGACACCATGATTGGCTCCGCCACAATCAAACTGGCCAATCTCGGTGAGCGACTCTTCAATCTTCTCGACGCCAACCCGCACATTCATAGTAAAAAGCAACTTGCCCTCCTCTTCACTCGCAAAGGGTGAGAAGGAGGGTATTATGTGATTGGCCACGATGGTATCGGGTAGCACGACCTTCAAGCGGTGCTTGGCCACCATGTAGGTATATGTGCTCATTTCTTTGCGGCTTTTTTGTCTGTTTTCTTTGTTTGTTTGGGGGCCTCAGTCTTTACGGCTGCATCCGTAGGCTCCTCGGTGATAACCGGGCGGTATTGCTCGGCCGTGAAACGGAACTGAGTAGCCGGCACTTCGGCATATTTCAGCATCGGTTCGGCCTCGTAGCGTTTCTTAATCTTGTGCCACAGCTTGTTAACCTTGCGTTCGTTCGTGTCAAAATAGATCGTACACAGGGGATTTTTCATTCCTTCGTTCTGCTCCAAATAGAATTGCAGCTGTATGCTGTAGAGCATACGGTCTACGAGGAGTTTATGTGCATCTATCCATGCGCTGTCTACCACCTGCACTTGCGTCTGACGAGCCAGCGAATCGGTGAGCGAAGCACCGAACCCGAACATATACACCTTCTGCACACGAGGTTCCTTCTGTGCTGCAGAAGCTGTGCCTACGGCCAGCATCAGCACCAAGAGGAGCGTACTTAATAGTCTGTTTCTCATCATCGTTGTCGTTAGCGAGGCTTACCCGAGGTAGGACTTCAGCAGTTTATTCTTCGAGTTGTTGCGCAGTCGCCGTATGGCTTTCTCCTTGATTTGGCGCACACGCTCACGTGTGAGGTTGAATTTGTCGCCAATCTCTTCGAGAGTCATTTCCTGATGATTAATGCCAAAGAACATCTCCACGATTTGCTTCTCACGTTCGCTCAGTGTCGAGAGCGCACGGTCGATCTCGCGGCTGAGGCTTTCGTTGACGAGGCTTTTGTCGGCCATGGGGCTATCGTCGTTCACGATGACATCGAGCAAAGTGTTGTCCTCACCTTCAACAAAAGGCGCATCAACCGAGATATGACGTCCGCTCACCTTGAGCGTGTCGGAAATCTTGTCGACGGGAATGTCCAGTTCCTCTGCCAGTTCATCGGGACTTGGACGACGCTCATTCTCCTGCTCGAATTTCGACAGGGCTTTGGAAATCTTGTTGAGCGACCCGACCTGATTCAGCGGCAGGCGCACAATGCGGCTCTGTTCGGCCAAAGCCTGAAGGATGCTCTGCCGAATCCACCACACTGCGTACGAAATGAACTTAAAGCCACGCGTCTCGTCGAACTTTTCGGCAGCCTTGATCAGACCGAGGTTTCCTTCGTTGATCAAGTCGGGCAACGAGAGGCCCTGATTCTGATATTGCTTGGCCACACTGACTACAAAACGCAGGTTGGCACGCGTGAGCTTCTCTAAAGCTGCGCGGTCGCCCTTGCGTATGCGCTGGGCCAGTTCCACCTCTTCTTCTACGGTTATTAAGTCCTCACGACCAATCTCCTGCAGGTACTTGTCAAGGGAAGCACTCTCGCGATTGGTGATACTTTTGGTGATTTTAAGTTGTCTCATTTCTTGTTGGTCTACTTTTAAAGCGTGCAAAATTAAATATAATATAGTACGCGCGCAAGAAAAATTCAAACTTTTTTCAATTAAAATTCGAGGAAAGGGCACAAAGAAACAAATCTTTGTGCCCTTTTTTGTTTTGAATAGGTTTGGCCTACTTTTTGCTAAGCGCGGGATTTCTCACGCTCAACAGGCTCACTTTTTCTTCTCGTCGGAGAGGTCGATAGCGGTGGCTACGCGGCGTCCGCTCTGCGTGATGGCACGAATCCAAAGTGTGCGGTCGCTCGACTGATTGGCACGTTTCACGGCTTCCTCAAAGTCTTCTACTGTACGCATCTCCTTGTCGTTCACCTGCAACAGAATCATGCCTTTAGTGATGCCTGCTTCCATGAGCTTGCCTTTCTTTATGGCGGTCACTTCCAAGCCATAGCTCAAAGCAAGTTCTTGTTTTGCTTCAGCTGACAGCGGCTTCAGCTGAGCACCGAAGAGGTCGATGTCTACCTCCTCCATGACTTCTGTTCCGCCTTGTGCATTACGGAGTGTGGCCGTCTCGTTGCGGGTCTTCTTGTTGCGTACAAAGGTCACTTTCACCTTGTCGCCCGGACGGTGCTGTGAGAGGGCTTCCTGCAGCTCGGCCATTTTCGTTACCTCTTTGCCATCGATAGCCGTGACAACGTCGCCCTTCTGCAAGCCCAGTTCCTCGGCAGTGCTCTTGGGCGATACTTCCTGAATGTAGATACCGGTGTTCGTACCCATATCCACGTCGTTGCCTTTTTCCTTCTCCATGTCGATATAGTTGGTCACGTCCATACCGCTCACGCCAAGCAAGGCACGCTGGACTACACCGAACTCCTTCAGGTCGGCCACCACTTTGTTCATGATGGTTGTGGGGATGGCAAAACCATAGCCGGCATAGCTGCCCGTCCGGCTGTAGAGCATGGCATTGATACCCACGAGTTCGCCGCGCTCGTTCACCAGGGCACCTCCTGAGTTGCCGGCATTGATGGCAGCATCGGTCTGGATGAAGCTCTCCACGCCGTTGGCTCCCAGAGAACGTGCCTTGGCCGACACGATGCCGGCAGTCACCGTCGACGTGAGATTAAACGGGTTGCCCACGGCCAACACCCATTCGCCCACCTTCAGGGCATCGGAGTTGCCAATGACGATAGCGGGCAGGTTCTTGGCCTCTACCTTTACCAAAGCCAAGTCGGTGGTCTCGTCGAGGCCGATGATACGTCCTTTGTATTCGGTATTGTCGTTGAGCTTCACCAATATCTCGTCGGCACCGGCAACGACATGGTTATTGGTGACGATGTATCCATCCGGAGAGATAATGACGCCCGAACCTGCGTCCTGACGCTTAGGCTGCGTCTCAATTTCCTGCTGGCGTCCTTGGCCGCGACCACGATTGCCATAGCCGAAGAAATCGCCGAAGAAGTCTTCAAACGGATCGCGCACAGTCACGGTCTGCCTCACGGCATTCTTCGTAACCTTGATATACACCACCGAGTTCACCGAGCGCTCAGCTGCAGTAGTCAAATCTACCAAGCCTGCGGGGGCCGCGGCCGAAGCAGACGCGGCCATGCCCGAGAGCTGAGGGGCCGCCTGGGCGGTTGAGGCTACAGAGATCTTGTTTGTCATGATAGCGCCTGTCATCAGGCTGCTGCTCAGCACCAATGCTGTGGCACCGAGCCAGGTCTTTGTTTTCTGTGTCATCTTGTGTAATTACTATTTATCATTTTATATATTAGTATTCGAACAGACTGTTTTCAAATCATTTTTCGATTGACCAAATTTTTCTGCCGTTCTGACTTTTCTGATACAAAAGTAGTGCAAAAGTTTAACCAGCTGACTTTTTGACACGCATTTTTTCTTTCTTTTAACTACTCTCGTGCCACGCTTAACAGCGCTTAAACTCACGAGCTGACATTTTTACATTTCTTTAGTCACAGACGCACACGACAAAGGGCCGGAAAATATGCACCCAAGAGAATTGCCCGATGCACCTAAGAGAATTGCCCGATGCGCCTAAGAGAATTGTACGATGCACCTAAGAGAATTGTACGATGCGGCTGGGCGCGTTGCACAGAGCGCCTTTCCCCAATTGAAAAAAAATTCTACATTCTTCATTCTTCATTCTTCATTTATTTGTACCTTTGCGCCCACAAAAGCAGTGGGACGGCTTGCCGCTGGCCTGCGCCCTTCGGGTGGCAGGCGAGAGGAAAGTCCGGGCCACACAGGGCACTCCGCTACCTAACGGATAGAAGCTCGCGAGAGTTAGTACGTGCAGAAGAAAAGAACCGCCGCCCAAAGGGCGGTAAGGGTGAGAAGGCGAGGTAAGAGCTCACCAGGCGTATGGCGACATGCGTGCTGTGCACACCGGAGGTGGAAAGTTCGCGTAAACCAGCAACGCGTCTACTGCGGCCAAGCGGCCGTAAGGGCGAGAGAGGGCGGCCCGCCCGAGTTGGAGGGTAGAACGATAGAGGCGTCGTGCGAACGGCGTCGTAGATAAATGGCAAGCACCCGCTTCGGCGGGCACAGAACCCGGCTTACAGGCCCACTGCTTTTTTATTATCGCAATAGCTTTTGAAGTCAAGGTAATCCATCTTCTACGGTACGGACAAGGCCGAGGAAAAGGCGCAAGCCGTGCTCAACGCTTGCACGTCTTATCTGCCATCAGCCCGTAGAGCACATGCTCGATGGTGTAGTCCCAGACTTCCCTACCACCTCAACTGCCCTAACTACCCGTAGAAACAGGTACAACCAGCTAAACAGAACACCTACGAATGAGCATCCTACAATTCTTTCGTGAAGGCCTCCTATGGTCCTTGGACGCCAGTCAGCTGCCCCGTATGAAGCGATGGGCTGTGCACACCATACGACGCCTCTTCATTGCCGTGGAGCTCTTCATAGACCGCAACCTCTCGGCTCACGCCTCGGCCCTCACCTACGCCAGCGTCCTCAGCGCAGTGCCCATACTGGCTATCGTCTTCGCCATAGCGCGAGGATTCGGCTTCGACCAGCTCATCCAGCAGAAACTGACAGAAAACGTTCGCTTCACGCCCGAGATGACCGACACCATCATGACCTTCATCAACTCGTACCTCGAGCGCACACGTGGCGGACTGTTCATAGGCATCGGCTTGCTCTTGCTGCTCTACACCCTCATCAGCCTCACCTCCAACATCGAAACGGCTTTCAACACCATCTGGAGCGTCAAGTCGTCGCGCAATATCTACCGGCGGACGGTCGACTACATCAGCATCTTTTTCCTGCTACCCATCGTCATCGTCGTAACCTCCGGTCTGCAAATCTTCATCGTCGGCATAGGCAATTTCCTGCCTTCATTCACCTTCGTCAACAACGGCATACAGCTATTGGTGCAACTCTCGCCCTACGTGCTCACCTCGGCAGCCTTCATGGGGCTCTACAAGATGATGCCCAACACCGACGTGCGGTGGAGCTCTACCATCGTGCCAGGCATCCTTGCAGGCTGTGCCTTCCAAGGGCTGCAATGGTTTTACATCCATTCGCAGGTGTGGATCTCAAGCTACAGCGCCATCTACGGTTCGTTCGCAGCCATCCCTCTGTTCATGCTTTGGATGCAACTCTCGTGGACGATCTGCCTCTTCGGCGCACAGCTCTCCTATGCCAACCAGATGGAAGCCGACTTCGCTTTCGAAAAGGTGGCTCCACATCTCAGCCGCGCCGCTCACGACCGCGTGGCCGTACGCATCATGAATGCACTCAACGACGCATTCTACCGGGGCGAGGCGGTCACAGCCACCGAGCTCGCCGCAGCAACAGCCCTACCCCTCTCGCTCGTCAACACTATCCTTTACGAGCTCACCGCCGACGAGCAACAACCACTCGTAAGCGAAGTCATGAGAGGCAACCGTTCGAAAACCTACTTCCAACCAGCAAGACCTGTCGAAAGTCTCACGCCCGAAGCCATCATCAGCTACTTCAACAACCTCGGCGACGATGAGCCACAGAACGTGAAACATCGGCCTTCAGACCAAACATAAAAAAAAGAAAAATGTTTTAAAACTTCATTTTTAACATTTTTCTTTTGCAAAAAAACACCTTTTAGCTACCTTTGTACCCATGTATATACATACGGGCGCGTATGTACGTATATTATATGTGAACTTAAAGAAACCCTAACTAATTAACATTTTAATTATTAACTAACAAATCAAATTTATGAAACAGCGTTTTCTTTCATTAATGGCTGTGGCTGCAATGAGCGTTGCTGCCATGGCCCAGCAGTGGACAGCGCCTGTTGCACCGACCAACCCTTCAAGCATCCTGCTGGAAAATGCAGCCGATGTTGAGTCTGGTACGGCCTACTACGTCATGAACGTAGGTGCTGGCCAGTTTATTACCGGTGCCAATGTGTGGGCTACGCAAATCAGCCTCTCCAGCGACGCTATTCCTTACGTGGCATTGATTGCCGAAACTATTGATTACGGCACCCAAATTACAGGTACCAAAGGCACCGCGATGGCCGCACCTGCCAGTGGTTGGACGCTTCGCTTGAAGGAAAGATACAACCTCACGGGCGACCACGGCCGTACACAAGGACAGGAATGGACCAACGGCTTTAAAACCGACTTCATCTACCTCTTCCGCTCTGATGCCGACGACGGCTATGTCGACTTGAACAACCAGGGCAAAGGCTTCGTATGGAAGTTCACAAAAAACAACAAAGGCTACTACTACATTCAGACGAGTGAGGAAGACACCAACTTCCCCAATGCGCTTGACGAATACCTCGGCAGCACAGGTGCTGGCAAAAAGGTTAAGTTCAACTGCACAGTTGAGGATGCCGACATCGACTGGATATTCATCCCCGCCGACGGGTTCGACTTGGAAGGCTATACATCAGCGGCTTCTTCCTACGCCGCTGAATTGGCCATCTACAACGCACGCGTTCCTCTCTACGAGATGCTGAACGATGCAGCCAAGTATGGTGCCGACTATTCAGCAGCCAGCGAGGTCTACAACAACGAGAATGCTACCGTAGAGGAGCTGAATGCTGCCGTTGAGGCCCTTAAGCCCAATGTGCGCCAGGCTATCTTGCCCTATGCTAAAAAGAATTCTACTATCGACAATCCCGTTGACCTCACGAAGTACATTCTCGTGAACCCCGACTTCAATGCTGGAAACATCGACGGCTGGACTGTTACGGAAGGCATTGGCCAGAACCAAGGCTATCAAGATAACAACACCTACCACAATGCTGCTGAAGATGTACACATTGAGAAGTTCATCGAGGCTTGGCGTCCCGCACCCAACCTCCTGAACGATGGTAAAATCTATCAGACCATCAACGGTCTGCCCTCTGGTCACTACATCCTCGAGTGCGACGGTATTGCACGCAACCAGACTGCTGCCTCCAGCGATCAATGGGTTTCGCCCGACGATTATCGCGGCATCTACCTCTTCTACAACGACGGTTCTATCACCGTACACAGCGAAAGCACGCTGCGCGACGTTGAGGATCCCGAAGGTGATGGCCGACTGCCGACTCACTTCACATTCGAGTTCGACATCGACGATGTTGAGAGCGTAGAAATAGGTCTTATGTCCGACGACACCAACCTCAACTGGATGGCTGCCGACAACTTCAAGCTCGCCATGGCAGGCCCGAGTCAGGTGCTGCCCTCTTACACGGCTCTGCGCACAGAGGTAGCTACAACCAATGCCATGCTCAACGGCAACGACATCATCGCCCAGCAGACTCTTATCGATGCATTGCAGGCAGCACTCCAAGAGAGCCAGCCTCTTGTTGACGACGCTTCAGACAGCAGCAAGGATGCCGACTACAAAGCAGCCTACAACAAGCTCAACACTGCACGCTTGGCCGTAACTGCCTCACAGGCTACGTATGCCAAGCTCGCCACCTTCGTCAAGAAGCTTGAGGCTGACCAATCGGCTTACAACAAGCCCGGTTACAATGTGCTGCTCCAGAAAATAGAAGACCTCTATACGAACATGAGCCAAGGCTACGACAACAAGAGCATCAGCAGCGACGAAATCAACGAAGCTATCAACAGCTACGATGAAATGGTGAAGAACACAATCCAAGAAATGTTCGACACTGCTGCACAGGCAGGCGCTCCACTTGACCAGCCGCTCGACATCACTCCGCTCTTCGACCTCATGCAGTTCCCCACCAGCGAGTACAAGAGCCTTACCACTGGCTATCCCACGGATGCTCCCGTTTGGAAGAACGCAACAGGTACAGCCAACTTCAAGATCAATGCCGCCACGGCTGAAGTATGGAATGCATATCCCTTCGATATCTACCGCGAGTTCAACAACCTGCCAAAGGGTAAGTACACGCTCAAGACACATGCTTTCTACCGTGTAACTGACAACGCCACCAACTATCCCGCTTATCAGAACGGCGAGTATGAAGGTGATGAGTACGCCTATATCTACGCTGGCAACAGCCACACTCAGATAACCAACGTGGGTGCACTCGCTACTGAGACTCAACTCGTCGAGGGCAACGATGCAAACGTAGGCGACGAAACAACGCCTATCTATATCGTCAACGGCCAGGCTGGCGCTAACAAGCTCTTCACCGATCCTGCCTATCAAGCTCAGGCCGAGAGTGCTTACATCAGCGTAAGCAGCAACATCATCGAAGATGGCGGCACACTCCGCTTCGGATTTGCCGGCACAGACCTTCTCCAAGGCAACTCATGGGTTGTCATCGGAGGTGTAGAAATCTTCTACGAAGGCGTCCAAGGCCTTGAAGAAGAAGTACAGAGCATGCTCGACCAACTTGAATTGATCGACGACTATGGCGTAGATGGAACAAAGGCCCTCATCGAAAAGGCCAAGCAAGCCGGTGAAAGCTCACTCACACAGGGCAAGGAAAGCCAGGAAGCAGCTCTCAAGACGATGCAGGCTGCCATCAACGCTTCAAAGCTCAGTAAGGAACTCACCCAGAAGATCGGCGATGCCTTCACACTCTACCAGAACAAGATGACAGAGCTCGAAGGCACATTCACCGACAACAAGCTCAATGACATCCTCAGTGCTATTGACACATCCATGGGATCAGACAGCTATGAAAGCAACGAGAAGATTCAAGAGTGGCTCGACAACCTGCCCGCTGCATGGTACGACTACGTACTGAGCATGCAAGAGCTCGCCGACGCTTCTGAAGAGAACCCCGTTGACCTGCCTATCCTTGTCAACGGCACCTTCGACGACATGATAAACCAAACCACCGCTATTCCTACCGGCTGGACTGCCGAATTTGAGACCAACGGCGGTAAGGGTCGTGAGGGCGTCATGGAGTTCTGGGACGCCAGCACCTTCGATATCTACCAGGATCTGCCCAAGCTCAAGAACGGTTACTACCGCCTCTGTGTAGACGGCCTCTACCGCGCTGGCGACAGCAATGCTGAGACTGAGCAACTCATCGCAGGCAATACGCCCGCTAACGACGTTTACTTCTACGCCCTCGGCCGTGCTGAAAAGAAGCTCATGCAGTGGAGCGACACCGAAAACGGTGCCATCCCCTACGCTCTCGCCGACAAGGAAAACGTGACTGCCATCGGAACACTCTACGACCTCAACGAGGAACTCGGCGGCTTCGATGCTCCTAACAACCAGAGCAGTTTGACAACCTTCGTCAATGAAGAAAACAACCGCTACCACAACACCCTCGTATTCGGTTACGGTGTTGACGGCTTCGCTGAAGGCAGCGTACGCATCGGTCTGAAGAAGACTGTTGCCGTGGCCAAAGACTGGTGCCCGTTCGACAACTTCAAACTTGAGTACCTCGGCCCAGAATGCCCGACAGCTGTTGAAGCCGTAGAAGCTCAGACCAGCAACGCTCCTGCCGTCATCTACACTATCGATGGTCGCCAGAGCAACCGTCTCGGCCGTGGCATCAACATTGTTCGCCAGGCTAACGGTAAGGTCGCAAAGGTTCTCGTGAAGTAAACCGACTATTACCCTTATTCGCGCACACGCGCACATACATTTAATTATAAAGGCGCTGCAGCAATGCAGCGCCTTTATGTTAATAATCCTTAAACAAACACGTTTTTAAAGGGCCGAAATACTGATGTTTAAATAATAAGTGTAATTTTGTCACGAAATAAAGGTGTAAAAGCACCTTACAACTACCAAAAAGAAGTATTTGTAACAGAACACACTTATTTACTAACAAATTTATTAACTGCTTTATGAAACACAAATTACTCTCTCTCATGGCCCTCATTGGCGTCATGTTCTCGAGTACTGGTGCATGGGCACAAACCGAACTGCCTGATCCTAAGAAGCCAGTTCAACCTGTGCGCGAAGCCTTCAATGGTACGTGGGTCGATCCTGTAGCAGGCAGCACTTACTACATCTACAATACGGGTGCTGCACAGTTTATGGGAACTGGCAACGACTGGGGTACACGCACCGTTTTGACCACCGACTCAATCGTTGCTCCTAATGGAACAACTATTAAAGTGGAAACAAACAAGAATTATGTTGTTCCCTTTGCTATCGAAGCGGTTGACGGTGAGGATTATTACTTTATCCGCACGCTGATGACTGACAAAGGAAATGGCGCCTACGTTACCGGTGAAGGCAATGCTTCATGGATAGATGGTGGCAAGGGCGATCGTGCTGGCAAGTGGCAGTTTGTCCCAACAACAAATGCCAACGAGTATATGTTCCACTGTGCCAACCAATTCCCCTACGATGCTACTAACGTTAACGCTGAAGACGCAGCCGAATATATGGATTATTGGCGTCTGCTCGGTGTCGTTGACCTTGCCGCTGGCACATACACCTGGAACGACTCAAAGATTGGCGTGAACTGGGCCGGCAATCCCTACTTGGTAAACTGGAAGTTCATCGAAGCCACCGACGAAGTGGCTCAGAGCATCAGAGACTGGCGTGAAGCAACGACCGAATCCTACAAAGCAGCTACCGATCAATACAACGAAGACATGGCAGTCTACAATGCGCTCGTTGATCTGAAGAATGCCATTGCCGAAGGTGAAGAGGCTGGTGTAGATGTAGCTGACGGTATCAGCACCTACAACAACCCCGATGCAACTCTTGAGGAAATCAAGAAAGCAGCAGGCCACATCCGTGCCCTCATCAAAGGTCAGCAATACGACTTCAATGGTGCTTCTGAGAGCAATCCTCTCGACGTTACGGATCAAGTGCTTGTTAATCCTAACTTCGACACCGACATCAATGGCTGGACCATCACTGTCGGCGGTCAAAACCTCCAATGGCAGAATCGCGTAGACGGAAAGACTGACGAGTCACAGAACTGGGTTACGATCAATGCATTCATTGAGGCATGGATAAGCCAAAATCAAGGTCTCGGCGACGGTACCATCTCTCAGACCATCTATGGTCTTCCCAAAGGCAAGTATATCCTTGAGTGCGACGCTATGGCTACCCGCCAGGGCGGTTTGAACGGCAAGAGTGCAGAAGATGCTGTTGAAGGTGCTTACATCTTCATCGAAGGTGATGAGAGCGAAGTCCGCGAACCCATCAAGTCACCAGACACTCAGCCTAAGCACTGGTCTGTTGTATTCATCAGCAATGGCGACGACGCCATCACTTTCGGTCTGAAGGTAGAGAGCACAACAGCCAACTGGATTTCAGCCGACAACTTCAAGCTGACTTACTACGGCGAGACAACGAAGAGTCAGGAACAGCTCGCTCTCGAAGCCACAATCGCTACAGCAGAAGCGCTTGCTCCCAATATCTCTGAAGTAGGCAACAATGACATTGAGGCAGCATCTTACATCTACAACGTAAGCAATGAAGTAGGTACATCTTTCAACTCAGCTCTTGAGACTGCTAAGAGTATCGTTGAGAGCGGTTCATCTGAAGAAATAAAAGCTGCCGATGAAGCTCTGAAGAGCGCTATGGATGCCGTGAAGAAGTCCAATGCTGTTTACCAGCAGTATCAGCAGGTCTACAACAATGCCCTCAACACTGTATCTTACCTTGCTGAGAAGAACCAATGGTCAGAATTGCAGCAGCAGATTGGAACCTGGGCTGAAGGTGAACTCACCGATGCTTTCACAAACGGCACCCTTACCGAAGAAGGCTTGGCAGAGGCTCAAGAGAAGGTTCACAACATGGTCGTAGAGTTCGTAGGTGACGGCTCTTCCATTCAGGCTGGCGACGACCTTACGCTCCTTGTTCAGAACGCAGACTTCAACATTGGTCAGTATGGACGTTCAGCCGACGACAAGACTAATTACACTGGTAATATCCCTGGCTGGAGCTGCACAAGCGGTGACATCACCGAGCTCAGCGGTACTTACCACAATATTGAGGCTTTTCACAAAGCTTTCGACTTCAACCAGACCATTAAGAACATGCCTGCCGGTGCTTACCGTGTGACTGTTCAAGGTTTCGTTCGCTTAGATAGCGGCGAGAAGAACATGGTTCTCTATGCAGGTGCTTCAGAGAAGAAGTTCAAGAGCATCACCGAAGAGAGCAGCGCAGAGCCACTGCTTTACGATCCTGAGAACCCCGGTTCGACAGCATGGCCATACGATGTCGAGAACACAGAACTTGGTGGTTACATTCCTAATTCCATGCAAGGCGCTGGTATATATTTCGAGAATATTAACCCAACTACTGGTGAGCCCTTCTACCTCAACGATGTTTCCATCGTGCACACTGGCGGCGACCTTACCATCGGTGTTCGCAGCACAGGCAACAACCAGTGGATTCTCTGGGATAACTTCACCCTCACCTACGAAGGTTCTGATGCAATTTCCGTTATCCTTGATGAGATTCAGGAACAGTGGGATGAGTTAGACGAGCTCGTACAGAATTCTGTTGTTACGACAGGAACCCAAACAGCTTTAGATGAGACTGCCGGCAAGGTTGACGCTAAGGACAACATCACAGAGATGGATGAGGCTACAGCCCTCCTCAACGAGATTAAGGCTCTTGGCGAACAAGCAAAGGCTGACAACAAAGCTTATGAGGAGCTGATGGCTATGTACAATGCTTACCAAGAGTATGAGTTGGAAGAAGGTTACACTGCAACAGACGAGTATAACGCTCTGAAGGGTGAAATCGACGACCATATCTACAGTGAAGATTTCGAAAACATTGAGCAGATTCAGAATTACATGAAGGTGCTTCCTGTCAAGTTCCATCAGCCTTATGTCAACAGCGCAATGGAAGGTGCTGAGACTGGCAGCGATGTAAGCAGCATGATCCTCAACAGCGACTTCGAGCTTCAGAATGCTAATCACTGGACTCTTGACACGAACATGGGTAATAACGTTCAGTATCAGGCTAAGGAAGAGGGCTACACCAACAGTGAAACTGGCCTCCAGGTTCTGCACTTCGTAGAGGCTTGGGCTAATGGCACAGCTCTGAAGGACGGTGAAATCAGCCAGGTTCTCGGCGTTCTTCCCGAAGGTTGGTATCAGCTGGAGGTTGACGGCTATGCTGTTAACCAGGCTTCTGAGCCCGAAGGTGGCGTACAAGGCGGCTATCTGTTTGCTCGCGTCGGCGAAGAGGTAAGCAAGGCAAGCATGGCTATCACTGGCACAACCGGTCAGCCCGCTCACTTCACTCAAGGCTTCTATTCCAACGGCACCGACGTTACGACCATCGGTCTGATGACTCAGGGCGCTAACTTCAACTGGCTGGCTGCTGACAACTTCAAGATCATCTTCTTCGGTGAAGAGGTTCCCACAGCTGTTGAAGGCATCGAGGCTAAGACTGTGGCAACTCCTGTTGCTGTCTACACCCTCGACGGTCGTCAGAGCAACAGCCTGCGTCGTGGCATCAACATCGTACGCAAGGCCGACGGCAGCGTACAGAAGGTGCTCGTGAAGTAATCATCGACATGTAATGTTTGTTGCGACTGAGTCGCAACATACGCGACAATAGTGAATCGCTGCAACCTGCGGGTTGCAGCGATTCTTTTTTGCCGGGCATCCATCTTCTTAGACTTAGCAAAAGAGCTGGCTACTGCAACAATAAAAAGAAGCAGGCGAGGTTAACCACCATGCCGGCAGTTTCGACGGCGGTTGGCTAACACAACATTAAAAAGAAGCAGGTTTCAAATGATAGCGTAGCACCAATGTTGATATGCTTTTTATACTTTTTCTACAAATAATTCTTCGAAATTCGTTCTTCATTCTCCTTTTCTTTGTACCTTTGCACGCAGAAACAAACAAACGTATGAAATCAGTATGAAAAAACTACTCTCATTAGGCGCTGTCGCCTGCATGGCCATTTGCCTAAGCTCCTGCGTGAGCACAAAGAAAATTCAGTATTTCCAAGGCTCCGACCAGATGTTCGAGCAAGCTCAGGCTATCATTCAGAAATATGAAATGCACTTGAAGCCAGCCGATCAGATTCTTATCAAGGTTACTTGCGACAATCCGGAACTTCTGGAAGTGTTCAGCTTGGATGTCACACTGGGCGCAGGAGCCCGTAGCGGCGGAAACATGAGCTATGGCGCAAGCGGCTCCATGGGTTCTGTCTACGGCTACACAATCGACAACAACGGTCAAGTGCGCCTGCCAGTGTTAGGTATGGTTCAAGTGGGTGGACTTACGTGCGACCAGGCAGCCGAAGCCATAGAGCAAACGATTATCCAGAAGAATATCATCATTAACCCCAGTGTCACGGTTCGTCTGCTGAATGCCCGCGTTGCCGTTCTCGGCGCCGTAAAAAGCCCGCGTGTGGTAAGTCTGAACTCGGAACGCAACACGGTGCTCGACGTTCTCTCGCAATGTGGCGACTTGAGCGACCAAGGCCTTCGCGAGAAGATTACCCTCTATCGTGAGGACAATGGCATTCGTCAGAAATATGATCTCGACCTCACTCAGGCCGATATCTTCGAAAGTCCTGCATTCTACGTGCAGCAGAACGACCTCATCTACGTTCAACCGAACAAGAGCCAGAACGTAAGAAGTTCGGCATTCCCGACTTACTTGAGTGCCGGTGCCAGCATACTTGGTTTCATCTCCAGTATCACGGCTCTCGTCTTTGCTATCATGAAGTAATTGGCAATTCAATTATACTCGCAAAAAAATGCGGCCGGCCGTATCGCAGGATACAGCCGGCCGCATTTGCTTTTTTACTTAGGCGCATCGGCCGATGCGCTTAAGAGAATGAACAGGACTGGATATTTGCTACTACTGGTGTCCGGGAAGAGGTCTTGCAAGAACAGTCCAAGCCTCCTCAAATCAATAAAAGCTTAAGACAATGTTTAAGAGGTGGATATTTGGCTTTTATTCAATCTTTTTACCGTACACCAATAATCCACTTCTGATTATTTCACCTGCCATAAGAAATTAAGCCCAGATATTTTTCACCAGACAAGGACTTGAACAGGACTACAGCTATCAACCGAGGACTGCCAGCCGTTGTCCTTCTGATCAGCTATCAGCTTCTACCTTTCTTGCAACATCTCTACCACACACTCGCACATGCGAGAGGAAGAACTTCATAGGGCTTTTCTTCTGATTAGCCTATTGCTCCGTGCATACGAAAAAAGGGGCTGTGTTTTTGTGAACACAGCCCCCAAATCTATACTTATAGAGGTCTACTTCTCAAAGTGCTTGATACGGTCGCCATAATGGCCATAAGAACCATAGTGACCATACTTGCCATAGTAAGTACCATAACGGCTGTAACTATACTTGCCATAGCCATAGTAGAAGCCATACTTCTTGTTGGTGAGGTCGATACCATTGATTACGAAGTTGACCTTAGGTAGCTTCTTGTCAGCGGCAATACGGTTGATGTTCTCGATGTCGCTCTTCGAGGTGACATTGGGACGTACGACGAAGAATGAGACATCAGCCAGACGTCCGAGCTCTAAAGTATCGGCTACGAGACCCACAGGCGGCGTGTCGAGCAGGATATAGTCGTAGATGGTGCGGAGGTGCTCGATAGCGTGGTCGAGCATTTCACGCGTGATAAGTTCACCGGGGTTCGGTGGAATTATACCAGCGGGAAGCACGTCGAGATTCTCATTGATTACGCCATGCACAATCTGCTTGTTGAGCAAATCGAAGTCCTCGACATCTGCTGAGAGGTAATTGGTTATACCCTGCTGACGTTGCGGGAGGTTGAAGAGCTTGACGAGTCGAGGCTTGCGGATGTCGAGACCCACAATCAGCACGCGCTTGCCCAGCAGTGCCAAAGACATGCCCAAGTTCGTAGCGACGAAGGTTTTACCCTCACCTGGCACAGAGGACGTCGTAAGGATGACCTTCTCGTTGCCTTCGAGCACGAAACGCAGGTTGGTACGAAGTCCACGGAAAGCCTCTTCCATGATGTCGTTGGTGTTTTCCTTGACAACAATAGCGCGTTCGCCATCTGCCAACTCTTTCGTGAGCGGGATGTCGGCAATGATAGGAATCTTGGATGCTTTCTGGAGGTCGTCGCGCCCTTCGATGTGGAAACGAAGCAGGTCTTTGAGATAGAAAATGATCAAGGGGAACAGGAAGCCGAAAATAAAGGCCGCCATGAGAATCAGTCGAGTCTTGGGGCTTACCTTACCTTCGAGCAAGGGCATATCAATGACTCGCGCCTTGGTAGCAATAGACTTCATGGAGATGGCATTCTGCTCGCGTTTTTCAAGCAACATGAGGTAAAGACTTGCCTTGAGCTCTTGCTGGCGTCCCATATTGTTCATGGCACGTTCCTGTGTAGGCGTACTGCTTACACGGCCCGAGAAACGGTTGTACTGCGACTCAGCACTGTTGCGCTGGATCTGCAGGTCGTTGTAAATGCCTCGGAGCTGTTGCTGAACAGCCGACCACATAGACATGACTTCGTCGGTCACTTGGAGAACAGCCGGCGCCGTCTCAGGTGCACTGCGCAGCAGCCTGTTTCGCTTGATGACATTATTATTATACTCACGAATCATTGAGTTGGTAGCTTCGTTGCTCACGCCAATGTTAGCGGGAATGAGCTGGAGGCTATTTGTCGGGTTCTCAACGAAGTCTATCAACGACTTAACAAGACTCATCTGCGTCTGAATGTCGACCTGTTTCTTTTGGAACTCAGTCGACTGCGTCAGCGCCTGTGTAGCATCTGTCGGAAGATTGACGAGGGAGTTGCCTCGTTTATATTGCTCAATCTGACTTTCGGTAGCGTCGAGGTCTGAACGTATGCTATTGATACGCTCATTGATGAAGTCCTCGGTCTTTTCGGCCAGCAGGTTCTTGTCCTCATTGGCATCCTCGTTGTAGGCTTCGACCAAAGCGGAGAGATAGTCCATGGCACGTTCGGGATGCGTGTCGAGCAAGGAAAGGCGTGCCACGCTGGTCATCTTAGTGGTAGGTTCAGCTCTCAGCGCCCTGCTATATCTGCGGCCAATAGTGATGGGTGGATAGATGACAGCCGTGAGCTTACGGTCGCTCATCTTGAATCCTGGATTCTGGGAGAAAAGGATTTTGCCTACGTTAGCATTTACTGTTGCAGGCAGTTCGTTCAAATCGACAGCCAGGATATCGGGCTGATCTGACTTAGATGGTTGGCTAATCTCCACGTGTATTCCCTTGCCCTGCTTAGTAATCTCTATGGGCACAGGCTGCTTGAGGCCGTCGAGATGGTTCTCTTCAATATCGACCACGATAGGTGTGTTGCGATAAAGTTCGTTGTCTACGACGCGCCCTTCCATCGAGTAATGGACATATAGCTTTAAGGATTTAACGGCACGCGTGGCAACAGCGGCTGAGCTGAGGATTTCCAACTCGTTATCGAAGCCCGATGAATTGGAAACAAAGCCCAGTTGGCTCTGCAGATAGTCGCCAGAAGAGAATTTCTTGTTGTCTTCGTCTTTGATTAGAACCTTTGTTGCCACCGAATAAACTGATGGTTGGTAACGCAGATAAACCAACGCTGCAACAACGGCCAAGACTGCTGATAGGAGGAACCAGTACCAGTTGAGAAGGAAAATAGACCACAACTGGCGGTAATCAATACCTGATGATTCATTCTCCAGATGCTCAGTATCAATGTTCTCTGTCATAATAATAAAAATAGGTTTATAATTTTGCGGTGCAAATTTAGTCATACTTTTCGGATTAAATACATTTTGTAAAGAGAAAAAAGCAGAAAAAGATAAAAATCTTTTGCTTTACCCACATATTACACTACCTTTGTACGCGAAAACAAATTAATAATTATATGAAAGGAATAGTTCTTGCCGGCGGTTCCGGCACACGCCTATACCCAATAACAAAGGGCGTATCGAAACAATTACTGCCTATATTTGATAAACCGATGATCTATTATCCGCTGTCCGTGCTCATGATAGCCGGCATCAGGGATATCCTCATCATCTCTACTCCCCACGACCTGCCCGCCTTCCGGCGATTGCTGGGCGATGGCTCGGACTATGGCATTAATCTCAGCTATGCCGAACAACCGTCACCCGATGGTCTGGCCCAAGCTTTTATCATAGGGCGCGAGTTCATCGGCGACGACACCGCCTGCCTGGTGTTGGGCGACAATATTTTTCATGGCTCAGGCTTCACACCTCTTCTGCATGAGGCCGTACGCACGGCTGAAGAAGATGGCAAAGCCACCGTTTTCGGCTACTGGGTGAACGACCCCGAGCGCTATGGCGTAGCTGAATTTGACAAAGATGGGAATTGCCTCAGCATCGAAGAGAAGCCTGCAAAGCCGAAATCGAACTATGCAGTCGTGGGCCTCTATTTTTATCCGAACAATGTCGTAGATATAGCCGCCAACATCAAGCCGTCAGCGCGTGGCGAGCTGGAAATAACGACCGTGAACCAACACTATTTAGCCTCGCACGACTTGAAAGTGCAGACGCTGGGACGTGGTTTCGCATGGCTCGACACAGGCACACACGACAGTCTCTCCGAGGCATCGACATTCATTGAAGTGATAGAAAAACGGCAAGGACTAAAGATAGCCTGCCTCGAAGCCATTGCTTTCCGCCAAGGATGGATAAGCGCCGAACGCATGCGCGAGCTGGCTCAGCCCATGATCAAGAACCAGTATGGGCAGTACCTGCTAAAGGTAGTCGAGGACGCAAACAACGATGTCCATTATCAGGACTGAGCCAAGACCACGCTTTCGCAGCAACAGCTGAAAGATACGACAGGAGGAAACAAACCAAACGAACATAACTATTAAATAAGACTTCTTAAATTATCAGACACTATAAATGAGCATATTCAGTAAACTTTTCGGCCGTAAACAGGCTGAAGAAGAGACCAAAATAGGAGGAATGGAGGACTACATGACACTCATCCGCGTGTACCTCCAAGCAGACATAGCATCGCAAGTAGGCATCACCAACCTCGCCGCACTACCCGACCTTCGCGTGTTCAAACAAACCCTAAAGGTGCCAACCGTGAACAACAAGCTGGGTTTAGGCGAAAAGAAACGCTGTGCACGCATGCTCAACGAGGTATATGGCGTGAGTGAAGGATTCACTTCGGAAATAGACCAGAGCGTGAAGAAAAGGTGTAAACGCATCAACGACGTTCAGACGTACCTTGTGCAATTCCAAGGCTTTTCGCAAGACTTAATGATGCTCATGGGCAACCTCATGCAGTGGAAATTCCGCTTACCATCGTTCATGCGTGGAGCCCTGAAATCCATGACGGAAAAAACCATCCACGAAATAGCAACCAAAAACGACTGGAAGGACGAGAACGTCCGCCGCACCGTGGCGCAAATTCGTCTGTACCAAGAGAAGCTTGGCTTCTCAGAAAGCTGGATGAGCGAGTATGTTTACACCACTGTGATGCTCGCAAAGAAGGAAAAGCGACCCAATATCGAAGAAGATAAATAAAAAAACAGCCACAAACTTGCACAAACGGAAACTAAATGTTACCTTTGTGCCGTTAAAGCCACATCCGTGGCACAAAATTGGCTCATAAATGACCCCCGAAGAAGAGAAAACAATACGCCTGCTGGAAACACGGACACGGCAACTCATCCTCAAGTTCACACAACTGAAAGAGGATAACGAAGAGTTGCTGGAAGAACTCGTGAGGAAAGACAGCGAGCTTCAGGAGATCAAGAAGCAGAACAAACTGCTGGAGGCCAATTATGCAAACCTGAAAATGGCCAAGATGCTGGAAGTCGGCGACAAAGACATCGCCGCCGCACGACAGCGGATTGCCAAATTGGTGCGAGACGTAGATAAGTGTATCGCCCTGCTCAAGGGCACGGGACTCGAAGCCTCCTGACACACGGAGAAGAAGGACTGAACCCGAGCAAACAAGAACAACAACAGAAGAAAACGATAAATGGAAGTCAGCGATACCCTAAAGATAACACTCAAGTTATGCGGTCAGAATTTCAGCATCGACGCCAAACGCGATGAGGAAATCTACTACCGCAACGCCGAGAAGCTCATCAACAAACAGTACACACACTATGTGAACTCCTATACAGGACAGAGCACAGCGGTGTACCAACTGATGACGCTCATAGACATTGCCGTGAGGTTCGAAAAGAACAAAGCCAGCGGCAACCTCGAGCCTGTCATGGCACAGCTCAATGGCCTCATCAATGAGGTCAATGATGCCCTGAAGTAATAACTTGCAAATTCTCTCTACGACGCACCTACCCTTGCCTGCTCCCCATGAACGTGGGGAACGAGTGGGCTTTGGTCGGTGCGTTATCATTTATCTAAATACAACATTTAAAAACAACCATGTCACTAACAGGATTGATAATCACCATCGCATCTGCCGTCATTGCCCTGGCAGCGGTCATCTACCTGCTCATCTGGTACCGCCGCATCAAGCCCGCACAAATGAAGCAGTTGCATGAAGAGGCCCAGAAAGAGGCCGAAGTCATCAAGCAGAAGAAACTGCTTGAGGTGAAGGA
>DGSC01000034.1:28528-43197 GCA_002391275.1 Prevotellaceae bacterium UBA4372 | reverse complement strand
CGGCAAAGAGTTTTCCGAAGAGTCGTTCCGTAAACTTCTTGTTTTTCAGTGGCTCGCGGTCATCGCAGTTCCCCGGTGTGAGCTGCCATTGGATGATTTCGCCCCTGTCGTTGATGACCAGATGCAGCTTGAATCCGTAGAACCACCCCATGGTGCATTTTCCCTTCTGGGCCCACCCTCTCATGGTCTTGTGCATGTGCATCCGCTTGATATGGCAGGACACCCGAGGTGCTTGATGCTCGAAAAGAAAGACGGATGATTTGACGTGCTTGAATCGATGAAATGGGCTATTTTTGAAGAAATAAAGGTTTTTTTTCTTCTGGAACCAGATTTTCTTTGCCCTTCTCTGTCTTTTTTCGTACCTTTGCAGCCGTTTTTGTGCACACACGTGTATATTAACGTGTGTTTTATGCAGATATTACAGGATAATTAACGAAAGAACAAATAACAAACAATCTGTTTATGAAAAAAACTCTACTCACACTTGCCTTTCTTTTAGCCGCAATCGTTGGTGTTCAGGCACAGACCACACGAACCTACACCGACAATTTGGTTGTGACCATTAATGAAGAAAGCACCGTGCCGCAAGAGACAACCGTTTCTGTTGAGTTCTTGGAGAGCGGCAATATTAATTTTTTGCTGAAAAACTTTAATCTCATGGGCGAGATTAATGTCGGCACTATCGAGATCAAAGATTTGAAGCTCGTTCACGGTCGTCGTTTCGATACCTTCCTCTTCAAGGATGATATTACTATCTTGCCTGGAGATTTAGAAGGCGTTGAGGAAAGCGACTATCTTGGCCCTAAAATTAGTCCAATTCCTCTGAAGCTCAAAGGTAAGGTGAGCGAAGATAAGCTGTTCGTGACAATCGACATCGATATGCAAGAGCAGCTGGGACAGATTATTCATGTGACGTTTGGTACTGATTTTCCTGCTCTCGCGGTTACTTCTTCGAAGCAGTATACCGACGCGTTGGTGGTGACAATTAATAATGAAAGTACCGCCCCTCAGGAGACTACCGTAAACGTGGAAACCCTTGAAACGGGCGACATCAATTTTGTGCTGAAAAATTTCAACCTTATGGGTGAAATTAATGTAGGCAACATTGTTGTGGAAGAGCTCATGCTTAGCGATGGGGCAGGTCGAAAGTCTTTCTCTTACAACGGCAATCTCGACATCACCCCTGGCGATGTGGAAGGTGTTGAGGAAGCCGCCTATCTTGGCCCCATGATTAGTCCTATTCCTTTGAGTCTTACTGGAAAGATTACAGACGATAAGCTTTACGTGACGATCGATATCGATATGATGGAAACGCTCGGACAGATTATCCATGTCACTTTTGGTACTGAGTTTCCGCAGACCTACACTATTAGCTTTAATGTTGACGGACAAGTCATCAGCACCCAGGAGCTTGAGGAAGGTGCCGCCATCACCGTGCCAGAAGTTGAAGAGCGCGAAGGCTACACGCTGTACTGGCGCAATGAGATTCCTGAGACGATGCCTGCTGAGAACTTAGAGATTAAAGGCGAATATGTCATCAACCAATATTGGGTAGACTTCACCCTTGACGGCGAAACGATTTATCGGCAATTGCAGGACTACGGCTCATCTGTCAATATTCCTAACGTGGAGGATCGCGAGGGCTATTCGGTCGTATGGGACCGTGAGATCCCTGAGACTGTTCCTGCAGGTGATGTCCTAGTAACTGGTAAATACGTTATCAATCAGTACACGATCTCTTATGTGAACATTATTGACGGGGGCTACGAGGTCCTCTTTGAAGAGAAAGTTGACTATGGTTCACCGATTACGGCTCCAGAGGTTGAGGAGCGTGAAGGCTATACCTTTAGATGGCTTGATGACATACCCGCGACTATGCCCGCCTTTCCTTTAATGATAACAGGTGTTTACGAAGCTAACCATTACACTTGTACTTGGATGCTTGACGGAGAAATATATGCAGAGATGAGTATTCCTTATGGCGAAGTTGTCCCTGACATGGAGGTTCAAGGCGATGAGCACAGCACTTTCAGCGGCTGGAGTGACGTGCCTGCAACGATGCCTGCGCATGACGTCGTCATCACGGGAAGTCTTATTGACGGTATCGCAGGTGTGCAAAGTTCATCTCTCAATACCCAACGCGCTTACAACCTTGCAGGCCAGCGTGTAGATGTCAAGAATGTACGCGGCATCGTAATCGTGAACGGCAAGAAAGTTGTTAAGTAAGAAGCTCGCAATTTTCAAAGCCACCGTCTATATTAAAAATTGCAGGCGAAAGAAAACCCTGCAATAGACTGACTTAATAATAAACGTAGAAAATCAATAAAAAACAAATTTATTATGAAAAAGATTTTACTCAGCCTTGTCATGTGCCTAACGACAGGCATTTCGGCAATGGCACAATACCAAATTGCCAATTCAAATTTTGAGCTTTGGAAGGCTTCCTCTGGTGAGCCCGATCATTGGCATGGATTCAAGAGTGCTAAAGGTAGTTTGGCAGGTATGGCTAAAGGGACTTTGGCCAAATCAGACGACAAACGTCCCGGCTCAACTGGAAGCTATTCTGCAGTGATTACTGCTGGTAGCGTTTTTGGAATCGTTAATAATGGTACCTTTACTACCGGACAACTTCAGGCTGGTAACGCGAGTGCGGCTAATACTGCAAACCACGCTGAAATGGATAAAACCAGTACAGCAACAGATAAAAATGGTGATAAGTTCTATATGCCTTTGACAGGGCACCCTGATGCGATGAAGGTGTGGATTAAATTTACTCAGGCAACACCTCAAACGACTGATAAGTATGCCAGTGCGAGTGCCGTATTGTTTGATGGAAGCTATTATCAAGATCCAGAGGATAAGACCTATACGAATGTTGTGGCTAAGGCTAAAAACACTCAGATAACAGCTTGTGACTGGACAGAGCTCACTATTCCTTTTGTGTATGAATCAAACGGTGTAGAACCTGCAGCTATTCTCGTTACCTTCGGCACCAATGCAACGCCTGGCAAAGGAAGTAGCGGGGATAAGGTTTGGGTCGATGATTTAGAATTAATCTATTACTCAGAACTTGCTTCTGCTAAATTCGATGACAAAGACGTAACATTCGCTGAAGGTGCAGCCACCGTTGACGAGTTGTACGATGCGAGCAAGCTCGCTCTCACCCTCAAGGGCCGCGGAGCTTCTTCAGAGCTCTCTTATGATGAGGCTTCTGGCCTTTTGACAATCACGGTAAAAGGAGAGAATTTCAGTGAGGATCCATCAAACTTTCACACCTACACCATCCAATTCAATATTCCCGCTCCGGAGGCTACTCTGTCGGCGACTTACGACGGTCAGGCCATCAGCTTCACCGAATATGCCGCCCAGTATGTTGGGGTGTACCATCCCGAATTGTTGCAACTGGAAACAACTGATGCAGACGAGGTGGTTCAAAAGTTCTATGATGGAGAGACCGGTCTGTTGACACTCGCTTGCCAGAACTCTGGAGAGGCTTATACGATACTATTTGCAGCTCCAACAAGCTCAAAGTCCTATACCGATTATTTAGTTGTCGACGTGAATCACGAGAAGTCGGCACCGCAAGAGTCGTCGATGGTTGTGTACAACATGAGTGATGGCAGCAAGACATTAGTTCTTAAGAACTTTGTTCTGAGTGATAGCGAAAATACAATTCCTGTGGGCAATATTTCTCTTGCCGGAGTTGAAACTGATAAAGAGGGTGCTTTCACAACAACTCAAACCATAAATATCAGCAATGGCGATGACTCCCAAGATTTTTGGATGGGTCCCATGATTGGTGACATCCCTGTTGTGATGACAGGCACAATCTCAGAGGATAAGTTTGTTGCACATATAGATATCGATATGCAATCTACTTTAGGACAGATCATTGAAGTGTTCTTCGGCTACAGCTATTCCCGTAGCGGACTTACCGCTGGTAAGTGGGGCTCGATTTGCCAGCCCTTCAGCTTCCCTGCTGATGTCGTAGCCAACTCAGGTGTTAAGTTCTACAGCATTCAGGGTAAGAGCGCAGACGGCAGATATGTGTCGATGGAGGAGGTGACCCAAGTAGAAGCCGGTGTACCTTACCTGTTCCAGGCCGAGAGCGATAAGCTGGAAATGATTGGAGGTACTGCCTATGCCTCCGCTCCCAACAACGACTTAGCCAATGGCCTTGTGGGTGTTTATGGAAGAACTAATGTACCTTCCGACTGCTACATCGTTACGAATAACAAGTTGGCTAAGGGCGACGGCAATACCGTGGGCGCTAATCGTGCTTACATCGACCTGAATGCCGTACCTGAGCTTACGAGCGAGGCCAAGGGTATCCGCTTCTACCTCGACGGCACCGATGGCGTATCTGGTGTTGTGGCTGCAACGGGCAAGGCAAATCGCGTCTACAACCTTGCAGGTCTGCGTATGGCTCAGCCTTCTCAGCGAGGCGTATATATCGTTGATGGCAAGAAAGTATTGGTAAAATAAATAGTTTCCTTCAGCTTCTCCCCCGCGTGGGGAGAGGCGAGGATTAAGCAAACAGATAATAAACACAGGAAATATGAAAAAGATATATATTATGCCTCAGACGAGCGTGACCGAGGTTGCGCCCATGAATATGATTGCTGCCAGTCTGGAAGTCTCAGAAGAAACCGTTAATAACACGGAAGGCGATGCCAAGGGTCTTGTTGATGGCTCTTGGAACATCTGGGACGACGACTGGAGCAGCAAGGAATGATCAGGAACTGTGGATTCTGCGGATTGAGCGTTCCCTGAGAGCCGTAGCCCGAGAGGCGCGATGCTTTTAGGCCGTGCGACCCGCATCAATCCCGGCCGGAAATAACAAACATCTATGTTAGATATTGAATTCCTATATCGGGTGTATAAGCAACATCCGGTAGTGAGTACAGACAGTCGTCGGACGCCCGACGGCTGTCTGTTCTTTGCTTTAAAGGGGGCCAGTTTCGACGGCAATCAGTTTGCCGCCAAGGCCTTGGAAGGCGGCGCTGCCGTAGCCGTTGTCGACGATGCCAGCGTAGTGCCTTCGGGCAGCGAGCTCACGTCTGCAGATGGTCGTGGCCGTTACGTAGTCGTGGACGATGTCCTTGAGGCTTTGCAGGCTTTGGCCGCCCATCATCGTCGTCAGTACCATAGGCCTGTGGTTCAAGTCACGGGCACCAATGGCAAGACCACGACGAAGGAACTGCTGGCGGCGGTGCTCTCGCGCAAGTATAAGGTCTTGTACACCGAGGGCAATCTGAACAACCATATCGGTGTTCCCCTGACCTTGTTGCGCCTGCGGCCCGAGGAGCATGAGATTGCTATCATCGAGACGGGTGCCAACCATCCGGGTGAGATTGCTTTCCTGACCTCCATCGTGCGCCCCGACTATGGCCTTATCACCAATGTGGGCCGTGCGCATCTCGAAGGTTTCGGTTCGTTTGAGGGCGTGAAGCATACGAAAGGCGAGCTGTACGACTATCTGAAGCAGCAAGCGGCCGGCCGCATCTTTGTCTGTGCGAGCAATGCCGATCTGACCGGCATGCTTGCCGAACGCGGCGTGGACCCTGCTTCGGAGAAATGCATTAGCTATGCTCATGCCGGCGAAGGCTTGGCCTCGACGCTCTGCACGGGACAGGTGGCCAGTTGTTCGCCCACGCTGACGGTGACGTGGCAGCATGGCGATGGAGCGGGCTACACCACGGCAACGAAACTTATCGGCGACTATAATCTCGACAATGTGCTGGCTGCGGCATGCGTAGGTCTGCATTTCGGCGTTGCTGAAAGCGAGATCGACAAGGCGCTGACCGCCTATCAGCCCACGCTGGGCCGTTCGGAGTATAGGCGAACAGCCTCGAATGAGCTCATCGTTGATGCCTACAATGCCAACCTGACGTCCATGATGGCGGCCTTGAAGAACTTTGCCGCCATCCAGCATGAGCATAAGATGGTCATCCTCGGCGACATGAAGGAATTGGGCGCTGCCAGCGGCGAAGCCCATCGGCGTGTAGCCGAGGCTGCACTGGCCTGCGGGGCCGAAGAAGCATGGTTCGTAGGGGGCGAGTTTTCACACGCCTTGCCAGATGTGTCGATGCACTTAGGCGCATCGGCCTGTGCGCCTAAGAGAATTGGCCCACGCGCCCAAGTGTTTTCTGACGTGCATGCTGTGGCCGAAGCTATCGCTGCCTGCAAACCCGAAGGCCGACTCATACTCATCAAAGGTTCCAACAGTACGCGCCTGCATCAATTGCCCGAATTGCTGTGAAGATAGTTGTTGACGATAAGATACCGTATCTCCGTCCGGCCATCGATGGGCTGGCCGATGAGGTAGTGGCAAAACCTGGCAAGGACATCACGGCCGCTGATGTTCGCGACGCACAAATATTAATCGTACGCACACGTACGCGATGCGACCGCCGTCTGCTCGAAGGGAGCAGTGTGCGCCTTGTCGTCACGGCAACGATCGGCTACGACCATCTCGACGTCGATTACTTGCGGGATGCGGGCATCGAATGGGCAAACTGTCCGGGTTGCAATGCTACGAGCGTAGCGCAATATGTGCAGAACAGCCTCTACCAGCTTTCACGTGAGCGCGGCCTGGATATCGGGTCGTCCACCATGGGAATCGTGGGCGTAGGCCATGTTGGTTCGGCCGTGATGGCTGCAGCGCTCCGCATGGGCTTCAAACGTGTGCTGCTGAACGATCCGCCACGTGCTGCCATGGCAGCCCAGTTGCCTGCGGGTCTGCATTGGAGTTCGCTCGCAGCGTTGCAGGAAGAGGCGGATGTGATAACGTTTCACACCCCCTTGACCGGCGATGGCCCGTGGCCAACCTTCCATCTGGCCGATGCCGCTTTTTTCGGTGGTCTCCTGCGAAAGCCCGTCGTCATCAATGCGGCACGGGGTGGGGTAGTGGACGAACAGGCCCTGTTGTCGGCATTAGACCAGGGTCTTGTCCGCGAGGCTGTAGTCGACACCTGGGAAGGGGAGCCCTCCGTGAATCGCGAACTCCTCACACGCGCCTTCGTCGCCACCCCGCACATTGCCGGCTACAGTGCCGACGGAAAAGCCAATGCCACGCGCATGACGTTGGAGGCTGTGGCGAAGTTCCTTAACGTGGAACCGTTGTTCAGCATTGCGCCTCCGGCCTTGCCGGCCGGCATCGTCTGGAGCGACGACCCAGTGGAGCGTGCTTTGCAACTCTATGATCCTCTCGCCGATACCGCCCGATTGCGTGCTTGCCCCGAAGCCTTTGAGCAACAACGCAACAACTATCCCCTTCGAAGGGAAAGCTTACAAATTGCACAAAGCCGTATGTAAGTGTGCACAAATGTGCATTTTTTTGCCTATTTATTTGGTAGTCTGAATAAAATATACGACCTTTGCGCTCTGAAATACAAAAGTCTGCATGAAGCAGCATTAAATTAGATTATTCACATCAAACATTATTAAACATTACGACTATGTCTGAAATTGAAAGCAAAGTAAAGGATATCATCGTCGACAAGCTTGGCGTTGATGCATCAGAAGTAAGTGCAGAAAAGAGCTTCACCGGTGATCTCGGTGCAGATTCTCTCGACACCGTAGAGCTCATCATGGAGTTTGAGAAGGTGTTTGGTCTTTCTATCCCCGATGATGAGGCTGAGAAGATTGCCACTGTCGGCGACGCTGTAGCTTACATCGAAGCTCATCAATAAGCAGTTAACAAGTTAACATATTATCAAGTTAACGTATTAACAAGTTAGCAAGTAGACGAGTTGACAAGTTAACGAGTAAGCGAGTTGTGTATTACAACCAACTTGTTAACTTGTCAACTCGTTAACTCGTCAACTATTATATAGGTTTTATGGAATTAAAGAGAGTAGTGGTGACTGGCCTTGGAGCTATCACCCCGCTTGGCAACTCCGTAGAGGAGACATGGCGCAAGCTTGTTGCCGGCGAGAGCGGAGCAGGCCCCATCACCCATTTCAATCCTGAAAAGTTTAAGACTCAGTTTGCTTGCGAGGTTAAGGACTTCAATCCCGAGGCTTTCGGCATCGACCGTAAAGAAGCTCGCAAGATGGACCTTTACTGCCAGTATGCCATCGCCGCAGCTAATCAGGCCATTGCGGACAGCAGCCTGGAGTACGAGGGTCTGGACAAGAACCGCGTTGGCGTAGTGTTCGGCGTAGGTATAGGCGGTATCAAAACCTTTGAAGACGAGATAGAGGCATACGGCCGCACAGGCGCAGAGCTCGGCCCGAAGTTCGGCCCCTTCTTCATCCCGAAGATGATTGCCGACATCGCTGCCGGCCACATCAGCATCATCCACGGCTTCCACGGCCCTAACTTTGTTACCACTTCGGCTTGTGCTTCGAGCACAAATGCCTTGGCCGACGCTTTCAACCTCATTCGTCTGGGCAAGGCCGATGTCATCGTCAGCGGTGGTGCCGAAGCAGCTATCACCGAAGGTGGCGTAGGCGGTTTCAACGCTATGAAAGCCCTCTCCACACGCAACGATGAACCCACTACGGCCAGCAGGCCTTTCAGTGCCAGCCGCGATGGCTTCATCATGGGCGAAGGAGCCGGTTGCCTCATCCTGGAGGAACTGGAACATGCCAAGGCACGTGGTGCAAAGATCTACGCCGAGATGGCCGGCGAAGGCATGAGCGCCGACGCTCATCACATCACCGCCTCACACCCCGAAGGTCTCGGCGCTAAGCTCGTGATGCAGAACGCCCTCGACGATGCAGGTCTGCAGCCCGAGGATATCGACTACATCAATGTGCACGGCACATCGACACATGTGGGTGATATCTCTGAGGCTAAGGCTATCAAGGAGGTCTTTGGCGAGCACGCCTACAAGCTCAATATTTCTTCTACGAAGTCGATGACCGGCCATTTGCTCGGTGCCGCAGGAGCTGTAGAGGCCCTTGCCAGCGTGCTGGCAGTGCAGAACGATATCGTTCCGCCTACCATCAACCATGCCGACGACGACCGCGACGAAGAGATTGACTATGACCTCAACTTCACTTTCAACACGGCACAGAAGCGCACAGTCCGCGCCGCACTAAGCAACACCTTCGGCTTCGGCGGACATAATGCTTGTGTAATCTTCAAGAAATACACCGACTAAGCTGTGTTCGTCAAGTCAAACATTTTAGACCGCATCCGGCTCCCCTTCCGCAGTGACAGGGAGTTGGTGCGGTCTATTTCATTAATATTAGGGTTCTATCCCCACGACATCAAGTACTACAAGCAGGCTTTGGCTCACAAGTCGATGACCCGTAAAGGAGGCACTGGCGGCTGTGAGCATAACGAACGTTTGGAATTTCTGGGCGATGCCGTGCTCGAGAGCATCGTGAGCGACATCCTCTACCGCCGCTATAGCGACCGCCGTGAAGGCTTCTTGACCAGCACCCGCAGCAAGCTTGTTCAGCGCGACACGCTTAACAAGCTTGCCACGGAGATTGGTCTGGAACGTCTTGTACGTTCCAACAGCCATTCCATGAGCCACAACAGCTATATGGGCGGCAATGCCTTTGAGGCGCTCGTGGGTGCCATCTATCTCGACCGTGGCTACGATGCCTGCATGCACTTCATGCGCGACCGCATCCTCAAGGCCGTCATCAACATCGACAAAATGGCCGCAAAGGAGGTTAACTTCAAGTCGAAGCTGATCGAATGGGCTCAGAAGAACAAACTGCAGTTGGAGTTCCGCATCATAGAGGAGCGCCGCGAGAACAATTCTACGCCCGTTTTCGTCTCACGCACCATCATTGAAGGTCTCGACGGCGAGACAGGCCGCGGCTATTCGAAGAAAGAGAGTCATCAACAAGCTGCCAAAGCCACGTTGCAGGCCCTCAAACAAGATAAAGACTGGGTGCGTGCAATCTTCGATGCGAAAACCCTGCGCACTGCCGAAGAGGAAGAACCTGTGGCCCTGGTGCCCGAAGCAACGACAGAGAATCAATGAGTATTACAAGTCTTGCCCGTCCCGTTTTCTCTCCTCGCATCAAGACCCTTTCGGCCTATGCTACGGAGGCTGAAGCTATTCAGATGATGGCGTTGAAGCGCCTCATAGAAGCGGCTAAGCATACACAATGGGGCGTAGCACATCATTTTGACGAGGTTGGAACCTACGAACAGTTTGCTGCGGCATGCCCGATAAGCAGCTACGACGATCTGAAGACCTACATAGACCGTATGCGTCATGGCGAGTCTGACGTACTATGGCCCGGGCACGTAGACTGGTATGCCAAGAGCAGCGGCACGACCAGCGACAAGAGTAAGTTCGTCCCCGTGTCGAAACAAGGTCTCAAGGATACGCATTATGCCGGAGGCTACGACTGTGTGGCCCTTTATCTCCACAATAATCCCAAGAGCCGACTCTTCGATGGGCGTGCCTTGGTCTTAGGCGGATCGCATGCTCCGAACTACAACACGAAACATTCTTTGGTAGGTGACCTCAGTGCCATCCTGATAGAGAACATGAACGTGTTGGTGAATTTCCTTCGCGTGCCAAGCAAAAAGACGGCATTGCTCTCGGATTTTGAGCAGAAACGCGACCTGATAGCTCGCGAAGCTATGCACCGCAACGTCACCAGCCTCAGTGGTGTACCGTCGTGGATGCTGTCGGTGCTCGACCACATGTTGGAAATCTCCGGCAAGACGACCGTCGATGAGCTGTGGCCTAACCTGGAAGTGTTCTGGCACGGTGGCGTAGCCTTTACGCCTTACCGCGAGCAATATCGCCGCATCATCACATCGCCTACGATGCATTACATGGAGACCTACAACGCCAGCGAAGGCTTCTTTGGCATACAGAGCGATCCCGGCGATGCCGCACTCCTGCTGATGATCGACTATGGCGTCTTCTTCGAGTTCATACCCATGAACGAGCTCGACAGCCCGGAACCGCATGTGGTGCCACTTTGGGCTGTGGAACCCGGTTGCAACTATGCGATGGTGATCTCTACATCCAGCGGTTTGTGGCGTTATCTGATAGGCGATACTGTGCGCTTCACAAGCACCAACCCGTATAAGTTCATCATTTCGGGGCGCACCAAATGTTTCATCAATGCCTTTGGCGAGGAGCTGATGATGGATAATGCCGAGCAAGGCTTGGCACAAGCCTGTAAGGCTACTGGTGCCGAGGTGCTGGAATATACGGCCGCCCCTGTGTTTATGGACGAAGAGGGGCATTGTCGCCACCAATGGATGGTGGAGTTCTCGAAGGCACCGTCCGACATGTCGGCTTTTGCGAAGCTACTCGATGATGCCCTGCAGAGTGTGAATTCCGACTATGAGGCCAAGCGCTTCAAGAACATTACCCTGCAGCCTTTGGAACTCATCCCGGCCCGTCGCGGACTTTTCAATGACTGGCTGAAGAGCAAGGGCAAGCTTGGCGGGCAGCACAAGGTGCCCCGGCTGAGCAACGACCGGGGAATCATGGAGCAGCTCCTTGCGATGAACGATTGAAAGAGATATCCGGAATCTTACTTTCGGAAGTTGTCCCAGACGGCAGAAAGCCCCGCTTGATCTGCGAAAGGCAGTGTCATGGCAACAACCGAAGCAGAAGAAATATAAAAACAAATAACAGATAAGAGATGGAATTGTTCGGCCAACGATTGAGACAGCGTATTCTTGATGCCGTGCCTGGCCTTCACCCAAACAATGAGGGGCGAGCCCGCTCAGGCCTTTTTGTTATTTATTATTTGTTGTTTGTTGTTGTGCTTGCATGCGCTTGTGCAAACATCGGTTCGCCCGACGGCGGTCCCTACGATGAACAGCCCCCTCGTGTCACCAGTAGTTCGCCACGCAACCAGGCCATAAAATCGGATAAGAAGCACATAGCAATCCTCTTTGATGAATATATCAAGATAGAGAACGCCAGCGAAAAAGTTGTCGTGTCGCCGCCCCAGGTGGAGGCGCCTAATATCAGGGCCGTGGGTAAGTCTGTACGCATAGACCTTTTTGATTCGCTGCAAGCTAACACAACTTACACCGTAGACTTTGCCGATGCCATTGTAGATAACAACGAAGGCAATCCTATGGGCAATTTCACCTTCTCCTTCTCCACAGGCGATGTTATTGATACCATGGAAGTGGCAGGCTATGTGCTTGATGCCGAGAACCTCGAACCTATTAAGGGAATTCTCGTAGGTCTCTACGCAGAGAATGAGGACGGCATAGTGCCCGACTCGCTCTTCCGTAAGAAAGCCTTTGAACGCGTCAGCCGCACCAATGGCAGCGGCCATTTCGTGATTAAAGGTGTGGCTACCGGCAAACGTTACAGGGCTTTTGCATTGCAGGATGTAGATGGTAATTTTATGTTTACGCAGAAGAGTGAGATGGTGGCTTTCGATACCACTTATTTCGAAACATCCTGCGGACCGGACATTCGTCTTGATACCATCTGGGCCGATAGCGTTCATTACGATAGCATACATCCTGTTCATTATACGCATTTCTACCCGGATAATATTGTCCTTAAGGCTTTCAAGGAGGCCGGCCAGGACTGCCACCTGCTGAAAATACAGCGTGACGTGCCCGAAAAGTTTGTGGCCTACTTCACGTCGCCAACCGATTCGTTGCCGCGTATTCAGGGATTTAACTTTGAAGGCGACGGCGGTTTCATCGTTGAGGCCTCTGAGCATCTCGACACCGTCACCTATTGGATTCCCGACACGATGCTGGCTTATCAGGACACGCTCACGATGGCATTTACCTATCTCGACACTGATACCTTGCACCAGCTCGTATGGAAAACCGACACGCTTAACGTCGTGCCGAAATTGACGAGGGGGCAACAATTGAAGGAACTGGCCAAGCAGAATGAAGAATGGGAAAAGGAACAGAAAAAGAAACGCAAGAAGAATCCGTTGCTTCCTCCAGAGGAAAATCCCAATCTGATTACCTATCTGCAAATCGATAGCAAGCCAGCCGGAAGTGTCGACCCGAACCAGAATCCAGTGATCACCTTCTCGGAGCCCATTGCCCCCATAGACAGCTCGGCCGTACATTTCAAGATTAAGGTGGACTCGCTCTGGAACGATGCCCCCTTCCACTTCGAACCTGTAGCGGGTGACCCGCGACGCTATCGTCTCTTTGCAGAATGGGAGCTTGAACAGCAATATACGTTTGAGATAGACAGCGCAGCTGTTCAAGGGCGACTTGGGCATACCAACAAACCGTATAAGCTGGATTTGCGTGTGCCTAAGGAGGACAGCTATGGGGCCCTTTTCATTCAGTGCCTGGCCCAGGACACAGGAATCGTCGTACAATTGATGAACAACAGCGACAAGCCTGTGCGTACGGAACGGGCCAATGCCCAAGGCCGTGCCGACTTCTTCTATCTTAAGCCCGGCGACTACTATTTACGCTGCTTTATCGATCGCAACGGCGATGGCATCTGGACTACCGGCGATTACGACAAAGGCATTGCCCCCGAAGAGACTTTCTACTTCCCTCAAGCCATCACGGTGAAAGCTCAGTGGGAAATAGATCAGGAGTGGAACCTCAGAGGCATAGAGGCTATGAAGCAGAAACCATTGCAGATCACGAAGCAGAAAGCCGACAAGAAAAAGGATGTCAAGGCACGTAACAGGGAACGTGAGGCGGCCATGGAGCGCGAATCAAAAAAACGGACTCAGGGAAAAAGTAAATAAAACGATTCCTGGTTAAACCTTGGTTGTTTCTATCCGTCAGAAAGAAAATACCAACAAGTTCCACTTTGTTTGAATTATGAAAAAGCTCCTATTCACCATAGCCCTTTGTGCGGCCTCTGTCTTAAAGACCTCGGCTCAGTGTCCGCTTACGAATACCGCCTTTAATGCCGGTGAGGTCCTTCGCTATCAGCTCTATTTCAACTGGCAGTTCGTATGGATAAAAGCAGGAACGGCCTCGCTTGAAATAAAAGATGCCACCTATAAGGGAACTCCGTGCATGAAAGCCAGTCTGATTACCAAGGGAAGTCCTCGCACGGATAAGTTTTTCATGATGCGCGACACGCTCACCAGCTATTTCACCAGCAATCTCGAACCACTCTACTATCGCAAGGGAGCCCGTGAAGGTAAAACCTTCTATACCGATGAGGCTTGGTACACTCATCACGCCAATGCCGTTGACGTACACCAGCTCTATTCCAAGGAGGGCGGCACACCACGCACCAATGATCATAGCTCGGCCGAATGTGTCTTCGACATGGTGTCTATGTTGATGCGTGCCCGTTCCTTTGATCCTTCGGCCTACAAGGAAGGGCAGCGCATAAAGTTCCTCATGGCCGACAACGGACGCGTCAAGTCAGAGACGCTCGTATTCAGGGGACGTAAGAAGTATAAGATGGAATCCACGGGCGTCACTTATCGGTGTCTGGTATTCTCATTCATCGAACGAAAGAACAAGAAGGATAAGGAGGTCGTGACTTTCTACATCACCGATGATAAAAACCACATTCCTGTGCGTCTCGATTTGTTCCTGCGTTTCGGTACGGCTAAGGCGTTCCTCAATTCGCACACCACGCCGCGAAACCCTCAGACCTCCATCGTCAAGTGACCATGTGCGCTTGCACATCGCCTATAACGCAAAAGCGCGAAGCAGATAGCTGCTTCGCGCTTTTTCATTTGCGTCGGAAAGAGGCGACTCGAACGCCCGACCCCTACGTCCCGAACGTAGTGCGCTACCAACTGCGC
>DGSC01000034.1:0-28482 GCA_002391275.1 Prevotellaceae bacterium UBA4372 | reverse complement strand
CTACCAACTGCGCTACTTTCCGATTAGCGGGTGCAAAGTTATAATATTTTTATTATATGTATGAATGAAATCATATTTTTTTAAGGCAAAACAAATATTTTTCGCTAATTATTTGCCGGAATCAAAATAAACATTTACCTTTGCACCCGCAAAACCGAGAGGTAAAGCACTACAACGATGGTGTCATAGCTCAGTTGGTAGAGCAAAGGACTGAAAATCCTTGTGTCCCCGGTTCGATTCCTGGTGACACCACAAGCCTTGATAGACTCACAGTCTGTCAAGGCTTTTTTGTTTTGGGCTTTTGGCCAATTCTGTAAAATGGGTTTCGTTTTTTGTTTCATAAGTCTGATACTTATGTCAGAAACTCTTTGTCTGAGGTCTTTTCGGGAATTTTTTTTTGCTGTGGTTCATAAAATGCCTACCTTTGCATCGCAAAAAGGGAGTATCCGAAAACCCAGGACAGAGTAGGAAAGGTAAAAGTGATTTTAACTTAAGATGAAAAAACTTATGTTAATGGCTGCTTTCGCAGTAGCCTCTTTAAGTGCGAACGCTCAGGCTTGGCTTGGCGGTGCATTAGGTTTCGATTACAAGGATCAGAAGAACGTAGGTTCGACTACTTATTTCAAAGTTGCTCCTGAATTTGGTTACAACTTGAGCGACAAGTGGACAATAGCCTTGGCTCTTGATCTCAATTACACCTCGACTAATCCTAAGGTGGGGAATACGGTAGGTACTGTAGGTCTTACTCTTTCGCCCTATGTACGTTACACTTATGCTAAAGCCGGCATTGCCAGCTTCTTCGTTGACGGCGGCTTCGGCGTCGGTGTTGAGAAGGTCGAGGACTTAGATCCTAATACCATCTGGCACGTAGGTCTGCGTCCTGGCGTAGCTTTCGCTATCACTGACCATGTCAGTTTCGTAGGAACAACCGGCTACTTTGGCTACCGTCATGCCGAGAACTACAACCACTTCGGTCTTGATGTCAACAACACCATCGGGCAGGTCGGTTTCTATTACACCTTCTAAATATTTGATGAATTAATCCTTAAGGCAATAAAATATCCGTTGGCACAGCGTGCCGCTGCGGATATTTTATTGCCTTTTTTTGTTTCCGAAGACCGCTGTTCCGTCAGTGTTGCAAAACTCATGCAACGACGTCTTCGTATCTTCGAAGCATTAAGGCAATGACAGATTAGCTGGCAAAAGCCTTTGTTGCCTTCCAGAGAAAAGAAGCTAATATCAGCTGAAAAGAGCGTGCGATTGCGCGCTCTTTTTTGTTTCTAACAGATTTCATCTCCGTAAAATCACGCATCCATCGTTGTTTTCGCCCCAAGTTGTCCAATTAAATGATGTTTTTTTGCCTTTTTGTGGCGCTTTGAATATGAGCGAGTTATATGATTTGGACGGGAAATGGACTAAATGGGTATAAATGGATTGGCAAATGGACTCCTATTCTTCTTGCAGCTTTTTGAAGGATGACTTATCTTTGTGGCCTTGATAAAGAATAAAACTATGCGTATGATAAAATCAACTATTCTGTTCCGTTATTTATTTCCAGCTGAAAAATGTCCGTGGCTAAGCCTGGTAAATTAGCTCTAAATAAGGCTTTTTTTCGATATTTCATTAGGCAATATATGAAAAATGTTACATATTTATTCATTTTTTAACCATATTTACTTGTTAATTTGTAAACATTGTTATATTTGCAGTCGAAACTAATGTTTTTAACGCTAATTTATAATTGGTTCCGTAGGTATATAAAGTCCACAAAACATTTTAAAGATTAAAGATATGAAGAAATTATTGTTCGTGGTACTTCTCGCCACATTGTCTATGGGCGCTTTTGCCCAGGTTCGTTTGCCCGAGGTTCCTAATCGTGCAAAATATGTCGACTATTCCGTTCGCGATGCCGGCTTCTGGTGTGCCGCCGAAGGAAGTGTAGGCAGTAGCCTTCATTTCAGCAATACGAATTTATGGTATGGCGATCTCACATTTACCGGTGGTTATCGTTTCAACGAGTTTTTGCGTGTAGGTCTTGGTATCGGCATCAAGGGCAATTTCAGCGGCAACGACGAAGTCCGTCCCGGCAAAGAAGTTGTGACGGTGCCTATTTTCTTGAATGCAAGAGGTAACATCATCTCTCACGAGAGCCGTGAATTTGTTCCCTATTGGTCTGTTAATCTGGGAACAGCATTAGGCGACGGCTTCTTCCTCTCGCCCACGATAGGTTTGCGCATAGGTCAGCCTCGCAGCAGTTTCCTTATCGGTCTCAACTATACTATCGGCTATGTGGATGTTTTCCGCCCGGTCTATTCTACAGGCGTAAACTTCCTTGCGTTGAAACTTGGTTACGAATTCTGAAACAATCAACTTAAATTGAATTATGAAAAAGATCGTTTTAACCCTCTTGACTGGCGGTTTCCTGGCTTTAGCCACACCCGCTCAGGCTCAGATGAATGCATCCCAACTTGGAATGCAGGTTGAATGTCTCGGCGTGGAGCTCGACGGTTCTCAGACGGTTCGTGTGCTTGGTGCAGGCCGTAATCGTACGGATGCTATTGAGCAGGCCAAGAAGAATGCCGTCAATGCCGTGCTCTTCACAGGTATTCGTGGCGGCAAAGCCGGTTGCGACATGCGTCCGCTCGTGCCCGAGGTTAATGCCCGTGAGAAGTATGCCCAGTACTTCAACATCTTCTTCATGGATAAGGGCGAGTACCTGAAGTATGTCTCTCTCGAAGACAAGCGTCGTGGTTCCTCGGTGAAGACCAAGACCAAATCCGAGAAGATGTATCGCATCACCGTTCGTGTGCTCCGCAGCGAATTGCAGGCCCGACTCAGAGCTGACGGCGTTCTGCACGACTGATGAGCGCATCAGTCACCTTGCTGACAAAACTATTAATTTTTACTAACTCAAATCAATTAAATCAAAACGTATGAAAAAACTACTTGTTGCTTGCGGCCTGCTTTTAGCTATGGCGGGTTCTGCTTTTGCTCAGGAAGAAGTTAATCTGCTGTCAACGCGCGCAACGGCTTTAACGCGCCAGTACCTTCGTCCGTCGCTCACGCGTATCTATCTTGTCGATGGTTCCGCGAATGCCCAAACGGCTGTGAAAGCTATCCAAGAGGTTGACGAGGGAAACCAGAAGTTTGATAAGAACAGGATTCAGGACTTTGTTTACAACGTCGGTTCAACGCCTACCAACAAAGCTGAGCGCGACAGTGTCGTCAAGGCTTTTGCAGAAAAAGTGATTGCCGAGAAGAAGATCGGTAGCCAGGTGATGAAGAACTACTTCCCCGAGTTTAAGGATGGAGGCTACACGGTAGACCGCCTCTTTGAGCGTGGCGCTTTTGCAGCCACCGACAACGATGTGCTCCGCAGCAATGCCAGCGCCCGTCAGAGCCTCATGTCGGAGCTTGGCGAGAATCTGATTGACCGTTCGTATGTTATCTTCTATCTTATTAAAGATGACAAAACGGCCAACAGCAAGCCCGATAGCAAAGGTAAATATCCCACCTATGTTGATGTAGTACCTTATGTCTATAAGATGAACTTCAACGAAGAGGTTCGTAATAATTTCTACTCCAACTTCTTCGACAAGGAAAATGGTATTGACCTCTGCGACTTCCCCCTGTCGTTCATCACGAATGCCAAGTCTGGTGTTCACACCGAGGCCGATTCTTACGACGATGAAGACGACGAGAAATTGTTCACCATCCTTCGCAAGGTGTCCGACTTCCAGGCCAAGAGCCCTGTCGTAGAGACAAATCCCGTTCGTGCCAAGATGGGTCTGAAGGAAGGCGTTCGTTGCGACAAGCGCTATGTGGCTATGGAGAACCGTCTGGACAAGGATGGCAACAAGTATGCTAAGCGTATTGCTACGCTCCGTGCCACCAATCACATCGCCGACAACTACGCTGTTGCCACAGGTGCTCAGGAAGATCTCACCAGCTTCTATTATATCAAGGGCCGCCGCGTGAAGGAAGGCATGACCATCGTTGAGAACCCCGACTTCGGCATCACGGTCGGTGCAGCCTATACCCTTGCCGATATCAGCCTCTCTGTTGACTATCGTATCGGTCAGTACTTTGGCGTTACAGGTATGTATGCTGGTCTCAAGTTTGGTGTGGCCAACGATGAAAAGGGTGGCATCATGCAAGTTTATGGTTGGACCGATAAGGAAGGTAAACAAGGTTCCATTCCCGTTCTTAAACTTGGCCTGTATGTAGGCAAGGAATTCAATTTCGCTCGCAGCTTTGCCTTCACGCCTGTCATCGGTGCCGGTGTGCTGTGGCCCGTAGGTGCTAAGAAGCTGAATATCTCCGGCCAGACCGCCACTTATGATCCGGATAAGATGTCAATTGATTCATACTATCTCGAAGGTGCCGTTCGCGCAGGCTACTACGTGACTCGTAACATCCAGCTTTATGCTGAGGCTGGTTATACGCTCAATATCATGGGTAAGGAGTTTAAGTTTATGCGCGATCTCAAGGCTCAACAAAAGGGCTGGTCAGAAGCCCGTGACCCCATGTCAATCCGCTTCGGTGCCGGTGTGCGTGTAGGTTTCTAAAGAATTGAATTAACCCTATTTCCTGTGTCCAGCTCTCAAGGGTAAATCTGCTCTTGGGAGTTGGCCAGTCTAAAAAACTAAATATCTAAAATTATGAAAAAAGTATTGCTATTAAGTTTCCTTATGATGTTTGTCGGCGTGTGCACTATCTCTGCCGGCAAGAAGGAAAAGAAGGAGTATAGGTACGAGATCATGCCCGTGGGTGTAGGCTCTCAGGGCTCCACCCTCATCAAGGTGTTCTCTTATGCCAAGAATGAGAAAGCCGCTCTTGAGCTGGTAAAGGAAAATGCCGTTCACGGCGTCCTCTTCAAAGGTGTTGCCGGTGGCAATGGCGTTGCTGCCCAACCCGCTCTCGTGAAGCCCGAAGAGAAGGCTGCTCATGAGGATTTCTTCGAGAACTTCTTCGAGAATGGCGTATACCAGCGTTATGTCAGCCTCTCGTCCGACGGCACTGCTTCGCCAGATGACCGTCTCAAGGTAGGCAAGCTCTACAAGATCGGTATCATCGTCTCGGTGAACAAGGCCGACTTGCGCAAGTATCTCGAGAGTGAAGGTATCATCAAGAAATTCGGCAGCATTTTCTAAGTTCCGCCCTTTAAAAACGTTACGTTAGTACATATAAATAGAAACGACAATGAGACTAAAAAGTTTTTCTACACTTCTGCTTTGCCTCTTCTCGCTCTTCTGCGTAGAGGCTTTTGGTCAGGCTAAGAAGCCTCGCCTTGTAGTGGTTCCGTCCGATGCACTCTTGAATCAGATGGGCCTTCTCGGCACAACAGACGATATGGGCGAGGTGAACTATGTCCAGAACTATAAGACTGCTTTCCTCGATACCGACTTCAAGGCTTGCATTGCTAAGATAGCGGAGATGTTCTCCGACCGTGGTTTCCCCCTCACCATGCTTGAGGCCGAGTTGCGTCGTGCTCAGGGCAAGAACATCGTTATTCCCGTCGACATTCGTCTGGAGCTCAACTACAAGATTAATAAGAGCGGCCCTCGTGAAGAACTCTACTTTGAGCTCACAGCTCTTGATGCCTATAGCTCAAAGCAGATAGGTGCAGCCAGCGGCCCAAGCAAACCCGCCATCGGCGAGTCAAAGGTTAACCTGCTTCAAGAGGCTGTCCTCAGTCATATCGACAAGTTCGCAAGCGATATCGACACTTACTTCACGGGCTTGGCTGATGTGGGCCACGAATCACGCCTGACCATCGAGTCGCAGGGTGGGGTAGACCTCAACGATATCATCGACGACGTAGAGGATTGGCTGTCGAACAACTGCGTCAACGGTGCATTCTCTACAGACAATGTAGACGAAAGCAGCATTCAGGTGTCGCAGGCTATGATGCCTCTCTATGGCGCCAACGGCCGCGCACTTGACGCTCGCAATTTCTATTCAGGTCTCCGCAAGGCTCTTGAAGCCAAGGGCCTCGTGGTAAAGCAGAGTTCAAGCGCTGCCAACAGTGGCTCTGGCGGCGGCACCTTGGGCGACGCTTACCTGTCCATCGAATGATTTTAGTCCACAGAACTAAAAAAGATTATCACAATGAAAAAACTGTTTATCATAGGGGCATTGCTCCTTTCGGCAGCTCCCTTGAGCAACGCTTTGGCTCAGGAATTGAACGTGGCTCCAGCACATCTGGTCTGCGACTATCAGGTGCCCGAGAAGCTCGACACGCAAGTGAAGTCGAAGCTACAGCGAGCGCTTACCCAGTACGGTATCAGTTCCAATCCAGGCTACTCGCGCTTTGCCATGGTGCCCAGCGTTAGCATCAACGACGAGCAGACCACAACGACCATTCCCGTCTACTGCAATGTAGATTTCGACCTGGTGATTTCGCTTCAGGACGCTTATAGCGGTAAGGTTTTTGCTACCTACACCCGCGATGTCAAGGGACGTGGCACCAACAAATCGAATGCCATCGCAAAGGGAATTTCCGCGTTGAACCTCAACAATCCCGATTTCTCTAACTTCTGTGAGGATGCCAAAGGCAAGGTGTTTGCCTATTACGAGGCCAATATGGGCTCTATCATCCAGAAGGCTCAGAACGCCGCCAAGATGCGTAGCTTCGATGAGGCGCTGTACATCTTAGCAGAGATTCCCGAGGAATGTCCTTCTTATGCCAGCCGCGTAGCACCGCTGGTTCATCAGTACTACAAGCAGCAGATGGATCTCTTCGGCGAGCAAGTGCTGGCTCGTGCCCGTGCTGCTTGGGCTGCCAGCCCCAATGCTGCGGGTGCTGCTGAGGTGGCTAATATCCTTGCCGACATGCCGCCTTCATGTTCTTCATCGGCCGCTGCAAAGTCGTTTGTAGGCCAGATCACCTCGAAGGTTGAATCGCTTGATGCATGGGAGCGTCGCTTCATGGAGAAGGAGCTTGCCTACCAGCATGACGAGCGTAAGGCTGTCATCGAAGCCTCCAAGGCCGTGGCTGTTGCCTATGCACGCAATCAGCCGAAAACTATCACTAAGGTTTATCTCTGGTAGTCGTTCGTAGCCTCGATGAGGCTTGCAATATTCAAGGGAATGTGCTGACCATGGTCGGCACATTCCCTTTTTTGTTTGCCCAAATTCAGCCGTTGGGTCAATTCGTGTGAATCAGTTTTGCAGGGCGATAGCTATTAATCCGTGGTGAAGTTGGCTTTATGCCTTGCCGGTAATCGCTATGTCGAAGGGCAGATCACCCATGTGTTGTTGAGCCTTATGAGCTGAGCCAGATTGAAGCGCACGAAGCGTGCGAGCGTCTCTATGGCAGCCTGCCGCCTCATGCTCGAAGGCGAAACCGTTCGCAGGAGCTGGTTGAGGGTCAATCCTTCGGCATGCGTTTCGATGGCATTGAGCAGGGCGCGTTCCTCGGGTGTATCGGCGTACGCCTCACCCTGCAGCCGTTGTTGCTGCCTCCAGATGGCCAGATGGATGGGCGATGCCACGATGTTTTCGTCGGCCACGCGGATGAAGGCCGTTCGTTGCCGCTGGTGATGCTGTGGGTTGCCGTCCTCCGTCGCGCTGCCAGTGCCGGTTTCTTCGAGCGCAAACACAGGCCGCATTGCGCTGGGTTCCACGGTGCAGATGACCACGGTGCGTAGCTTGCCGCCCATAGGGGACGTAGGCACATGCAAAGTCTCGAACTTGATGGTGGGCGCGGGCGTGCAATATTTGTAGGCTGCGGCGTGCATCATGAATATTTCCTCCTCGGAACGGACGCCATGGATGCTGCCATCGTCGCGCACGCCGATGAGCAGGCGCCCGCCATCAGTGTTGGCGAAGGCCGAAACGGAGCGGGCCAACTTCGGAGCGTCGTCAATCTTGAATTTGAAGTCCTGCTGCTGGTGCTCGCCCTGTTTGATGAGTCCTTGAAGAAGTGAGGCTTGCGATTTCATGCGGCAAAGTTACGAAAAAAGCGTTTCTTTGCCCAATGTTTTGTGCTTTTTGTTGCGCAGTGTTCTTTATGCGGCAAGGTGTGTTTCCCAAAACACTTAGGCACATTGAACACATCTCTTAGGCGTGTTGACTAATTCTCTTAGGTGCATCTGGCAATTCTCTTAGGCGCATCGGCCAATTCTCTTAGGTGCATCGAGCAATTCTCTTAGGCGCGTTGACGGATTTACCTTGGCAGGGTGGTGGGCGCGCCTCTGGGATGTGAGCCTTGCAGCAGACTGTGATGCAGAAGTTCCTAAACGAAAAAAGCCTGCAAGCTGGGAGCTTACAGGCTTAGTAAATGAGCGGAATGCGCTTTTCTGGGGTGACTAGTGGGACTCGAACCCACGACATTCAGAACCACAATCTGACGCTCTAACCAACTGAACTATAGTCACCATCTTGCAGCTGCTGAGGTTTTCGACTTGCGCTTGTCAGCGCTTGTCTTCATGCACCTTGGCGTATTGCTGCTTTTGTTTAGCGGCTGCAAAGGTATGTATTTATTTGTAAAGTGAAAAGCGAAAGCGGGAAAATTTGCCTTCCGAACTTGTTTTTTTATGTTTTTTTGACTTTTTAGGTGCTTCCTCAATCATTTTTCCCCAGATACTGCTGCTCGAAGTCGGCAATCTTCTTGGTGTAGTAGTCTCTGAGGTCGGCCCATTTGTAGTAAGGGTATTGGGTCGTTGGCACGGGTAAGGTCTGCTCTCGCTCGTTGAGCAAGGCCTTCACGAGGATGTCGCCCTTCCGTCCGTTCTTGGGTCTGTAGAAGACGAACTGTATGTTGCAAGCCATGGGGAAGATGTTGTAGTTGCGCCAGGTGGCGTCGAGCGTGTCGAGGTTTTCCACACGTGCTCCGCATGTGCCCAGTTCGAGGAGGCATGCGAGCGGCATGACACACACTTCGTGCCCGAAGCGCAAGACGGCCTGCGTCTGTCGGGCCGTGTCAGCCACTTCGATGATGTCCTTGAGCAATGCCCTTTGGCTGAAGGGCATGATTTCTTCGGTCTGTGGAGCGTGCCCGTAGCTGAGGTACCAATCGACGTTCTTGATACGCCAGAGGTCGTATAGCTCCTCGTCGGTGAAGAGCGAAAGCAGCTCGATGTCGGTGTCGTGGCTTTGCATGTTGTTGGCAATGTAGAAGATCTGTCGCATGAGCTCGCTGGTGCGCAGGCTGTCGGCAGCCCATTGCGGATCGTTGAAGAGCGTGCTCATGAGCCGTTGCGGGTGGGTCCATTTGTCGCGGTACTGACGTTGGAGGCTCGACGCTGTTCCCGGTTGTTCGCGCAGCACCTGAGGCCATGGCGCATTAAGGTAGTACTGGAACGCCTCGCTGACATCGTTGTGAATGACGGCCGACGGGTTGGCCGCAGCAATCTCCTCGCATTCTGCCGTCATCGAGAGTATGCAGCGGATGACCACCGTGCTTTTGGCATCGATGTGGACGCCTTTCTTGCGGAATATCTCGGGGAAGTGCTGCGTCAGGCGTCGCCCGATGCCGTGGTGCTGACGTTCGCCCACCGTGGTGAGATCGCCCAGACGGTTCACGGTGGTAGGGTAGAAGCGCTCCAGCTTGTCGAGCGTCTGTAGCCCCAATGGTGTAAGCTTGTCTTGCGCCTTAGCCTTGCGCAGGGCACGAATGCTGTTCATGTATTCGCCGTCGCCCAAAAGCCATCGCGATCCATGGCGCCCGTAGTGGTTCATCAGATAAGGCTCGTAGCCCTTCGGGGCCTTGGTGAGTTTGGCTTTTGCGGGATAGTTGTCGTAGTCGAGGTGGTTGCTGCCACAGAGAAAACGGTTGGCCTTGATTTCGTCGCGAGCCGACGTCTGGGCGAGCACGCTTGCGCCTGAGAGGGTGGCAATGGCCAGAAGAATGATTGTTTTAAACTTCATATACGTGTGTGGTTTGTTGTGTCATGTGGGTGCAAAGTTAGTCAGAATATTTTAAGATTATGGTATGAAAAGTAACTTTTATTCCTCATTCTTTATTCTTCATTCTTCATTCTTCAAATATTCTACTTACCTTTGCAGGCATAAAAAGAAAGAACCTATGATAGTTTGTATCGCTGAAAAACCGTCGGTAGCCCGCGACATAGCCCGTGTGCTTGGTGCCAAGGACGAGCACAACGGTTATATGGAAGGCAATGGCTACCAGGTGACGTGGACCTTCGGCCATCTGTGTGAGCTGAAAGCGCCTGCCGACTATACGCCGCTGTGGAAGACGTGGAGCCTGGCCCAGTTGCCGATGATTCCCCCTCGCTTCGGCATCCGTCTGAAGGAGGATAAGGGTGTCGAGCGCCAGTTTGCGGTGATAGAGAAGCTGATGCAGGCGGCTGACAGCATCATCAACTGTGGCGATGCCGGCCAGGAGGGTGAGCTCATTCAGCGATGGGTGATGCAGAAAGCCGGTGCACGCTGTCCCGTGCAGCGCCTGTGGATCAGCTCGCTCACCGAAGAAGCCATACGCGAAGGCTTCCAGCAGCTGAAGGATCAGCGCGAGTACCAAAGTCTCTACGAGGCAGGTCTCTGCCGTGCCATAGGCGACTGGATGCTCGGCATGAACGCTACGCGCCTCTATACACTCAAGTACGGCATCAACAGGCAGGTGCTTTCGATAGGTCGTGTGCAGACGCCTACGCTGGCCCTCATCGTAAACCGCCAGGCTGAAATCGACAACTTCAAGCCCGAAACCTACTGGGTGCTCTCCACCGTCTACCGCGACACCACGTTCACGGCCGTCATGGACGAAGGCGACCGGGGCTTCAAGAGCCAAGAGGAAGGGCAACACGCCCTCGATGCCATACGTTCGCTGCCTTTCACGGTGACGTCGGTGGAAAAGAAAGCCGGGAAGGAAGCACCGCCGCGCCTCTTCGACCTCACGTCGCTGCAGGTGGAATGCAACAAGAAATATGGCTATTCGGCCGACCTCACGCTGCAGCTCATCCAGAGCCTCTACGAGAAGAAGGTGGCCACTTATCCACGCGTCGACACCACCTTCCTGCCCGACGACGTGTACCCCAAATGCCCGCAGATACTGGCGGCGATGACTCCGTATGCCGGTTTCATTCAACCCCTCTTTGCCGATGGCAAGAAGTTGAAGAAGAGCTCGAAGGTGTTCGACAATTCCAAGGTCACCGACCACCATGCCATCATCCCCACCCATGTGTCCGTCACCTCGGCCGCACTCAGCGATATGGAGAAACGCGTCTACGACCTCATCGCACGCCGCTTCATCGGTGCATTCTATCCCGACTGCAAGTTCGAGCAGACGACCGTGCTCGGCGAGGTGCGCAGCGAGGGACTCCATGCCGGCACCTTCGACGATTTCGTGCCGTTCAAGGCCACCGGCAAGCGCATCGTAGACCCCGCATGGCACATCCTCTGGGAGAAGAAACCAGTCAAGGCTGCCCAACCAGGCAACCAGGCCTCGCAGGAGTCGTCGGCCTCGCAGGAGTCATCCGAAAACAGTGAGCATCCTCAGGACGAAGAACGTACGCTGCCCGCCTTCCGTAAAGGCGAGAGCGGTCCCCACGAGCCCACTCTTGCCGAGAAGCAAACCACGCCGCCCAAGCCCTACACCGAGGCTACGTTGCTCAGAGCCATGGAGACGGCCGGTAAGCTCGTCGACGATGATGAACTGCGCGATGCCTTGAAGGAGAATGGCATAGGACGACCGTCGACGCGTGCGGCCATCATCGAAACCCTCTTCAAACGCAACTACATTCGGCGCGTGCGTAAGAGCCTGGCTCCTACGCCTACGGGCGTGGAACTCATCAGCCTCATACACGAAGAATTGCTCAAGAGCGCCGAGCTCACCGGACGATGGGAACGCAAGCTGCGGCAGATAGAGCGTCACGAATACGATGCCAAACAGTTTATCGAAGAGCTCAGGCAGATGGTCTCGGACATCGTGCTGGCTGTGATGCAGGACAATAGCAACCGCCACGTGGCGGCTTCCGCCTCCTGAACAATCCTTCCCGCGTAAAAAATGTAGGAGCGTATGCAATAAATCTCACACGCGCGCGTTATATAATTAATGAGACAGGCACTGCATAGAATATTGTTGGGCACGGCTGTGGCAGCCGCGCTTTTGTTGGTGTTGAATGCCTGCAATGCAGAGAGCGCGCTGAAGAAGGGCGATCAGTATTACGCCTTGGGCGAGTACTTCGACGCCGCGGCAGAATACAAAAAAGCCTACTCTAAAACCCCCATTCGGATGCGCGACCGCCGTGGCGAACGTGCCTTGAAAATGGCCGATTGCTATCGACGCATCAACTATTCGGCAAAGGCCGTGGGCGCTTACCAGAACGGCATCCGCTACACCGAGAAGGCGATGAACGACCGCAAGAAAGCAGCCTTGACCGAAAAGGGCGAGCAGAAGGGACGCCGGAAGCATAAGAACACGGAAGAGGAACGCCTTGCGTCGCTCGATCCGCTCGACTCTGCTGCCGAAGCTACCATCCTGGATGCCACCCTTCAGCTGGCACGGCTACAGCAGAAAAACGGTGACTACAAAAATGCCATTAAGAACTTCGAACGATACATCGAGGATGCGCGGGTGATGTACCCGCTGTATCCGTCGGTTTGCACACCTCAAAACGACACTCTGGCCACGAATGGCCTCATCGGGGCCAGGGGTGCCGCCAACATGAAGAAGCGCGGTTCGCTCTATACGGTGAAGAAAATGGCCGAGCTGAACTCGCGCCGTTCCGACTTTTCGCCGGCCCTCTTCGGCGACGAATGGGACCATCTCTATTGGACCAGCACCCGACCCCAGGCCACGGGCGACGACTTGAACGGCATCACGGGCACGAAGTTTGCCGACATCTTCTGGACGAAGAAAGACGACAAAGGCAAATGGCAGGCCCCAGCACCCGTCGACGGTGAGCTGAACTCCGCCATGGAGGAGGGCGTATGCTGTTTCTCGCCCGACGGCAAGACTATGTATTTCACGCGATGCAGCACCGATCCCGACTACCCTCGCTATGCACAGATCTTTACCGCCCAACGCTCCGATGCCTCATGGTCTAAACCGACCGAGCTGAAAATATCACGCGACACCCTCTCCGCATTTGCCCATCCGGCTGTTTCGCCCGATGGCCACTGGCTGTACTTCGTGAGCAATATGCCCGGCGGACATGGCGGCAAGGATATCTGGCGTATAGCTGTGGTAGGAACCACCTTGGGCGGCGTAGAATGTCTGCCGGCACCTATCAATACGCCAGGCGACGAGATGTTCCCGACGTTCAGGCCCAATGGCGACCTCTACTTTTCCAGCGATGGCCATCCCGGTATGGGCGGGCTCGACCTCTTCTGCGCTCGTCAGGATAGCATCACCCACGACTGGACGATACGCAACTTGGGTTATCCCATGAATTCCTCGGGAGATGACTTCGGCATGACGTTTGAAGGTCCCCACAACCGTGGCTTTTTCTCCACCAACCGAGGCGATGCGCGCGGATGGGACCATCTGATGAGCTTCGAATGTCCGGAAATCACGCAAACCGTGCGCGGGTGGGTCTACGAAAAGGATGGCTACGAGCTCCCCGAAGGTCTGGTGTATATGATTGGCGACGATGGTACCAACCAGAAACTGAGCGTCCGCGGCGACGGCTCCTTCGTGGCTACGGTGCAACCGCGCGTTAATTATATGTTCCTTGGAACGTGCAAAGGATTCCTTAACCATGTGGAACAGCTCTCTACGGACACTTCGTCGGTGAGCCTCGAACACGTGTTGCAGTTCCCCTTGGCCTCGATAACGGCGCCGGTGCTCGTGCGCAATGTGTTCTACGAGTTTGACAGCGCCGAACTTACACCCGAGAGCACGGCCGCACTCGACAGCCTGGCCGAACTCTTGCGCGAGAATCCTAATGTGACAATAGAATTGAGTTCGCACTGCGACTATAGAGGCAACGACCAATACAACGAACGCTTGTCGCAAAGACGCGCTGAGAGTGTGGTGAACTACCTTATAGAACATGGCATCCCTGCCGATCGACTCACGCCGAAAGGCTATGGAGAAAGCAAACCCAAGGTCGTGAAAAGGCGCATTGCCGAGCAATATCCATTCCTCAATATCGGCGACACACTCACGGAAGCGTTTATAAAACAGATGCCCGATGCCGACAAGCAAGAGGTGGCCAACTCGCTCAACCGCCGTACCGAGTTCAGGGTGCTGCGCACTACATACGGACTCTTCGAGCAGATGAAGCAGCAAGCAGCCGAACGGAAGGCTCAGCTCGACGAAGGCAATAAGCCGTCGGACGACACAGACGAGGAAAACGAACAATCGCAAGCCGACGACGCTAATGCCGCAGGCAAGCAGGCAGAGCAGGAAGAACACACGATTGAAACCGACGACGAGGACGACTTCCTGTGGTAACGGGTTCGGACGTATTTCGGCCCGACAACAGCCTCTTTCAGGCTGGCGTACCAGCACTCTGCACCTTGCACTCTAAACTTTTTCCCTTTTTCTTTCTCGTTTCTAATAATTATTCCTACCTTTGCAGCCGTTAAACCAATCCATCTATAAGAAATGGACGATTATCATCAACGTAACAACATGAATTAAGGCTCCCGAAAGCGTCGCATAGCAGGCTTCTTACGGGTGCCTCTAAACCCTTTCTTACTCTACTATGCGAACATTCTGGAACACTAATCGTGGTCTGCATACGTTGGACCAATGGGCTCCTAACTGCTGGGTGCAGGTGACTTGCCCCACCCAAGATGATGCCCGCTTTCTTCAAGACCAGCTCCACATCCCAGATTATTTCCTCGACGACATTGCCGATACCGAGGAAAGAGCTCGTTACGACTATGACGAGGGCTGGATCCTTATCATCCTCAGAATACCTTATGTCAAGGAAGTGAAGTCGCGTACCCCCTACACGACCATACCTCTGGGTATTATCCTCAAGGATGAGGTGTGCATCACCGTGTGCAATTTCGAGACCAACCTGATGATAGACTTCGTCACCTACCAGCAACGACGCGGCGTCGGTTTCACCGATTCCGTCGATATGGTTTTCCGTCTCTTCCTGTCCACCGCAGTGTGGTACCTCAAGCGCCTGAAACAAATCAACGCACGTATAGAGGCGGCCAAACTCCACCTCGACCGGAAAGTAGACAATGCCGACCTCATCGCTCTCTCACGACTGCAAGATTCGCTGACGTACTTTGCCACGTCTATCCGAGGCAACGAGACTTTGCTCTCGAAGCTGAAGTTCAAGCTGCCCGTTGACGAGCTCGATGCCGACCTCATCGAAGACGTCAGCATCGAAATGAATCAGGCGCGAGAGATGACAGGGATTTACTCCAACATCCTCGAGTCGACCATGGACACCTATGCCAACATTATCAACAACAACATGTCCACGGTCATGAAGACGCTGACCCTCGTGTCGATGTTCCTCATGGTGCCTACCCTCGTGGCAAGCTTCTTTGGCATGAACCTCGTCAACGGACTCGAAACGCATCCCTTAGGCTTCCCCCTCGCCTTGGTCATCTCTATCGTTGCCACGGTCATCTTCTGGTGGTATGCCCGACGCAAAGCGTGGATTTGATGCGCCTCTGAAGCCCTGAACTCTGCACTTTAAGCTCTAAAAATCAAAAGTTTTTGCCTATTTTCTTTGTCAGGCCAATTATTTTATCTTTATTTGCAGGCTTTTAGGCATAAATCTACATTTTACTTTTCACTTTAATTTTTATTAAAATGAGCGAAACCGAGAAACTGCAGGCACTGTCCGAGACAGACAACAATGCTGCAGAAGCACGAGTAGAGTCTGCGCCCCAAAACCAAGAGACGCAGAACGTAAGCGAACCCCAAACACAAACCGAACCCGAACCTGACACCTCCGTAGCAGAGAATGCCGACACCGCTCAGGCCGAAGCACCACAGACCGACACCGACGCGGCAGAGGACAAGGCTGCTGAACCCGAAAAACCTCAGGGCGAAGATGCGGCTCCCGCTCGCACGGTCTACGAAACTAAAGAACAGGTCGTTGAGCGCCTCCAGCAGATTCAGGAGGAGAATAACGGAGGCGACAAGAGCGAGCTCGACTTGCTGAAACAAGTGTTCTACAAGTTGCACCGTGCCGCACAGCAGGCTGCGCTCAACGCTTTCGTAGAAGCCGGAGGTAAAGCCGAAGAATGGCATGCAGATATCGACACCGTAGAGGAAAACTTCAAGGCAACGATGGCTTCTATCCGTCAGCGTCGGGCCCAGATTGCCGAGAGCGTTGAACGACAGAAAGCCGAAAACCTCGAAGCAAAACAAAATATTATCAACCGCATAAAAGAGCTTGCAACATCGCCCGAAGAAGCTAATGTCCACTTCGACGAGTTCAAGCAGCTACAAGCCCAGTGGCGCGAGATAGGCGCTGTGCCCGCAGAAAAAGCCACTGAGATATGGAAAAACTATCAGCTCTACGTGGAGCAGTTCTACGACCTGCTGAAGCTTAACAGCGAAGCACGCGAGTATGACTTTAAGAAGAACCTTACAGCCAAGGAACACCTCATTGAGCTGGCCGAAAAACTGGCCGACGAAGAGGACATCATCACTGCGTTCAACAAGCTACAGGGCCTCCACGCCGAGTACAAAGAAATCGGCCCCGTGGCCAAGGAACTGCGCGACCAGGTGTGGGAGCGCTTCAAAGCCGCTTCTACCGTAATCAACAAACGCCACCAAGAGCATTTCGAAGGCATCAAGGCACGTGAGGAAGAAAACCTCCAGAAGAAAACGGCCCTCTGCGAACGCGTAGAGGCAATCCGCATCGACGACCTGAACTCCTTCAATGCGTGGGAAGAGAAAACGAAGGAAGTGCTTGAGGCCCAAGCCGAATGGAAAACCATCGGCTTTGCCAGCCACAAGCAGAACACCGTCATATTCGACCGCTTCCGTGCTGCATGCGACCAATTCTTCACGGCCAAGGCCGAGTACTATCGTACAATAAAGGATGAGCAGAACGACAACCTTGAGAAGAAACGCAAACTCGTAGAAGAAGCCGAGGCTCTGCAGGACAGCACCGAATGGCGCAAGACAACCGATAAGCTCATCGAGCTGCAGAAGCAATGGAAGACCGTCGGTGCCGTGCCGCGCAAATACAGCGAACAGCTATGGAAGCGTTTCACCGCAGCATGTGATAAATTCTTCGCTGCCAAAAACGAGGCAACAGCCGACCAGCGTGCCGAAGAGAAGCAGAACCTCGAAGACAAGAAGAGCATTATCGAGCAACTGCGTCAACTGGCTACAGACACTGCCAACGCCACCATCGACCATGTCAAGGAGCTGCAGGCCAAGTGGAACGAAGTAGGCCATGTGCCTTTCCGCGACAAGGACAAACTCTACAAGGAGTACCGCGAAGTGGCCGACGAGCTCTACAAACAGTTCGGAGCATCGCAGGCTCGCCGCCGTCTCGAAGGCTTCCAGAAGAGCGTTCGCCAGGCTGTGGCCAAGGGCGAGAGTACATTGGCTCGTGAGCGCGAACGTCTCCAGCGTATCTTCGAGGCACGCAAAGCTGAGGTGCAAACCTACGAGAACAACCTCAACTTCCTCAACGCCACATCCAAGAGCGGCAACTCGCTCGTGGCTGAGATGAACCGTAAGGTTGAGAAGCTGCGCGAGGAACTTGACCTGCTCGCAGGTAAGATCAAGGCCGTAGAAACAGAGATGCGCGCTACTAAGGCTGAGGAAAAACCCGCCGAAGCCGCCCCTGAGAAGGCCCCTGAGCAGCCCGAAACTGAGGCTACAGAAGAGCCCGCAGCAGAAGCCTGACATGTAGAGCACCGCAGAAGGTAGGCATTGCACAGCCCCGCCTTTTTCCAGGCTAAACACAACTGGCCGAATTGGGATAATCACCCTTTGTGATTTACCCAATTCGGCCAGCTGCTATATTGGATAGCCATATACCCAGGTAGCATCGTTTCATACATCATTGTGCTGAATGGCTGAGCTATTCAACAAATAATTTGAAGATAATTGTCAAGATTAAAAATATTTACTACCTTTTCAGTCCTTTAAGAAATAGCAATTAGTAGAGTCTATTCAAACAATGAGCGACGGTGTTGTCTGAGCCGTCGCTTTGTTTCGTCTTGAAATAGGTTGATGGCTACTGAATGCAATTCAGTATAGATTATAAAAAAACAAGTTGTTTTACGCTGAAAGCTTAGGCTTGTCTAATGATACGCCAAGGCTATTAGTGTAAAACAACTTGTTTCTGCTATTGCAGGGTTAACCTCTCATTTTGTAACGAGTGGCCGAATGTGTAGGCTTACACAGGACTTCTGCATGGAGCTATCTGGAGCTTGCGAAAGTAGCGTCATAAGCCTAATCAAATAAACAGATGGACACTATTTGTGAACGAGTGTGCCTATAGGCTCGCCGTCGATGACCTTGCGAAGGTTGCCACGGACATCCATGTTGAAGACATAGATTGGCAGGTTGTTCTCCTTGCACATCGTAGTGGCGGTGAGGTCCATAACCTTGAGGCCTCGGTTGTAGATTTCATCGAAGGTGATGTCGTCGAACTTGGTAGCGGTAGGATCCTTTTCGGGATCGGCCGTGTAAACGCCATCGACGCGTGTGCCCTTGAGCATCACGTCGGCTTCAATCTCTATGCCGCGCAGCGAGGAGCCCGTGTCGGTGGTGAAGTAGGGATTGCCCGTGCCGGCACTCATGATGACGACCTCGCCTTGCTCCATAGCCTCGATGGCCTTCCACTTGGTATAGAACTCGCCAATGGGTTCCATGCGGATAGCGGTGAGCACGCGACTCTTGACACCCACGGCACCAAGGGCCGAGCTGAGTCCGAGGGAGTTGATGACTGTGGCGCACATGCCCATCTGGTCGCCTTTGACGCGGTCGAAGCCTTTGCCAGCACCGCTGAGACCACGGAAGATATTGCCGCCGCCGATGACGATACCGATTTGAACGCCTAAGTCGTGAATGTCCTTGATTTGCTCGGCATATTCTGCCAGACGTTTTTCGTCAATACCATAGCGTTGTTCGCCCATCAAGCTTTCGCCTGAGAGTTTCAATAAAATACGTTTGAATCTTGCCATAATGAAAATAGGATGATTTATGGATGAATTATTTATGGATCATAAATCTAATTGTTAGTGTGTAGATGTAGCAAATCTGCCATTAGCCGAGCTGCCCGTCGAGGTGCGCCAGGCTGGCCAAGGCGCTGTGCCATCAGCTCATAGCCTTTGAGTTGAGCCTCGCGTGCTGCGCCTCCGGGAAGGATGCTCTTTAGGTGATGTCGACAACTATCAACGCTCATCTGGTCGGCCACGAGTTCGGGCACTACCTCTTGGCCTGCAACCAGATTGACGAGCGAAATGAAAGGTGTCTTGATGAAAAGCTTGCGGCCGAGCGAAGCCAGCCACCGAGCTTTCATGTAGTAGCAGACAACTTGTGGCACTCGGAAAAGGGCGGTCTCTAAAGTGGCCGTGCCTGAGGTGACGAGGGCTGCTGTAGCCTTAGACAGGAGCTCATAGGTCTTGCCATATACAATTTCGACCTCGCGCGTACCTATATATTTATAATAGTAATCTGGTTCGATCCCTGGAGCACCTGCGATAACAAGAGCGTACTTGTCGGCGAAGGGTTGTGCTGCTGCAATCATTCGTGGCAGGTTGTCGCGAATCTCTTGCTTACGGCTACCTGCAAGGAGGGCGATGCACTGTGATGACGAATGATGAATGCTGGATGCCGAATCGGTAATCTCATCTTTTAATGCCGTTTGACGAATGACAGATGACGAATCTGTGTTACTTCTTGGATTGGAAGGTGTTTGTGATTTGTCATTCTGAATGAAGCGAGATTGGTCATGCCTCATTCTTTTCCATTCCTCCACCTCATCGACGGTCGGATTTCCGACATAGTGAATAGGCATGCCATGCTTACCCTCAAAGAACTCCACTTCAAAAGGTAGTATGGAGAATAGCTCATCAACATCACGGCGCAGCTCTTTGATACGCCATTCCTTCCAAGCCCAAAGCTTCGGGGCAATATAGTAATAGACGGGACACAAATCGATGGAATGGACGAATTTTGCAATCTTTAGGTTAAAACCTGGGTAATCAACAAGGATGACCACATCGGGCTTCCATGTTTCAATGTCGGCTTTACACTGACGCATGCCTTCGAGAATAGTGCGGGCATGAAGGACCACGGCAACAAAGCCCATATAGGCTAAATCACGGTAATGACGCACAAGTGTCATCCCCTCTGCTTGCATAAGGTCACCTCCGAAGCCCCGGAACTCAGATTCTGGGTCTTCCTTTTTCAAAGATGCAATAAGGTGAGAGGCATGGAGGTCGCCACTGGCCTCACCCGCTATGATGTAGTATCTCATTTTTATCAGGGAAGAAGAAAAAGATATAGAGGAATGATGGGCAATGAAAGACCAGAATTACTTCTATTGATCAATTATCAATCTTAAATCATCGAAACATCCATGTGCGGTCATGTCTATTGTTATAGGCACGATGGAGGTATATCCTGCGCGAAGTGCAGAGAAATCTGTGTCGGTGGCATCGGGCTCCAAGTCCTGAAACTGTCCGGTGAGCCAATAGGAATGCAGGCCATGCGGGTTGGTTGCTGAGGCCCATTCTGCAGTCCAGCGACCTCGTGCTTGTCGACACAATTGGAAACCTCTGAAGCTGTTTGCTACAGGGAAGTTGACATTCAGACATACGTCCTGGGGCAGGCCATTTTCAATGATTTGCTTACATAGCTTGGAAATAGCCGCAAGTGCTGCATCGCATACGGGGTGATCTTCGTAGCGTTGACCTCGCTGTAAATAGAGTGAAAAGCCTATGGACGGTATGCCTTTCATACAACCTTCGAAGACAGCCCCCATCGTGCCGCTGTAGTGGACACTGATGCTTGCATTGTCGCCATGGTTAATGCCGCTGAGGATGAGGTCTGGCCGACGAGGAAGAATGTTGTCCCATGCGAGTTTCACGCAGTCTACAGGCGTACCGCTGCAGGCATAAAGATGGATATTCGCGGAGTAATCAGGTTGGGAGGTGAGCTGCTTGTAGCTTACAGGAGCTGTACAGGTGATGGAGGCAGCAGCACCCGAACGTGGACCGTCGGGAGCTACAACATAGACATCACCTAAATGGGCGACTGTACGCGCCAGGGCTTGTATGCCTGCTGCCGCGTAGCCGTCGTCGTTGGTGATTAAAATAAGAGGGGTGTTCAATTATAAATGATTAATTAAAAATGGATAATGAATAATAGGCATTACTTTTCCACCGTCAGTTCGATGGCCGCTGTGTTGCTACCGTATTCGGGCGCATAGAGGCAGCGGAGTGAGGTGAGTCCTGTTGTGTAGTGGCCTTCGCGGTCGATAAAGGCTGTCTCTTCGAGGACATAAGTGCCCTTAGGCATATGATCGAAGAAGTACTCAGTGCGGGCATCGCGTACAGCACGATAGTAGCCAAGACCGCCCTGCCAGTAGTAGCCAGAGTGTTGATCAGCAGGCTCGGCACAAGCAGCACGGTCGGCACGTAGGCAGACATATTCATAGTCGCGGTCGGCCGTGATGATGTAGCGCGTAGTGAAGCGCTCGCCAACTTTGGGCGTTGTCGAGCTGACTTCGCGGCGCACCTTCATGCCTGTGGCCGAAGCCGATGCGTCGGTCAATGGCGTGAGGAAAGTGGCGAAAGCTGCGCCCCATGCCTCGCTGTCAGTGTGGCGCTGTACGGTGACACTCTTCGGAGCTTCACCATCGGCAAACTGCTTCTTGATGAATCCTAAGCCAGATACAGCTTCGTCGGCATCGCGGCGGCTGACCTCTGCTTTGCGCGCTTCATAGTTGATGACTATATCGTCATTCTCCGATGCCTGTAGCTCAGCCTCGTTGTCAAGGAGCAGGGCATAGATGGCATCGCTTGTGCAGATGTTCGACTCCCACATTTGTGTGCGTTTCTGCTGCAACAGCCAGCGTTGCAGTCCCCTGCGTAAGCTCTTGTTCTGCGGCTCCATCACATGTACGGCCTCCATTGCAGCCACATGATGTATGATTTTGTGGCTGGTGGGTCTGAAACTACCGCCGGCATAGTCGAAGTAGGTGCCGTGGTCGGCGGTCGTGGTTGTGTGCTCAAGCAAGGACTCGTAGTATTCGCGTGCTTCCTTGTTTCGTCCGTCGCCTTTCATTACTATGGCTGAAATGGCACGTTCCCAGTTGCTCATGTCGGCCACGCTGCCCTTCATGTGGTCGAGCAGGTAGCTGACAACTGATTTCTGGCTGTTAGTGAGACTGACGCCCGCATGCTGCGTCATATAGACGTATTCGAGGTACATCAGCGATGCCGTGTTGATAGTGGAACCTTTCTTCTCGGCTTCTTTCATTTCTTTGACGCGCTCGGCAGTTTTGTCGGCGATGAAAGCGACATTCTTCTTCAATAGATTATTGACGATGCTTTTCACCTCGGAGGGCAATGTGGACAGGTCGTTAGTCATCATCTTCAGTCGTGCCAGCTCGGAGGCCACGATGCGTGTCATTACCTCGCTGCTTTTCATACCAGGGAACCATGAGTAGCCACCGTCGCTCTCCAGACGCTTTTGCATCCGTTTCGCTATGGCTGTGAGCTTGTTCTCCTGAAGTGTAATGTTGAGTAGTTCGATGAGTCGAGCTTTACGATCGGCCTCATTCTCGGCTTCGCGAAGCCATGGCGTCTCGTCAAGGATGATCTGTTTGAGTTCTTCGTCTTGAGCCAATCGGCTGGCGAGTGCTGGCTGACCTTGTGCCTGCTCGCGTTGCCATATCTCCACTAGGGTCTTCAGGCGTGGTGTAGTGTTGGCGATATAGGTGGCCAACGACTGAGCCTGCAAGGCCGAACCGAGGGATATGATGTCGTCGTAACGCGGTTCGATGAGCGAGGGCAGTGCCTGAAGGGCATACCATATAGGATGTGTGGTATACTCGATAGTAAGACGGCGGTTGGTGGCCGTAGGGCTATTGTGGTTAAAGAGAGAGGTGAGGTCGGTGGTGAAGGTGCCGAGACTGTCGGCACGTATTTCCACACTCTCGGTGACGTACGCCTTACTGGGCAGTATGGGCAGGAAGTGCTGTTCGCCATCGGAGAATGTCTTGCTCTCTGCCGTCAGACGTACGGCCACTACCGAGCAGGCATCGTCGGGAGTGTAGTTGTAGGTGAGGAGGCACTCGCCATTGGCCGGAGCCTTGTAGGTCTGCCGCTCACTCTTGATGACGCGGTTCGTTTCTGGGTCGAAAATCTCGAGTAGTGCCGTTCCATTTATCTCTGTGTCGGTCATGTTCTGCACGGTGGCACGAATGCCGGCACGGTCGTCGGCGCGTAAGAAACGTGGTAGGAATAGACGGGCCATCATCTCTTTGCTGGCTACCACCTCGCCTCCGAACGTTGTACTCATCATATCTTTGGTGTGTGCAATTCCGAGCATTTTCCATGTCGTCAGGCTTTCAGGAAGCGTGAAGCTTATGGATACCTCGCCCTGAGCATTAGTCTCCAGGCGTGGCAGGAAAGCTGCTGTTTCATTGAAGTTCTGGCGAACAGAAGGTTGCGCTGCGCTCACTTGCTTCTCTGTATCTTCGGTTGACGTGTTCCCGTCAGCTTCATCGTAGTCAGCACTTGCCATGCCTGCGGCACTCTCCTCTGCCGCCACAACGCTATTCTTTGCCATCATCATTGGTGCCGGTCTCAGTTCATCGGACGTTCGCTCAAGCATTACCACTCCTCGCATTCGCATTGGGAAACCATATGAATGGAATACGAGCCCATCGTACCAATGGAATCCAAATGAATCGAAGCCCATAGCGTTGCTCTTGTATGATTTCATAGCAAACGTCATGCGCTCTCTTACATTAAAGTTAGTATAGGCTTCCCCCACGATTGGTAAGGTCGTGATATTGTAAGCTCTGTTAATGAAGAGGCTCCAAGCATGTGGCCTCAAAGCATCGAGCGAAGCATCATAGAGGGTCGCCATGACCTGTGCTGATGCAGGCTTGCCGTCGGGCTTTCGAAGGCTGAGAGTCCAAGTCTCTGTATCGCCTGGATGCAAGCGGTCACGGAATGATTTCCACTCCCATTTCAGCTGACGCTCTGGTTGTGACAGCCGTAGCATTTGGGTGCCTCTATAGAGCTTGCCTTCACGAACGAATGCGTAATTGAAGGATGCTCCGTCGCCGAAACGCTTCTCGTAGGGAATCTCGATGGTGCGCATCTCATCGGTAAGTGTAATTAAACATTCCTTAATTACATCGTTGCCAGCCACGATAGAGTAGTAGAATGCAATGTCGTTGAGACTCGTGCCGACTTGTATGCGTGCCGACTGTTGTTCATTAAAGGTGGCGTCAGGGCAATACATCCAACTTTGTGTTACTTTCGGAAGACGTGTATCGTCCATGCCAAAAATGAGGAAGTAACCCTTTGTGCTGTCGCAGGCTTCGCCCAACGTGGCCTTTGCATAGAATTCATACTGACCGGATGCGAGGCTTTTAATGGTGTTGATGTCAAAGTTTAGCTGTTTGTCAATAGACTTCATCGTACCTTGGAGCACGGCCACATCGCTGGTGCGCTCTTGTTGATTGGCGGGATAGACGGCCCATTCAACGGTTCCGTCGGTGGGCTGACCCGTTGAAGAAAGCAGTTGCATCTTAATGGGCTTCAGACAATCGCGGTCTTGTTGCTCGGGCACCGAAAGCATCAGGCGCAACGGCTTTTTGCAGAGTGGCACTCTGATGCTGCTTTGACGTGTTTCTCCGGCCACGCTGAGGACATCAACCTCGAGCAATAATGTAAGGCCTCCCCACAATGCTTCGTCGGTGACGTGAGTCAGTGGAACACGGATACTGAAGACGCCATCCTCGTCGGTCGCCACAGTGTCGATTGGCAAACGCTCTGAGTCGTTTCGGCTCCGGCCCCACCACCAAGGATAGGTGAATTGGTAGGTTCCGGTAACACGGCCTTCTCTAACTGGTACACCATTGTAGCCAATAGCCTTGCCTGTGAGTGTGATGCTGTCTGCTGGCCAATGCATATCTGGGGCCTTGTCCATTTTCACTTCGAACGTCGGCCGTTTGTATTCCTCCACGTTGATATCAATTGAAGTGAAAGATCCTTGCGCATTTTCGACCTTGTAATTAGCATTTATGGTGTAGCTACCAGGTAATCCGCCCTGCGGCAGAATGAAATCTGCACTGAGCTTGCCCATCTCGTCGGTCATCACATTTTGCGTACTCACTATTTTCCCATTCACATCGCGCATCGTCAGCTGAACGTCTACGGGTGCCGGCACAGTAGCGTCCCAATGCAACTGCTGATAGAGAATTCCTCCTAAATGAACGGTTTGCCCAGGCCTGTAAATAGAACGGTCGGTGTAGAGGCGCAGGACAGCTGACAGCGGCTCGGAGAATGTATTCACATAGCTCGAAACATAGGACTCTTCAGGTTCCAGATAAATGTCATCGCCGAAGGTCACTTTGCGTTCCAGCTGGAGAGAGAAGTCGCCGTTCTTCACTTGATTGTTCGGCAGGCAGACACGCCCTTCCGCATCGGATTTTAACGTTGCGACGTGAACTTTATTCCCGCCGTCGTCTTTATAGTAGAACTCTACTGAGGCACCTTCTACAGGATGCCCTGTCTCAGAATCAACGATGATACTACGTTGTTTGCCCAAGCCGTTCTGGTGCAAGGCATGCAGTCGCGTACATATAAAGGAAGAATACTCCATCACACGTCGATCTTTGGCCTCGGGCTCCGCGGCTTCGGCTGAGATGAGCAGCATGTAGTTGCCTGGTTCTGGGGCAGTCCAGCGAATCGTGTCCTTGAACTCGTCCCAGACATTGTCCGTCTGGAGGTTGCGGCGGATAGTCTCTATCACTTTTCCCTTGGACCGTATGAAAGCAATGCGCTCAGCATTATTGCCTTTGAGGCTATACTTATCGAAGTCGGCCGACATGCGCAGGATTTCAAATGTGATGTTATTGGCATTCTGTGATTGCACAATCCAATCGTAGCTCTTACCGGGATAGTAAATATTGTTTCCGCTCCAATAGACAGAGGGGCAGAGGGCATCGTTCAGCTTATTCTTCACTTCCCCTATGCGTGCGTAGTTTGGATAACGCTGAATACATTCACGTGCAAGTTCAATGCGTTCCTGACGTTTATAGGTGTTGTCTATAAGCTTCAGATAAACCTCTGTGCACAGTGGCAGGTCGGCATACTCTTTCTTCAGTTCCTTTAACAACTCACTATCAGAGCGCACATCCTGCTCGTCAATGTAATCGAGCGACACCAGTAAAGCCGCCTCGCGGTTGCCAATGCGCTTATACTCGTCGACAATCCTTCGCGCCAGCTCAGCCTTCATCTGATGTGTGCCAGCCCAGATATCGTCGTCCTGTTTCTTGGCCCGTAGCCAAAGCACATGCAGTAAGTCGTGCCCGAAATAGGACGATTCGTCGTCTTGCTGGATGAAGGGTAGCCAATCCTTACTCTTGGCAGCCGAAAGCGCTTTCAAGTCCTGCATTGACAGTCGCCAGTTCTCAGCTGCGGCACTGTCGTACTGTTCTCGTGTCCATTCCCGAATATCAGAGGATGAGAGCGTGAGGTCGGTGGCTTGCGAACGCCCTCTGTTCAACTCGTAAAGTTGGGCCAGCAAAGAAGCGTACACGGCTTTGGCTGCAGGCTGTTTCTCTTCTGCACGCATGACTTCCAGTTCATGGATATCATTAAAGAAACTATCGGGAGCCCACTCTTGCTGCAACGACGCCATTTTCAGACGGGCACTCAATGTTTGTCCCGTGTGATGGGCGCGGCGCGCTTTCTTTAGGATTTGTTCAGCAACACTGTATGCTGATTTGGGCTTTCCCGCTTTCTCATACAACTCCACTTGTTTCCAAAGCTTATCGTAATTGTGCCCAAAGGTGAACATGCTTGTCAAACTCATAGCGATAATCAGGATGAACGATTTCATAAAAGTGAGTTTTAAAGATTTCTTAATACATTGCTGTGCCATGCCGTTATAACTGGATAGCGACATGGCATCATATTTCAAGGCGTGTTTAAGACTTTACTTCTCAGGAATCTCCTCGAGCAAGGTCTTCAGGAAGGTCCAGAAGCGGCCTACGCTGGGGATGTTGCAGCGCTCATTGGGCGTGTGCGGCGATCGCAGCGTGGGGCCGAAACTGATGAGGTCCATGTTCGGATATATTTGGCCTATCAGACTGCACTCCAATCCGGCATGTACGACCTCCACCTTGGCCGGTTTCTGTTCCAGACGTTCGTAGAGAGCGGCCATCTGTGCAGCGATGGGCGAGTCGAAGTTGGGCTGCCAAGCACCGTATTCTCCATCATATTCCACGCGCATTCCAGCCATTCCAAAGGTGCTCTCGAACATCTCCTGTTCCAATTCCAGGTAGCTGTCGCAGGACGAACGCGCTAAGATGAGTACGCGTGCTTTTCCTTCGCCAATCTCAATGATGGCCATGTTTGAACTTGTCTCCACGACATGAGGAATCGAAGGAATGTTGCGCAGCACGCCATCATGGCAGGCAAGGATGGCACTGACGAGGTTGTCTTGCACCTCTTCGGGTACCTGCATGGCAGGAAGGTCTACGCGTTCGACGCTGATTTCCACACCCTCTTCTACGCCACGGAACTCGGCTGCGAAGGTCTTCTGACAGTAGTCGGCCAGCTCGCGCAAGTCGGCTTCGTTCTCTGCAGGGATGGTCAGCACAGCCTCTGCCGTGCGGGGAATGGCATTGCGCATATTGCCGCCTTTCCATGTGGCCAGACGAGCGTCGTCGTCCTGAATGGCCTGACGTACCAGGCGGCAGAGCAGCTTGTTGGCATTGGCCCGTCCTTCATTGATTTCCAGTCCGCTGTGTCCGCCCTTCAGTCCGCTGATAGCCACTTTCACGGCGATGTCATTTTTGTCGGTTTCTACTTCTTTATATTCGAGCGAAGCTGTCACGTTGACACCGCCAGCCGAGCCGATGCAGAACTCGCCTTCGGTCTCGTTGTCAATGTTCAGCAAGATGTCGCCTTTCAGCGTGTCGGCAGCCAGATGATTGACGCCCCACATGCAGGTCTCCTCGTCTGCGGTGATGAGGGCTTCCAGCGGGCCGTGCTTCAGTGTGTTGTCTTCGAAGATGGCCATGATGGCAGCTACGCCCATGCCATCGTCCGAACCTAACGTGGTGCCTTTGGCCTTCAGCCATTCGCCGTCCACCCAAGTCTCTATGGGGTCGGTTTCGAAGTTGTGGGTGCTCTCGTCCACCTTCTGCGGCACCATGTCCATGTGTGCCTGCAGCGTGCAGCATTTGCGATTCTCGTATCCGGGCGTTGCCGGCTTGTGCATCACAATGTTGTCGCCGCCGTCTTTGTAGGCTTCTATGCCGCGTTCGGCTGCCCATTGGAGCAGGAATTGCTGGATTTTCTCAAGGTGTCCGCTCGGGCGCGGTACTTGGGTTAATTTGTAGAAATTGCCGAAGATGGCTTTCGGCTCAA
>DGSC01000003.1:21819-88386 GCA_002391275.1 Prevotellaceae bacterium UBA4372 | reverse complement strand
ATCGTGCGGAACCGGAACTCACGGACTCCCATGGACCAGACCCCATACGCCGATGGCGGCGCAGACAGGGGACGGAGGGAATGCCGGAGACCGGATACCGGTTGTCTGTATCATTGAAGACACCTTCACAAGAGCGACCTGTATCGGATCAGAAATGACGGTTGCAATTTCTTGCTTCCTGTACTACTTTGTCTTATTAGCTAATCTTTCAAAGAACGTCCCGGGCGCCAGGCCCGGACTGCGAAGCGAGCGTAAGTCACAACCCCTGTGATTCAGGGGTGTCCCTTTCTCGTTTGCGGGTGCAAAGGTACGGCGACTTTTTCATTCCTGCAAGCGTTTCGCAAACTTTTTTGCAAAAAATATCGGAAAAGAGGGAAAAGAGGGGGCACGAAGGGGACGGGGGAGACGGGGCTCGCGCGCGTACATTTAATTATTATATAATAGGAGGAATGAGGAAGAAAGTCGGAAGAGATAAAAACGGTGTGAATATCGATGTTAAGTGAATTATGGGCGTTGGTATATTAGCGCCAAGGCGGTTGAATATATATTTTTCCAGTTTTTTTATTGTCTGAACGTGTGGTTTTACTAATTTTGTGGCGTACAAATATAAATAAGCATTATGTCTATGAATACAACCTTTTTGTTGCACATCGCAGTAGCAGCGTTTCTTGGCGGTGCGATAGGTATGGAACGCGGTTACCGTGCAAAGGAAGCTGGTTTCCGCACGCATTTTCTCGTAGCGCTTGGTGCTGCTTTGTTCATGATACTGTCGGCCCATGGCTTCGACGGTGCTCTTACGACCGAAGGTCATCGGTTAGATGTGTCCCGCATAGCGGCACAGGTGGTTTCGGGTATCGGCTTCATCGGTGCCGGTACGATAATCTTTCAGCGCCAGATGGTGCACGGGCTCACAACTGCTGCAGGCCTATGGGTCACGGCAGCCATCGGCATGGCGGCAGGAGCCGGAATGTATGGGCTTGCCACGTTTACAACATTGCTCGTACTCATCGGTTTGGAGGCCCTCAACTGGTTGTTGCCTCATATAGGCCATCGCAATATCGACGTCACCCTTTGTGCCAACGATCGTGCTTCATTACAGGCTGTTTTGCAGCATCTGAAGGACGACGGAGTGGCTATAGCTAACTTTTCGCTCAGCGAGAAAGCCTTTGGTCCTCAGCCTGTTGTGTCACCCGATGGCTCGGTATCGCCGTCAGCTATAGCTCTTGACGGAGACAGTACTTTTGATGGCGAGTCCGTGGAAACTAAAGCCGCCAACCGAGTCTTTCGACGTTACACGATGAAATTGGAGCTCAAGACATCGCGTAGCAAATACGGAGAACAGATACTCCATTTTATGACGGGGCTGGATGGCGTTGAAATAGAAAGCATAGAATGAGAATGGCAATGCTATAACAGCTTCTGACAGAGCCCATACGAGACCTTGGGATTATACCAGAGGCGATTTATAAAACGTGCCAGAGGGGTGGTGTGTAGCTCCAGCACCTCGGGACATAGGGTGAAGCGGGATGACTTGATGCTTCTGATAGGTGGTGCAGGAACGAATGTAGAGGAGAGGGCTCGGAAGCATGCAATGGCGAAAAAACTTTTAAGGATGCGGGTTGTTCGGTCACGACTGAACAACCAGTGCTTCTGTTTGTATAGGTTGATGCATGCGATTGTATAGGCAGATTCTTCAGGTTGTGTTGTTTGATGCTTCCGTTTGTATAGGCTGATACTACTGATTGTATTTCTTTGTTTCCTGGAATTCCAGCTATATGCATACTGCTGTATGGTTTTGAGGTTCCAAAGGTTCTTCATCGATATAAGCGGCAAACCTATCTAAATTAACGTTAACCATGTCAAACAGGCATTGCTGGTGCGTTCATATAGGCTAAGGAACTCATTATTCTCTAATTTCTATTATTCTTTTATTTCTATATTCTCATGACCTTTCAATATTTTTATTTACCTTTGCGAAGTCATTAAAGGCATATTGAGATCTTTGACATACTGTTGTGAATTGCTTGAAATTCTTCATCTTTGCACTATCATAAACACCCGAACTCTGTACTTGACTTTACTCATTGTTGTTGTGAATTGCTTGAAATTCTTCATCTTTGCACTATCATAAACACCAAGACCAAAAACTGTTTTAACATTATGGCAGTTGTGAATTGCTTGAAATTCTTCATCTTTGCACTATCATAAACACCAAGAAAAAAATCATGTCTGCTCGCGTACAGTTGTGAATTGCTTGAAATTCTTCATCTTTGCACTATCATAAACACCGATAGTTTCCTTGCCATAGTTCAGTCCTCCGTTGTGAATTGCTTGAAATTCTTCATCTTTGCACTATCATAAACACCTCCGGCTCATAGTCCTCGCAGTTGTCGCACGTTGTGAATTGCTTGAAATTCTTCATCTTTGCACTATCATAAACACCTGATAATCAAGGATGGTTGATCCAATGGCCGTTGTGAATTGCTTGAAATTCTTCATCTTTGCACTATCATAAACACCGTTTCAAATTGTATACCTTCACCTTGAATAGTTGTGAATTGCTTGAAATTCTTCATCTTTGCACTATCATAAACACCTTTATCAAAAGACGAATACTTAGAAAAATAGTTGTGAATTGCTTGAAATTCTTCATCTTTGCACTATCATAAACACCCAGGCGAGTGAGCGTGGCGAGGCCATGCAGGTTGTGAATTGCTTGAAATTCTTCATCTTTGCACTATCATAAACACCCGAGTCACCTCGTATCGAGCTATGGCAACCGTTGTGAATTGCTTGAAATTCTTCATCTTTGCACTATCATAAACACCTTTTTTGCAAAAATATTAGGAATTAACAAAGTTGTGAATTGCTTGAAATTCTTCATCTTTGCACTATCATAAACACCGCAGTGGTGGGGTAACATCTACGAGTACCAGTTGTGAATTGCTTGAAATTCTTCATCTTTGCACTATCATAAACACCACGATGTGTATAAGATAGTATAAGTCAAAGATTTACGGATGAAATTAGGATTCAAAAAAAGTTTATGATTTGATAGCGGGTTCTGCAGAGTAAAACAGAATCCGCTATCGCAAAGAAGAGTCAAGGTGATGTGTACGTCAGAAGAGTTCAAGCTGTTGTCCTGGAGTAGACGGTGCTTTCTCTTTCTTGCCATAGAATAGTTCAATGTCTGCGAACTGCTTGTCCGTGATTCCCAATATGCCAACATTTCCATATTCAGGCAATGCAGCTTTGACACGCTTAATGTGTACGTCCATGTTCTCGCGACTGGCGCAATGCCGGATATATATGGAGAATTGGAACATAGTGAAGCCGTCGCCCATGATGTCCTTTCGGAACTTGGCTGCAGCTTTGCGTTCCTTCTTAGTGTCGGTTGGTAGGTCGAAGAAAACGAGAATCCACATCACACGATACTGACTGAAACGTGAGGCATCTGCGGCAATCATAGTTTTATCCTTCCATTTGTGGATAACTCACTTTGCGCAACTCCCCGCTGAAACATTTATAGAGTGAGGCTGTGGTTTGCGTTGCAGCTATCATCAGTGGGCTGCGTTTGCCGTCAATGACTACGTCCAGCACAGGGATTGCAAGTAGTTCGGCTTTCAGCTCTTTGGTGAGTTCGGAATAGTCGGCATACTTATGGATAATTTTTATGACGAGCTCATCCACATAGGGTCTGTAAGGCTCCATGATGTCATCTGCAAGACAGTAGGCGTTGTAGCGATTGTGATGGTGGATTCCTAATGTAGGTAATAATCCACTTCCTACAAGAGAACGGGCTATGACGGCACGTAAGATAGCATAGCCGTAATTTAGGAGGTTGTTTGGCGGTTCGCCATCGCGTCCACGTACGAAGTCAGGAAGCTGTGGGAATATGTTGCGCCAGTAGTAAGCCGCGGCTCTTGCTTCGAGGTTGTCTGCATCGCCGCTGCGCACCTCATCCACCCATACTTGCATACAACGTGTCTCAGCCTCGGTATGACGACGCAGCACAACCTCTTGGTTGGCTATTTTCTGTCGGATGGTCTGTTGCCAAAGCTGTTTGCGTAAAGGCAGAGAGGCATCGAGTTGTTCACGAAAGCGTTCGTTCTGGAGCGTGTTGCCATAGAGTGGCAGCATCAGTCCCACGGGCATGCTGCGGCTGTCGCAGGTGATGAGGGCTGCGTTGTTCTCTAAGAGCGCTTCCATGGCACCCGTAGTGATGGTGATGCGTTTGTTGTCAAGCACCACCACGCCAATGTCTTCAATCGGGATTGTACGCTCGTTCATTTTCTTGAACTCATGCGTCAAGCTTTCATTCTTTTCCACGTCGGGAATCTGGATGACTAATTGTCCGTTGCGCAGGCTAAGGTAAGCAGGGTTAGAGAAGCAAAGCGTTTTCTTGATCATAGGCAGGTCATAACAGTTTCTTGAGCTCTTCGATGTCAGGCATGGTATTCCGCAGTTCCTCTGGCATGTCGGTTGTTGTCCTATATGTAGCAACGCCCATGGGCTTGGCGTAATCCCGTATGACAAACTCCACATATTCCCGATTCGCTTCTTTGCATAGAACAATGCCGATGGGTGGATTCTCATGCGGTTTCTTCACTTTGGCTTCCAGAATGGAGAGGTAGCCCATGAGTTGGCCTAAATATGATGTCTTAAATTCTCCTGTTTTCAATTCAACGACCACAAGGGCATTGAGTTCGCGATTGAAGAACAGCAAATCGGGGAAATGTTCCACTCCGTATATTTCCAAGTGGTATTGGTTGCCAACGAACGTGAAGTCACGTCCGAAAGTCATGATGAACTGCTTGACATTCTGCACAATCTGTTGCTCAACCTCTCGTTCATCCACATCAATAGCTTCTCGTTCCCCTATCTGCTCTACGTTGATGAAGTCCAGCAGATAGGAGTCCTTGAACATCATCACGGCTTTGCGAGCCAGTGTTGCATCGGGAATGTTTTGTGAAAAGTTGCTTGGCATCGCATCGCGATGACCATAGGCATCCTCTTTGATGAGCTTTTCAAGCGTTCTTTTCTGAAGATTCTCTTCTGCAGTACGATGGATGTAATAATATCTCCCTTCAAGTGTTTTTTCTCTCTCAATAATCATGAGATGATGAGTGAATGGAACTCTGAAAAAGTCATCAATAGGGAAGTTTTTTATTTCTGGTATTTGGATAGCCGTATAAATGTCAATATGGGTGCGTTGAAAATCGTTGATATCAACTGCAGATTCCTTAGAGTCTAATTCGTCAGTCATGGCTGACGAATTACTAATCTCTACAGTATCAATTTGTTGTAATTCGTCAGCCGTGGCTGACGAATTGGGATTTAATATAATCCACGCTTCGTAAAAAGTACGCATATTTTTCATGTTTGTTGCCGAGAACCCTCTCAACCCAGGCAACTCCTTACGCAGTATCTGGCTGATGGACTCCAATGCACTGGTTCCCCATTTACCTTTACGGGTATTCAGAGAAATATATTTGCCGATAGCAAAATATACGGCTAACTGGATTCGGTTAACGCCCTTTGCAGCCTCATATTGGCCTTGAAGAATAGCCTGCTTGATGGTTTCAGCAGCAGGCTTGTAGGTAGTTATGTTGTTTGCATTCATGCTTATCCAATTTTAGTGATGTTGCCAAGTCTATCTACTTTAATGGGGACGCAGACCTCTTTTATCATTTCACCGGTAGTGGCGCGTTCCATTTTGTTTGAAGTTGTGTATTCAACTTTGTTTACAATGGGGGTGGCCACATTACACTTAATGCAGAAACATTGTTTTTTATTGAAACTAACCGCCCTATAAATTCTATCCCTGTCAACCTGCGTTAAATCCGTAGGTTTACCATCATAAGGGACATAAACTAAATCATTTGGGGAAAGAATGAATAACAAATGAGCATCAGTAGGAATATCCATTTTCTGATAAGGCTGTAATTCTTCTGTGGGTGTCTTGTCTCTTAGCCTTTCATCAAGTAGCTTAATCCAATATTGGGAACCTTCTTTTTGGCAATCTATAGATAGGCCTAATGAAATGGTTGCGAACACTCTCTTCTTATCTGCAGTTTCATAAACAGCAAAGAAGAGATTTGTTCCGTCAGCCGCCTCCACAAATTTTTTCTTCTTATTCCCTTTCTGTCCGATGCAGAATTTGTCAGCCTTTTCATAGACGCGCACTTTGATAATCGGTTGATGAAATTTATCCTTATTCAAGGTCACAATATTCCGATTCATCTCGTCAATACCATCAGGTGAGAAGGCTTGTTCGGGGTCGTTTCCTTTAGACTCCAAATGGGCTAATAGTATCTTTTGTATGCCTGTATCAGTTATACTCTCTTTGATTTTCTTCTGGTCAAAGGATGTATCCAATGGCTTACGTGTGGCAAAATAGCGTTCTTTGGGTTCGCCATTTTGTTTCTTTTCATCTCGGGTGTAGTAATAAACGTCTATCTTCGACGGGTTTATATCTGACCATATGTCTTTATTATCCTCAACGTATTTTTTTATGTATTTGGCATCATGACCTTGAGCGATGAGTTCTTTTACCTTTTCTTTGAATTCTTTGTTTACAATGGCTTCTGGCTTCACGATAGCTTCTTTAATTGAAACTGATTTTTTCTTGCGCAGATTAACTTCTCCGAATACGGTATCTTTATGCATGGACTTCCGAATAGCCCAACTCTCACCCTGCGTCTGCTTATGATATATCTTCTTTCCATACTCATCATAATGCAGATAGGAGTTTGTTGTCTTATTGATGACACGTAAATTTTGCTTAAAACTAACGATGATGCTTTGTATTGTTCGTAAGGCATCTGATGTGAAAGTAGGCCAAGGTTTTAAGAACTCTTGAGCAATCTCACGTTCTTTCCCGTCGATAGTAATCTTTGCAAATCGTCTCAGCTTCCGTTGTAACTGATATCGATTAGCGTTGTGCTTAGAATGAGCCGCTTCGTTGTTTAGTAAGTTGACATGGTCGCGAGTTGCACAGGCAATAACAATAGCATCCATCGCGTGATGGCGGTGATCAATACGTTTTTTATTGAATCCCTTTTGTAATTCAAATGGCATTGCAGGAATCTCATGCCCCTCGTGATTTTGAGTTGTAAAGAGGTTCGTCCCTGTAAGTTCATTCAAACGCTGGAAGCGAGGCAGGATAATATGATTCCATACATCGTTCATGCCCCAGTCTTTTTTTAGGCGGTCAGTAATGGAACCATTGCATGAAATAAGGTTTCTGGAAACAGCTTCTTGCTCGTATTCTCCATTCTCTAATTTCTCACGTACGATATTTGAAAGTAGTGTCTTGATGACCTTACTAATGTAACGGCTATCATTCAGTTGCCGTTCAATGAATCCATCAGGGATATCATCCATTAACAGCTTCTTCATCTTTGTCCTGTTAGAGCCATAATAATCTTTTACGAATTTCTCATATTCCTCCACAGAGAGAATCTTCACTGTGTCTCCTTGGCTTAGTTGAACAATCTCGCCAGCATGTTCCTTGATGAACTCATATCCAAGCAATCTGTCCTTTAGCTTGTTTACCTCTGCCTCGCATATTACTTTGTTGCTGAAAGAATCATCAAAATAGCGTGACTGGGGAATGATATGTTCTATCTCGTATGCAGGTGTAAACAATTTGCTTAGTGGAATCATCTTGCCTGTATATGGCGATCTGTATTTCTGTTCCAACCAACATTTGTAGCGAATGATGTCTGATTTGGAAGGTTGAGCCATCTTGGATATCTTTGTAACAAATTCATATTCTGCGTCTTCTTTGGTGAGATTATCCAGAGCATTCTCTTCGTAAATCCTTAAGATGTCCTGTTGGCTCGGGGAGTGTGGACGAACGTTTTCTATTCCGAGTTCAGGGTTAAGGAATTCCATTAACAAGGCTTTAATTCGTAGATTGGTATTCTCGTTTTGTTGAATACGTTCGGTCATTAGCCTGCGCTTATCAGCAGGATTCTTCATTTCTCTACCCAACTCCACATGAATCTCGTCAATGTCACCTTCCTGCTTCCATATATCACGTACAGTGCGTAAAGTTTCAGTAATAACTTGTTCGACAATAGGATTTCTTAGAGAGTGCTGTTTGAAGGAGTTCAGATAGCGATCTATGTCTTCAGGCTTGTCCCACTTTTCAATCTCTCTTGCTTCAGAATGGCGATTGTAAACAATGTAGCAAGCCAACCATACAGGCAATCCTTTGAAGTGGTCAATGTCAGTTAGGTTAATGGCTTTCTCTCTCACTCGATTCTTGATGGTTTTATCGTATTCTCCTGTGATGATTTTCTCGATTCTTGATAATGTTTTGTCGTCAATGTTCTCTTTGTTCCAATATTTGCCCATTCGCATGAGTGGAAGGAATTTTCGGATTGCCTTTTCTGAGTACGAACGATATTCTTTTTTATATGGTTTCATCTTGCAGAAGACATCTGCAAACATTTCACCAAGGTTGTTCTTTTTAGCAAATGTCTTTAGTGCTTTTCCTATTTCTGTTTTGTCTTCAACGGAGTAGAGGATGTGCCATAATGCCATTTCCATTTCATGGGTAAGAACATCAGTACGGATTCCAGACTTCTCTAATCCTGTAAGCATCGCTGCTCGTGTCTCGTTGCACCGGTATTCTTTGTCTTCGACATAGTTCCATCGATAGGGGTATTTGTCCTTCCCTCTTTCTTTTTTTATTTTGAAAAAAGAATTGAGCAATGTGTCCTGCTTGATGGCATTTCTGTTATTTAGCCAATCGAATAGTTTGACATAATCTTCCTCTGATTTGAGAAACTCAGCCGTAACGTCAACATCAGTTTGTAACTTCCCTGTATGTGTACTTCCGAATAAGGCCAATTGTCCATCGGTGATGATTCTCTCGCGTTGATATATACGTAGATTCTGTATGAACTGCCAAAGCCTGAATTCTTGGAATAAAGGATTAGACTGAGCAATACACTTCACAGGATATAAATTCCCATCTATGCCTTTATGAAACTCATAAGGACAGTTTTCAATCTGAGACTTCTTACTTTTTAAAGGGCGCTGATAAAACAGAATATCATTGACAAACAGATTGACGAAATCAGATTTGGCAAGGTTACTACGATGTCCTTCATTATTGGGATATAATTCTTCTATACATTTCTTATAGAGTTCAGTATCTTGCAATTCGGGAATGAGTTCTTGCTGCCTTCTCAAAATCCTAAGCAGTTCGTCTTTATAGTATTTTCTCTCAACGGTACGAACAAGTTTACCTATAATCTTTTGATTTGGCTTTTGCAAAAGGGTGTCATAAATATAGCAGCCAATAGTCTTCTGGCTGTTTTCAATGTCATTTTCGGTCTTCTTTTTCAACAATGTCCAATCATCTTCTTTTGGTGCGCGGAAAGAACGTTTTATATTCCCTTCCTTGTCTTTTTTAGGACTACCATCTTTCTCAAGGTCTGTAGTTACAATAAACTCTTTCACTTTTCCAACCCAATCAAGAGGATATCGACTTGTACGTCGATAGACCATATCATTTTCAAGATAAACGTTGTACCAGACTTCATCGCCTCTCTTTTCATCTGTCGCCTCAACCCGTTCTACTTTTAGAGCAAGGTATTCAACCCGTTTTGTGTTATCATCCTCTTCGTCTTCGCCTCGCAACTGATAGTATCCACGCTTCTGATTGAATTGTAATAAAATCCAGGCAAGTTCTTCTTTAGTAATTCTTTGAGTCAAAGCTTTCTTGCGGAGATAATATATCGTCCAATCATATGGAACTTTTCTGCCTTCAGCAACCAATTGAGGCTGATGACACGCAAAATCTTCCAACATTTCATTGAATGAATCCTGAAAAATGAATAAATTTTTGCCCTCTTCATTCTTTTTCCAGGCTAGCTTAGGCTCTTTGTTGCTAAATAACTTGCCAAAAATATCAATCTCCTTAGCAAAGTGTGAAGGCAAGAACCCCATGAGCTTCAATGTTCGAAGCATCCGCTCACGGCGTAATAGGTTGCGCTCCCTAAGTCGGCGAGCCATCCTAAGCCGTGTACGTTCTGCTGTTTGTGAAATAGAATTGCCTTTGTCAAAATCTCCAAGAATGTCTGCAGACATCGGGATAATTCTACTACCTGCAGAACTAATACTCACAGGCTTCAGATAATTCGTTTCATCCTCGCGAACAATTTGTTCTGCGTTTACAATAGCCCAGCCGATACTATTGGTGCCTAAATCTAATCCTAAGATGTGTTTCATGCGGTAAATGAGTTAATGTTTTGAGGGCAAAAATAAGTAAAAAACCTTGAAGGAGGTCAAAAGTATGCTGAAAAGTTTGTTTATTCATTCATAATATCTACCTTTGCCATCGAATTTCAGCAATTCACAATAAGGATTATTCCGTTGTGAAAACATTCAGGTTCCTGCCCTCGTCCTTTAACGGGGGCTTTTTTTATTGCCATACTTTCGATGTCCTTGGAATGGTTGGATACATCTAATGTTGCACCTTTTTGCTTTCTGCATAACGACTTGAGGAGGTGGGAATTTAAACTGGGTGTTGATTTTTTATTTTTTCATGTAAAAGCTTTCGGAAATGTGTGCTATTCACTACTTTTGCAGCATGACAGGCAACGATGTCATACGAGGCCTGGGACATGACGGACTACATCTATAGGCTGACAGAAAAACAGATTATCACTTTTATTATAGACAAAATGGACGCAAAACGTATTACGCCTGACCTTATCATGGATTTGGCAGAAAATGAGATTTTTGTGTTTGGCAGTAATCTGGCCGGTATGCACGGCGGTGGAGCTGCGTATATCGCGCTGAAGAAGTTCGGTGCCAAGCTGGGACAGGGTGTTGGACTGCAGGGACAGAGTTACGGCATCCCAACGATGCAGGGCGGCGTAGAGACGATAGCGCCCTATGTTGATGAGTTCATAGCTTTTGCTCGGGAGCATAGGGAAGTGCAGTTCCTCGTCACGCGTATCGGCTGTGGCATAGCTGGCTTCGATGCCGAGGAGATTGCGCCGTTGTTTGTTGAAGCCAAAGGCGTGGAGAACATCAGCTTGCCGCGTGACTTCTGGAATGTTCTTGGTTGAAAAGTCAGGACTTTAGCGAAATGTCTGTCACATGGACAGACGTTCATGTTATTCCCCCACGCATGTTCGTAAGGGCTAACGTAAAAAAATCCGCCGCCAGACACTTCAATGAGTGTGCTGGCGGCGGAGTATAAAGGATGTTGAGGGGATGCTTCCTTGTAGGTATTCTTGAGGTGATGTTAATATGATGGTAGCGTTACTTCAGCCAGCGTGTGAGCCAGTCGAAGTAGGTGCGCTGCCAGAGAATGCCGTTCTGGGGATGGAGCACCCAGTGGTTTTCGTCGGGGTAGAGGAGAAGCTCAGCTTCGATGCCACGCATACGGGCGGCGTTGAAGGCGCTCATGCCTTGTGTGGCGTTGATGCGGTAGTCCTTCTCGCCATGGATGCAGAGGATGGGGGTGTCCCACTTGTCGACGAATAGGTGGGGTGAGTTGCGATAGGTGCGGTCGGCATTGGCTGTGCGGTCGCGGTTCCAATAGGCGTCGTCGTACTCCCAGTTGGAGAACCAGTTTTCCTCGGTTTCGGTGTACATGGCTTCGAGATTGAAGGCTCCGTCGTGAGCGATGAAGCACTTGAAGCGCTTGTCGTGGTGGCCGGCGAGGTAGTAGACGCTGAAGCCGCCGAACGAGGCACCTACGGCACCCATGCGGTCGCGATCGACGTAGGGCAACGAGTCGCAAGCATCGTCGATGGCGCTGAGGTAGTCGCGCATGCATTGACCTGTCCAGTCGCCAGAGATTTCTTCAAGCCATTCCTGGCCGAAGCCGGGGAGGCCGCGGCGGTTGGGGGCGATGATGACGTAGCCCTGCGATGCCATGATGTAGAAGTTCCAGCGATACGACCAGAACTGCGAGACGGGCGACTGGGGGCCACCTTCGCAGAAGAGGAGTGTGGGGTACTTCTTCGAGGGGTCGAAGTGGGGGGGCTTGATGACCCAGTAGAGGAGCTGCTGGCCGTCGGTGGTCTTGCACCAACGGGGCTCGGATGAGCCTGGGGCAAGCTGCGAGAGGATGTGGTCGTTCTCGGCGGTGAGGCGGGATTCCTTTGCGATGGAATCGCCGAGCACTGTCACGAGGTAGAGGTCGGCGGGGTGGAAGTAGTCGTGGCGCTCCATGAGGAGGCAATCAGATTTGCCATTTACCAGTTGCAGGGCGCCCCAGTCGGCTTGGTCGTTGGTGAGTTGGGCAACTTGGCCTTCGAGGTTGGTGCGGTAGAGGTTGACGGTGGCGTGCCAGACACCTATATAATATAAGGTGGTGTTGTCGGCAGCCCATACGAAGTCGTCGACGTTGGAGTCGAAGGACTCGGTGACATAGCGCTTCTCACCGCTCTGGAGATCGAGGACGCAGAGTCGCTGGCGGTCGGCTTCATAACCATTGCGGGGCATACTGAGCCATGCGAGGTAGCGTCCGTCGGGCGAGAACTTGGGATTCTGGTCGTAGCCGGGGTTGTTGGCGAGGTTGGCTTCGGCATTGACTTCTTGGAACTTCATTGTCTTGGAGGGCTCAATCTGCGGTTCAACATAGCCCTCGGGTTTGCAGAGGTTCTTTGCTGTTCGGGCTTCGACGTCGAAGAGGAAGATGTCGGAGTCGGTGCTGATGCTCATGGCTAAGCCTGTTTTGGTGCGGCAGGTGTAGGCGATGCTCTTGCTGTCGGGGCTCCAAGCAAGCTGTTCGATGCCTCCGAAGGGTTCCATGGGACATTCGAAGGGTTGTCCTTCGAGGATGTCGAACTCTTCGCCGCTCTCAAGGTCGAGGACAAAGGGATGCGGGATGCTCTCGACGTAGTGGTCCCAGTGGCGATACATCAGGTCGGTGATGACGCGGCCGGTGCTCTTGGGCAAATCGGCGGGGCGCTCTTTGATGATGTCGTGGAAGGGCACTGCCTTGATAAGGATGACGCGCTTCTGGTCGGGCGAGAAGAGGAAGCCTTCGACAGCGCCTTCGGTGTGGGTGAGCTGCTTGCGGCTCTTGCCGTTGGCGTTCATAGTCCAAAGCTCGCCGTTTTGAGAGAAGGCGATGCAGTCATCAGAGAGCCAGGCGGGGGAGGAGCCGAGGCCGAGGAGGAGTTCTTCGTCGTTGGTTGCGACAGAGTCGCAACATACAGGACGGGTGTAGAGGAGGGTGTTGCTGCGGTCTTCCTCGACGCTGTAATAGGTGACTTGGTAGCAGACGTGCTTGCCGTCGGGCGAAGTGGCGTAGCTGCCTATGCGTCCCATGGCCCACAGGGCTTCGGGGGTGAGGGTGTCGGAGGCAAGGGTGATGTCGCTACGATGGATGATGTTGTCGCCAACGTCCTCCGTACATGAAGTGAGGGGGGCGACGGTGGCCAGGATGGCTGAGGCGGAGAGGATTTTCAATGCTGTTTTCATTGTTGGAAAGGTGGGTGAGTGGATGGGGAAGGGCTCGACGGTGGAACCGCCGAGGCCAACGGAGAGGAGTTGTTATTGTATAGGAACCCTGCGGTAAAACCGCAGGGCGCTATCGGGGGGCATTGACGCTTGGTTCCGTGTTCAAAGCCGCAGGGCGGTATCGGGGGGATTGGCGCTGGGCTCTGGGGCGTACAGGAAAAGAGCTATCTTTTCTGTTGCAGGCGCTGCTGCTCTTCGGCCATGCGTTGGAGGGCTTCGAGACGGGCGGCCATGCCAGATGCTTTCTTGGGGTTGTTGGCGTTCTTGGCCTTATAAGCTTCCATTTGCGCCAGGAGCTTGTCGTCGTCGGTGGTCTTGCGGAGGAACCACATGATGAGGACTGTGATAAGACCCGAGAGGAAATAGTAGTAGTTGAGGCCGGAGCTGTAGTTGTTGAGCACGAAGAAGAACATGAGGGGCATGAAGTACATCATCCATCGCATCATCTTCATGCTTTGTTCCTGCTCGGGCGACATGGCAGCGTTCTGTTGCTGCTTCATGCTGATCCATGTGGTGACAATCTGCATGATGCAGAAGAGGACGCAGAAGATGCTGAGGTGGTCGCCGATGAGCCATACGTCCTTGCCCCAGCTGATGACGTCGTCGTAAGCCGAGAGGTCGTCGGCCCAGAGGAAGCTCTGTCCACGAAGCTCGATGGCGTTAGGTACGAAGTTGAAGAGGGCAATCCAGATAGGCATCTGGATGAGCGCCGGCAAGCATCCACCCATGGGCGAGACGCCGTACTGGCTGTAGAGCTGCATCATCTCCTGTTGCTTCTTCATGGCATCTTCTGGTTTAGGATATTTGGCATTGAGGGCATCCATCTTAGGTTTAAGTACTCGCATACGTGCGCTGGCCAAATAGCTTTTCTTGGTGGCAGGGTAGACGAGGGCCTTGACGATGATGGTCAGGAGGAGGAGTACGAGCCCCATGTGGAGGCCGAAGCCCTTGAGCCAGTCGAAGAGGTAGATGATGAACCAACGGTTGACCCATCGTACAATAGGCCATCCGAGATATACGAGGTCTTCGAGTTCGAGATCTTTGTTGCCGTCGAGGCTGAGCTTGTTGTGAGCCTTCAGGGTGTGGAAGTCGTTAGGACCAAGGTAGAACTGGAGTTGTGTGGGCTGAGCGCCAGAGGGGTCGAAAGCCGTCTGCATGGTGGCTTCGTAGTTCTTCAGGTAGCCCTGTCCCTTTTTATACATTTGGGATTTGAGGTGGGCGTTGGTAAGTTCCTGTTGGCTGATGAGTACAGCTGAGAAGAACTGGTTTTTGAATGCAACCCAGTCGAGAGCTTCTTCGATGTCTTTCTCCTGATCAGAGGTCTCGGAAAGGTTCTTGGTTTTACCGTCTGCACGGTGGTAACGGATGCAGGCATAGCGCTGTTCGAAATCGAAGCCTTTCTCGAGTTGGCGTGCGCGGTCGGTCCATTGGATGTCGAGCGTGCGCATTGAGGGTGCAAACAGATTGGCAATGCCGTTAGCGTGGATGACCATGTCGACCATGTAGGCGTCGGGACGAAGGGTGTAGTCGATGTCGAGAGAGCCTGTGGATAGGGGTAGACGGAGTGTGACGGAATTGTCTACAGCAGAGCCACTGGTTGCACTCTTTGTTATGGGTTGGAAGTAGAGGTCGCGTGTGACGATGTTCTCCTGCTTGCCGGCGAGGGAGAGGGTCATGGCGGCGTCCTTCTTGGTGAGGAGGCGTACGTTGTTTTTCTGTTGGTCTTTATGTCCCTTGAGCTCAGCTTCTTCTATCATGCCGCCATGCGTGTTGATTGTGACGCGAACGAGGTCGTTCTCGAGTGTGATGAGCTGTTCTGTGCCTTGTGAGGCAGCGAAGAGGAGGGATGCGGAGTCGAGTGGGTGAGAATTGGCTTCAGCGGTGGAATTGCTGATTGCTTTCTGTTCGGCTTCGGCTTGTTGTTTTGCTTCGAGTTGTGCGGCAGCGATGGAGTCGCGCTCGCGTTGTGCTTTGAGTTGTGCCTCGCTGGGACGGCTGTACCAAGAGAATAGGATGAGCACGATGGCCATGAGGACGAATCCTGTGATAGTGTTTTTGTCCATTGTCTATTGTTAGTGTGTTGGTGCTCGGCGATGGAATCGCCGAGCACTGTCATTATAAATTTCGGTTTGGAGATGTAGGTGGAGGTAAAGAGGCAGTGGCGTGGCCTTGAATGGTTGTTTCGCTAAGCTTGTGTGAGCCCGTTGTTGATGGACTGGATGTACCCGAGAAGCTCAACGCGACCGAGGCGAGTCTCGGAGGAAGTGATGAAGTGTGGTGGGAGAGGTTCCCAGTCATCTGCGAGGCGTTGGAGGTAAGTCTCGATGCTCTTTTGAAGTGCCTGTCTGGAGAGCTTGTCGGCCTTGGTGAATACAATGCAGAAAGGCACTCCGCTCTCTCCGAGCCATCGCATGAATTCGAGGTCCACTTGCTGTGGGGCATGCCTGCTGTCGATAAGCACAAAAAGGTTTGTGAGTTGCTCGCGTTGCAGAATGTAGCTGGATATCATGTTCTCCAACTTCGTGCGTTCGGTCTTGCTCCGCTTGGCAAATCCGTAGCCTGGGAGGTCTACGAGGAACCATGTGTCTGTCTTCTTGGTGGCAGAACTGTCTGAGGAGCGTATCTCGAAATGATTGATGAGCAATGTCTTGCCAGGAGTAGCCGATGTCTTAGCCAGTTTTTTGTTGTTGGTTAGCATGTTGATGAGACTCGACTTGCCAACGTTCGATCGTCCTATGAACGCGTACTCTGGTAATCCGTTGTTGATAGGGCATTGGCTGATGAAGGCGCTGCTCTTGAGGTATGTGGCGCTGTTGATAATCATTTAGAAGTCGTAGTTGAGACCGAGTGAGAAACTTTCTTGCAACATCCAGTGGGTGCGTCGGGCATCTTCGTTGCCCCAGTAACGTGTGTCTTCGAATCTTGGGTTCACGAACAACTTTGCCGAGAGGTATTTGTTGATGGCGAAGTTGATGGTGTTTTCCATTTCAAGACGTGTGAGCTTGAATGTGGTGAACCAATAGGTTCTGGATTTCCACAAGATGTCTTTCGTTATTCTGTAGTCGAAAGTGAATTCGATATTTGGACCCCATTCATGTTTTGAATTGTGGCCTTGTTTGATGCCATAGCGTGTGACGCGGCTGTCAACGTGGACGTATGTGATGACATAAGAGAGCGGTGCGAGGTGCAGCTTTCCTGTGAAGCGTTCTTTCTTAATGTTAAAGTCCATACCGATAGACGAACGAACGTAAAGCGGTGAGAGGAAGTCGGAGATAACCTTGGTGCTGCTCCCTTCGTAGCCTCTGTAGGGCTGCGACTGAAGCTGTAGTTGTGCTGAATAGTTCCAGTTGCCGATTGCCTTTATGCCCAAGTTAGAAGTGAAACGCAAAAGGTTGTCGGTGGGGCGGAATTTCGGTTTATAGCTGTTTGTCGTCTGGAATCCCAGTCGTGCTTCGAAACGGTTGTCGAGTTGTACCCTGCGTTGGTTGTTGTAGTTGGCATCGAAGCTGAGCAAACTGAGCATGGTGTAGCTGTTTTCACCGCCTTTGTACCAGTTCTTGGAGAAATAGCTTTGGGTGAATTGCAGTCCGCCATTACCTTTATAAGTCCAGAAATTAGGTTTCTTCACTTCGGGCTCAATTTCTTCAACTTCTACGTCGGGCAGCTCCTCTACGATCTTCTCGGCGAGCTTTGTCTCTTCGACAATCGGTTGCGAGATGTCGGTACGTAGTCCTCCGGTCTCTGTGAGGACATTCTCTGTGGTCTTGAAGAGTTGAGGATAGCTGGTGTAGGCTCTTGCCAATTGATTGTTGGAGGCCTCTACGAGTAGCAGCTGATCGTCGTCCGTAGATCCGAGAGAGGGGAGTATGTTGGCTTTGGCGACAGGCTGTTGCTGGGACATCTGTTGGACGAGTGCGCTGTTATACAAGGTGCCTTGTCCTAAGAGACGAAAGAGATAGGGCGATGGTGAGGTGGCCGTTGTTGGCTGTTCATCCAGGCGCTCTACGAGTGAAGCCAGCGAGTCGCTGTAGTTTTGTATGATTGAATCAGTGGCCGTAGAAAGAGCATGCAGCCCTTTATTCGAGTTGATACGTGCTGCATTGGCAGGTAGCATAGAAGCTAAAGCTGCGGTGATGATGAAATGGAACTTTTTCATAAAGAAATGAATTATATATTTGGGCACAAAGATAGTAAAAAGCACTTATAAAGCCTTGTTTTATGTGGAAAAAAGATCACAAATCAAATCTTTTGTATAATTTTGTAGACGAAAATGGATAATCCTTAAATTCTTTTGGTTAAAGAAACACCATTATGCGATTAGTAGTAGATAGCGGTTCGAGTAAGACCGCATGGCTGCTTGGCCGAGCCGGCAGCCCAGATATTTTGGTGGAGAGTGTGGGCATAAATCCTGTCCGCGATGAAGCTTCCCACATTCTTCGTGTAGTGCAAGGTGTGGCCGGCAGCTTGGCGGCAGTTCTTGCCGTAGACCCTGCGAACCTGCTCCAGCCGCAGTGGGGACCTTCGCTGAGCATTTATTTCTACGGGGCCGGATGTATAGAGCCTTTTAAGGAAGTGGTTGAGCGGGTGCTCGCAGAGACTTTTACGGGAAGCCGTGTTGTTGTTGAGAGCGATCTCCTTGGTGCAGCCCGTGCGTTGTGTGGCACGAGTGAAGGCATTGCCTGCATCTTGGGTACGGGCAGTAATTCGTGCCTCTATGACGGCCAGTCGATTGTAGCTAATGTGTCGCCTTTAGGATGGATTCTGGGCGATGAAGGTAGCGGAGCCGTGTTAGGCCGTCGTCTTGTCGGCGATGCTCTGAAAGGATGCTTGGGCAACGATTTGCGCGCTGCATTTCTTGATCGTTTTGGGCTTACACAAGGTTCAATCATAGAAGCTGTTTATCGAAAACCCCAAGCCAATAAGTTTTTGGCTTCTTTAGTGCCATTTCTCGTTGAAAACAGGGCTGATGGCCGCATTCAGGAGCTGCTTCATCGAGCTTTTTGCGATTTTTTTGTTCGCAATGTAGCTAAATATGAGCGACCGGATTTGCCTGTCAACTTTGTTGGGGGAATTGCTTATCAATTCGAACAAGAGTTGCGGCAATCTGCTGAATGCGAACATTTTATTGTCGGGCGTATAGAAAAGGCACCGATAAAGCTGATGGCTGATTTCCACAATCATGCCAGTGAGAACTTATGAATAGGGTGTTGTAAAATATGTTGTAAAACATGTGGTTAAACGCTCCAACTTATTGCATTTGCAATTATCTTTGTGGCCGTTATCCTGAAATAAGACAATCTTTTTACCTTAAACGGACTAATACCTAAAGACTGAAGCAATAGGGTCGCTGTGAAGCGACCCTTTTGTTGTAAAATAAGCTTTGCGACGAGAGTGCTTTGAAGGTAATCTCCGGCATCAGCTCGTTTTTCTTTGGAGCTTGTTGTGGACAAACTGTTGTAGCAGTTACCTAAGAGCCATTCGGATAAAAAGACAGACCTTTTTATGCAGAAAAAAATAATATTATATATACGTTTATTTGGCTTTTCCACCAAAAAAGCGTACCTTTGTGCCCAAAATTAGTATGTTCAGACGCTCACCTCAAGATAAGATGTTCTATGAAACAAGGTTTTGATAATGAGAAATACCTCCGCATTCAATCGGAGCACATTAAGGAACGTATCGCTCAGTTCGGCGACAAACTTTACATGGAGTTCGGTGGTAAACTCTACGACGACTTCCATGCGTCGCGGGTGTTGCCCGGCTTCCAGCCCGATAGCAAACTTCGGATGCTTATGCAGCTGAAGGACGATGCTGAAATCATTATCGTCATCTCTGCCGAGGACATTGAGCGTAACAAGGTGCGTAGTGATTTGGGCATCCCTTATACGGAAGATGTCCTTCGCCTGCGGGATGTGTTCTCAGACCGTGGCTTGCTGGTGAGTTCCGTTGTGATCACCCATTTCAACGGTCAGTCCTCAGCCATTGCTTTCCGCGAGCAATTGGAACGCCTCGGTCACGTGCGCGTGTATTACCATTATCTTATTGAGGGTTATCCAACCAATGTCGAGTTGATAGATTCCGAGGAAGGCTTCGGCAAGAATGATTTTGTAGAAACAACACGGCCATTAGTCGTTGTGACGGCACCTGGCCCTGGCAGCGGCAAGATGGCTGTGTGCCTGAGTCAGCTATGGGGTGAGAACCGCCGTGGCGTCAAGGCTGGTTATGCCAAGTTCGAGACTTTCCCCATCTGGTCAATTCCCCTGAAACATCCTGTCAACGTAGCCTACGAGGCGGCTACGGCCGACCTCAACGACGTCAACATGATTGACCATTTTCACCTTGAAGCCTACGGTAAGACAACAGTCAATTACAACCGCGACATCGAGATTTTCCCCGTGTTGAACGCCATTTTCGAGTCGATTTACGGTGAAAGTCCCTATAAATCGCCCACAGATATGGGCGTGAACATGGCTGGCTTCTGCATCTCCGACGACTCCGTATGTTGCGAAGCATCGAAGCAAGAGATTATCCGCCGTTATTATGCAGCTTTGGGCGAGATGCTGGATGGTCGCAAAGGCAACGAGGAAGTGGTCAAGATTGCGCTGCTCATGAAGCAGCTGAAGCTCACTACAGCCAACCGTGCCACTACTGTAGCGGCCTACGAACGTCGCTTGCAGAGCGGTACGCCTTCGGCTGCAATAGAACTGGAAGACGGCACCATCATCACTGCCGACACTTCCGACCTATTGGGACCTTGTGCTGCCTTGTTGCTTAATGCAACCAAATATCTGGCAGGAATTGATCATGCTCTCAAGTTGATTCCACAAGACATGATCACACCTATTCAGCGCATGAAAACATCGATGTTGCATGGGAATAACCCACGTCTGCACACGGATGAGGTGCTGGTGGCGCTTGCTGTGCTGTCCCAGCATGACGATAATTGCCGCCGTGCACTCGAAACCCTTCCGCTTCTTGATGGTTGTCAGGTTCATGCCACGGTCATGCTCAGCGAGGTTGACCGTAAGATTTTCAAGAAGTTAGGCTGCGGACTGACATGCGACCCTGTCCGTAAGGTGTAGCGATTCAACATGGATTACATCATCAAACGCATCATGCTCATGCGGTTGATTAAGCCCTCACTTACCGAACAGCGAACGAACGAACAGCGAACGGTTGTTCGGTAAATGGGGGAAAAATGTTCAATAAGATAGGTTATATTATATATATATATAATATAACCTATCTTATTGGCCTATGCACCCGATGACATTTCAATTGTCTGTTCGCTGTTCGTTCGTTCGCTGTTCGGTACAGAGGAGGGAACAACAAGCGATGACAGTCAGGGCTACCGAACGGCGAACGAACAGCGAACGAACGAACAGCAAACGATAATGCCCTGAGGACACACAAAAAAAACGGCCTTCGCGCGCCCCTCACTTTTTCGAATCCTATTGCACGGCCGCCCGAAATGTTGTATCTTTGCAGCGTCGAAAGGCGTGAGAGTGCTCCTGCTGCTGCTCGCTGTGCGCAAAGCGAACAGGTGTGGGAGCGTTCACGAGATGTTCAAGAGCTTGAACGTACAGGAGCAAAGACTTGAGCAAACAGACGCAAGGACTTGCATGAATAGACGCAAGGGCTTGAACGAATAAATGCACAAGCCTGAGCGAAGGTCGCCCAGGCTTGCACGGAAAAAGCGTTCTTTGAAATGTTGGGTAATGGAGATGGAGGCTGTTGAGGCCTCATGACGGATAGGTCGGGGTTTACTTGGTCATGTAGTCGGGTTTACTTGGTCATGTAGATGTCCAGCGTGCCGCCGCGCATGATGTCCTCGTGGCGCAGGATGAGTGCACCTTCCTCGCCGCGACGCGGATGGTCGAGGGCTTGGCGCCTCAGCGGGCGGCCGTTGAGCACAGCCTTCTTCACGAACATGGCCTTGTCGCTGAGACCGTGGGTGCGGATGGTGAAGGTCTTGCCGCCCCCGACGTGCATGGTGGCATCGCTGACGAGCGGCGAGCCGATGACATAGCGCCCGCCGCAGGGTTCCACCTGATAGAAGCCGAGGGCCGAGAGCACGTACCAGGCCGACATCTGCCCGACGTCCTCGTTGCCGCAGAGACCGGCGGGCTGGTCGGTGTATAGCTCACGCTGTATCTGACGGACGAGCTTGGCCGTCTTGCGTGGCTGGCCCATGAGGGCGTAGAGGTAGACGGTGTGATGCGAAGGCTCGTTGCCGTGGGCATATTGCCCGATGAGACCGCTGATGTCGGGGTTGGCTTCGGCATTGAGCTGGCTGTCGGCCGTGAAGAGGCTGTCGAGCCGGCGGAGGGCTGTCTCGCGACCGCCGAGCATCTCGGCGAGGCCTTCGACGTCGTGTGGTACGAGCCAGAGGTACTGCCAGGGGTTGCCTTCGGTGAAGTCGCGCGTCTGGTGCTGCGGGTTGAAGCCGTCGGCCGTCGCGAACGAGCCATCGGAGTTCTTGCCGCGCATGAAGCCTACGCGCTTGTCGTAGAGCTGTGGATAGCCGTGTGAGCGGCGGTCGAGGAAGTCGATGGTCTTGGCGAGCGCTTCGTCGTTGTGGCTCTTGAGATAAGCCTTGCCGGCCTGGACAGCCGACCAGTCGGCCAGCATGTATTCGAGCGTCCGTGAGAGGCTCTCGCCGTGGTGGTCGTTGGCGACGTAGCCGTAGCGCTTCATGTCGTCCAATCCCCGCTCGTCCATGAGCAGCGAGGCGGTCATGGCTTTCACGGCAGCGAGGGAGTCCTTGACATAGCCTTTCAGCAGGGCGTCGGCCAGGATGGGCACGGCAGGGCAGCCCACCATGCAATTGGTCTCCTGCGACATGAGGTGCCACACGGGCAGCTTGCCTTGCTCGCGGAAGATGCGCAGGTAGGTCTCTACGATGGAGGGCATCATCTCGGGCAGGATGATGGTGGAGAGGGGTGCTGCGGCGCGGTAGGTGTCCCAGAGCGAGAGCGTCGTGAGGTAGCGGGGGTGCTCGTCAAAAGGCGTCGGCGCTATCGCAGGCCATGGACGGTCTGTGCGATAGACGCGGTTGTCGGCACCGCGCCAGTCGCCATTGGCATCGTCCCACAGCTGAGGCGCCACCATGAAGTGGTACATGGCGGTGTAGAAGATGCGGCGGTCGCGATCGTTCTGGAAGGTGGCTTGAACGCGGCTGAGGAACTGGTTCCATTTGTTATCGGCCATCTTACGCGTCATATCGAAAGTGGCAGCTGCGGGCAGCATATTGTGCAGGGCGCTGGATTCCGAGACGGGACTGAGGGCAACGGTTACGATGAGCGGCTCGTCGGAGGGCTCGAAACGCAGGCGGTAGTAGTGCTGTGCCGGGTTGGTCATTTCCTTGACGGGACGCGAGAAGCGTATGCCGAAGTAGCAATGTTGGTCGTTAGCCCAGCCATGACTGTTGCGGAACCCTACGCAGAGGCGGTCGCCAATCATGTTGAGGTCGGAATGGCGGATGTTGTCGCTCACGGCATCTTTCAAGTTCACGATGAGGTCGGTCACCTGAGCACCCTTGGGGTAAGTGATACGGTACATGGCATTGCGTGCGGCAGCCGTCACTTCGGTGCGTATGAACTTGGAGGCGTCGTCGGCTTTCGTGTCCGTGCCGAGCAGCACGCTGTAGTATCCGGGTCTCACCTCTTCGTTGTCGTGGCAGTAGGGCGTAGCCAGCCCTTCGCGTGAATAGGTCGCGTCGCCCGTGACGGGCAGGATGGTGACGTCGCCCAGGTCGGAGCAGCCTGTACCGCTGAGGTGGAGTTGCCCGAACCCTATCAGCTTGGTGCCGCTCTCATGGTAGCCCGAGCACCAGTCCCAGCCTTCCTCAAGCTGAGTAGGGCCTGCGTTGACCATGCCGAAAGGCACGTTGGCGCCTACGAAGACGTGCCCATGGTCGCCCGTGCCGATGCGTGGGTCGACGAATTGTGTGAAATCGTCGGCCATTGCTGCTAAAGGCAGTAAGGCAGCAAGGATAAAATTAAGTTTCATAGCTTATTCGATTTTTGTGACTTCTGAATTTGAATAATAATGTTTGAGGATCTGTTCATATGTATAACCCTGCTCGCCCATTACGGCTGCTCCGATTTGGCACATGCCAACGCCATGTCCCCACCCCCGTCCTTTAATCAGGAATGAAGCTGGAATGCCATCTTCGTTAATTTGTTGCCGTTCAATGGTAAAGTTGGCGCTCTTGAGATGTGTGTCGCTTAGTGCTGAACGGATTTCTAATTCTTTGCCGATAGTGAAGGAACGTTCTGAACCAACGATCTTAAGGCGAATGATGTGGCCGCCAGGGCCGCGCTGTAGGGGCTGCAAGTCAATGATGTCGCCGAAGTCCATTTTCAGATGGTGGCAAAGATATTCCTTAGCCTTCTCTTGCGGAAGTACTGTTTGCCACTCATAAAAGTCGCGTGTTTCACAATCATAGTCGTTCATTACCTGACTGATGATAGCTGGGTCGTCTGTATTGCAGAATGGGTCTTCGATGCTTTCGAGATAGGGATGGTGTTCGTCCTCCCAACAAGTTTCAAAAGTTTCTGTTCGTCCGCCGCAGCATTTGGAGAACCGGGCGTCACAGATGTTGCCTTGATAAGTCAGTATCTGCCCGCGTGTGGCTGCCACGGCCGCTCTTACTTCAGGTCTTGATGCACGGGTTATGCCTTGGTAGCGTTGACAATGATCGTCTGCACAGACATCAAAGATGGTATGGTCCTCGCGATCGTGCCAGCGAATGAGTTCCGTATCTGTCTTGGTGAAAGAGAAAAATCCGTGATTGCCTTCGTTCATTTTGCGCCGTTTCTCTATCTGGGCGTAAAGCCAGCTTCTGCTGATAACGGCTGAGGCCTTCAGGAACTCAGAGGAGCAATTGGCACTCATTTCGCTGCTGATTACGCTTTCAAGGTAGCTCTCAATGTCAATGTCATTGATGCATACGATATTGTCCTCGTCGACTACTAAACGCAAGGCACCTTTGAAAGTTTGTGCTTCTTGCCGCTCCCAATGAAAGTCTTTGCCAATCACTACGTCCTCCATGGTGAAGCTGGCCGAATCACTCGTAGGCGTAAAGGTTAATTGGCGATATATCTGTCCGTTCCACAACAGTCCACCGTCGTTATACACTACCTCTTGCTCTCCATCCAAGGTGCTGCCCTTGGCTGTGTATTTCCCGTTGAGTGAGAAACGAATACGTTGCGCTGAAAGGAGCCCGACGGAGAGGGCTGAGCTCAACCCGGTCAACTTGCCGTCTTGAAAAGAGGTGGAATGGAGCTGGGAGCTTGATTGTGAATGCATGTCGGATGTGGCAGCGCCCTCTATGGCTGTATCATCAGTTGGCGTGTTAGGAGTTGGTTTATCCGTGACTTTTTCAATGACTTCTTTCAGTTCTTCCTCGGTCATCGTTACTTCCCGCAAAACATCGGCAGCCCATTCAGGTGTCAGTTTTAGGAAATCTTCCTCTCGAGGAGTGATAATGAGGCCGCCCATGTCGAGCGCGCCAGGCGACACAAGAAGTGAAGTCTGGTAGCAATCAGGACGATGCTTCTTACGCGGAAAGATGAGGGTTACTATTTCGTCAGACCTGCTCTCGTCGCCAGCTTGTCGCCAACAGATGACATTCATGCGAGGCTCGTTTTCTCCCTCGAGTATGGGTAACGCACGGTAAAGGCGCTGACACAAGATGCTGTCGGTTTCTTCTGGTAGCGAGCGAATCACAAACACCGGGCAAACGTAATTCTTCAGCAGAAAAAGTCCGCAACGTTGGCTGACGTTGCCGGCATCCATCATCTCTTGGGTTTCGCTTCCAGTGAGAGGATATAACTTTTCAAGCTGATTCTCGAAGAGCTCCCAGTCCCTCTCTATCGGCACCAAGCCTCTTGACCCAGCCTGCAGATGCATGTGGTCGGGGCATGATGCGCCACATTGCGGTCCGTTATAGAATATGATATGGTTGGGCATAGTCCAAGCCAGATGGCGCATGGTGCCAAAGTGTTCCCAGATGCTTTGCGGTTTATGCCTCCGTGTAGGGATGGTGAAATGTTGCGGCAGGATAGGGTAGGGGTTTACCAACACTTGATAGTGGTGCTCGATCATGAGAGCGTGTTGCTCTTTAGGCCGGTTTTCGTCGCAAAGAAAGCATGGCCGCGCCTCGATGCTGGCCTTATCAATCTTAGCCCCCGTGGAAACTATGCGTGATGGATTCCATTGTGCTGTCAGTGTGACATCGGATGTCGTCGTTGTTGAAGATGAGCTCTCGCCAGGCGCTTCATTGGGTGAATTGAGCACAAGAACACGTTGTTGCACCTGAGCTTTCAAATCGTCATAGCGCTTTCGTGCTGTTGGCCATTCTTCAAGTTCTTGTTCGAAGAACTGTTCTACCTCGCTTTCTGTTACTTCGCGACGCCATTTCCGGTTCAATGCTTGTCGGGCAAGAATCTCTGTTGTACGCAACTGATCTTTGTAAAGGTTATTCTTATTGACCTTCTCCGTAGAGAGTGCTGCATCGCTATTACCTTCCCAACGGCGACAGAGGTAAAGCTCGTCGAAGATGCGACCAATGCGGTAGCGACGCCCAATCATGAGACCTAAGGCATAGTCCTCGCCATAGCTGGTGTTAGGAATCTGTATCTTACGTAGAACGGGAGTGTAGAAGGCTCTCGGAGCGCCCAAACCATTGATGCGCAGAGCGTTGTTGCGGCCGTTCTGTGGCGTCCACTCGCGGTGATCGATGAGCCCTGGAGGAAGTGTCTCGAGCTGGAAGTTAGTCATGCGGTACGAGCCGATGACCATCGCCGCCCGCTGCTCGCGGAAGGCATCGACGATGCGCTGCAAGGTGTCTTCGCCGCTGTAGAGGTCGTCAGAATCGAGCTGCACAACGAACCGTCCGCACTGCGGATGGTGCACAGCCAAGTTCCAGCAGCCGCCGATGCCAAGGTCGTCGCGGTCGGGCACTAAATGGATTAATTGTCCATCGTCCTTTATGCTGTCTATGACAGCCGACGTTCCGTCGTCGCTGTGGTTATCCACTATAATGAGGTTGAACGGGAACGTCGTCTTCTGTTTCAGCACGCTGCGAATGGCATCCTCAATGGTCCGCACACGATTGCGCACGGGAATGACTACCGTCGCTTCTACAGGGAAGTCCTCGATGTCGAACTTTATTTCGTCGAACTCGTCAGGTGCCAGCAAAGCTCCGATGGCCTTCAGGTGTCGCGTGCATGCACGTTCCATTTCAATTTGCCTTGCTCTGTTGCGAGGATCGACATAATCGAATTGTTTTTGTCCAGAGAGACGGGTGTCTGTCTCCACTTCAGTATACAGAGATTCGCTCACGTGTAGCGGCAACATCTTTCGTGACAAGAACAGCCGCAAATCGTAAAGCCCAGCGTATTGGTACTCTCGTAAATGCTCCTGAGCGAAATATTCTCGTACATCGCTTGTCCTCAGTAATAAAACTGAGCCGAAATCAAAGTCATCGCGAACGCTCCCAAGTTGGTAGTCGATAAGGGGACGGGGCTGAATTTCCCCAGACGGAAGTTGTATGCGGTGGTCGGCATAGACCATAGATGCTCCCGTGTCCTCTGCAACCGTAAGGAGGCGAGTCAGTGCATGGTAGCCTAATTGCAATTCAAACCTTTTAGTATATAATAAAATGTATGGTGATGTAGCGTCAAGGGCAACCTGCCTTAATACTCTCGACTGAAACGGATTGTCAATAAGGTGTATGTCGGCTACGTTCTCATCCTGGCTCAGAGCCTCTATCGTCTGTTTCCCTTCTTGCAGTTCGGAGAAAGGTAAAAAACAACTTATTCTTTGCATGTGAATCACTTTTTTTTCAAAAATTTGCCACAAAGATAATTAAAATTCATCTTTTCATACTATCTTTGCAGCAAAATAAATAATCTTTTTCAAACTAACTAATCATTCACTCATGAAAAAACTTTTAATGTTTGTAGCTGTAGCCTTCTGCTCTTTGGCAGGAAGTGCACAGTCTCTTTCAGTAACAGACAAAGATTGGCACTGGGAGAAAGGTACTATTGTTATTAATACACCACAGCGTCCAGCCGGTCAGAACGACGTCATCGGGCTCACTGCTCCGAAACTTGAGACCGTTCGTGTAGGCTTCGTAGGTCTGGGTATGCGTGGTCCTGGTGCCGTTGCCCGTTGGACTTTCATCCCTGGCGTTCAGATTGTAGCCCTCTGCGACTACGAGGAAGCACGCGCTGAAGGTTGTCAGAAGTATCTTCGCGATGCCGGTCTGCCCCCTGCTGCCATTTACAGTGGTGAGAAGGGCTACGAGGAGCTCTGCAAACGCCCCGACATAGACATCGTTTATGTTGCCACCGATTGGGATCATCACTTCCCTGTTGCCAAGTGTGCCCTTGAGAACGGAAAGCATACCGCTATCGAGGTGCCCTCCGCCATGAACCTGGCACAGTGCTGGGAGCTCATTGAACTGAGTGAGCGCACACGCAAGCACTGCATGATACTCGAGAACTGCTGCTACGACTGGTATGAGCTCAACACCCTAAACATGGCTCAGAACGGTGTGTTCGGTGAAGTGCTTCGTGGTGAAGGTGCTTACATCCACAACCTCGACGACTTCTGGGATTACTACTGGAAGAATCCTGCCGACCCCGCACAGGCAAAGCTTGGATGGCGCATGAAGTACAATATGGAAAACCGTGGCGACGTCTATGCTACTCACGGACTTGGCCCTGTGGCACTCGCTATGAACATTCACCGTGGCGATCGCTTTACGACTCTTGTGGCCATGGATACCAAAGCAGTTCACGGTCCCGACTATGTAGAGGCTAAGACCGGCACACGTCCCAATAATTTCCGTAATGGCGACCAGACAACCACTCTCATGCGTACCGCCGAAGGCAAGGTCGTAGAGATTCAGCACAACGTCATGAACCCGCAGCCCTACAACCGCCTGTATAAGCTCACAGGCACCAAGGGCTATGCCACCAAGTATCCCGAACAACACTATGCTCTCGACAAGAGTCAGCTCACGGCCAGCGGTGTGGCTCCGAAGGTTGATGATCTCAGCAGCCACGGTTTCCTGCCCGCAGCAGAGCAGAATGCCCTTGTTGAAAAGTACACTCACCCCATCATTAAGAAATATGGTGAGATGGCACAGAAGGTAGGCGGTCATGGCGGTATGGACTTCTTCATGGATGCCCGTCTCGTCTATTGCCTCCAGAACGGACTGCCCCTCGACATGGACGTCTATGACCTTGCCGAGTGGTGCTGCCTGGCTGAGCTTGGTGCCCTCTCTATGGACAACAACTGCGCCAGCGTAGCTTTCCCCGATTTCACCCGTGGCGGATGGAACAAGGTGCAAGGCTTCCAGTTCGCTTGGGCCAAGCCTGAAGCTGAAGCAGCAGCCGAGGCAGCAGCCATTAAGAGTACAGAAGCGCAGAAAGCCCTGTGCGTAAAGAAAAAGCTTTGGGAGAAATATGATAAGGACAAAATAAAGAAGACCAAGAAGATTCATCCCAAAAAACGTTAAAAGATAGCTCTCATGTTGCCATAGTGCAACCCTTTGGCATACACCTTGCTTGGTGAATTAGTGGGCGCGGTTGTTCGCGCCCACATTATTAATCAAACATAAAGACAATGAACGACTACATTGAAATTCACGACAACTACGACCGCCGTGAGAACGTGCGGGTCGAGCCTGTTCAGAAGATTGCCTTTTCGCGTGTGATGACGCGAGTCTATGGCTGGATGACCTTGGCTCTGTTCATTACAGCCATCACAGCCTCTTACGTGGCCAAGTCGCCGGAAGTGCTTTCCATGATTTTTGGCAACCGCCTTTCCATCCTATTCCTTTGTATTGGAGAAGTAGCCTTGGTGATGGGATTGTCCTGGGGCATCAACCGAATCTCGACAAAGACGGCTGCGCTCCTCTTTATCTTCTATTCAGTGCTGAACGGCTTGACAATGGCAAGCATCTTCTTTTCCTATTCTTTAGGAACAATTTATCAGGCATTTGCAGCATCGGCGCTCACCTTTGGAGCCATGAGCATTTTCGGCGCTACAACAAAGCATGACTTGAGCAGCCTCGGTGGCATTTTGTTTATGGCCTTGATCGGATTGGTGATTGCTTCTGTAATCAACATCTTCTGGTCCAACTCAATCGTAGACACTATCATAACCTATTGTGGCGTTTTTATCTTCGTGGGTCTGACGGCTTACGATACGCAGCGGATAAAGTCAATGAGTGCTGCTGTCCTTGAGTCTGGCGATGCAACAGCAATTCGTCGTGTATCCATTCTCGGTTCGCTGTCGCTATATCTCGACTTTATTAATCTGTTTCTTTATATCCTACGCCTTTTCGGACGTGGTAGGGATTAAAAATACTGCCATTTTGGCATAAAAAACATTAAAAGCTTTGTCGTTCACGCGGCTTTGCGTAAATTTGCGGCGCAGTGGTTGCCAGTGTTTATGCTGGTGTCCGCTGCGCCGCTTATTTTTATTTAATAATGTACGCGCGTGTGTAAGGACACGTAAAAAGATACGAGATGATACATTCTGAACCGATGAAACCCGCTTTGATGGGCATGCAACCTGATGAGTTGAAGACTATAGTGGCAGACATGGGCCTGCCAGCCTTCACGGCTAAGCAGTTGCTTCAATGGCTCTATCAGAAGGGTGTGTCTACGTTCGAAGAGATGACCAACTTGAGCAAAGTTGCCCGTGAACGTCTGTCGGAGCAGTATACTATTGGTCTGACAGCTCCGATTGCCGAGCAACACAGCACCGATGGCACAGCCAAATATCTCTTCCCGACGCGCGATGGGCACACCGTAGAGACTGTCTTTATTCCCGATGACGACCGCGGCACGGTATGCGTCAGCTGTCAGGTAGGCTGCAAGATGGCTTGCCAGTTCTGCATGACCGGTCGCCAAGGCTTTCAGGGTCAGCTCTCCGTGGCAGATATTCTCAACCAGATTTACTCCCTTCCCGAACGTGATCGGCTGACGAACATCGTGTTTATGGGGCAGGGTGAGCCTTTAGACAACCTCGATGCCGTTCTCTCAGCCACGCGTCATCTGATGGCAGACTACGGTTGGGCGTGGAGCCCGAGGCGGATCACAGTGTCGACGGCTGGTCTGCGCAAGGGGTTGAAGCGTTTCCTCGACGAGAGTCCTTGCCATCTGGCCATTAGTCTTCACAATCCGTTTGCTAATGAGCGTGCGGCTATTATGCCTGCCGAGCGGAGCTATCCCATAGAAGAGATAGTGGACTTGTTGCGCCAGTATGATTGGAGCGGCCAGCGTCGTCTTTCTTTTGAATATATTGTTTTCGGCGGACAGAACGACAGCAATCGTTATGCCCGCGAGCTCGTGAGGCTGCTTGGAGGCTTGGAGTGCCGTGTGAACCTCATCCGTTGGCACGCATTGCCAGATGAAGATCGTTTTCACGAAGCCGACGCCACGCGCATGGCAGCCTTCCGCGACTACCTTACACATCGCAACATCCGTTGCACCATCCGAGCCTCTCGCGGTCAGGATATCGATGCCGCGTGCGGATTGCTCAATACCAAAGAGAAGACGCTCTCCACTGCCACGTCAGTGATGGATAATTCATCCCCTTCTGCCACTCCCTTGTAGGTTAGTGGAGTTGCAGCTTTACAGGTAAAGGAAACCCTGTCAAATCAAATACTCATAGAAACCATAGACGATAATGAATCACATGAACATACATCATTTACAAAGGTCTCTGCCCGCCTCTCTACAGGGGAAGGGTAGAGGGGTGTGGCTGTTATTCCTGCTCACCATGCTCTTTGCCTCCTGCAAGAAGGAATTCATTATGCCTCGTGCCAGTGGGCGTCCATACGAAGTGATGGTGGTCATGAGCGACCGCGACTGGGAGGCCACTCAGGGACGTGCACTCTTTGCTGTGCTCGACACCGACATCCCCGGCCTGCCTCAGCCCGAGCGCTCGTTCCACATCTCGCATGTCGAACCCAAACATTTCGACCATGTACTGAACATCTTCCGTAATATTATCCTCGTTGATATCAACAAGCAGATATACACGAAGACGTCGATGAAGTTCACCCGCGACAAATATTCCATCGGACAGATTGTGCTTACAATTCAAAGCCCAACTCCCGAGGAGTTTGCTGACTACTGTTTCGACCACGGACAAGACATCATCGACTTTCTTACGAAGATGGAGATGAACCGCCTCGTCAAGGAACTCAAGGACAAGTATTCCACGAAGACGGCTGAGCTGGCCAAGGAACTCTTCGACTGCGAGCTCCATGCCCCCGACGAGATCAAGAGCTACAAGAAAGGCAAGGACTTCTTCTGGACCAGTTCCAACGGAGCCTCGGGCATGGTGAATATATGTATGTACAGCTATCCCTACGAAGGTCCTCAGACTTTCAACAAGCAATATGTCCTGGCCAAGCGCGACAGCGTCATGGCCGCGAATATCCCCGGCACCTTGCCCTCTATGCACATGGCTACGGACACCCTGTGCACCACCGTCAAGCCTATCGTGGTCCACAACCAGTATGCCCTCGAAGCCCGTGGCCTATGGTACATGGAAAATGATGGCATGGGAGGGCCGTTTGTCAGTCATTCACGCGTGGACACTACCCGCAACATTGTCATCGTCGTCGAAGGCTTTGTCTTTGCGCCTGAGAAGATGAAGCGAGGCCTCATGCGCCGCCTCGAAGGATCGCTCTACACCCTCAACCTTCCCGACGAGCAGACCTCACCCATCGTCACCACAATGGAGGAGGTAGCCGTCACGGCCGAGGACCGTAGGGCTGCACGGCAAGGCAGGTGAAAAAATGCGCCTAAGAGAATCGGCCGATGCGCCTAAGAGAATTGCCCGATGCTCCTAAGGGTTTTGCCCGATGCTCCTAAGAGTTTTTTTTAACACGGTTATGAAGCAAGAGCCTTTTCAACAAGAATTATGTTAATTCCACACTATAAAAACAATGGAAAAACTTAAAATAGCAATCACTCATGGCGATACGAATGGCATCGGCTATGAGATTATATTGAAGACCTTCGCAGACCCCGAGATGCTGGAGCTCTGTTGCCCCATCGTTTACGGCTCGCCGAAGATAGCCAGCTACCATCGCAAGACGCTCAATCTGTCGACCAACTTCAACACCGTCAGCTCGCCTCAGGATGCGATTGACGGAGCCCTCAACCTCATACACGTCACGGCCGACGAGGTGAAGGTTGAGCTGGGGCAGCCGTCGGCCGAGGCGGGTGCTGCAGCCTACGCAGCCCTCGAACGCGCCGTCAAGGACTGGCAGGCAGGACTTGTGGATGTTATCGTGACGGCACCTATTAACAAACATACTATCCAGAACGATGCTTTCCACTTCCCCGGACATACGGAATACATCCAAGACCGCGTAGGGCACGACAATCAGGAGGCGCTCATGATCATGCTCAACGAGCGGATGCGCGTCGCTCTCGTGACAACCCACCTGCCTATGGCTCAGGTGGCGGCTGCCATCACTGAGGAGAAAGTGCTCAACCACCTGCGTCTGTTCAACAGCTCGCTACGTCGCGACTTCGGTATGTCGAACCCTCGCATTGCAGTGTTGGCGCTCAACCCGCATGCCGGAGAAGACGGCCTGCTGGGAAGCGAGGAACAAACGGCAATCATTCCCGCAATAGCTCAGGCCGAGGCAGAAGGGATGACCGTGTACGGCCCCTTTGCTGCCGATGGTTTCTTCGGCATCCACGCCTACGAACACTACGATGGTGTGCTGGCGATGTACCACGACCAAGGACTGGCTCCGTTCAAGATGTTAGCCATGGAAGATGGCGTAAACTTCACAGCCGGGCTCGACGTCGTACGCACCAGCCCCGACCATGGCACCGGTTACGACATTGCAGGTCAGGGCGTGGCCAACGAGAATTCGTTCCGTCAGGCTATCTATGTCGCCATCGACGTCCTGCGCAATCGTAAGGCATGGGATGAGGCTCATGCCAATCCCCTTGAGAAACTCTACATCGACAAGCGCGACCGCAGCGAAAGAGGCTGACGCTTGCCGATGCCTTTGTCAGAAATAAGCTTCAAGGCTTGTTACATCTATGAATGCCAAAGAATTACAACCTATAAAGCAACGCTATGGAATCGTAGGCAACTGTGAAGCCCTCAATCATGCTATTGACACGGCCTTGCAGGTGGCAAAGACCGACTTGTCGGTGCTCATCACCGGCGAAAGCGGCGTCGGTAAGGAAATTATCCCCCGGCTCATCCACGACAACAGCCTGCGACGTATGCGCAAGTATTTTGCCATCAACTGCGGCTCCATACCCGAGGGAACCATCGACAGCGAACTCTTCGGACACGAGAAGGGAGCCTTCACAGGCGCAATTGGTGAGCACGAAGGCTACTTCGGAGCCGCCGACGGCGGAACGCTCTTCCTCGACGAGGTAGGCGAATTGCCCATGAGCACCCAGGCACGACTGCTGCGTGTGCTCGAGAATGGCGAATACATTCGCGTGGGCTCCAGCGAAGTGCGCAAGACCAATGTGCGTGTCGTGGCTGCCACAAATGTCAATATTCAACTGGCCATACGCGACGGAAGGTTTCGCGAAGACCTCTTCTATCGCCTCAATACCATCCCTATCAAGATGCCCCCTCTGCGCGAGCGAGGCGACGACATCCTGCTGCTCTTCAAGAAGTTCGCCATGGAGATCGCAGCTAAATACCAAATGCCCGAGCGTATATCCCTCTCGCCCGAGGCGGAAGAAGTGATGAAACGCTACAAGTGGCCTGGTAATATACGCCAGCTGAAGAATCTCACTGAGCAGATGTCCATCCTCATGCAGGATTCGCGTATCGTCACTCCCGCCGTCCTCTCCGACTATGAGATATGGCCTACGATCGAAGAAAACGGAGGCCTCGTGCGCTTGAACCACTCCAACGGGAACTCCCATTCCTACGACAATGAGCGTGAAATGCTCTTCCAGATGATCAATGCCCTTCATCATGAAGTCAGCGAGCTGAAACAGCAACTCTCCACCATGGCTGCTCCCTCTGCGGCAAATCCATCCGTCCAAGTAGCTGCGAACGTGCCCGTTACCGATGCACCTGTTGTGTCGATGGTCACCCATGCACATGTGGCACCCGCAAGAAGCACCGACGAACACCTCTCACCCAGCCGCGACGATGCCACCCCGTACGCCGAGGAATATATCGAAGAATCCCTCTCGATCGACGAACAGGAGAAACGGCTCATCATCAAAGCCCTTGAAAAGAACCGGGGCAGACGTAAGAAAGCAGCCGAAGAACTGCATATAAGCGAACGCACGTTGTACAGAAAAATCAAGGAATATGGACTCGAAGAAATTTGATTGTCACGCCTGCCTTTGCTCCCGTGGACGTGCACGCAGCATCCACAGGCTTGCCGGCAGGTTTCTGTCCGTTATGGCCTCCATCATACTGATTGTTGGGCTCGCATCCTGTGCCATAAGCTATAAATTCAATGGCGCAAGCATCGATTACACCAAGACCAAAACCATTCAGATCGATCCCTTCCCCATCCGTTCCTCGTATGTATGGGCACCGATGCAATCTATCTTCAACAATCGACTCACCGACATATTCTCTCAGCAGACCAAGCTCCAACAAGTGAAACGAGGAGGCGACCTTGTGCTCTCGGGAGAGATAACAGGCTTCGACCAGTTCAACAAAGGCGTGGGCAGCGACGGATATAGCTCGCAAGTGCAGCTGAAAATGACTGTGAACGTAAGGTTTACCAATAATAAGAATCATAAGGAGGACTTCGAACGCCAGTTCTCTGCCACAACCGAGTACGATGCTACCCAACAGCTCGTCAACGTACAAGAAGAATTGGTCACACAGATGACAAAAGACATCACCGACCAGATCTTTAATGCCGCAGTGGCCAACTGGTAGTGCTCCGTAGCATCAATGCAGAGAACTCATTTACCTTCACCTACATGCAATCTCTATCGACATACATTAATAATCCGGATAGCATCGATGCGTCCGTGGTAGACGAACTCTACCAGCTCGTCGAACGATACCCCTCGTTCCAGGCGGCCCGCCTTCTGCTGTTGCGAGGGCTCTATCAACTGCAAGACGGGCGCTTCGGAGCAGAGTTGAGTCGCACCGCAATCTGCATGCCCAGCCGTGAACGGCTCTTCGAACTCTTTGAGACAGAATTGCTGCAGGAAGCACTGGTCGCCGACCGAAAAGGGGCGGTGGCACGGGCTTTAACTCCAGCCCAACCTGGCAGCGAAACTTCGGGCGGAACCGATCGCACACTGACACTCATCGATACGTTCTTAGGGCAGCAACCTCAGCCTGCGCCCACACGTCGCCCCCGACCGGCTGAGGCTGCAGTCGACTACACAGCTTATCTGCTTCAGCTCGACGATGCCGTGGCCGTGCCAGAGTCTGCCGCAGAAGCTGAACACAACGATGCTGCAGCCAACCAGCAAAACGCGTCCGAACAGCCGTCTGTAAACTTGGAAGAGAGCGAACAGGAGCATCTGGACACACTCTCCGATGTAGAAGAACCTGCCGACGAACCTGCAGATGAAAGTGCTGTAAATGACAATTCTGACACCTATTTTACAGAGACTTTGGCCCGAATTTACATCAAACAGGGTAAATATGCTAAGGCAATTGAAATTATTCGACGAATAAGTTTGCTTTATCCACAAAAAAACCGTTACTTTGCAGACCAAATTCGGTTCCTTGAGAAATTATTGCTTAACGAAAGCCATAAAATCACCCAGGAATCACAGCAATAAAAGGAAATAATAATCAAATAATATCTAAACAACAATGTACAATTTACTTGTAATCCTTGTGGTCATCGCATCCATCTTCATGTGCCTCATCGTACTCGTTCAAGAGTCAAAGGGCGGCGGCCTTGCCAGTGGCTTTGCCAGTGGTAACCAAGTTATGGGCGTTCGCAAGACCACCGATGTTATCGAGAAAATGACTTGGGCGCTGGCCATTGCAATGGTTCTCTTTAGCGTGCTTTCTGTGTTCTTTATTCCTCGTGCAAGCACCGACATGTCTGTCATGGAAGGTATAGCTACCGAGCAGAAAGCAACAGCCCCCACTAATCTGCCTGGCATTCCTGCTACTGACGTGCAAGAGGCTCCTGCAACAGAGGCTCCTGCTACCGAGGCTCCGGCAGAGGCTCCTGCCAATTAAGCATGCGCTTCATGTTAGGTAACATCCTCAGACGTACGGCCTCAGCATTCGTTGCGGCCCTCATAGCGCTGACCGTGCAGGCCAGCGCTTTCGTTTTACGGAGCGGTGCTCCCATTGTGGCTTCTGTCAGTGCTGACGAGGCTCCGGTGGTCATCACGGCTGTCGATTTGTTGCAGTCCGATTGCCAGCGTGTGTTGTCATCTGTCGCCAGCATCGGCGACCATGATGCCTCCATCATCATCGGAACTTTAGGTGGAGCTAATGCCAAGCGCGTAGCCAAAGCTGGAATCGACCTATCGTACCTTACAGGCCGCTCTCAGGCTTTCGTCATGGCCGTGGATGCTGAGGGGCGACTCTCTATCGTCGGAAGCGATCCTGCTGGTACGGCCTATGGCATCATTGAGCTGACGCGTCTGCTCGGCGTATCTGCTTGGGAGTGGTGGGCCGATGTGGAACCAGAACCACGTGCCGAGTTCACCCTTCCCGATAATTTCAGGACGCAGCAATCGCCCGACGTGAAGTTCCGTGGTATTTTCATCAATGATGAGGACTGGGGGCTCTTGCCTTGGGCCATGTATACCCATGAGCCTAACGCACAGAATGCTGTAGGACCCCGCACGACAGAGCGTATCTTCCAGCTCTTGCTCCGTCTTAGGGCCAATCTTTATTGGCCACCCATGCACGAGCACACTCTGCCGTTCTTCCTTACGGCTGGCAACGCCGAATTAGCTGTCAAGTATGGCATCTACATTGGCTCAAGCCATTGCGAGCCAATGGGATGCGACGTCGCTGGTGAATGGCCGTTGCGCGGCCAAGGCGAATATAATTGGGCCGACAATAGCGCTGCGGTTAAGGCGTTTTGGGAGAAGCGAGTCGTTGAGACGACATCAATTCCGATGGTCTATACGCTCGGGATGCGTGGCGTACACGACGGACCCATGCAGGGCTATAGCGATGCCGAAACCAGTCGCCAGGCGTTGGAACAGGTGATACAGACCCAGCGGTCGCTGCTCGGACAGTATATCACCAAGTCGCTTTATATGGTGCCGCAAGTGTTCATCCCTTACAAAGAAGTGATGGACCTCTATGCCGCAGGGCTTCATGTTCCTGACGATGTCACCCTGATGTGGACCGACGATAACTACGGCTACATACGCCATTTCCCCAACGAGCATGAGCGTGCCCGTTCGGGCGGCAACGGTGTCTACTATCATGTCTCTTACTGGGGGCGTCCTCACGACTACCTATGGCTGGGAACGGCCAGTCCTTTCCTGATGTTCCAGCAACTCTCTGAGGCTGCATACCACGGGGCCAATAGGATGTGGGTGCTTAATGTGGGCGATATCAAGCCGTCAGAATACCAGATTTCACTGTTCACGGATATGGCCTGGGACCTCGATGCCGTGCGAACCCTCTCTGTAGGAAAGCACATCGAGGAATTTATCGCGGCCAATGTCGGGCGGGATGTGGCACGTTTGTCTTCTATCTATCTCAAGGAACACTATCACCTTTCGTTCCAGCGCAAGCCCGAGCATTTAGCCGGAACGCGTGTTGAAGAACCTAACGACGGCGTCAACAATTGGTCGGCCGTCAGGGATTTACCTTGGAGTGAGAAGAAAATTCGTCACCGTCTTTCCCGTTACGATCTTATGCAACGCAACGTGCGTTGGGTTGCCGACAGCGTCCGTCGCACACACCCGTCGCGCTACGATGCCTTTTTCCAGCTTGTAGAATATCCGATCATGTGTGCAGCTCTGCAAAACGAGAAATACCTCTGTGCACAGCTTGCAAGGCATGGACTTAGCTACCTCTCGCGAGAAAGTGTACAGCAGACTTGGTTGCGTTCTGATAATGCCCATAATCGTATTCAACAACTCACGATACAATATAATGCTCAACGGGGCGGTAAATGGCAGGGAATCATGAACTCTAATCCACGTGCCCTTACGGTGTTCCAGCCAGTACCACATATTGCCAGCCCCAATCCCTTGCCTGTAGATCCGCCTACGATAGCCACTTTCTATGGAGCCTCTTACAATGCTTCGTCTTTCACTGGCAGTATGGTGCTCGATCCCGTGCTGGGACTTGGCGCGAGCATTAGGGCTATGCCTGTGCCTAAGGACTGCAACATCACCTACAACTTTGCATACAGTTTCCCGGCTGACAAGAAAATGGTTGAAGTGGAAGTGCACATGCTGCCCACTCATCCGATAGATGCTCAGCAACGCTTCACGCTTTCGCTTGATGGAGCAGAGCCTCAAGTGTTCACCTACGAAACGAAGGGGCGAAGTGAGCAGTGGAAACAGAATGTTCTTCAGAACTATGCTGTAGTCAAAGCTTATTTACCCGTGACAAAGCTTGCTGGTGATCACAGCCTTGTCTTTGCTGCTCTCGACGATGGAGTAGTGGTGGACGAGGTTTTTGTCAGGAAATAACGTATTTGTACGTTGGCCATAATGCGTAATATCATATTGTTTAATCATTAAAACTGAAATAAATCTGTGTTTGAAAATCTATCCGAACGCCTTGAACGCTCATTCAAGATTCTGAAGGGCGAAGGCAAAATCACTGAAATCAACGTCGCCGAGACGCTCAAGGATGTGCGCCGTGCACTCCTCGATGCCGACGTCAACTATAAGGTAGCAAAGCAGTTCACCGACACTGTCAAGCAGAAAGCACTCGGGCAGAACGTCCTCACGGCCGTGAAGCCGCAGCAGATGATGGTGAAGATTGTGCACGACGAGCTGGCCATGCTCATGGGCGGCGAGACTGCTGAACTGAACCTCGCCGGTCATCCGGCCGTCATCCTCATGGCAGGTCTGAACGGTGCGGGTAAGACCACCTTTGCCGGAAAGTTGGCGAATATGCTCAAGAACAAGCGCCAGCGTAAGCCCTTGCTCGCAGCCTGCGACGTCTATCGTCCTGCAGCCGTGGAGCAGTTGAGGGTTTTGGGCGAGCAGATTGGAGTGCCCGTCTACATGGAGCTCGACAACCAAGACCCCGTGCAGATTGCCTTGAACGCCATCCACGAGGCTAAGGCCAAGAGCTACGACACCGTCATCGTCGACACCGCCGGCCGTCTGGCTATCGACGAGAAGCTGATGCAGGAGATTGCTGCCATCAAGGCCGCTATCAATCCTGATGAAACGCTCTTCGTTGTTGATGCCATGACGGGTCAGGACGCCGTGAACACCGCTAAGGAGTTCAACGACCGTCTCGACTACACGGGCGTAGTGCTCACCAAGCTCGACGGTGACACTCGCGGTGGTGCAGCCCTCTCAATCCGCACCGTCGTCGATAAGCCTATTAAGTTTGTGGGCACGGGCGAGAAGATGGAAGCCATCGACCCCTTCCACCCCGCTCGTATGGCCGACCGTATCCTCGGCATGGGCGATATCGTCAGCCTCGTTGAGCGTGCTCAGGAGCAGTACGACGAGGAAGAGGCTCGCCGCTTGGAGAAGAAAATCCGCAAGAATCAGTTCGACTTCAACGACTTCTATGCTCAGATTCAGCAGATCAAGAAGATGGGTAATATCAAGGACCTTGCTTCGATGATTCCAGGTGTAGGCAAGGCTCTGAAGGACATCGACATCGACGACGATGCTTTCAAGGGCATCGAAGCCATCATACTATCCATGACGCCCAAGGAGCGTAGCCATCCGGAACTGCTCAACACCTCGCGTCGTCGTCGCATCGCAGCCGGCTCGGGCACCGACATCGCCGCTGTCAACCGTCTCATCAAGCAGTTCGACCAGACACGTAAGATGATGAAGATGGTCACCGACCCCAAGATGGCGCAGATGATGGCACGGATGCCGAGGAAGTAGAAGACTTATCCCCCGCCCTCCCTGTTAGGGAGCGAATATCTTTCAAGAAGTGTAAACATATTAGATGACATTTATAATTATATAAGTATGAATACATCCAGTCAGAAACATTCCGTTCCTTCCTTGACAGAGAGGACGGGGGGAGAGTCTGTCTCTCTTATCGACGGCAAGGCGACAGCCGCCACCATCAAGGCCGAAATTAAAGAAGAAGTGGAGCGCATCGTAGCCGCCGGCGGCAAGCGCCCTCACCTGGCAGCCATCCTCGTAGGCCACGACGGAGGCTCAGAGACATACGTAAATAATAAGGTACGCGCGTGTGAGGAGTGCGGTTTCCGCAGTACCCTTCTTCGTTTCGAGGACGACCTCAGCGAAGAGGCCTTGCTCTCCGAGGTTGCCAAGCTCAACGCCAATGCCGACATCGACGGCTTCATCGTGCAGTTGCCTCTGCCCCGCCACATCGACGAGCAGAAGGTCATCGAGGCCATCGACTATCGCAAGGACGTCGACGGTTTCCATCCCATCAACGTCGGTCGTATGGCCATCGGCCTGCCCACCTTCATCTCGGCCACGCCCAAGGGCATCCTTGAGCTCCTTCGCCGCTATGGTGTAGAGACGTCGGGCAAGAAGTGCGTCATCCTTGGTCGCTCGAACATTGTCGGCAAGCCCATGTCGCAGCTGATGATGCAGAAAGGCGTCGACGCCACCGTCACCGTCTGCCACTCGCGCTCTAAGACGCTCAAGGATGAGTGTCGTGCAGCCGATATCATCATCGCCGCTATTGGTCAGCCCGCATTCGTTACGGCCGACATGGTGAAGCCCGGTGCCGTCATTATCGATGTAGGCACGACGCGCGTTAAGGACGATACCCGTGCACGTGGTTGGCGCTTGCAGGGCGATGTCGACTTCCAAGCCGTGGCGCCCATCGCCTCTCTGATTACTCCCGTCCCGGGCGGCGTAGGCCCCATGACCATTTGCATGCTTATGCAGAACACGCTTGCTGCTGCCCGCCACGAATATTACGATTAATTGATACAAAACAAGCCTCACAATTAGTCTCTACAGGGACCATTGTGAGGCTTTATCTTTTCTTTCATGATGAGACGATTATTAGTCTTCCTTTTTGCCATTCTCGTGGCCGTATTTCCCTCTTGGGCTGTGCTCAAGGAACGCGATTTGGCTCGCACGCTTGGCGTGCTGCGTGGTGAACTGCAGGCCGACTATCGCCGGCAGCAGGCTTTCAAGGCGCGCTACGAACAGCAAGGTGCAGCCCAGCACGAACAGTTGGTGTGGTATATGAACCAATGCGAACAGATTGGACTGATGCTTTATTCGCAGACGCCCGACAATACGTTCGACATGGCCTACGCCTGCCAGCAGGCCGTCAACCTCTATCGTCAGCTCAACAGCCGTAGCGGGCGCTCGCTGCCTTATGACAAGATGATTGCTTACATGCGCCATGAGATTGAGCGCTACGACTCGCTCATCATGTCGCTCAACAGTATTCCTCCAGTCCTCAATCAGGACTCGTTGTCCGAGAGCGATAGCCACCTGCTCAGCGCTATCGACTCGTTGGAGGCACGCGTAGATACGGCCATGGCTGCTCGCCCAGACGCCGAGGCGCGCCCGCTCACCGATGAGGTACCTGAAGAAGGGTTGCACGAGCCGCTCTACCTGACTGGGCAACAGCTGCAGGATCGTCTGGAATGTATAGGCTACGCCACCGTGCTCCGTGACAATATGAAGGAGTTCCTTGAGAGCCTCGAAGCCGAGAGCAGCTACTACAAGAGCGTTCAGGAGAAGGTGCGCGAGCTGGGCTCATTTGCTCAGTCACGCTACAAGATGTTGCAGGACAATATCTACGTCAACGGCAGTCCGAACTATTTCAGCGTCCTTGCCCGCCTGCCGCAGCACATCCATCAGGCTACCCGCTCGGCAGCGACCAAGTATGCTCCGCTGCAAGGTCACGGCAGCACCTATTCCGAGTGGCGCGGCGTGCCCGTGCTGTTCATCAGCCTCTTTGTGCTTATCTATCTGGGCGGAGCCTTGGTAGTGGCGTTTGCCGTTGTGCGCTGGCTACTGCCCCGTCGCTGGTTCCAGACAGCAAGCAAATACTGTCGTCAGGTGCTCACCCTTGTTGTCGGTTTTGCCCTCTTTGCCATTCTCGTGATGATAGTCCGTCATTTCGTCGAACGCAACTTCATTCAGATGTCCACGGCACTTATCATCACCATGGCTTGGCTGCTGGAGATTGTATCGCTTTCAATCTTCATCCGCTTGAAAGGTAGCCAGATGCGCCATGCCGTGCTCATCTATACGCCACTGATGCTCCTGTCGTCGTTGGTCATCATGTTGCGCGTAGTGCTTGTGCCCAACAGCCTCTTGAACCTCGTCTTCCCGCCAGTGCTGCTGGCCTTCACGCTGTGGCAGATATGGATGGTAGGCCGCCATCGCAAGGGCTTGCCCCTCTCCGACGTCATCTATTCTCACATCACCACATTTGTCATGCTTGTGGCCACCTTTGCCGCCTGGGTAGGCTATACGCTCATGGCCGTGCAGGTGCTTGTTTGGTGGACTTTCCAACTTGCAGCCATCATGACCATCACCTGCCTGTACGACCTCCTCTCGATGTTCGAGAACCGCTATATGATAGCCCGTCTGAAGCCCGAACTACGGGAGCGTATCATTGCAGGCGACGACGTCGAGGCCGAGGCGGCACCACTGCTGAAAGCTATGGCACAAGGCAAGTTTATCACCACGACATGGCTCTACGACCTCTTCCGCCTGACGCTTGTGCCCATCCTTGCCGTAGCTTCGGTGCTGGCCTGCATCTACTGGAGTGCCGACATCTTCGAGATGACCAGCATCTGCCTTAAGATATTTTTCCGCAACTTCATCGACCAGAAGGACCTCGTGCAGATTTCGCTCTACAAGCTCTGCGTCGTGGCCGCATTGTGGTTCGTCTTCCGCTACCTCAACTACGCCATCCGCAGCTTCTACGTCTATTTCCGTCGGCACACTGGGCAGGACGATTCGGTCAATACCACCTTGGCGCGCAACATCATTGCCATCCTCTGCTGGGGCCTTTACATCATCACCGTCTTAGTGATCCTCAACGTGCCCAAGAGCGGCATCTCCATCGTCACGGCAGGTCTGGCCACCGGCCTGGGTTTTGCCATGCAGGACCTCATCGAGAACTTCTTCTACGGTCTCTCGCTCATGACGGGGCGCCTGCGTGTAGGCGACTTCATCGAGTGCGACGGCGTCATAGGCAAAGTCGAGAGCATCACCTACCAATCGACGCAGGTCGTAACGCTCGACGGCTACGTCATCTCGTTCCTCAACAAAGCCCTCTTCAACGGTAACTTCAAGAACATGACGCGCAACCACAGCTACGCCTTCGTCCGTGTGCCCGTTGGCGTAGCCTACGGCACCGATGTCGAGCACGTCCGCAGCCTCCTCACCGCAGCCCTGCAGCCACTCTCCCGCGAGTGCAACGTTGCTGGCAAGCACATCATTGACCCCGCGCGCCCTGTTGCCGTCGTCTTCTCGGACTTCGGCGATAGCAGCGTCGACCTTTATGTGGCGCTGTGGATGCTTGTGGAAGAACGAACAATGCTTGTGGGGCGCGTCAAGGAAATTATTTATCAGACGCTCAACGCCAACAACATCGAGATTCCGTTCCCGCAGCGTGAGGTGCGCGTGAAGAAAGATTGACCGAGGGTCAAGGACTAGTCGCAACATCAGCTTCGGCCGCTCGCCTTAGTAAATTCGCCTGGTCGTTATACGCTATTCGCCTGGTCGTTATACGCTATTCGCCTGGTCGTTATACGCTATTCGCCTGGTCGTTATACGCTATTCGACCAGTCGTTACACCCGGTTCGACCAGTCGTTACACCCAGTTCGTCCAGTCATTACACCCGGTTCGACCAGTCGAAACATCAGTTTCAACCAGTCGTTCCGTTGGACACGACCAACCGACCTCGCACACACAGCCAAGAGTTCACAAGTGAAACAACATATTTTATCTAAAAAACGGCCAAGGGTTCATGCCTGAACCCTTGGCCGTTTTTTGTTTATCCGCTATAGATGTTGCATAAACGATTTATCCTGTCGAGCCTTTGGCAAATTATAGTTAGCCTAAAACTATTCAGCCACCAACGGAGTCTCCGATTCTGCTGCGCCTTTGGCAAATTATAGTTAGCCTAAAACTCTTAAGACTTATTGCCTGAGCTCTTAAGACTTTTGGCCTAAACTCTTAATAGATTCAGTCGTTCGCTCGCGACCGAACAACCAAAAGTCCCAGTTGATCTTCGCCACGCTACCAGTTGCATCCGCCGTTTCTACCTGTTGAATCGGGCTTTACAACTTGTCGTGCATCCACTTGCGACCCGTTGCATTCGGCGAAGCGACCTATCAACTGTGAACAGACAAAGGTTTCAGCCAGACCCCTTAGTTTGGAATTCATCAATTGCAACGATGCATCGCCTATCGCACCCATTAAGATAGCTGAAAATCTCATCCAAGGTCGCTACAGGTTTTTTGATATCTCCGAGCCCTATGCTCCACTCTGGATTTCCGTTTATATCAAATGTAATGCTGGGGCGAAGAGAAGATATTGCATTCAGAAACGTCTCCCACACTCTGCGTCCACGTGACTTAAGCACCCCCAACACAGTCTGACCAAGTTGAAACACCAGTTCGCTGAGATTGTTTGTCGCATAGATGTCCACCAAGAACGTATAAGCTTGTTCGCGCAACTCATCTTGCTGAAAGCAATGGCGAATGAGCCATGTCTTTCCCATCCTTCTGGGTGACATCAGCACAATATTATTGCCGTTATGAATCAGCGACAGGAGGTTCTTCGTTTCCTCTATTCGGTCGCAGAAATACTGAGGAGAAATGTATCCTTAAGTAATGAATGGATTAATCATGGATGGAATGGCCTTTAATTTTATGCAAAGATGATTATTATCTTATAATAAAAAGCATTTTCACTTAATTATCTTATGGTTACGCGCTAATAATAAACATCCTTTAAGGAAATGCCCGCCTGTCCTCGGGTGAGGACGGGCGGGCATTTTTGTGTATGAGGCTGAGCCTCGGTCGGCAAAGGATGCAGTGGCAAGCGGCGGGGCTGCTTGTCACAGGTGCCGGGCTTATTGTTTCTTACCGTTGAGCGAGTATAGGTATGTGGCTTTCTGGACGGTCTCGGGGATGATGTCGCCTGTCTTGCTGTCCTTATACTTGGTCAGCTTGGCGCAGACGACTACTTTGTCGCCGACTTGGATCTGCGTGTCGCCCTCGACCCACTTGCGGTTGCCGAGGTAGAAGGTGCGATAGACGTAGAACTGCGTGTTGGCGGGATCTTCGTCATCGGCGATATAGAACGAGGCGTTGCCGTACTGTGCGTTGAAAAGGTTCTTCTCAGGGCTGTCAATGCGGACAATCTCGCCTGCGATGTAGTATTCGTCGTCGGTCGACTGACCCACCTCAAGGTTGTTCATGATGAAGTCGGTGGCTTCGTCGGCGGTGAAGGGACGGAGGCGCGAGCCTGGGCCGGCAGCCTTGTGCGATACTACGAAGACGTCGCCGCTGAATTCAGGTGTGTAGTTGACGTTATCGCGTGTGAAGTTGACAAGCTTACCGCGGATGATGACCTCGTCGCCCACGCCAATCTGATTCTCGGCAGTGAAAGACGCGTTCTCGAGCCACTTGGAACGGTAGACGGTGAGGGCGTTGTCGTTGCTGCCGTCGTCGCTGATGTTGAAGGTGGCATTGCCGTAGGAGGTGGAGACTTCCTTGATACTGCTGATGTAGCCGCGTGCGTAGTAGATGACGCCGTCGGAGGTGCTGCCGATCTCGATGCACTTGGCGATGGCTTCTTCAATGGTGAATGGGTCGTCGGCGCTCTCGCCGTGAGGCAACGTGAAGGCATTCTGGGTGAGAGTCCAAGTGATGGTGCTGGTGGTGCTGGCGTTGCTTGAGCTGAAGTCAATGGCAGCCTTACGGCCGTTGCTGGCGTTGGGGGCTATGCGCAGGTGCACGATTGCGGTGTCGGCCGGGTTAGGCTCGAAGAGCGTGGCTTTGCCGGCCACGTAGTCCTCGCCGGTGATAGTGATCCAGTCGCAGTCGGCGGGCAGTGCGGCGTAAGCTCCGCTGCCTTTGTATGCAAGCTTGACGTCGATGTCGCCGCCTTCGATGCCTACGGTCTGCTCGGGCGTTACGACCTTGAGCAGCGACTTCTTGACAGAGATGACCGTTACGTCGACGAGTTCGACGGTGGTGCCGTAGGTGGACTTGGGACCTTCAACGGTGACGACGTCACCTACTTCGAATCCCCAACCGTCAGCGCCGTCGATGGGGTTGTTGCCTTTCTTGCCCTCCTTGTCGTTGGTGCCGTAGATGCGGATGGTGCCCGTCTCGTCCTCAAGGTCCCAGTTGCCGTACTGAGTGTTGAGGATATTGGCCACGGTACCGGTTACGCGGAAGGTCTTGCCGTCGGGTGCTGCTATGACGTCGGCGCATGTGGCTTCGGAAGCATCCAGTGAGCCTTGGCGAACGATGATGAACTGTCTGTCGGTGCCGGTGGCAATGCGGAGCTCGGCTTCGCGGCCGGCCTCGGTGGCGTCGGCGTGGAAGGTGACGGTGGTCTGTCCGGCGCTGCCGCTGATCTTGTCGGCAGTGAGCCATGCGGGCAGCTCGGTGAAGATGGCTTTGCCGTCGGCGTCTTTGCCTGCGCTAATGACTTTGTCGAAGGCCCAGTCGCCTTGCGCGGTTATGGTGATGGTGGCGTCGCCCCCCTCTACGGGGATGCTGACGAAGGTCTGGTCGATGGCTATGCTGGCGAGCGGGTCGACTGTGTTGTCGTCGGAGCAACCGACGGCCATCAGTGCAGCCAGGACGAGACCGAAGATATATTTTAGTTTCATAATTGGATTGTCGTTTTGCGTTTAACGATTAGCGTTTAACGTATAGTGAATTATGAATTGCGAATTATGAATTAGTTAAAGATGTAGCGAACGCCGATGCTTGCGTACCAGCACTGTCCGATGTTACCCTTGTAGGGCACGAAGGTCTTGATGTTGGTGCCTACGGCCGAAGGCGTGGAGAATACGGGATAGCCCTGTGCGTCGGTCGATTCGTACTTGAGTATGCGTCCTTCGTTGAGGGCAGGATTCATGTATTTCGTGACGCCCCATGAGGAGTTGAAGAGGTTGAGGACGTTCTTCACATCGAAGCCGAGCTGCAGGGTGTTCTTGGTCTTGCCGGCGCGTACGACGAAGTCGTGCTTGTAGGCGATATCGATGCGGTGTACCCAAGGGTTATAGAGGCTGTAAGCCTCGGCATATTCGCCCTGATGGTTGCTAAGGTAGCTGTCGTCGTGCACGTAGTTCATGAATCGCTCGCGGTCGCCTGCTGATGCGAAGCGGAACTGCCCGTTCTCAACCTCAGCGTCGGTGGGAATGTAGAGAGCGTCGTAGGCATAGCCGTCGGCATTCATGTCATTGGCCAGCATGTAGGAGTAGTTGTAGCCGCCGCGCCATGTCTCGTAGAAGAGGCTGTAGTGGTTGTTGCTCTTGTCGTGCAAGGTGGCGTTTGCGATGAAGCGGTCGGGTGTGACGTTGTAGGCGTTGTGGAGCTTCAGGTTGTTGGGGCCGGATACTGCGGGCACGTAAGTGAATGCGCTCTCGGCGTTGCTGCCGGGCATGCTTGTGAGCTCCTTTCGCATGGTGTGGGTGTAGGATGCCATGAGGCTGACCCATTTGGCGGGCTGTGCCTCAAGGGTGATGTTGGTCATCCAGAGGTAGCCTTTATTCGTGTTGGAGAGCACGAAAGCCTTTGTGCCGCTACGGAACTCGGAGGGGAAGATGGGGCGGTTGTCGGCGCCATTCCAGCGTGCATAGCCTTCGACGGGTAGCATGCTCCAGTCGGAGATGGTGGTGGCGTTGAGCGTTTTCTCGAACAGACCTTCGACGGTGACGGTGAAGGGGAAGCTGACGGGCAGCTGATAGTCGAGCGCGAGTGATGTCTTCCACACCTGCGGCATCTTGAAGTGGTCGTCGACAGCCGAGATGGAGCTGGGCACGGTGCCGTCTTCGGGGCGCACGGTCTGCGGGAATCCCATCTGGAAGAGCTTCTGCTGGAGAGCTGCGATGTTGGCGTTGCCGTTGGCGTCGGTGACGAGGCCTCCGGCGAACTCGCTCATGATGGCGCCCATGTCGGAGTATTTGGCGCGGACGTCAGCCGGCAGGTTGGCATACTTGGTGCTCGGGCCGAGCTGTGCCTGATACTGCACGAGGCCGCCGTTAGTAGGCATATTGGTGAAGAACACGAGGGGCAGGCGACCGCTGAAGAGGCCTGTGCCGCCGCGCATCTTTAGGCTCTGGTTGCCGAAGACATCCCAGGTGAAGCCTACGCGCGGTGAGAAGATGATGTTGGCCGACGGCCATTTGCCGGTGTCGATGTGACGGAGGTCGCCGTCGGGGTCGTGGTAGTCGAGGGCTTTGATGGCGGCGTTAGTAAGGAGGTCGCCGTGGTTGAAGAAGAGGCCGTCGATGCGCAGACCGTAGGCGAGCTTGAAGCGGTCGGTGATGTTCCAGTCGTCCTGGGCATACACGCCGAGCTTGTTGTAGCGCACGCGTGCTGCAGGTTTCGTCTCGCCGTCGTAGCCATAGGTGAGACACACGACCTCGGGCGTGGCACCGTTGAAGAAGTCGTCCATCGAGCGGTAGCGGTAGTAGCCCGTGCCGTTTCGCATGTACTGGTTGTCGTCCATCTGGTATTCATAGCTTACGCCGGCCATGATCTTGTGGGCGCCGAGATAGTAGTTGATATCGTCCTTGATGTTCAGCGATGTGGAGTGCACGGCATTGTTCCAGGTGAAGAGCTCGTAGCCGAGGCTCATGTACTGGATGTTGTTGCCCGAGCCGTCCTGAATGTCGATGAAGGGGAACTCGCTGGAGTTAGATGAACGGATGTCATCCTTCTTTGCGAAGGCTACGAGGAACTGGTTCGAGAGGTTGTCGGTCAGACGGCTGTTGAGGTCGAGCGATGCCGAGTGAACGAGGTTGTCCATTCCGTACATCGAGTTGGCGAAAGCCATTGAGTACTGCGACATGCGGGAGTATGGCGAGCGTGTGCCGCCGTCCATCGAAGAGGCGTTGGGACTTACCCAGTAGTTGTTCTTCGTGTAGTTGTAGCGTGCTGCCAAGTGGTGGCGGTCGGTGATGTTGTAGTCGATTCGCGCCAGCAGCTTATAGTTGTTCTGGTCGGCAGGGAAGCTGTTGTAGGAGCCGGTGTTGTAGCCATACTTCTGCTTCACAAAGTCGGACACGCGCTGCATGTCGGCCTCGGTAGTGCGCGAGACGAAGTTGTCGGCATCGGCTACGCCGTCGACCGATGCGCGCCAGCGGTTGGCCACGGTTGGCGTCTTTACCATCTCGCCGTTGACGAAGAAGAAGAGTTTGTCCTTGATGATGGGGCCGCCGAGTGTGAAGCCGTAGGTGGTGGTGCGGTCCTTGTCGCGTGCGGTGGCTATCTGCTCGTGGTCCACGGCGCTGCCTCGCATATTCTCGTTGCGGTGGTAGACGTAGGCCGAGCCCTTGAACGTATTTGTACCGCTCTTAGTGACCGCATTCACGCCGCCGCCGATGAAGTTGGTCTGGCGCACATCGTAGGGCGAGATCACCACTTGCAGCTCTTCGATAGCGTCGATGCTGATGGGGTTGCCGCCGCCGGGCAGGTTCTCGGAGAGACCGAAGTCGTTGTTGAAGTTGGCACCGTCGACCGTGAAGTTGCCCATACGGCCATCGCTTCCGGTGAAACTCATGCCTTTGCCACCGTAGGGCGAGAGGCGTGTGATGTCGGTGATTGAGCGGCTGATGGTGGGCAGGTTCATCAGCTGTTCGTTGGAGATGTTCGTGGAGGCGCCTGTTCGTTCAGCCGAGAACTTGGATGCTCTCTCGGTGATGACCACCTCGTTCATCTCGCTGGCATTCTCTTCGAGCCAAACGGCCATGTTGTAGGTCTCGCCCAGCACCAGTTGTATGTTGCTGAGCTTTTTGGGTTGGAAACCGATGTACGACACCGTGACGGCGTAGGGACCGCCCGTGCGCATACCTTGAATGTTGAAGCGGCCGTCGGCATTCGTGACAGCCTGATAGCGAGTGCCCGTCGGTTCGTGCGTAGCAACGACGTTGGCACCGATGACGCTTTCGCCCTTGGCATTGTCGAGCGTCACGCGGCCGCTCATGCCTGACGTCGTCACCTGAGCCACAGCGCCGGCGCACGCCAGCAGCAGGGCTGCCATCAGAAAGAAAAGTCTTTTCTGCATAGTAGTGAGTGGATAGAATTAAAGGATTAATTAAATGAATAGATGTATGATTTCGCGCGCAAAATTACTATTTATGACGAAAAGTCGGAAGGGAAAAGTGAAAAATAAATAATTAAGAGACGTTTTTACGAATAGCTTTTATTATTGGTTTATCTTTGCACACGAATAAGCGCTTTTTATCCTATGAGATTCATTCTTTTGCCCTTCTATCTGGCTTTGTTTTTCCTGCTGATTTCGTGTGGCGGCCGTTCGGGTGGTTCTGCTGCCGATGAAGAAGTGGGGCATAAGCCTGCCTCGCGAGGACTGCCCTTCGAACTTGTCGTGATTATTCCCCAACAGCTTTATGCGGGTGAGGTACGCGATTCGCTCGATGCGCTCGTGAGTGCCTCTACGCCAGTCCTGCCTCAGCACGAACCTATGTTCCGTCTAAACATGGTTTGGGCCGATGCCAACCTTACTCCTTGGCGGACGTTCAGGCTCCGTTGCATATTGAGGTTGAACAAACAGGCGGCGGAAGCAACGTGGGGAGTAGCCCGGAATACCGTTGCCGTGCCGCAGACTGAAGTCATGGTGGAGGCTCCGAATGCCCATGAGCTTGCCCTCTTGCTGGGGCAGCAGCGGCAGCGCATCACCGATATTCTGGTGGATGCCGAGTTGAATTATATGGCCCAGTCGCTGCGGAAAAAGCACAATAAGGCTACGGCTGAAGCCTTTGCCGAGCTCACAGGTCATAGCATCTGTGTGCCGGCGGCATTGAAAGCGTCGAAACGCGCAACGGATTTCCTATGGACGGGAACGAACCTCAACGATCGCGACCAGAATTTCGTCTACTATTCCTATCCTTGGGATGGCCGACCGCTCTCGGCGGGGCAGTATGTGGCCAAGCGCGACAGTGCGTTGAAGGCTAACATCCCAGGTGCGCGTCCTGACCAATGGATGCAGACGGCAAGGGAGGATGAGCAACCTCTTGTTGTCTCACGCGCGCGTACTATAAATAATAAATATATACACGAGGTACATGGCTTATGGGAGATGCACAACGGCGCCCTTGGCGGTGCCTTCGTGGCGATGGAGCACATCGATACTGCCCGGCAGCGTGTGGTCGTGACCGAGGGATTCATCTATTCGCCACATTCGCCCAAGCGCACAATTCTCCGTGAGATGGAAGCTGCCCTAAGGACATACGAATAAAAGACCCTTGTTTTTATGCTCCTAAGAGAATTGGTTAATTCACCTAAGAGAATTGGTCAATGCACCTAAGAGAATAGCCCGATGCGGCCAACCTAATTTGCCAATTAGGCTGGCCGCATTTTTTTAGTCCTCCAATTCCTCGATTGCGAATTGTTCCTCTCGATGGGCAGAAAAGAGAAGAAAGATGCTTTCTTGACATAGGATAAGTTTATTGCACAGCTATGATGGTTTTGTGCAATTTGTTTTGCTGTTTCACTTAAAAGGTGTACCTTTGCGTCGATTTGGAAAAGGAGTACGTGCAGGATGCCTAACTCGCGACCTCCTTTACTAAGGTTAAGAAAACATTATTCATCCATAAACAGGAACACGAATGAAGACAACAAGACTCGTTATGGCAGCCACACTGGCGCTGGCGTCTACGTCGGCAATGGCAGGCGGCTACCTCACAAACACAAATCAGAATGCAGCTTTCGGCCGCAACCTCTCGCAGGAAGCCATGATTGACGTTATGGCTACTTACGCCAACCCCGCCGGTGTGGGCTTTCTCACGCCTGGATGGCATTTTGCATTCTCTAATCAAAGCGCGTTTCAGACACGCACGGCTGAGTCGTGGTTCGTAGATCCAGACAGGGGACCTTTTGCCCTCGGTTATGTCAACGGCCAGAAGAACACGGCCGCAACGAAAAAGTATAAGGGCACAGCCACAGCACCTGTCATTCCGTCGCTCGACCTCGCTTACGTTCAGGACCGTTGGAGTCTGGCCTTCCACTTTGGCGTCGTCGGTGGCGGCGGCAAGTGTGAGTTCAAGGACGGCCTTGGTTCGTTCGAGAGCAAAGTGGCGATGCTGCCCTCCGTGATGAACGCCTTTGCCGGCACTCAGGCAGCTACAGGCTATGCCATGGAAACCTACATGCGTGGAAAGCAGTACTACTTCGGCGGACAGCTGAATGGCTCCTACAAGGTTACCGACAACCTGAATGTAGCCCTCGGCCTGCGTGCTGTATATGCAATATGCAACTACTACGGTTATGTGAGCGACATGAAAGTGGTGACGCCTACGGGCCAGCAGGTACCCGTGAAAACAGCCATGGACCCTATGATCATGCAGTTGGCCACAGCAGTGCCGCAGTTGGCTTCCGTTATGACTAACGTCGCAGGCGTAGCTGGCGACGTCAACCTCAACTGCGACCAGAAAGGGTGGGGGATAACACCTATCATCGGTGTAGACTGGCGCATTAACGACCACTGGAACGTAGCAGCCAAATACGAGTTCAAGACCCGCATGCGCCTCGAAAACGAGAGTGGCGAATCGGCCAGCGGTTCAGCCTTGGCCCAGCTCGACGAGTATGCCGACGGTAAGAAAGTGGCTGCCGACCTGCCTGCCATCCTCTATGTAGGCGCTCAGTACAGCCCCATCGAGAAGGTGCGCATCAATGCTGGTGGCCATGTCTACTTTGACAAACAAGCCACACAGTACGGCCATCGCGAGAAGGAACTCGACGGTCAGACCTGGGAAATCACGGCCGGCGCCGAGTACGACATCTGCGACCTCGTCACCGTCAGTGCTGGTTGGCAGACCACCAACTATGGCTTGGGTGAGAACAGCCGCTACATAAGCGACATGAGCTTCGTATGCAGTTCAAACAGCGTAGGCCTCGGTGCTCGCTTCCACCTCTCGAAGAAAGTGGCCCTCGACGTCTCGTATTTCAAGACCCTTTACCAGCACTACGATAAGGCTCAGGCCGACTACAACGGCATAAAAGCTAACTTCGGTGATCTGCTTGCTGATGTGAAGAAGCAGGTCAAGAACATCGCTCAAGAGATTGGTCAGAGCGGTAGTGAACAAGCGCCCCAGCAATTGGCCGTTATTAAAGACTTGAGTGAGAGAGTAGACAACATCAGTGCGGCTCAGACTCCTGGCAACGATCGTCTGCATCGCACCAACGACGTCTTCTGCGTCGGTGTTAGCGTCAGCTTCTAAGACTCAATCGAAGGAAACATCATAAGGGAAAGTTTTGGACTCTCGTAAGCAGTTGCAAAGCAACAAGAAAAGAGATCGCCAGGAAGTTGAATGATGCAAATACATCATTCGTAGAAAAAGGCAGATCTTTGAGCGCTGCAGAGCAAAACCAACCTTCAAAAACGAGAAAGATATAACAACTCGTTGATATTAAAAAACGTGAGTTCGATGAAACTATTTAGGATTCGTCGAACTCACGTTGTTTAATTATCAATCGTGACATTTGTGTCGTAGACAGGTAAACATTGGTGCAAATTGATTTGGAAAAAGTAAGGAAGAAGAAGCGTAAAGGTGGCACTTTGATGCAAAATTGTTTTTCCTTTGGCAACATTTATCCTTTCTCTGCAAAAGGTATAGCTGTTACAATTTAAAGCCATACCTTTGTAACACGAGAACCCGCCAAGCCTCTTTTCAATGCTTAAATCGGCGGGTCGTTTTATTTTATACAAAGAACAATAGAATTCTATTCCAGAAGCCATACACCAGTGCGCACGACCTTGCCAGCCTCTTGTAGTCGGGAGGGTTGAGAGTTACAGATACAACCAAGGCTGAGGGTGATCTCGAACATATAGGTTATTCCGTCACATCTATCACTAATTGAGGTTTTATCGGGCCTGGATAAGTGATAGATGTGATAGATTGGGCCAGAGAGTGATAGATTCTCCGTCAACTTACAGCAGGACTAAGCACAACGTAGCAAGCTATTATTGTCCCATTTGCACGCAATAAGTGGTTGAGCAACATGCAATCAGCGTCTGAACGGCACTTGGTGTGTGGCAGTACCATGGCTGGTACCCGTCAGTACCACGCGTGGAACAGGCGAACGGAGGCAATAAAATTAATCAGTAAGAGAGCGTGAAGCCCTTGGATGACGCTGACGAGAGCGAATAGGTGCCACTTCTCGTAGTACCATCCGCCAAAGTATAATTGAATGTCGTTGTGGCCGATTTCAGTTCTTTCTCTTCGTCATGATTAGCACTGAAGGTGAAATTCGTTGTTTGATGAGAATGGGATGTAGGATTGTTATATTCACTTGTTTTCTTTCCATTATCAGTAGTTGTTACCGAACTGCTGCACTGCCCACTTAATATATCATGGAAATTCTGTTCCCAAGTGCTGTCCTTGCTTCTTGCTATCACGAACGTCATCGTTCCTTGCTCCTTATACGTTCTTGTGTAGGTATTTTCCCAATTTCGGTAGTTTTCACTGGAATTCTCATTCACGGTGCAGGTCACCGCTACGCGGCTGTCCCCGTCACGCGCCATCGTCATGCTCTCTTTATCGGTATTGCCAAACGTATAGTTGGTCAAGGAGGATGAATTGATACGGCTAATCCTCAGATTCGTCCCACATTCTTTAGCAAAATCGCTCGCAGAAAACTTCACCTGACGATCTGTTATGGCCTCGTCACTTCCAGCCTGACGGAACGTAAAGAAGATGGTATCCACCTCAGCGGCGAAGGTATATCTTTCGTCCTTGTAACGCTCAGGCCACTTTCCGTATTGCTTGGTGACTAAAATGTAAGGGCAGTTATGTATTGGCTTCTCTACGTATTGGGCTGTCGGTTCGTCAAATTCTTCTCCCATGTGGCATTCCTTTTCGGTCAGTTCGCGATAGAACATGTCTGTGTTAGGCTCCACCTTGAACGTGATGTCATAGATTCCGTTTTGCTTATCTACCGCATGAACCTTGTGGCCCCACCTAGCTCTGTAGGCGTAGTAATTATTCCTTATATGTTTATTACTATTATTGTACAGGAAATCGTCATACTCATCAAACTCCATATTAGTCTTTATCCTCACAGTATTCTCAAGGTTTTCCGAAGCGCCAAACTCGAGGGAGGTGTTCCCCACCTCCACCCATTCAGGCACGTGGAACTCTACGGACGAACCCCAGGTCACATGAGGCTCACGGCCTGCCCAAGCTATCACGGGTCGCACGACGTAGGCTCTTGCACTATTCAAGTTCTTGAGTTCGTCGAGCGAGAAGGTAATCTCATATTCCTGCTTCTTGTGGGAATATACCAAATTGCCGAAGTGCTTGATGATTTTATCCGAATCCTTCACGAACACACCGGCAGAAACCACGGTATAGCCCAGGGTCTTGTAGGGTCTGGTGTGCATGGTGGCAGTGACATTGTTGCCCTCTATCTTCAAATCTACCTTTTCAAACTTTGGAATGAGACGCAAGGTGTCGCACAGGAACGACCAATTCTTGGAGAAGAAGGTCTTCTCCTCCGGGTCTTTCCACAGGACAGAAGCCTGGGCCTTGGCCTCGAGGTCGAAGGAAAGCAGAGACAAATCGAGTTCACCATGATCAAGTATATAGAAGGGATCGTAGGTATAACCACCTTCGTCAACAACTGGTGTAAATTCTTTCGTAAATTCCACTGTCCCAGATGCCTTTGGGCCGCAATAGAGACTGAGCCCAATGTCGCCCCAAAGTACCTTGCGGAACCAACTGGCAGTGGCCAGATTGGCTGTGAACTTTACGCCGGCTTGCAGGTATCCGCTGAAGGACACCGAAGCCGAGCCCGTGTCGATGATTTCATCATCACTCTTCTTCTCTGAGGGGACCATGTGCATGTCATAGCTGACGGGGAAGGTGTTGCGGGTATCGAGGATGATGTCCTCGCCAAACCCTAACTCCACAGACGGGAAATTGAGCGCCGCACTCATCGAGCCTTCGCCACGCACAAAGAGTTCAGGCACGGGATTGGTCTCGAATATGGGACATGTGGCGGGGAACGTGATGCCTGGCAGCCCATAGATGTCGGCGAAAGTATATTCAAAGCCTTTCGAAACCGACATGCTCACGGAAGGTTCTGCCGTTACAATCAGTTCACGCGAAAGCTTCACAAAAAGCCTGCTCCAACCAATGTTGTACGCCACACGCAACCTCAGTTTCACGCCCACATCTGCCGAAAGGGCTATCTTGGAGTCCCCTCCTGGATGCCATTCGCGGGTGAATGTGCCTGAGAGATTGATGAGGTTCACCCCAGCGCTGCCCTCCGAGGCCTTGCGGATAGTGCCGTCTGGATTGCAGCCCGCAATGCGGCGGCGCACGACGTTGTTCTGCTCATCCACACCAATGTCTTCCACCGTGATGTATTGGTCGAATATGTCATTGACACTCTCTATACTTTCCACATTGAAGTAATAACTATTGTCATCTTCGTCGAGCCAAGATGCGGGTGATGATGTGCCTGTTATCTTATAGACCCATCCTTTGCCTTCATAGATGGAAGAATCCCATGTGGCCATGACATCGCCAATCTGTGGAAGCAAATGGGCGGGAATCTTCTTCGAAAGGCCCAATCGCGCTGAGTTCCAGCCCGAAGTCTGCGTGATGTAGGGCGTAATGCCCAGCTCGTCCATGTTCTTGAAGCGAGGACTAAAGCGAAGCTCTGGCTGCTGGAAACCTACCGAGTCGATGGCAGCAAGAGGAATGCGGTAAGTGCTGTCCGCCGTCTCTATATCCTGCACCACAAACACATCATGCTCCACCGAGTCCAGACCCACCTTGGAGTAGCCCATACGGACAACCTCGTCGAAGAAGAATCCGTCAAAGTTTCCGTCGTTACGATAAATGTAGAAGGCATCTTGGGCCAAGAGGGAGGGAGCAAATATCTGTGCAAAAGCAATGAGCACAGACAGAAAAAGTTTATTTCGGTTTTTCATGGCTCTACTTTTTCAGAAATTTATAAGTTACATCACCGGCTTTCACAATATAGGTGCCCGTGGGCTGACCCTTCAGAGACACGATGGTTGGCTGGCCCTTCACCACACTCTGGGTGGTGAGCAGCTTGCCGTCCATGGCATAGATTTCGAGACGTGTGCCTTCGGGCAGCCCCTCAAACTTCATGGCCTCGTTGTTCTGTGAGATGCGCAACTCATTGGGATTCGCTGAGAGCGACTCTATGGCTGTAATCGTGCCCTCGTAGGTGTAGCGCAGGATGTTCTGCAGCTGGAACATATAGGAGTTCTTGCTGGTCTTCAATACCAGCATCCCGTCCTCAAAAGTGGTTTCGGGCTCTTCCGTAAGGTCGATATAAATTTTCTCGCCCGATCGCTGCCATACCACCAAACGCTGCGTGATATCGCCTTGCGCCCATGCCGACACCATGCAGCAGAGCGCCAAAAAGGATAGTAAAAATCGCTTCATAAACCTTTGTCTTTGCGTTAAACATTACAAAAATAACGCTCCAAAGGTAGGTGTAAAGCACAACAAAAGACTCTCGATATCTGCTTTTCTGCTATCAAAATCAGCTTTTGCGAGTCGATTCTTCCTGCCACTCGCGAGGGGTCATACCCGTCAGAGACTTGAAGATGCGGAAGAAGGTGGCCTCGTTGCTGAAGCCTGATTCCATGCAGAGCGTGACTATCTTGATATCAGGTTGTAGGGACAAGAGCCGCTTGGCATGCTCCACGCGGTAGGTATTCACCCACTGCGGGAAGGAACAGCCTTTGCATTGGTTAATGCAGTCGGAAATGGCACGTGGCGTAACGCCAAGGGCTGTGGCCATGTCTGCCAACTTCAGTTCGCTGTTCAGATAGAGACGGTTCTGCTCCATCTGTTGGCAAATGCGATATATCAGGCTACTGACTTTTTCGTCTTTGTCCTCCTCCGGGATTGGCTCTACATCTGGTCTTGCACTCTTTCTCTTGCGCAGCACGAGCCAACAAATGCCACCAAGGAGCAGAGCAACCAAAGAGCCAGCAAATAATGGCCAAAGCGACCAACTACGACCGATTGCAATGGTTTTGGATTCAGTGAGTTTGAGCAGATAGGCAGAAGAAAGCGGATTGAAATTGTCGCTCGGGCAACCACCCACAAGGGCAATGTTTCCCTCGGGTGTCAGGACAGGCTGCATGGAGCCGATGTCAGGAATGGAGTCGGTGCGGAGGAGTGTGAGACGAGCCACATCGGGCCGATAGTCAATAGCGAGGACATACATGTAATGGGGAGCAGGTACCCATGTGCCGCATAGATAGGCTCTGCCACGCTGACGGTCGGCCATAATGTGGCTCAGCCATTGGATGCTGTCGGTTCCGCACATCATCGGCACGGGACAAGTGGTAGGCAACAATGAGAATGAGAATTCTTCTCCCTCGACCTTCATGATGGCCACCTGCCCCGTACTGTCCGCCACCGGAATCAGGTACGCATAGAGCCCCTTTTGCTCATCGCCCACGAAGTTTTCTTCCTTGGCGTTAGTCATCCCTGACGTACAATGCCATTTTTCCAGCATGGGAACTGTGAAGGGCTCGCCCCGCAAGCGGTCTACATGAGAAAGGGGAATATCTTCATATCTGCTGCCCTTGCTGCCCAGAATGATGGCATCGCAAGGCGAGGTGCGCAAGATGAAGGGAGCCACACGCCCACAGGTGACTTCCTTCACATCTGTGAAGTTACGCCTGCCGTCGAAGATTTCCACCCCATCGTCGTGATACCAGTTGCCTGCTATCACCACTTTGCCGCTGTCCAACTCCACGCCCGAGGTCAGCGCACGCTTGCGGGAAAGGCAACCAAAACCTTGGAATGTGTGTCGCACGGGGTCGTACATCTCAGCCGAGAAGGTCTGACCAATGCCCAAGGGTTCGCTATGACCGCCTGCCAAAAGCACCTTTCCCGACCGAAGAGGAACACAAAGCCCATCGTCATGAGTATAGGTCATATTCATGAGATGCCACTTCCCGTCCTTGTAATACTCAGCAGTGGGTGTGGGCACAAAACCTGTGGTGTGCCCGCCGACCACTGTCAGCTCACCATTCGTCACGAAGACCGCGTGCCCCATTCGAGGTATAGAAAGATCTGGCAAAGGCACCACTTCCACACGCTCCACCGGACACGGAACATCAGATGCAGAATAGGCCTGAGCCATGGTGCCCATGGCTATAAGCAGGAATAAGAGAAATATGGTTCGTTGGTTCATATGGAACGGTGTAAGTGATAAAGCAAAAGTATACTAGATAATCATCTAAAAGTATATCACTTTGGTAGTGTGCTACAAAGATAGTATATTCCTTTGTATCTTGTATGATACGGGCGAAATTATTGAAAAATTTATCGGAGTTTTAACGCATAAGCTGCTGAAGCAATTTTGCCATTTGACAAGTCCATTGAACCCTAAAAGCGCATTTTGGGCGATGCCCGCCGCATAAGCTTCAACCTCTCCTGAAAGTTCAACGCCACCAAGAGCCGTCGCAAAGGCAGCCATGCAGAACAGAGCGAGCGCAATCGACTATTAATGGCCATAAATACACGCTCTCTTCGAAGGGCAGTCGTCGGTCTTCGTGCCGACGCTGCCCTTTTTCTTGTTTAATAACGTTTAATGCTCGGCGGTGCAAGATTTTCTGCTTTTGGTGGTTTAACAAGCCGAAAATATAGCACTTATAATCACATTCAATTGAAACAATGAATATTTGAAGACTCGTCTTTGCAATGAGTGCTGCCTTCTCCCTCGTCTCTTGCAGCAGTGCCCGATAGAGAAATATGCCATGGCCAAAGGTACGAATATATGGTGGGCAGCGATGGCAGGCTGACATACGCCTATGGCACGCAGACATTAGCTTTTGATAAGCAGGCACAAATCTATATGGCGAGTATTCATGCAAGAGCCATCCATGATGTTAATCCAAGAAGGGGATGTTCCGATTTTTACGGAATATCCCCTCCTTTTGTAAAATAAATATCCATTCTTAGTTCATTATCCTTCATTTCTTTATATCTTTGTAGCCGAAAACAAATAAATTGTAAACAATGAAAAGACATTCGCTTAAGGAATGGTTGCTGGCAACGCGCCCCTGGTCGTTCCCTGCTTCAGCCATGCCAGTGGCAGTAACTATCGTATGGTCATGGGCTCAAGGTGCAGACGTCAACTGGTGTCTGGGCCTTTGGGCGCTGGTGAATATCATCTTCGTGCATGCCGCCGGCAATGTATGGAGCGACATTGCCGACTATCGCAGTGGCGTTGATGCCTCCGATACCTTTGGTGTGCGCACCCTCGTCGATGGCCAGTTCACAGTCGGCGAGTTCCGGCGTCTTTCGTTGTGCCTGAACGCCTTGGCAGTCCTATCTGGCCTGGCCATGGTTGCCGTCTTATACGTCGTCTACGGACAGGCTGAGGCCCTAAGCCTATTGGGCATAGGCTTTGCAGGCATTTTGCTCTCCTTCTGTTATCCACGCCTTAAGTACATGGCTTTGGGCGATCTCGTGATAGCTCTGTGCTATGCATTGCTGCCTATGATGGGTACCTCGCTTATCGTCTCTGGAACCATCCTGTGGAAGGTGTTGTGGCTGGCCGTGCCTGTAGGGTTGATTACGGTGGCCATCCTCCATGCCAATAATGTTCGCGACATTGAGACCGACGATCGTGCAGGCATCACAACCCTTGCCATGTTGACCGGGCGTCCTTTTGGAGCACGTCTCTATGCTTTCGAAGTGCTGTTTCCCTTCGTTTGGCTGCTTGGACTGATGGCTTTCGGCATTGAGCCCTGGTGGTTGTTGACGGCTTTTGCAGCTTTGCCCGTTGCGCTGAAGAATGCACGGACGATGCTGGCCTATGAGCAAAACGGACCGGAATCCTATGCGTCGCTCGACGAGATGACGGCCAAGTTGCAGCTCATGTTCAGCCTCCTGCTTATCGTGGGGCTTGTTCTCAGTGGATTGTTGTAAACCGGCTCTTTTTGAGCCTGCTAAATAGTTACTCCTATGCGCCGCGTTGTTTTTTCCATAGCATTGGCAGCTCTGTTCTGGTTCTTTATGTTCTTCCCTTACTTAGGTTTTGAGCTTGGCCAGATTCAACTTCCTCTTGTAGGCGAGTCTTGTTTGCTTCCAGGATTTTGGTCCATCATGACGTGCGCCTCCCTCTCGCTCACTTTCTGCGCCATAGCTTTTGGCGGATGGCCACGTCTCTGTCTTGACTGGCGTGAGCTGTTGCTTGGCGCGGGTATCGCCGTAGTGCTGTGGGGCGTCTTTTGGCTGGGCGATAAATGTTCGCAACTGCTCTTTGACTTCGCAAGGCCACAGGTCGACCAGATTTATGGCATTAAAGCCAATGCTTCGGGCTCGCTTGTGGGCTTGTTGCTCCTTTGCATCATTGGTCCCGGTGAAGAAATCGTTTGGCGTGGCTACGTGCAGGAACACCTCGCACGCTTCTTTGCCACGCGGCATCAGCAAACGAAAAAAGCGCAGACGAAAGCACACAATCTTGCTTTCATCTGCGCTACGGCAGCCTATACGCTCATACATGTGCCCTCGCTCAACTTCATGCTCATCATGGCCGCCTTGGTGTGTGGCATCGCATGGGGTGGGCTCTACAGGCTGATGCCTCAGCATTTCACGGCCATCGTCCTTAGCCACGCGCTATGGGATGCGGCTGCATTTGTCTGGTTCCCTTTTTAATTAATTTTATAGTATATGAAAAAACAGTTCCTTCTCCTTTTGCTTATGCTGTCAGGCCTTACGGCCGTTGCCGCACCTGTCACACGTGAAGCGGCACAGCAATTGGCCAGCGACTTCGTTGCCAAGCATCATCCTCGCGATTCGCGACGGAACATCAAAGCCGTGTCAAGTAGAATGGCGCTCAAACCAGCTTCGAATGAAGCGTACTATCACGTATTCAATATCGGCAACGACAAAGGGTTCGTTGTCGTCAGCGGTGACGACCGCACCGAAGCTATCATTGGCTATACAGACAAAGGCTCGTTCGACGATACACAATTGCCCGACAATCTCAAGGCATGGCTCAGTGCCTATGTTGAGCAGATGAAGTGGTTGGAGACACACCCGGACTTCGCGAATCAGGCAGAAGCCAGCCGTGCACCGCGACGCGCCTTGACAAAGAGTGCCATAGCCCCCTTAATCCAGACATTATGGAACCAGCACGAGCCCTTCAACAACTCGTGCCCGGACTTCTTTACTTTTGGAAAAGCGCTCACAGGATGTGTGGCTACAGCTATGTCGCAGCTGATGTATTACCACAAGTGGCCTGCCAAGCTGGCGAAGACAATCGACTCCTACACCTGTGAGACCAATTGGGTTGGCTACGGACAGATAACCGTAGATGGGATTAGTGAAGGTCTTGTCTTCGATTGGGACAACATGTTGCCCGACTACAGCAAGGTGACTGCAACGGCCAGCCAGAATGAGGCCGTAGCTAAGCTGGTGGCTGCGTGCGGTGCAGCTGTACACATGGACTATTCCAACCAAGGCTCAAGCGCCTACGACAATGAAGTGGTGCCCGCTCTGCGCGATTATTTCGACTACAGCGCTCTCGCCCGGCTCGTCTATCGCTCCGACTATCTCTATGATGAATGGACGGATTTGATCTACAGCGAACTGGCAGAGGCACGCCCTGTCTATTATAGCGGACAGTCTTCGGGAGGCGGACATGCTTTCCTTGTAGACGGATATGACGGCGAAGGCTACTTCCATGTCAACTGGGGCTGGGGCGGACTCTATAATGGTTACTTCCTACTTTCAGTGCTGAAACCAGGTGGCACGGATGGAGCAGGCGCCAGCAAGAGCAGCGACGGCTATAGCTTTGATCAAGTGGCCGTGATTGGTATTAAGAAAGACGAAGGCGAGCTGCCTGTTTCTCAAGAAGATGCGGCACCGATGGATATGGAGGTCATTAATATGGGCATTAACGAGGGAACGGCTTGGATTGAGTCGAGTTACTATAGTTCTTACCCAGAAAAGGCTACGATTGATTTTGGTATCGCCTACATCGCTGACGACGGTTCTCTCGTGACCATTCAGGCTTCACGTTTTATGGATCTTGAACGTGGCTGGGGCAATGACGTTAAGTTCGATGTTGCCGGCCTGCCTGACGGAACGTACAGGATTGTGCCTGTGTCGCGCCTTGAGGGAGCCGAGAAATGGTGTGCTGCCAAGAATTATGAGACGGAATATGTCCGTTGCGTTATCTCGGGAGGCAAGGCCACGGTATGCGAGTATGTCACTCCAGTGTCTGAGCTGAAGGCCACCGATATCGTGGCTCCTAAAAAGATTTATGCCAACGGTGTGGCAGAAATAGAAGCGAGAATCACGAATACCGGTGATGCCGAGTACTATGGTTTGCTCTATCTCTTTGCAAGCCAAACCGGCGAAAAAGGCGCTTACGTAGCCAAAGGTGGTGTCACCGTGCTGGCAGGACAGGCGATAGAGACTTCTTTCGAGTTCACTCCTGCTGCGGCTGGTAAATATAATCTGTGGGTTGCTACGGACGAAGAGGGTGCGCATGTGATTGGCACAGGCTCGATAACAGTGCTTGAAGCCTTGCAGAAAACCGATGATATAGAACTCGTCTACGAACCCACCATCAACACCCTCTCGGATGACGGCAAGAAGATTGTAGGCAAACAGGCCACGGTAACGTGGACGGTCACCAATCCCTCCAACAAGTTGTATGAAGGTCAGCTGTACTTCTATATCTACACTTGGCAGCCGGGCGGAGGAGCAAGTATCAGGTATTCGTATAAAAAATATACGATCTATCCCGAGGAGACTCTTACTGTGACCAATACTTACGACGTTGCAAACGGTACCACTTACTCCTTTGATTTCGCCTACACACGTGCCGGGGAACGGGTGAATCCGAAAGAGCTCTTTAACACACGTTACGAAGCGGTCTCGGGAATGAGCTACTACCTCGCTGATGGCACGAAGGTTGCCGTAGACGCAGAAGCCACCGTTGCTGTTCCTGCGGAGGCTACAGCCGTTGATCTGAGGAACAACAGTGCAATCTCGCAACTCTCGGGAGGCAATCCCAACACGCTCTATTTCTTGGATGAAGGGGCTGTGGCGCCGGCCGGATGTGGTGCAAACATCGTCAGAAAAGGGGTAGCGGAAAGCATCGTCGTCACCGATGGCTACGACTTCGTGACGCCTGAACTGTTCGAAGCCAAGGATATCGTCTACAAACGTACCTTCGACCAAGGTCTGAGCACCGACAACAAAGGATGGAGCACGATTGCTTTGCCTTTCGACGTGAACGAAATCAACGTGGTATCGGGAGGTGCAGAACGCCCGATAGATTGGTTCCATACCGACGAGGAACAGGATAAGGATTTCTGGCTGATGAAGCTCGACAGAGATGAGAACGAGAACCTCTTCTTCGTTGAGGCCGATGCTTTCAAGGCTTTGACTCCGTACCTCATTGCAGTGCCAGGAGCTGGCCATGAGAGTGCAGCCAATCTGGCTGGCGAGACCTTGGAATTCAAAGGCGCAAATGCACTTATCCATCCCGAGTTTACGGCTGTTAGCTCAAGCGAGCACTTCCGGATGAAAGGCTTGAACGCTGCAACATCGCTCAGTGCTGTTTATATGCTTGATGCAGCCGGAGCAACGTTCGTGAAGGGAGATGCCTCGCAGAAGGCTTTCCGAGCATACATCATCAGTGAAGATGAAGCGTCGACCTTCGAGGTCCTCAACATCAAGCTGAAGGAAGAAGAACCAATATATGATGGCATTTCCACCCTCGATGTAAGCCGTCAAGGTCAGACTTATTATACCATCGACGGTCGCAGGGTAGGCACGCCAACACAGCGCGGCCTGTACATAAAGGGCGGTAAGAAAGTAGTGAAAATGAAATAAACAAGAGAAGCAAGAAACAGCTTATAGGCTTGCAAGCTCAACATACGAAGGCACCTCGGGCAAAAATCCGTAGGTGCCTTTTTTTGTGTCTAAGTGGCACACAACATGCTGAAGACCGTTTGACACAACAAGCCATTCCACTCGAAGCACCGTATTGTAGCGCCACACTTGGTCGAACACTTTCTGGGTAAGCGCAACGGTAGGAGCTTTGTACTCCACAATCATCTTAGGCATGCGGTTTAGTCCATAAAGTACGGTGTCGCAGCGGCGTGACAAGCCGTTCATCTCCAACGAGACTTCGTTGCCAAGAAGCCCGGAAGGGTAGCCTTTATGGGTAATTAAGAAGGCGGTGAAATGTTGGCGAACCCATTCCTCAGGGGTCAACCTAACGTAGCGGCGGCGTAACGGGTCGAACACGTCAATCGGGCCACAGTCTTCGCCTGCTGCAACAATGTCAGCTACGTTGACTGGGGTGCCCTGATGGTTGCGAAGATGCAACGCTGCTGCCGGAAGGTTCAGCGGAGGAAAGGGGCTGGCGTTCTTCTCTTTCATGCTGCAAAGGTAGGGATAATAAACGAAAAATGAAGAGCGAAAACTGAATATTCACGAACGGCACATGAAAAAAAGAAGTCAGTGGCATGGCTGTCGGGCATTTGTCAGTTGGGAAGAAGCCCCTGAGAAGCGTCTGACAGGCTACCGTTGATTGGGCAAAATTCTTGAAGCACGAATTAACATCCGACCGATAGAGTAGTGCCGTCATCGGACAAAAAATATTATTACCGTCCCCAGAATATATCCATAATCAATCATTCGGCTGAAGATAATGACAATTCTAATCAGCGACAGCGTGTCCGGACATTGGGCTATTGAGCGCTTGGCCG
>DGSC01000003.1:21257-21671 GCA_002391275.1 Prevotellaceae bacterium UBA4372 | reverse complement strand
ACGGTGCTGCGCATTGGGCTATTGAACGCTTAGCCGCTTGCAACCGACAATCTTGCTCCAGAATGATGATGCTGCGCATTGGGACTATTGAGCGCTTGGCCGCTTGCAGCAGACAATTTTGCTCTTGGATGACGGTTCAATGCATTAGGCTATTGAGCGCTTGGCCGCTTGCAACCGACAATCTTGCTCTTGTATGACGGTACAATGCATTAGGCTATTGTGCGCTTGGCCGCTTGCCTTCCTTGTTCACGACTTCTGCCGTTCAGCAAGTTGCTTCGTATGTTTCCGGGCAACCCTCCACGATATGAATGGAATCATCCCCTGACGTTGAGGCCATGAAGCCAGGTCCTTTGAGCGTTTTGGCTTGGTCGAAGAACGCGACACATACGGGTGCTTTGATTATTCCATGGCCTT
>DGSC01000003.1:19935-21158 GCA_002391275.1 Prevotellaceae bacterium UBA4372 | reverse complement strand
CAAGGCCATGGAATAATCAAATCGGTTGGGCGCGTGTCTTGTTTTCCTTATATGCGGACGGTAATAAAGAAGGGAAAGAGAGCTTGTCAGGTATAGTTGACGGTCGCAGTTCGTCGCCCAACCGGACATGGAAGGCAAGCCGAGACTTGCATGGTGTCGTCATCCTAAATGTTGCATTGCAACGACAAAGAAAGGCCACGCTTGTGTTTAGCGGAAAGTGATAAAAATATAATTTTTCATTTTTCACACATCACTTTTCATTTATTATCGTATCTTTGCAGACAGATAAATTATAAAAGGTATGAAAACGAAACAAGAAATCGTTGAGAATTGGTTGCCTCGCTACACCAATCACCCGCTTGAGGATTTCTCTAAACTGGTGTTGCTGACCAATTTCAACAACTATGTAGACATCTTCTGTGAGCATTTCGGAATAGCAACTCCAACTTATGATGCAAATATGCGTATGGCTACCGCCGACGGCATCACGATGATTAACTTCGGTATGGGTTCGCCTAATGCAGCTATCGTCATGGACCTGCTGAGTGCTATATCGCCACGGGCATGTCTTTTCCTTGGTAAATGTGGCGGCATACCGGCCAAAGTGAAGATGGGCGACCTCATTCTGCCACTGGCTGGTATAAGAGGTGAAGGTACAAGCAACGACTACTACCCGCCCGAAGTGCCGGCACTGCCTGCCTTCATGCTGCAGCGTGCGGTAAGTTCGGCTATTCGCGATGCAGGACTCGACTATTGGACCGGAACCGTTTACACTACCAACAGGCGTATTTGGGAACACGACGACAAGTTTAAGGACTACCTTCGTGTGACCAGGGCCATGGCTGTAGATATGGAGACGGCTACCCTTTTCACTACGGGCTTCGCTAACCATATTCCTACGGGAGCGCTTCTTTTGGTCTCAGACAACCCGATGACACCCGATGGCGTCAAGACGGCTGCAAGCGACCGAAAGGTGACGACCAACTTCGTGCACGACCATGTGCTCATCGGTATTCAGAGCCTCGAAAAAATTAAGAAAGAGGACAAGACCGTCAAGCACCTTAAGTTCGATTGGTAAGCCTGCTGTCTTGTCGATCCCTGCTGTTCATGCAAAAGTATTCACGGATTCTCAGAACTTCTTCCATCTGCGGAGTGGCTCATCTTTGATGAGCTTGCAGAAAACGTCGCAAGTTCCCGCCGCGCTTCTCCCTCCGATGAGCGTG
>DGSC01000003.1:19536-19815 GCA_002391275.1 Prevotellaceae bacterium UBA4372 | reverse complement strand
GATGAGCGTGGCGTGAAAGATAGGCTTGCAGAAGACGTCACCAGTTCCCGCCGCGTTTCTCCCTCGGATGAGCGTGGCGTGAAAGATAGGCTTGCAGAAGACGTCACCAGTTCCCGTCGCGCTTCTCCCTCCGATGGGCGTGGCGTGAAAGATAGGCTTGCTGAAGACGTCGCCAGCTTCCGTCGCGCTTCACCCTCCGATGAGCGTGGTGTGAAAGATGGGCTTGCAGAAGACGTCGCAAGTTCCCGTCGCGCTTCTCCCTCCGATGAGCGTGGCGTG
>DGSC01000003.1:0-19392 GCA_002391275.1 Prevotellaceae bacterium UBA4372 | reverse complement strand
GCTTGCAAAAGACGTCACCAGTTCCTGCCGCGCTTCACCCTCCGATAAGCGTGACGTGAAAGATAGGCTTGCAGAAGACGTCACAAGTTCCCGCCGCGTTTCACCCTCCGATGAGTGTGGCGTGAAAGATGGCTTGTGGGGTGGCGAAAGTCGGCTCTATGATTGAATAACATTATTCTTATGGCAAAGAAAACAGGAATAACTTACGAAGATATTGTCCGCCAAGTACAGGCGGGCGAATTCAAACCCATCTATTATTTAATGGGCGAAGAAGCCTATTACATAGATCGCATCTCTGACTTCATCGTAGAAAAAGCCCTCCAAGAGGAGGAACGCGATTTTAATCTCACCATACTTTATGGCCCACAGACCACGGGAGAAGAAGTGGTGAACGCAGCAAAGCGCTATCCGATGATGGCTGAGCGACAAGTGGTAGTGGTGCGGGAGGCACAGAACCTTCCACATAAAGAGGTCCTGGCCTTCTATGCTCAGAAACCCATGCCATCAACGGTTCTTGTGATGTGTCATAAAAATGGCAAACTTGATGGCCGGACAAATGTTGCAAAAGAGATACAGAAATCTGGAATAGTCTTTGAATCGAACAGACTTAAAGACTATCAACTGCCTGGTTTTGTGCAGGGTTATGTCCGTAGAAAGCGCCTTGAGATTGAGCCAGACGCATGCGAGATACTATGCGAGCACGTAGGCGCAGATCTCAATAGACTTGCAAGCGAACTTGATAAGCTCGTGATGGCGGTGGGTGAGGGGAGACGTATAAACTCGCAAGACATACAAGACAACGTTGGCATTAGCAAAGAGTTTAATTCATTTGAATTGCAAGCGTCATTAGCCGAGCACGACTTGATGAAGACTATGCGCATAGTGAAATATTTTGACAGCAATCCTAAAAACTTTGCTTTGCCTGCTACCTTGGCAACTCTTTTCAAATTCTTCTCGGATTTGATGATTGCCTACTATGCACCATCTAAGGCTTCTGCTGACATTGCAGCATGGTTGAATCAAACAGAATGGCAGGTAAGAAAGAATATCATCCCTGCCATGCAAAACTATAGCGCAACGAAAGTGTATCGTATAATAAGTGAAATACGACGAACGGATGCTGCTTCGAAGGGGGTAGGAGGGCAAAAAACTTCCGATGGTGACCTCTTAAAGGAACTCGTTTTCTTTATTCTTCATTGATTTTGTAGCTATTTTGTTCCAATCTGGAAACAGAAATTTTGGGCCCTATCATGTTTGAAAAAAGCATGTTAGGGCTATTTTTTGTGCGCTGAGATTTGCGCAGATTTAAATATTTTGCCAATGACTTGAGCCTGAGAAAAGCAGAAGATTTTTGGTTCTCGCAATTTAAGCTTTACAAATATTTGCATTTAAAACATTAAATCGTTCAGATGTTTAAATTTAAGAACTCGAACAATAGTACTCGTTTACTTGGGTGTTTAGAAATACGAACCAATGTTTGGCTTCCGTGAATTTAGGGGTTAGAACGCTGAATTTTCAAGTTTAAATAATGAAACGAATATTTATCATTTAAGTTTTATCCATCTTAAACATGTAAAAACCAAATAAATACTACAAATTAATATTTATAAACGATGTAAAATGTCCTAATTTGTGAATATTGAAGCTTCGGAGATTAAATATTGCCTATCATTGATTTTTAGACGAATTAAAGTCAATTATTTACGGACTTTAATTAAAGTTGAATCTTTAACCATTTAGAAATATAAACATTTAAATTTGTGTTTGCAAACATGAATATTTAAATTTGTGGATTTTGCTTTATGAATTTGCAAATATAAACCAATTAAAAAACATGAATTTTAAGATTTTCTTTTAAAAATTTGGAGGTATAAATTCTTTTTCCTTACTTTGCAGCGCAAAACAACATTGAGGAGTAGTCATACACCTGAAAACTTGATGTAGAAGAAGATGAAAGAGCGCATTTATAAAATCATGCAAAGCGAGCAGATGACGCAACGTGAATTTGCTCAGGCTCTCGGAATCTCTCCCTCATCTCTCTCGAGCATCTTTAATGGGCATACTTCTCCTACTAATAATACAGTCCAGGCAATACATCGCCACTTTCCTGAGATTAGCATCACTTGGTTGATGTTTGGTGAGGGTGAAATGCTCGTTAATTCGGATCTGCCAGCGGGTAAATCTGATGAGCAAAAGGCAACAGCTGCTGATGGAATTGCTCACTCAGACAATCTTCTTGAAAGCGAGCCTGTCATGGTTAGCGGAGCAGATGGCTTTACAGCCAAGGCAGGTTATAGTGATCCAGCAGGACAGCAGCAAGTAATCATTAGAGAGACTGTGAAATATGTTGACAAACCACAAAGACGCATCACCGAGATTCATGTGTTTTACGACGATGGAACATTTGAAACATTCTCTGGAAAACGTGAATGACCCTTCAAGAATTCTGTAAAATACCATATATCATATATCACTTTTACCCAAAAAATGCTGGCCGCAATCCTCTTTTCTACTCCTTATTTTCTTTAGCGGCCTAAAAAAAAGAGCTCCACCCGTGAGGGCATGAGCTCTTTTTTTTTGTTTTATAATAAGCTTGTTTGAAAATCATTTCGCCTTAAAGCAAAAAAGTTAGTTTTTTAATTTGTCATAAGTGATTTTATGCTACCTTTGCTACCAAAACACAGACATAAATATTGCTTATGAGAACTAAAGTTCTATTTTTATTTTTCCTTTCGCTGATAACGCCTGTCATGAGTGCTCAAGACTCAGGCTTGGTGTTGGATAGAGGTTTTGTGCATCCAGGCGGTTTGCATACCGAGGCCGATTTTGCACGCGTAAAAGCCCAGTTGGAGTCTGGTAATACACTTGTGAAGCAGGCTTATCAGAAGCTGACATCAGCAGCGTATTCACAATCGAGCGTCCAGACAAACCCTGTGGAAACAATTGTCCGTGGCGGCTCTGGTGAGAATTACATCAATGCGGCCCGAGGGGCTACTATGGCCTATCAAAATGCCCTTCGATGGAAAATCTCAGGTTCTGTGGCCAATGCCAAGGCTGCGGTTCGCATACTAATGGCATGGGCAAATACGACGAAAGCCGTTTCCGGATCGTCAGATCAATGCCTGGCCGTAGGCTTATATGGTTATCAGTTTGCTCAGGCTGCAGAGCTCATGCGAGATTATAGTGGCTGGGATCCTGAGGACTTTGCCACCTTCAAGCGTTGGATGCTTACGGTGTGGTATCCGAAAGCCATCAATTTCTTGAGAGGTCGCAACGGCACCTGGGAGAACACATCCAAATGGTGGAAGGCACCAGGTCATTATTGGTCCAATTGGGGCCTATGTAATGTGCTATGTGTGATGAGCATTGGAATCCTTTGCGATGATGTGTTCATCTACAATCAAGGATTGTCGTACTTCAAATACGATATGTGTGGAACGTTTAAGGACCCTCGCACTGCAGTGCCTATACTTAACGACGGATTGACGGAATTTCTGGGCAATCTTGTGGTGACGACATCCGCTTCAGATCTTGAGACTGGTGCTTATGGACAACTGGGGCAGATGAATGAGAGCGGTCGTGATACGGGTCATTCATCGATGGCACTGGGCTTGGCAGTAGACATAGCTAAGGTTGGCTGGAATCAAGGTGATGACCTTTTTGCCTATATGAATCATCGTTTGGCTGCAGGAATAGAATATGTGGCCGCTCAGACGCAGAGTGTCGAGGGCTTGCCTTGGACCAACTATCACTATGGCAGTAGCGGTTATTATTATAGCGACAATAGGGCTTGGTTGATGGAAGGGCCCGCTCTTGGAGCACAGATGCGGCCCTATTGGGGCACAGTCATAGGGATATATGAAGGCGTGAAGGGTGTGCGCATGCCTTTCTCTGAAGTCTCGTATAAGAACATGGGTATAGATGAAGGCGGTCAAGGTGGTACGAGTGGAGGTTACGATCATCTGGGTTATTCTGTATTGATGAATACTCGCGACGAGCAGCTTTGTCCAGAGGAGAAAGTGCCTACGGAACTCAGCCCCCGTATGGAATATAGTGGCACGTTAACCTCGAGTCTCATTCCCAGTTTAACCCAGGAACGTGCTCGCGGATGTGTAAATGGCAAGATTATTGAGCATGGCGAGTTAGGCGGATTGGTGAATACCTACACATTAAATAATAATACTACCGTTCCCGTTGGCCAGACTCTGACGTTGCAACCTCAGTTGCCCGAGGGCGAAGAGGATACAGGCTTGTGGCGATGGAATACGGGCGAAACGACGAGAGAAATCACAGTAAACACAGACCGTAGTTACATCTATCGGGTGACCTATACGAATGCAAGGGGAATAGATAGCCAATTGGCGTTCTCTGTGGCAGTGACGGGGGATTGCACTAAGGATGCCCTCAATCCAAAGGTTACCATAGCAGGTTCTGAGGCTATTAATGCTTCTGATGTTCGAGTGCCCTACGGAAAAACGGCAACCCTTAGCGTAGAGCCTTCGGCAGGTTGGGGCACATATAAGTGGACAGGTAATAAGACAACCCAAAGTATCACGACTTCAGCGCTCCGCAGCTCGCAGACTTACACCGTGGAATTTAAGAATCAGGGAGGTGCTGTGACCGAGAAGACTTTCCACCTTGATGTGTTGGCAGCCGAGCCTTACGCAAAGGTTAATGACGCAGATGTTCAGATAGTAGAGGAAGGCGTGCTGAGTTTCGATGACGGAGCATTGGTCGTGCCGAGGCCTTCAGTTTTGTGCAATACTGGCGCCAATGTCACGTTAGGGCTTAAACTGCCTTCTGTGGTGCAGGCTTCGTCTGTAGAGTGGAGTACAGGTGCTACAGGTGCCACGTTGGTGCTTACTGATGTCGTTACCAGCGGAACGTACACGGCAACTTTCGTGCTGTCGGGTATTCAGATTACAGTTCCGTTTGAAGTCTTTGTTCGTCCTACGGGGGTTGCAATGTTAGAACCCGGAAAATATCTTTTACGTCATGTGGCGTCGGACACTTACCTTACTTCCCATGGCTTGAACCAGCTGGCTAAGTTTGAGTCTCGCGATGAGGAAAACGCTTCGCAGCTTTGGCTACTTGAGAAGAACGCTACGCCTAAATACGGTTTTGTAAGTTTGGCAAATACTGATAGCCTTCGGCTTAATTCATCGGCAAAGACTGCGGTATCGTCGTCTCTACCTTTTTATGTAGATAATGCTTTGGGTAGTGATCGCATTGCTTTGCGCACTGGCACTACTTCCAGTCCCAAGTACTGGGGCGTTTCAGACGATGGAAGTTTCATCATGAATGTATCTTCTAAACTATTAAGTTTTCCTTTTCAGCTCATTCCTATAGAAGGTCCTGATGCTGTAGAGGCTATACATTCATCCGATTTCTCTGGCAATTTCTCGGAACGTTCAACGGTGTACGATCTTGCAGGTCGTCGTGTTGATGGAATCGTTAAAGGCGTTTATATTGTCAGTGGGAAGAAGATTTTAGTAAAATAGTTCGTCGTTAAAGCTATGGACCAGCTTCATCACATTTGGGCATTTTGCCTCATGTCCATTTGCCTTTCCCCGCTCGTGCATGCTCAGCAGCGTGCGGTGTGGCAGTCCGATAATGGCGATGGTACATATACTAATCCTGTAATCTATGCTGATTATAGTGATCCTGATGTATGTGCTGTGGATGGCGACTACTATCTTACGGCTTCTTCGTTTAATTGCGTACCAGGATTGCCGATCTTACATTCCCGTGACCTTGTTAATTGGGAAATAATAGGTCATGCACTGCCAGAGCTGAAGCCCAATGAAGTTTTTGATAAACCGGCACACGGTCAAGGGGTGTGGGCTCCTTCCATACGCTTTCATGATGGACGCTTCTTCATCTTTTGGGGCGACCCGGATCGAGGAATATTCGTGGTCACGGCACAGCAACCTCAAGGGCCATGGACGCAACCGAAGTGTGTAGTAGCCGGTCGAGGAATGATCGATCCCTGTCCGCTTTGGACCGACGATGGCAAGTGTTTTTTAGTTAATGCTTGGGCTAATTCGCGTGTAGGCTTTAATTCAGTACTTTCGATACGTGAGCTTTCTGCCGATGGACTCCAGCCTGTCTCTCCGCCAAGAATAGTCTTTGACGGTGGTGAGGAAAACCATACGACCGAGGGACCTAAGCTTTATGTCCGCGAAGGCTATTATTGGATCTTCTGTCCAGCAGGTGGAGTAGAGCAAGGATGGCAGCTTGCCATGAGGTCAAAATCTATTTATGGTCCCTATGAATGGCGGCGTGTGATGTGGCAAGGCAAGAGTGGAGTCAACGGGCCGCATCAGGGTGCGTGGATAAGTACGCCTTTAGGTGAAGATTGGTTCTTGCACTTCAACGATAAGGGGGCTTATGGCAGGGTCGTTTTCCTCCAGCCTGTAGATTGGACAAGCGGATGGCCTGTAATGGGGAAAAAAGGAGAACCGCTCCTTTCTTATCGCAAGCCAAAGACTGAAGTCTCCGTTTCCGCCACGAAGACTGATCTAAGCTTTAGGGCGCAGGAAAGCGATGAATTCAATAATGGCCTTGGGCTGCAGTGGCAGTGGCATGCCAATTACAATCAGCTCTATGGCATGCCCACGTCTGACGGGTGTTATCGGCTCTACACTCAGATAAGTCAGGGCTCGCTATGGCATGCTGCAAATCTGCTGTTGCAGAAAGTTGCAGCTCCTAAGTTTTTGGTCACGACCAAGATTCAGCTTGCGGCCAAGGAAGAAGGGCAGTGGGGAGGATTGGTGATGATGGGACGTGACTATTCCTCTTTGGTTGTTTGTCGCAAAGGAGAATCTTTTGTATTGCAGCAACGCACATGTCTGCAAGCAGACACCGATGGAACCGAACTTGTGAAAGACATAGCAACGCTACCTCCTTCCAAGTGCGACACAATACCCTATGCTCCTGCTATTTATCTTGACGTCTATCTTCGTATGGCCGTGTCGCAAGGGCAGTGCAAGTTCTCGTATAGTACGGATGGCAGACACTACAAGTCCGTCGGTGAGAGCTTCGCTATGCGACAAGGTAAATGGATTGGAGCAAAGTACGGTTTTGTGGCAATGTGCGATAGTCTCAAGTCTTCTCGTGGATGGATAGACGTTGATTGGATAAGAGTTGAACCATAATGATAAATAATAAATAAATGTGTATGTCGAGTTTAAAATTCTTGCGCATTAGTGTGCCTATATTATGTACTGCAGTAATGATGTCATGCAGTCACTCGCAATCCGAGGATTCATTCAATGTCGATGATGCCATAGCCCAATGCCATCAACAAGTGCTGAGATCCTTGTCTCAGTTGTCTGCCGAAGGAGACATTGATACGAGCCAGATGCCTCGCAATGTAGCTAAGGGAGACAGTACGTGGACGCTTAAACCAGTTTGTGCTGCGGAGTGGTGTTCCGGATTCTGGCCGGGAATCTTATGGCTTGACTATTCTTCGAATCCCTCGGGAACGGTGAGGCAAGCCGCTTTAGATGCAACCAAAGCCATGCAACGCATCGTAGAAGATCCTTTGTTGGATCATGATTTAGGCTTCCTCATATATTGCAGCGCTGGTACTGGGCTGCGGGTATTGGAAAAAGAATTACAGGATAGCAGCCTCTCGGCGCAGCAACGTTCAGAGGATATGGAAGTGTGCCGCTTCTATAGGGAGATGTGTTTGCGTGCGGCTGATTCCTTGGCAAGATTGTATAATCCTCGTGTCGGCACCATACTCTCATGGCCTCGAAACGTAGCCGTTTTTGGCGGTCACAATACAATTATGGATAATATGATCAATCTGGAGCTGCTCTGCTGGGCAGCGAATGAGTTGGAAAGCGATAGCGTGAAGAGCGCATACTTGAGGGATATAGCGATAAAGCACGCAGAGACTACGCTTAAGCACCATTTCAGAGACGATAACACCAGCTATCATGTAGCTGTCTATGACACTTTGGATGGGCATTTCATTCATGGCGTGACTCATCAGGGCTTGTCAGATTCGTCAACGTGGGCCCGTGGGCAGGCTTGGGCTGTTTATGGGTTTACGATGATGGCACGCGAAACAGGTTCCCAGCAGTTCTTAGAAAAGGCATGTGGCGCGGCAGATGCTTTCTTGAGTCGCCTGCCTGCTGATTACGTACCATACTGGGATTTCGACGACCCTCGTATTGCAACCTCTCCGGAACATCCGGCTGAACCATCGGCCACGGTTGCTCCTCGCGATGCATCAGCTGCCGCAGTAGTGGCTTCTGCGCTGATTGAGCTTTCGTCGCTCTTGAATCATTCAGGTGCAACTTCGTCATCAGATGGACAGGAATATCTGGCAATGGCTAAGAAAATGCTTGCAAGTTTAGCTTCGCCTTATTATCAAGCTGGCAGGGATAATCCAGCCTTCCTGCTTCATAGCACAGGCAATCATCCAGCAGGAAAAGAAATAGACATTCCCATCGTTTATGCCGATTATTACTATCTTGAAGCATTGATTCGTTTAAAAACTTTATGCCAATAACCTTTGTCTAAGGTAAAAGATTGACAAAGGTATTAAATGCAAAAAGCCCCAGCGGGGCATCGGAACTTAAAGCACTCTGGCCTAAATTCCGATGCCCCGCTGGGGCTTTTTTTGTTAAATGCACATTGGCATACCTTTTTAATTATATTGGTGTCCGCCGAACACAAGTCTGGTCATTTCGAGTCTTTGCACCACAGCATTTAGGATTGTCACGGGACAGGCAGGCATCAACGGGACAAACAGGCATCAACGGAACAGACAGGCATCGAGTCTTTGCACCACAGCATTTAGGATTGTCACGGGACAGACAGGCATCAACGGGACAAACAGGCATCAACGGAACAGACAGGCATCGAGTCTTTGCAACACCGTATTTAGGAATGTCGCTGATTCCTGACAAGCCCCTAATTCGTCTTCATCGCTCGGTTAGGCAACGAACCGGGGCCGTTAACAATACATGACAAGCCCTCTCAATTGATTTTATTGCCGTCCGCATATAGGGTAAGCAGGATACGCACCCAGCAGTTTTGATTATTCCATGACCTTGGAACAATCATTCCAAGGTCATGGAATAATCATTCCAAGGTCATGGAATAATCGTTCCAAGGTCATGGAATAATCCTCGCACCCGTATGTATCGGCTCTTCGACCAAGGCTAAACGCTTAAAGGACCTGCCTTCATGGCCTAAACATCTTGGTGATGATTCCATTCTTATAGTGGACTGCTGCCCGAAAGCATACGAAGGAACTTGTTAAAGGCTGAAATCGTGAGCAAGGAGGTTAAGCAGCCAAGCGGCCAATAACCCGATGTCTGGACAGGCTTTTGCTGATATCAATTATTATTATCGTCAGCCGAATGATTGATTATGATACTATTAAGCGGACGAAAAACCTTTTTAATAGGCCGCTCAATGTCAAATGAAGTATAAGCGGTAAACAAAAACCCCCTTCGCTATGTGTTACTCTTTTTGAGTTTCACGTGCGAAGGGGGTTGCTATAATGCGGGATGTAAATATGAAAGCGTTTGGTTTACTTTTTCAATTCCTCAATCCAATTGCTTATGTCTTCAAAGGTGATGTCGTTGAGCAGGCAACCGTCAATGATGTTCAGATTCGGATAGTCTGCTCTTAGTGCCTCTGTTGCAGGTTCAATAGGACTTTCACCAGATGTGGCAAAGGGAATGATTGTCTTTCCTTCTAGGTTGGCACTTTCTATAAAAGTGTTGATGATACGTGGTGCCACTCCCCACCAAATGGGAAAACCAATGAATACCTTGTCATACTGCGAAAGGTCGGCAGGAGCGCTCTTAAGAGCAGGTCTGGCAGATGCATCGCGCATCTCTACGCTTGACCGCGAGAGTGAATCGCGCCAGTTGAGGTCGTTGTCGGTATAAACATTTTCGGGTTCAATCTGTAGGAGGTCTGCATCAGCAGCTTGTGCAAGCAATTGTGCTACAGCCTCTGTTGTTCCGGAGGCTGAGAAGTATGCTACCAATGTAGTCTTCTTGTTGTCAGAAGTGTCGGTCTCAGCATTTTGTGATGCCTGCTTACAGCCTGCGAGTAGTGTTAATGCGACGATGGCATATAAAAGTTTTTTCATTGGGATGAATAGTTTATAGATGAAAATGTAGAGTTTAGGATGAAGAAAAAAGCGTGGCTTAACGTTGTAGGTCAGGTTTTACAGGTCTTCAGGAAACAATTCTACGACATTCCCATTTCGAGAGATCACCAGTGTAGAATGAAAGAGCTTGGAGCGCTCTACAAGCCGCTGCTGTGCCAACGCAATACCTTGGTCAATGCGTTGTTGCATGATTTGAATATCTTTGTCATTCATGTTGGTCGTTTTTAGCATATTGGTTGTAGAGAAATTCGTACTTAGTGTGATCCAGGATATTGATGCGTTCGTTTTTCCAGCCATAAGCAATCTTTTGACCAGGAATGCTGGAATTGTCGTAGAGCGTCCAATAGTCGCAGATAGGCGTGTAGAGTTTAAAGAAGTTCTCAAGTCCGGCATCATATCGTCTTAGGATGACGTCAGTGGGGATATTGTGTCCACCGAGACTGACTCGTTTTGCGACTCGTGCGACAGCTTGTTCAGGTGATGATAGGGAGAAGAATAGCAGTGTGACGAAGTATCCTCTTTTTTGAGCTTGTTGAATGAGTTTCACGTAAGAGCGTGTTGCGAGTGTGGTCTCGAAGGCAAACGTTTGTCCCTCTTTGAGCAAGTGAATGATGCGGTCAATCATAAGTCGTCCGGCTTGGATGGCGACTCCTTCAGGGTTAAAGGGTGAGAGTCCTTTGGCAATTTCGTCGGCATTGACGAACTCGCGGCAGTTCAGCATCTCGGGCAAGACGGTGAAGGAGGCTGTGGTCTTGCCCGCTCCGTTGCATCCGGCAATAATGTAGAGATGCAGTCGGTTTAGGTTTAGTTCAGGATTCATGGGTAGGGATGCTTATGAGAGATAATGACACGGACGGTGACGAAATCACCGATGAATATCATTAGAAATATCGTTTGGTAGTTCTTTGTCGTGACAAAGGTATCAATTCTTTTGAAGAAGTTATTTTATTTAGCATTTGTTAACATGCTAAGGCTACAGTCACGTTTTCATTCTAAGAGATCAGGCCTGAGTGTTTTTGTCCGTTGTAGAGATTGTTGCAGTTCCCATTCTTTTATTTTTGCCTGATGTCCAGAGAGAAGAATTTCGGGCACTTTCCATCCCTTATAGTCGGCCGGTCGTGTGTAGACGGGGGCAGCAAGGAGGTTGTCCTGGAAAGAGTCTGACAGTGCGCTTTGTTCATCACCTATGACACCTGGGATTATGCGAACAATGGCATCGGTCATCACTGCCGCCGCAAGCTCACCACCAGTGAGAACATAGTCGCCTATGCTAACTTCTTTGGTTATGAGGTGTTCGCGAATGCGGTAGTCGATGCCTTTGTAGTGGCCGCAGAGGATTATTATGTTCTCGCAGAGTGACAGCTCGTTAGCCATGGGTTGGTCGAATTGTTCGCCATCAGGTGTGGTAAAGATAATCTGGTCATAGTGCCGTTGGGCTGTCAGGGCGCTGATGCAGCGGTCGATGGGTTCGCATTGCATGACCATGCCTGCAAATCCACCGAAGGGGTAGTCGTCAACGCGTCGGTCTTTTCTTACAGCATAGTCGCGTAAGTTGTGTAGGTGAATATCAACGAGTCCTTTTTTCTGTGCTCTTCCGAGGATGCTTTCTTCGAGGAATCCTTGTATGAGTTGTGGTACAACAGTTATAATGTCTATGCGCATAGCGTTATTCGGGCGTTACCCGTGATTATATAGTTTATTGTTTTACCAGTTGTTTGATAGCATTTCGAGCATGTCTTGTGCCGAGAGTTTGAGGCTTTGGTCGGCCCCTTGGAGTATGCTTTCGGATAAGGCAAGTTTGGATTGGTGAAGCCGGATAATCTTTTCTTCGATGGTGTGGTGGCTGATGAGGTGGTAGACGGTTACGGCCTGTTTTTGTCCTATTCTGTATGCCCTGTCGGTAGCTTGCTGCTGGATGGCAGGGTTCCACCATGGGTCGAGGTGTATGACGTAGTTGGCTGCAGTGAGGTTGAGTCCAACTCCTCCAGCTTTGAGGCTGATGAGGAATATGGGGGCTTTGCCTTTCTGGAAGTCGGCTACGAGCTGCTCACGTTGTTTGATGGTGGCAGTGCCGTCGAGATAGAGGAAGGGTAGGTGAGCTTCTTTGAGGGCTTGTGCTACTATTTGTAGGAAGGAGGTGAATTGGCTGAACACGAGTACGCTGTTGCCGGCATCGACGATACCTTCAGCGAGCTCCATGAAAGCGTTTACCTTGCTTGAGCCAGCGGTCCATGAGAGGTCGGTTAGCTGCGCGGAGCAAGCTGTCTGCCGGAGCTTTGTGATTGCCGCGAGGGTGTTGAGGCTGAGTTTGCCTCCCTCTTCGTCGAATTGTTGTTGTGCTTCGCGACGTAGCACTTCGTACAGGGCCATTTCGTCATCGGTGAGATGTATGTCGAGTGTGATCTCTGTCTTAGGCGGCAATTCTTTGGCTACGGCTTGTTTGGTTCGCCGAAGCATAAAGGGAGCAACGAGTGTTTGCAGCTGTTGTTGCCGCTGTTGGTCTTGTTGCTGTTCTATAGGTTGAATATATTTGGTATGGAATTGCTCGTATGAACCTAAGAGTCCCGGATTGATAAATTGGAATAGGTTCCATAGTTCTCCGAGGTGATTCTGCAAGGGTGTGCCTGTAAGAATGATGCGATAATGTCCTTGCAGCAGCATGCATGCAGCGCTTGTCTTGGTTCCTCTGTTTTTGATGTTGTGTGCTTCATCAAGGCATAGTGTGGCCCAAGTTTTTTGTGTGAGGATATCTTGTATGGATGCCATGAGGCCGTATGTAGCAAGAACGATATCGTGTGCGTCAGCCTTCTGAACCAAGGATTGCCGGTTGGCATGTTCTGCGAGGACATGGACTTTCAAGGAGGGCGCAAAACGCATGATTTCATTTTTCCAGTTGGGCACCACGCTTGCAGGTGCTACTACGAGGGCAGCCCCTTCGCTGGCATGGGCGAGCAGGAAAGCAATAGTCTGAACGGTTTTGCCCAGTCCCATATCGTCAGCCAGACAAGCTCCAGCCCCCCATGCACCGAGTTTCATCATCCATTGGAATCCTTCGGCCTGATAGGGCCGCAGTGTTGCTTGAAGGTCAGGGGGCGTTTCGGGTGTTGTTTCCTCAGCCTGTTCTATGCGGTCTTTGAATTCGAAAAGTTCCTTGTCGTGTTGAATGCTGATTTCCCCATTGACGATGTCTGCGAGCATTGACGTCTGTAGGGTGGAGATGGCTGGATGGTTGTTTTCGCTTGTTGCCATACATTCGAGTGCATCCAACTGTTTTCGAAGTTTGTTGCTGAGCCATAGGTAGTCTCCATTTTGCAGCTGAACGTATCCACCGTGACTATTGGCGAGCGCTTGTAGGAGCTGCTGTGCAGAAATGACAGCGTTGTCGTTGAGGGTCACTTCTCCCTCAATTTCGAACCATTGTCCCCTGTGTGTGAGTGCGATGTTCCAGTCAGAAGGATGTGGGGCATGCATTCGCAGACGTTGTCCTTCAGGCCATTCTACGGCGCAGCTATCGGTGTGGCAGCTGGCAAAAGCGAGCAGGTCGAGAACCTGCTGTGTAGAAAGATGTCCGTTGAATGTACTTGAGAGCAGGATGTCGTGTTCTTGGCAGTAATCAACCAGTGCCTGCATGTTGATGGCTTCCCCTTCCATGTTGCGGGTGATGCGTACACGCTTAGAGTTCTCATTTTGGTCGATAATCACTCTGTTGCCTTGGGCTGGTGGCATAGCCATCTTCCCTCCGGGTAGCGGTCGCACCAAAGCATAGACATCAAACATCGTTTGAGTAGTTGGGTCAGGCGTAAGGCGAAGAATTATTTTCGTGTCTGGCTCGAGATACTCATCGTCTTCCTCTGAAGGCATCAAGCAGCTGTGAATGTCCACGGTTTTAGCTATCAGTGGAATCAGCTTTGTCAGTTTCTCTTCGGCCTCTGCTGGATAGTCAGTCACGGATAGTAAGTCTTGCAGCACCGCTCTCTCATGCTCTGTCATAGGGAAATAGATGTAGCGCATGGCATCTTCGCGGTGGTAGACGCTTGTCTGTGAGATCATATCTTGGAAACAGACATTAGACTGCACGTGGAATCCACCCTCTACCTTCCGTTCCAGAATGACGTAAGGCTTTTGCTGTTCAATGGTAACTCGTCGATAGGGCATTTGCTCGCCAGTGTAAACACGGTCAGAACCAACGAGGTGCGGCAAGATAATTCCGACTGTAAGTCTGGACGCTCCGAGGAAGCGCACGTCGGCGACTATGGCCTGATCGGTTCTGTCCATATAAGGTTCAGTGCCATCGATAAACCTGTTCCAAGGCAGTTGCTTTCCATTGCCCCATCTGCCGTCTTTCAATAAGTTTTGCTCTCGCAGTTCTACGCTTTCCCCATCGCTGAGGATCGTGTACATAACTCTATGTTCTTCTTGGTCGTTCAGTTCCTGCTTTTGGCTTTCGACAGCAATCAGCCGGTCGAGCATCACCTCCCACGGTTCCTTTGTCTTTATTAATGTAGAAACAGCTTTGTTGCCGAAAGCAGCCGAGAGTTGTTTCTTCTCATACTTGTTCAGCGTAATATACTGAGCAGCTTCATGTCGCAAAAAAGCAGCATTCGGATGGAAATCTTCTTGGTTGATGGCAACCCCTGTCAGTCGTGCTCCTAACATGATTGCCATTTGCTGTTGCAAGGCATATTCTCTCTTGGCAAAGCCGTCCGGATTAATCAGTTCCGACAGCAAGTCCATATCAACATGTTGTGTGCTGTTGGCCAGTGTAGTTGCCAGCAAGACTGCGCCACCAACCCGTTGCATGTTCGTCTCTTTGGCATGAGCTACGAAAGCCTGCAAGCGTTCGCGTGCATTCGCTGGTTTAGATGTCCAGATAGCTATTACCCAGTAGAAAGCTGCAATACCTTCGTTGAGGAATTTCTCTGGTTCCTTGTTTTTTCCTGCTTGTGCGCTAAGTGCTTCGTTGAATACCTTGAGTGCCAGGTCGCTTTTGCCTTGCGACATGGCATGTACTCCCTTCGAGAGGTAGTCTGGGTAGGTCATTCGAATGCTCGTGGGAGGGGTGTAGACGCCCTTCATTACAAAAGTGAAGTATGCTATCAGCGCCTTCATATTGCGGACATCCGGGTCGTTAGCGTCAAGCTTTCGAATGTCCATCTGCCGCCTGATAATCTCTTCCGGGTCGGTGAAATCCTCTTTGATCCATTTATGCATCAGGGCATTCACGAGAGGAACGAAGTCTATGTCCCTGACCATCGTAAGCAAAGGTGCGAAGCGCTTGTCGTGGGCCAGTCCGATGAGGTAGGGAGGAAGCGCACTGTCAAGCACCATCGGTTGTGGCCTTTTGCCTGCGTGGCAGAGCCTAATGGTATGCTGTAGTTCATTGAAGGCTGGGTATCTGGTGAGTGGCCACTCATCAAATTCTTCCAACCATTCAGGGTGCTCGTCGAGCGTAAAGCACAAAATCTCTCCGTAGTATCGGGGCCTAACCACATTTTGTGCGGGGGCAAAGTGTGTAGCAGCAATATGAGTGAGCAACCCATCGCGTATGAGTTTGTCTGTCAGCAAAGGCAGTTCACCCATCATGCACGTGCCATGAACAGACAGTTGCAAAAGGTCGTCCTCCTTAACGTCCAGACCGATGTAAGCATATAAAGCAGCCGCCTTCTGTGTGGCGGTATTCAGTGTTTTCAGGTGTTGACTTATGAAATTCATTGGATTAATGAATGTAAACTTACAAAAGAGTTTGTCGTGTATGCACTCGGCATCACATTGATGGCGCAAAGATAATTTTTTTCTATTATTCCTGCAAGCGCCTCGCTTCTTTTTTGTACCTTTGTAAAAAAATTAGGACATTTATGACAGAGCAAGAACGTATAATGCAGTTGCGGGCAGAGCTGCACCGCCACAACCACAACTATTACGTGCTGAACCAGCCCACCATCAGCGATCAGGAGTTCGATGCCTTGATGCGCGAACTGCAGGATTTGGAAGCCCTACATCCCGAGCTCGCCGATCCCAATTCGCCCACGCAGCGCGTAGGCAGCGACCTCTCGCAGGAGTTTGTGCAGGTGGAGCATATCCGTCCGATGCTCTCGCTGGCCAATACCTATAATAAAGAAGAGGTGCGCGAGTTCTACAACCGCGTGCGTGAGGGTCTTGGCGGCGAGTCCTTTGAGATATGCTGCGAGCTGAAGTTCGATGGACTCAGCATTTCGCTCCACTACGAGGATGGCCGCCTTGTGCGTGCCGTCACGCGTGGCGACGGTGTTCGCGGCGACGACGTCACCGCTAATATTCGCACTATACGTTCCATACCTTTAAATCTTACTGATGCAGAGGCAGGCTCCAAGGACGTCCGGCGCGACCTGTTCAGCACCGACGGGCAGGGCGATTTGTTTGGCCGTGCCGAACAGAAGAATCCCTGGCCCCGCGAGTTCGAGATTCGTGGTGAGGTGCTCATGCCTTGGGAGTCGTTTGAGGCGCTCAATCGCGAGCGCGAAGCCGCCGAGGAACCTCTGTTTGCCAATCCCCGCAACGCCGCCAGCGGCACGCTCAAGAGCAAGCAGACGGCGGTGGTTGCCAAACGCCGCCTGGACGCTTATCTCTACTATCTGTTGGGCGATGAGCTGCCTTCCGACGGGCACTTCGAGAATCTCGAAGCGGCGCGTTCCTGGGGCTTCAAGGTCAGCAGCCACATGCGCAAGGCACGCTCGCTTGACGAGGTCTTTGCCTTTATCGACTATTGGGACACCGAGCGCAAGAACTTGCCCGTGGCCACAGATGGCATCGTGCTCAAAGTGAACAGCCAGCGACAGCAACAGACCTTGGGCATGACGGCGAAGAGTCCCCGATGGGCCATCGCCTATAAGTTCCAAGCCGAGCAGGCATCTACGGTTCTGCGCGAAGTTACCTTCCAGGTTGGCCGCACAGGTGCGGTGACGCCCGTGGCCAATATGGACCCCGTGCAGCTCTCGGGCACCGTCGTGCGTAGGGCCACGCTCCACAATGCCGACTTCGTAGCTCAGCTCGATTTGCACGTGGGCGATCATGTTCTCGTGGAGAAAGGCGGTGAGATTATCCCGAAGATCGTTGCCGTCGACGAGGCCTTCGCACATCAGCCCCGTGGTCCGAAGGTGGAATTCATCACCTGTTGCCCCGAGTGTGGAGCCCCGTTGGTGCGCTACGAGGGTGAAGCAGCTTGGTATTGTCCCAACGAAACGGGCTGTCCACCACAGATCAAGGGGCGCATCGAACATTTCGTTAGCCGCCGGGCGATGAACATAGATACGTTAGGACCTGAGACCATCGAGGATTACTTTGCCCGAGGCCTCATCCGCAACTATGCCGACCTCTACGAGTTGCAAGTAGACCAGCTGAGCGGTGCCAACGATTCGCGTATCCGTTCGGCTCGCAAGACCATCAAAGCCATCGACGAGTCACGCCAAGTACCCTTCGAACGTGTGCTCTTTGCGCTGGGTATTCGTTTCGTAGGCGAGAGCGTGGCCAAGACGCTGGCTCGCAACTTCAAGAGCATCGATGCCTTGGCACAGGCAACGCTCGACGACTTCCTGCAGATCAACAGCATCGGGACGGCCATCGCCGAAAGTGTCATTCAATGGTTCCGCAACGAAGACAACCTTCGTTTGGTGGAGCGCCTGCGCGGCTATGGTCTGCAGTTGCAGCTCTCCGAAGAAACCCTCTCGCAGCAGAGCGACCGCCTGGCGGGCAAGTCAATCGTTATCAGCGGCGTCTTCGCCCACCACTCGCGCGACGAGTACAAAGCCCTCATCGAGCAGCATGGCGGCAAGAACGTAGGCAGCATCTCAGCCAAGACCTCTTTCGTCCTGGCCGGCGAGAACATGGGTCCCTCGAAGCTCGAAAAAGCTCAGAAACTGGGAATAGACATCATCGACGAAGACCAGTTCCTTCAGATGATAGGGGAATGAGAAATGAAAAATAAAATAAATATAATAAAGAAAGCAGCTACAATCTCATCGGATTGTAGCTGCTTTTTTTGTTCATAAAATTGCTTGTGTTGCCGTAATTATGTTTTGTGTCATGTCATGGTTCAATTTATCAATACTTGCTTATGAGTTTTAAATACCGCTGCATAGAATAAATCTCTTCAATGCGCTACGAACATCATACTATAAGACTGCAGCATATTTGCGTATGCGGTCGAGACGCTGCATAAACGATTTGTCCTGCCGCACCTTTTGCATATTATAGTCGGCCTGAAGGCGCAGCCAGAGGGAGGCACTTGTGCCTAACGAAGCTTCAAGCAGCAATGCATATTCAGTCGTTACTGGACGCTTCCCGTTCACAATCTCGTTGAAGACAGTATATGAAACACCCATCTGCTGAGCCAGCTCCTTCTGTGTGATGCCGCGAGCCTCAAGCTCATCCTTTATCATCTCGCCGGGATGAATCAGAAGCGACGATGTCATATCATTGGCGAGCCTCCTCTGTGTTGACTTTACTGTTGACATAACTCCTTATTTATAATGATTAGATAATTCGAGAATAGTGCAAACTACGATGATTGGTTCCTTATCAGCCTCAGAAATGGTGAACTCCACCCGATACTGATCGTTGGCTCTCACCGAAAAACGACCCTCCTTGTCGCTATGCAAAGCTTCAACGTGCAACGACTGGAACGGGAATAAATCCTCAAGCCGATTCGCATGTATAAGATACTTGACGGCTTTCTGATAACCTCTGATCACCTGGGGCTGATAACGATGCTTCTTGTCACGGCTCTTCCCTTTAGTGTACAGTTCTTCAAGATATTCTTCGTTGAATGTAACTTGCATATTATTCTAAGTTGTCGCTGCAAAGGTATAATGATTATTTATTATTCGCAAATAATCGAATTACTTTTTTGTCGAGCGATAGCAAATTAAATGGGGACAACATAATTCCTGAGAAAAAAGCCCGCCTGTCCTCGAGTGAGGACGGACGGGCATTGAATACGGGTGGAAAATTGAATTTAGTTGTTGCTTTGTCCCCAAGTAATGAGCATCTTCACTGGGAAACTAGAGTATCTCGCTTCTCCTTCTCCATCAATCTCAACGCTGACAGGATAGCCTTCACTATCCATTTTGTAGCGGTAGGTGCGCGTGTCACTCTGCTTTTTCCCGTACCGATAAGTGTGGAATGTAGCTTCTGATGGCAGATTCTCAGACAGCTGCCCGCGAGCCACTGAAAAACAAGAAGTTTACGGAGCGACTCTTCGGAAAACTCTTTGC
>DGSC01000054.1 GCA_002391275.1 Prevotellaceae bacterium UBA4372 | reverse complement strand
GACACTTCAAGAATATCTTTCAATTATATTTGCAGTCGTCATAGGAGTGTGGATTGATTGTAACTTGTTGTTTAGCAGATACAAAGCTACAAGATAATTCGCACTCCTACAATTTTTCAAGCATATTTCTTATACCGAACTCACGTTAAGATTACAAGGTTACCGCCTGAAGTGGCCGCACACTCCATGTCGCATATCATGCGTTTTGTGCAGAAACGACTGACGAATTATCATCTGCAAGTCGATTGTGACGATTTGCAAGTATTTTTTGAACGCTTTTTGCTAACTTTAGCGCCAGAAACGATATAATCCATAGCTAAATCATCAAAACCGATATACGTATGAATATGAAAAAGATTCTCTTTCTCCTGATGGCGTTGGCGCTGCTGCCCGCAATGGCACGCGCCGACGATGCCGCACAGCAGTTGGTGGTGTGGCTAAAGAACGGACAGAAAATCCGTCACAACCTTGACGACAAACCCGAAACGCGCTTCAACGAAGGCTATCTGATGCTCTCCACCTCCAAGGTCAGCGTCAGCTATCCGCTCACCGATGTGCTGCGCTACACCTACGAGGGCGCCATGCCCCCCGTAGGTGTTCCGACGGTGAAGCCCGGCGAGATCCGCGTCTCACAGAACAATAATGCCTTGGCATTCGATGGTCTGCCCGACGGCACATGCGTGGAGGTGTACTCGCTCGACGGCAAGAAACTCACCACGCAGACGGCGCACGCTGGCCGCAAGACGCTCGTTTCGCTGCAACGTCAGCCTGCAGGAACATACCTCGTGAAAGTGGGCGATGCAACCTATAAGTTTGTGAAGAGATGAAGACTTTAGTGAAAACATAAGTAACAGATCACTAATGTAAGAATACATTTTATACACGAATACCCATGAATAGATTCATATAATTGTCCATAAATTATTGATGAAAAATTCATATATCCATTCATGGATATTCGTGTGAGAAGATATAGACGAGTCTTTTGTTTATCTACATAACAGATAACGCCTTATGAAAAGATTATATTCCTACTTGAAGAGTGTCTTTTATTTTTCACTTTTCACTCTTTCATTTTTCACTTCGTCAGCGCAGGCCCAGGACGCCTTCTACGTCTATCGCAACGACGGCGACTTCAACGGCTTCTTCTTCGATCAGGTTAAGCGCATGGGGTATTCGAAGATGGACCTTGACTCCGTAGAGCACGAAGAGTATGTCATTCAAGAAATTGAAACCACCGACTCGCTTTACCGCATACCACTTGCCGCCATTGACTCCATCGGCTTCCAGCAGCCGGAAATACGATTCAGCAAGAAAATGATAGACATCGATGCTAACGGCCTGATGGATCATTATGCAGCATTATCCGCAAGAGACAGGATGCTGATGTTTGATAAGTATAAGTATTATCCTGCAAGCATTCCGTCCGACATCGTTCCCAAGGTGGGCGATGTGCTTATTAGCCACGATGACCGTATACGCATTGAAGGGGCGCCTTCACAGCTTGGACTGGAGGAGTTCGCACGCGATATACCCTATTTCGAGTCGCAAGGTTTCTTCCTCGGCAAGGTGGCCAGGGTGGAAGAGAACACGGCTGTCTACAAGGTTTTCTATGACTATGTGGACGATATCGGCGACATCTTCGAACAGTTCATCTCCGTCGAACAAGTCGGCTATGCTCCCGACGGCAGCGTCAAGCGCCGCATAGCAGGCTTCAACCCTGACGGCACCTTGCGCAACTCTCCTCGCAAGACCAACGGAAATGTTGAATTGACGCTGTTCAGCTTCTCCGGGCGCCTGCAGCATGAGTGGAAACCCTATCAGGACGTTAGTTTTACGGTAGGTTTGGACTTGGGCATGGAGGCTAAACTGCAAGCCACCTATGCCATCACGGGATTGATATCCAAACGTTTGTTCGTGAAACTCGATTTCAAGGAGAAGTTCTCTGCGGGTTTGAGTGCTGTGGCGTCGGTGAGCACGGATGCGGAGATTGAGATACCCACGCCGCTGAGTGTGCTGCCAGCCATCAAGTTCCCTGCCGTATTCCCCATCTTTGAGGTAGATCCCATTCCCAAGGGCTTCTTCCGCGTACACGGACAATTGGACGGAAAACTGGCACTGCCGCAGATTGAGATTGGCCTGATGCAGTCCGTCACCATCGACACCGACGACCCATGGCTGATGTCGTTCGAATGGCGGCAACAGGACGATAAGGGAGAATACCATATCGCCGACGGCGACTTCACCGATGGCGAAGCCAGCCTCACCTTCTGGGGCTACATGCAGGGCGGCGTGAAGTCCACCCTTGGTCTGTCCACCAACAGCTGGCTGGCCAAACTGCTTCATGCCGGCATCGGGCTTGAGATACACTCCGGTCCGAAGGTCTCGGGCAGCATCTCGACCAACATTTCCAACTCGTATATCGAGTTTGCCAAGATGTCCATAGACCGCGATTTGAAGTACAAGTGGCGCGTTGGTAGCAAGAAGGAAGAACGCACATTGTGGAGCGACACCAAGACATACGATGCCTTACGTTATTACCTTACACCTGAGTTCAACCGTAAACCTGATGTTGACTACAACGTAACAGATCATATTGCCACTGTCACCGTCTATCCCTCTGGAAATGTCTTTACGCAGTCGCGCGTTGGTGTCGCGTTGAAATTGGGGAGCCTGTATAATTATCAGGAACTCTTTTCTTACGGGGCATATTACCATCCCACCAATAAAGTGGAAAGCTATACAGGAACGTTCCATGTTGATACGTTGTGGGCTGGTTCTTACGACGTTTATCCTTGTACCACTGTTGACGGCGTCAGGTATCACCCTGTCTGCGAGTCTTCCTATTTCGAAATCCCATATAAGGAGATAAGTACTTTCCCGGATACCATAACGATAGGATGTGAAGGGGGCTCTTACAGCTTCAATGCAGTCACTAATTTTCCTTCATACGAACTGTATGGAGATAACGGGTATTATACAGCAGATGACGGTTCTTATTTTAAATCTGGTGGAATTGACTACACCTATTGGCTGAGCGCAGAAGCCAAGCGCACTTCTGCCGGGCAAGGCAAGGCTGAATACACGGTCTCTTTCACGGCCAGACGCAACCCCACAAAAAAGCCCCGTCAGGAAAGGTTCGAATTAGGTTATTGGACAAGCGGAAAAACTATCGTTGTTCACCAACTGCCACAACCCGAGGAAGACTGAAGGCTGTCATTGTGCGCGTCTCTCGTGTTATAAAGTTGGTCGTGTGGGGATAGAATATTGCTGCATTTTGTTGATTTTTGCGGCCAATGGCTTGCGGAATCATTATTTTTAGGTACCTTTGTGGCGATTTTCACACAAGAACGCAAAACAAGAACCAATAATCAGAAAACGCAAAACAAGGAATTTATGGCAAAAGAAAAGAAATTCATTACCTGTGACGGCAACGAGGCTGCAGCTCACGTGAGCTATATGTTCTCGGAGGTAGCCGCTATCTACCCCATCACCCCGAGCTCGCCTATGGCTGAGCACGTCGACGAGTGGGCTGCCCGTGGCCGCAAGAACCTGTGGGGCCAGACCGTAAGCGTGCAGGAGATGCAGTCGGAGGCTGGCGCTGCCGGTGCCGTCCACGGCTCGCTGCAGGCAGGTGCGCTGACCACCACCTTCACCGCTTCGCAGGGTCTGCTGCTCATGATCCCCAATATGTACAAGATTGCCGGTGAGCTCATCCCCTGCGTCTTCGACGTTTCGGCCCGTACGCTGGCATCGCACTCGCTGTGTATCTTCGGCGACCACCAGGACGTCATGGCTTGCCGCCAGACCGGTTTCGCCATGCTCTGCGAAGGCTCGGTGCAGGAGGTTATGGACATGACCGCTGCTGCCCACCTGGCTTCGCTCGAGACCTGCGTGCCCTTCGTCAACTTCTTCGACGGATTCCGCACCTCTCACGAGTACCACA
>DGSC01000020.1:12781-12926 GCA_002391275.1 Prevotellaceae bacterium UBA4372 | reverse complement strand
TCCCGCTGCCCGAACTGATGCAGAAGGTACTGCGCTACGGACAGGACGAGATGCGCCGCCCTGTGGAGATTGAGTTTGCAGCCAACATCAATGCCGATCGCACCGGCGAACTCTACCTGTTGCAGATCCGCCCGATGGTCGACAA
>DGSC01000020.1:12355-12656 GCA_002391275.1 Prevotellaceae bacterium UBA4372 | reverse complement strand
AATGCCATCGGCCACGGCATCATGACCGACATCGAAGACATTGTCTACGTCAAGACCGAAGGATGGAGTGCCTCTTCCAACCCTCAAATAGCAGAGGAAATCGACCGTATCAACCGACGCTTCCTCGATCAGGGGCGTAGCTACGTACTCGTAGGGCCAGGGCGATGGGGCAGTAGTGACCCATGGCTTGGCATTCCTGTCAAGTGGCCTGCCATCTCGGCGGCTAAGGTAATCGTGGAAGCCGGACTGCAAAACTATCGTGTCGACCCCAGCCAAGGTACCCACTTCTTCCAGAACCTCA
>DGSC01000020.1:0-12283 GCA_002391275.1 Prevotellaceae bacterium UBA4372 | reverse complement strand
TGGTGTGGGCTATTTCACCATCAACGACTATCTGGGCGACGGCATTTACAGGCAAGATGTCCTCAACAAGTTGCCTGCAATTGAAGAAACAGAACATCTGCGCGTGGTGCATTTGCAGGAATCACTAACTATAAAGATAGACGGAAAACGCAAAGAAGGTGTTGTCTTTTTGCAAAATAAATTAAGCAATTTGACCGATACGTAGCACTTTTTCTGTCATTTTCTTGTCGGTGAACACATATTTGTCTACTTTTGCACCCACAAAAAATGTTTAACCATTTTAATTTTAATAAACGTTATGAAATTTTCAAAGCTTCTGCTTGTGGCTGCCTTCGCTATGATGGGCATGTCCGCAAACGCTCAGGAAACAGAGCGTGTAGAGTTTAATCCTCATTGGTTCCTTCAGTTGCAAGGTGGCGCTGCCTATACTTTGGGTGAGGCCGACTTCGATAAGCTTATCTCACCTGCTGCTCAGGTGGCTGTAGGTTATCAGTTCAATCCCGTGTGGGCTCTTCGTCTGGCCGTCAACGGTTGGCAGAGCAAGGGCGGTTTCGCTGACAACACCAACTACAAATGGAACTATGTAGCTCCTGGTCTCGACGTTAAGTTCAACCTTATCAACGCCATCGCTGGCTACAATCCCAACCGTGTCTTTGGCCTGAACATCATCGCTGGTGCTGCTGCCAATTTCGGTTTCAACAACGACGAAGCACATGACGTGGCTACCACCTATCTCATGCGTAAGCTTTGGGATGGTACAAAGGTGAACCCCGTAGGCCGTGCAGGTTTCGATCTCGATTTCCGTCTTAGCAAGCGCGTGAGCCTCAACCTCGAGTGCATGGCTAACGGTACTCTCGAGCGCTACAACAGCAAGGCAAAGCGTGACGAATCCAACACCGACTGGTACTTCACAGGCCTTGTAGGTCTGAAGTTCAACCTCGGCAAGGTGGAGAACGTTATTCCCGTAGCTGTTCCCGTTGTCGTTGAAGAGCCCGCTCCCGAACCCGCTCCCGAACCTGTTAAGGTTGTTGAGAAGCCTGTTGTGAAGAAGGTCGTTGAAATGAAGAAGGAAATCTTCTATGCTATTCGCGAGACCGTTGCAAAGGGCAGCGAGCAGGCTAAGGTAACTGACCTCACCAACTTCCTCAAGAACAACCCCGAGACAAAGGTGACCATCACAGGTTATGCAGACGCTGGTACAGGTAATCCCCGCATCAACATGAAGTATTCTCAGCAGCGTGCCGAGAATGTTGCCAAGGCTCTCACCGAGGCTGGCATCGATGCTGCTCGTATCACCGTTGATGCTAAAGGCGACACCGTTCAGCCCTTCAGCGAGAACGACAAGAACCGCGTAAGCATTGCTATCGCTAAGTAAACATTCGGTTATATAGCACAAAAGGGGGATGAGCTTTAGGCTCATCCCCCTTATTGTATGGAAGATAAAGGAGTTGTGACGTTGGCTCCTTCTTGTTTTTGCTATAGGTATAAACAAAAAATGCAGCCAGAGATGGCTGCATTTAATAGTATTCATAGGTCAACTGCTATATCATGGCCTATTGTTAAGGGCTTGAAGTATCGTCTCCGACACTTTGAGCTTAGACGATGCCCTGGGCCATCATGGCCTTGGCTACCTTCATGAATCCTGCTACGTTAGCACCCTTGACGTAATTGATGTAGCCGTCGGGTTCGGTGCCGTACTTGACGCAGTTCTCATGAATGTTCTCCATGATCCAGAGGAGCTTCTTGTCGACTTCCTCGGACGACCAGCTCAGACGCTCGCTGTTCTGGCTCATCTCGAGACCACTTACGCTGACACCGCCGGCGTTGCTGGCCTTACCGGGAGAGTAGAGAATCTTAGCATCCTGGAACACCTTGATAGCACCTGGAGTGGAAGGCATGTTGGCTCCTTCAGCCACTGCGATAACACCGTTTGCCACGAGAGCCTTGGCGGCTTCCTCGTTGAGCTCGTTCTGTGTGGCGCAAGGGCATGCGATGTCGGCTTTCTCGAACCAAGGCTTTGCACCGTCGCCAACGTACTTGGCAGTGGGGTATTCTTCGACATACTCGCGGATACGTCCACGGTAGATGTTCTTGAGCTCCATGATGTAATCGAGCTTCTCGCGGTCGATGCCATCGGGGTCGTAGATGTAGCCGTCGGAATCGGACATGGTCATCACCTTACCTCCGAGTTGCAGCACTTTCTCTGCACAGTACTGTGCTACGTTGCCGGCACCTGAGATGAGCACCTTCTTGCCTTCGATACTCTCGCCGCGGGTGCGAAGCATGGCACGCAGGAAGTAGACGTTGCCATAACCAGTGGCTTCGGGACGGATCAGCGAGCCGCCAAACTCGAGGCCCTTGCCGGTGAGTACACCGCTGAACTCGCGTGTTAGCTTCTTATACATGCCAAACATGTAGCCTACCTCGCGGCCGCCAACGCCGATGTCGCCTGCGGGCACGTCTACGTCGGGACCGATATGGCGTGTGAGCTCAAGCATGAAGGCCTGGCAGAAACGCATCACTTCGGCATTCGACTTGCCACGAGGAGAGAAATCGGAACCGCCCTTGCCGCCACCCATAGGCAGCGTAGTGAGTGAGTTCTTGAAAGTCTGCTCGAAGGCAAGGAACTTGAGAATGCCAAGGTTTACGCTTTTGTGGAAACGGATACCTCCTTTGTACGGGCCTATGGCGTTGTTGTGCTGAACACGGTAGCCCATATTCGTCTGTACATTTCCCTTGTCGTCGGTCCATGTCACACGGAACTGATAGATTCGGTCGGGGATGCAGAGGCGCTCTATGAGGTTGGCGCTCTCAAATTCGGGATGTTTGTTGTACTCCTCCTCGATAGTTCCGAGGACTTCTTCTACAGCCTGATGGTACTCAGGCTCGCCGGGGAAACGCTGCTTGAGGTCTTCCAATACTTGCTTTGCGTTCATTTTGTGTGGGATTAGTGGATGTTTATAGGGCTAAGCCCCGTTATCTCTGAATTCGCTGCAAAGATATACAATCTATCACTTTTTTCCTAATATTATTTTCAAAAAGGTTGATTTTTGCGTTAAATTACTGCTTTTTGTCAAGAATAAGGGCATTTTTGAGAAAATGAAGGATTGTAGTGGGAAAATTATTTTGACACAAAAGAGAGTTAACTCGGGATTTATGTATATCTTTGCCGCTGCAAAAAAGCTTTTTTGATGAAGTATATACATTATTATATATATATATGTATGTTGGCGCTTCTGGGTAGCAGTGTTTGTGCCGTAGGCGCTGTACCTTCGACATGGTCTGCCGCTCCTAAGAATGAGTTGCGTGCGGTGTGGGTGACAACCTTGAACGGCCTCGATTGGCCTCGTACGCGTGCGACGTCGACCCAGAACATGCTACGTCAGCAGCAAGAGCTGTGCGATCTGCTCGACCAACTCAAGGCAGTGAACATCAACACTATTCTCCTGCAGACCCGCGTTCGTGGTTCGGTGATTTATCCGTCGAAGATCGAGCCATGGGATGTGTGCCTGACTGGGCAATATGGGCGTGACCCAGGCTACGACCCTTTGGCTTTTGCTATCAACGAAGCCCATAAACGGGGTATGGAACTGCACGCATGGGTCGTGACAATACCCTGTTTCAAAATTGCCGTGGCCAAGCAGATGGGCGGACGTAGCGTCTTGAAAACGCATCCCGAGCTGTGCGTGCGACATGCTGATCAGTATTATCTCGATCCGGGCTTGCCGGGCACAGCCGATTATCTTTCAGAAATCTGCCATGAGATTGTTGAGCGCTACGATGTCGATGGTCTTCATTTCGACTACATCCGCTATCCAGAGAATGCAACGTCGTTTGCTGACAATAACACGTATAAGCGCTTTGCAGCAAAAGGCCTGTCGAAAGCTCAATGGCGACGCGACAATATTACGCGCATCGTGGCCCGGATCTATAAGGAAACACATGCGTTGAAACCTTGGGTGCGTATAAGCAGCTCGCCCGTAGGAAAGTATGCCGACCTTACACGCTATAGTTCTCGCGGATGGAATGCCCGCGACGCGGTGCATCAAGACGCCGAGGGATGGTTGCGAGAAGGCATTCATGACATACTCTTTCCGATGATGTACTTCGACGGAGTCCATTTCTATCCCTTTGCTGCCGACTGGCAAGAACAGACTTGCGGGAGGCAGGTGGCTCCAGGATTGGGAATCTATTTCCTGCATCCCCAGGAGAAAAACTGGCCCTTGTCGGTGATTAAGCGGCAACTGCAATACTTGCGGCAGCTGAATATGGCAGGGCAGTGCTATTTCCGCTCTAAGTTCTTGACCGACAACGTGAAGGACCTTTACGACTATCTGCGAGATGATTTCTATGCCTATCCTGCACTCGTTCCACCGTGTGTTTGGCTTTGCGATGTCAAACCTCAGAAGCCCCGGAATCTTGTCATTGAGATACTGAACGATGTCACCGAGCAACTCGTGTGGGAAGGCGAAGAGAATATGCGCTATAATGTCTATGCCTCACACACGTGGCCCGTGGATGTAAGCCGTGCAGAGCATCTCGTGGCCACAGCCTTGCCCACATCTTCGTATGAATACAACCGGTTTGCAGCTATGGGACTCTATCTTGCCGTCACGGCCATGGATCGCTATGGCAATGAAAGCGACCCCGTTCAGGTTACCGACCATGCTGTCGCCGCAGCCCGACAGCGATTGCAACTCGACAAGAAAGGTCATGTGAAAGGCCTCGTCGTAAGGCCACTGCCAAAGACTAAAACAAAGGCAAAAAAGAGGAATAAACGAAAAAAATGACACATTATTTGGTCGAGTCGTAGAAAACTATTATTTTTGCACCGCAAAAGCAAAGAATTACTTATGCTCAACACTAACGCTCGTTATTACTCCTACTTTTATTTTTACTTTGCCCCAACAAGGTGAAGCGGGAGTGAACACGGCAATTTGAGATGAAACATTTGAAAATTGACACACACTAAGCAAAATAAATAATCCCGCTTCCAATCAGGAGCGGGATTTTGGTTTTAGAAGATATGAAGCGTATTGCAATACAAGGCATAGAAGGCAGCTTCCATGATATAGCAGCTCATCAGTATTTCGAAGGTGAGCAAATAGAACTCGTGTGCTGCCAAACCTTTGAAGCACTTTTTCAGACGATGGCTGAGGATCCAACAATGATAGCTCTTGCAGCCATAGAGAATACGATTGCGGGATCGCTCCTGCATAATTACGAACTCCTTCGCGAGTCGCCTGTCACGATCGTAGGTGAGCATAAACTGCGCATACGACATTCGTTGCTGTGCCTGCCTGATGATGATTGGGACGACATACGGGAGATACATTCACATCCCGTGGCTCTCATGCAGTGCCGCGACTTCTTGAGCCGGCATCCGAATATCAAGGTCGTAGAGGATGAGGACACGGCAGGGGCTGCAGCAGACATCAGCAGGGCAGGAGCACGAGGACTGGCAGCCATCTGCTCGAAGGATGCAGCTCCTATCTATGGCATGAAGGTGCTTGAGGAAGGTATAGAGACCAACAAGCACAACTTCACACGTTTCCTTGTCGTTGCCGCTCCTTCGAGGGCAAACCTCCTGCGCGACATCAGACAGACGAACAAGGCTTCAATCGTTTTCTCGCTTCAGCATGCCGAGGGCACTCTCTCGCAAGTGTTGTCTGTGCTCTCGTTCTACAAGCTTAACCTGACAAAGATTCAGTCGCTGCCCATCATCGGGCGGGAGTGGGAATACCTCTTCTATGTCGACATCCTCTTTGAAGACTATACACGCTACACACAGGGCATTGATGCCATACGCCCATTGACATCGGACCTCAAAATCTTGGGTGAGTACAAAAATGGAAAAGAAAGCATTTAAACCTGCCGACCGTCTGGCTTCGGTGCAGGAATACTATTTTTCGCGTAAGCTTAAGGAAGTGGCACGCCTCAATGCCGAGGGCCGCGACATCATTTCGTTGGCCATAGGCAGTCCGGATATGCCACCCTCTCAGCAGACTATTGATGTGCTGTGTCGCGAAGCCGCGAAGGACAACGGACATGGTTATCAACCTACAATAGGAACACCCGAGTTGCGTGAGGCTATGGCTGCTTTCTACCGCCGTTGGTATAAGGTAGAACTCGATCCTCAAACTGAAATCCAACCTCTCATAGGTTCGAAGGAAGGCATTTTGCACGTGACACTGGCTTTCGTGAATCCCGGAGACCAAGTGCTGGTGCCTGACCCAGGCTATCCTACATACACTTCACTCTCGCGTCTCTTGGGAGCTGAAGTTGTTACCTATGATCTCACAGAAGCTGGAGGCTGGCAGCCCGATTTCGAGCAGCTGGAGTCAAGGGATCTCTCGCGCGTCAAACTGATGTGGACCAATTATCCGCACATGCCGACCGGGGCTCCTGCCAACCGTGATACGTATGAACGGTTGGTGGCTTTTGCGAAGAAACATGCAATCGTGATTGTCAACGATAATCCTTATAGCTTCATCTTGAACGAGGGCCAGCATTTGAGCATCCTGCAAGTGCCCGGTGCCAAAGAGTGTTGCATAGAATTGAACTCCATGTCCAAAAGCTTTAATATGCCTGGATGGCGTGTTGGCCTTTTGGCGACGAATGCGACCTTTATCTCTTGGATTCTAAAGGTGAAGTCGAATATCGACAGCGGCACATTCCGTGCCATGCAATTGGCAGCAGCCGAGGCGCTCACGACCAATACAGATGAATGGCATATGCAGGCCAATGTCCGCACCTATGCTCCCCGGCGTGCTATTGCAGAGGATATCATGAAGGCTCTCGGGTGCACTTTCGATCCCCTGCAGAAGGGAATGTTCCTTTGGGGACGCATCCCCGACAGCTATGTCAATGTAGAGGACTTGACAGAGCGCGTGCTCAATGAGGCTCGTGTCTTCATCACTCCAGGATTCATCTTCGGCTCGAATGGCGAACGCTACATACGCATCTCGCTGTGCGCCAAAGAGCAGCGTATGCGTGAAGCATTGGAAAGAATTCAAAATATCAATACGCAAAGGCCGTTTTTAGCTTAATAACGAATACAACCAGGCAAATACTTAACACAATAAACTATAAAGAAATGGATTTTGATTTGGAACTATCTCCTTTCAGTCTACCGGGAGTAGAGAATAAACGCCCGCTTGTCATAGCCGGACCTTGCTCGGCAGAAACAGAGGAGCAAGTGATGGAGACGGCACGTCAACTTGCCAAAAACGGCATAAAGATATTTCGTGCCGGCATCTGGAAACCACGTACCAAGCCCGGTGGCTTCGAGGGTAAAGGACTGGAAGCACTGCCATGGATGCAGCACGTAAAAGCTGAAACGGGTATGCTCACGGCCACGGAGGTCGCTACACCAGAGCATGTCGAAGCGGCACTCAAGGCTGGCATTGATATCCTTTGGGTAGGAGCACGAACAAGTGCCAACCCCTTCTCTGTGCAGGCTGTCGCAGACGCTCTCAAGGGAATAGACGTGCCCGTATTGGTGAAAAACCCTGTTAACCCCGACATCGAGCTATGGACAGGCGCCTTGCAGCGAATAAACAATGCAGGCATAAAGCGCCTTGGAGCTATTCACCGGGGCTTCTCAAGCGTAGATCAGCGCCTCTACCGTAATCCTCCTATGTGGCATCTGCCTATCGAACTCAAACGTCGCTTCCCCTCGTTGCCCATTGTCACTGATCCCAGTCACATGGGGGGACGTCGCGACCTTATTGCTCCCATCGCACAGCAGGCCATGGACCTCGGGATGGACGGCCTGATGATCGAAAGCCACTGTAATCCCGACTGTGCATGGAGCGACGCCAAGCAGCAAGTGCTTCCTGAAGTTCTCGACTTTATCTTGGACCGTCTGGTCGTTCGCGACGAGGTTGAAGTTACGGAGAGCATCAGCCAGTTGAGAAAACAAATAGACGAACTTGACAATCTTCTCATGGACTTGCTGACCAAGCGCATGCGTATCAGTAGGGAAATAGCAGAGTACAAAAAGCTGCATAATATGGCCGTAGTGCAGACAACGCGCTACAGCGAAATCCTTGACAAGCGCGCGGCACAGGGCGTCATCTGTGGGATGAGCCCCGATTTCGTCAGGGATATCTACGAACATATTCACGAAGAAAGCGTCCGTCAGCAACTGGAAATTATGAAAACGCCTTCCTCACGCCATTCTTAACCTCTAAAAAATTGTTCCTCACGACCATGTTACAGCGCTTGCACATGCAACAGCTTGTTCCGGGGAGAAGAGGAAGAAACTAAAATTATGCGAATACTTATTCTTGGTGCAGGAAAGATGGGATCGTTTTTTGTCGATCTCTTGTCCTTTGATCATGAAGTGGCTGTCTATGACACCGAGCCCAAGCGCCTTCGTTTTCTCTACAACACTCAGCGTTTCACCTCGTTGGACGAGGTCGATGCCTTCAATCCAGAACTGGTCATCAATGCCGTGTCCTTGAAGTACACCTTGCAAGCCTTCGACGATCTGTTGCCGCATATTGGTCCCGATTGCGTCCTCTCGGACATCAGCAGTGTAAAGACAGGGTTCAAGGAGTATTACGAAAGCACTGGACACCGCTACGTCTCGTCGCATCCCATGTTTGGTCCTACCTTTGCGAACTTGGGAAACCTTTCGCATGAGAATGCTATTCTTATCAACGAGGGCGAATATATGGGGCGGGTGTTCTTCCGCGACCTCTATACTCGCCTCGGGCTGAACCTTAAGGAGATGTCTTTCAGCGAGCACGACGAGACTATGGGATATTCGCTTTCTATTCCTTTTGTCTCCACATTTGTCTTCGCGGCCATCATGAAGCATCAGGATACTCCGGGAACTACTTTTAAACGTCACATGAAAATAGCTCGTGGAGTGCTTTCCGAAGACGATACGCTTCTGCGTGAAATCCTCTTCAACCCTAATACAAAACCAAAGATAGGCGCAATTCGCGATGAGCTGAAGCGGCTTATTGAAATCATAGATGCTCACGACGAGCAAGCCATGAACGGCTATTTCACACAGTTGCGTCATAATATAGAGAACTGATATTATTCGTAAAAAGCTTTAACCACAGACATGGTTTTTAATATAATGAATCTGAATAGAAAAATGGCTGTGACTCTTGTCGCACTCTTGCTTTGCTCTCCTGTAGGGGCACAAGAGACAGAGTCCGCTGGGGCTCCTATCCATAGGGTTACCCGCCAGCAAACAGTACTCAATGCTAAAAACATGGTAGTACGTACACGTCAGGCCACTTATTACTACCTTGTTTCCTATGATGCCTGTCCCTGCATTGAATTAGGTGATGGCACAATGAGTATTGGTAATGATCAGTTTGCTCGTGCTGACGTCAAGAGCATTCGCTTCAAGGCACTTCCTCATTTGCTTCTTGATGAGGATAGCGTCACTTACAATAGAGCAGAAACTCTGGACAATGGCGCTGTGGCTCTACGTAGAACCTTAAACTTAGGCAAATGGAACAGCATCGTGCTGCCGTTCAACCTTACTGGCAATCAGCTACGCTATGTCTTCGGCGATGATGCAGAACTGGCATCACCTCGGGCTATTGTTGACGATAGTCAGGTGACGCTTGAGTTCTCCACCTTAGATCTCAATACCGACGATGTGGTGCTCAGGGCCAATTACCATTATTTGCTCCGTCCTACGCGCGAAGCCGACGTGGTTTCAGGGCGCTCATTATTAAATTTTGTCGAGGAAAAGGTCTATGGTCCTGTCTATCTTATCCCCGGGGTCTCCAAGAAGGTTAATCAGTCCCCAAGCCTTCAGTCTGTGAAGAATGAGGATGGATCCCGTCAAGTCCGCTTCCACGGCACATATTTGAAACTCGATGGCACACTCTTATCAGGGTCGATAGTCAAGAATAAGAAAGTGATCCCCGGCATGTACTACCTGAATGACGATGCTCTTATGGAGCAGGCAGAAGACTCTGTAGCTATGTTGGGCTTCCGTTCTTGGATACAAGACATCAGCAAGGAACCTGTTCCCATGCGTTTCTATATCGACGGAATAGGCGAGGATCTCACGGCTGCAACGGATGCTATTCATTCTATTCCGGCAGCTCTCGGCCTCTCTGGCAAGGAAGCCGACGACAACATCTACACCCTCAGCGGACAGAACCTTGGCGCGGCAACCTTGCAACGAAAAGCTCAGCTTGCAAAGGGCATTTACATCATCAACGGCAAAAAAGTTGCCATAAAATAAGGAGAATACGATCATGCGATATACAAGAATCACCCTTGCGCTTGCACTCCTTGGCAGTGCGGCTAACTCTTTTTCCGTTTCCACATTCCTATCCTCTCCTTTATCGTCTGTTGCTACGTCGCAACCCCTTCATGCTACAGCGGTTTATTCATCTGAAGCCCCAGACCAAGACACCCTCTATGTGCGCTACGACGACCGCTTTAAGCCAAATGACATCATCGAAATAGAGGGTATAGACTCCATTTCCGTTCGTCCCAAGCAAATGCGTCTCTTCTCCCCAACATTCTCCTTGGGCTATAAGGCCATACAGTTAGAGACTGTCGTGCCTACCGATGCCGCCGAGATGAGTTTTACCGACCCCGGACGCTACTTGCTTAAGCCTGACACCTATTCGGGCACCAACTACACCAATGAAAAAGCCACCAGCGGCTACAACTTTGCCCACATGGCCGAGAGCGATCACTATGCCGTGTTCTGGGACGTGCGCTATGGCGACAAGTCAACTAAAATCCAGTATCCAGGCGATGGCAACGTTGCCAATGCCAGCACTATCCTCAATATCTGCGAAAAATGTTGGAACAAGTACGTAGAACTCGGATTCATTGTTCCTGGAAATTCTACAACCGATAACTACAAAATCCAGCTCTATATTCCCTATCAGAAAGAATGGCGGGCCGATGCCTCCGGCACCAATGGTGTCTCTGGCGGCAAGACCGGCATAGGCCACTTTAACCCTTGGGCTGCCGTTGCACGTGGCGGCCACACCGTTGCCCACGAGGTAGGCCACACATTCCAATACCTTGTCTCTGCGGACCTTGGCGAGCAGCATGGCTACAAATGGGGATTCAACGGCGATGGCTGGGGCGACTGCGGCTGGTGGGAGAGCTGTGCTGACTGGCAGGCCTATAAAATCTTCCCGGAACGCCAGTTCACCGACGGCGAATACTTCGAGCAACACCTCGATGCGCATCACCTTAACTTCCTTCACGAAGATTGGCGCTATGCCAACTGCTATATTCAGGACTGGTGGACCATGAAGCATGGAGCCGATTTCATTGGGCGGCTCTGGCGCGCAGCTCAGAAGCCTGAGGATCCCGTTGAAACCTATAAGCGGATGAACAGCCTCACACAAGAGCAGTTTAACGACCAAATGATGGAAGGTTACATGCGTATGGCAACATGGGACATCGACGGCGTGCGCGACCAAGCCAAGCATCGCATAGGGCAGCATAAGACCTTCCTGACTCAGGTAAGCGGTACCAAGGACACATGGCAAAGCGACGTTGCCCACTGCATTCAGAACTATGGCTATGCCATCATTAACATGAACGTAGGCACTGCCGGCAACGTTGTGAAAGCTCACTTCACTGGTCTCACTGATGCCGCTGGCTACAAATACGTCTATCCCGAGCGAGCAGGATGGCGCTATGCTTTCGTAGCCTACACCTCAACCGGCGAACGCGTCTATGGCGAGGTGCAGTCGGCCCGCGAAGGCACGGCCGAACTAACAGTACCGGCAAAATGTTCGCGCCTCTTCTTCGTCGTCATGGGAGCTCCCACTAAACACTGGCAGCACCCTTGGGATAGGAACCGATCCGCCGATTCATGGACGCAGAACGGCGAGCAGTGGCCCTTCCGCGTACGGTTTGAAAATACAAATCTCTTAGGCAAATAATATCATCGGAGTATTTAATCAAAAAGCCTGGGCTTGTCAGTTTGACAGGCCCAGGCTTTTTTTGTATCATAAACGCAATATAATATTATTGCTGTCCGCTAAAAGATTTTAGAATGAAATAAAAATTAGGCTGAAGCCCTCGCTTGGGTTTCAGCCTTTTTCGTTACCTTTGTTTTTACCACAAAACTTCGATAACATGAACAAAGGTACACATTTTATCGGACAGCCGATGTATGGACAGCTGTTAAATTTGCTTGACAAGGCAAAAATTCTTCGTTTCAGCCGTGAAATGGGCGGTGAGCGCTATGTAAAACACTTCGATGCATGGCAGCATCTGGTGATTATGCTGTATGCTGTCATCAAGCGTTTCGACTCCCTGC
>DGSC01000041.1:6341-34830 GCA_002391275.1 Prevotellaceae bacterium UBA4372 | reverse complement strand
ACGACTGCAAATATAATTGAAAGATATTCTTGAAGTGTCAAGCGTCGCAAGCGCCGAGCGGAGCGAAGCGACCCCTAAACGAGCTTTGACTGAGCAGCTGCAATTAACATATGGCAGAGCACTACATCGTGCCCTGCCATCTTTCTTTTATGACTCAACTCCCGGGAATCATTATTTTGCCAGACACTTCTCAAGAAAAGTTGAAATTCACCGTCACCTACACTTTTCCTTGCAACAATTTGAACTGCAACATCTTATATGCAGTGTAGGTGAAATTTCACCTACACTCACATTCAACTGGTTGAATCGAGGTAAAACAACTTGTTTTACTTCGATTTAACTGGTCGTATAGCCCAACACTCCCGGCCGTTTACGCCTGTATGACCGTATGATAGTGAAAACAGTGTAGGTGAAAATTCACCTACACTGCTATTAACGCACTAATCTATCGAGAGTTACGAGCAAAAGTGACGGTGAAGGTGAAAATTAAAAAATCTGGAGAAAGAAATAATCGACACCCCCTCACGCGTTATGAAGCACCGCCCACGTAGGGCCTCTAAGCAGTAATGCTTGTCATGCGACAGTGCCACCATGCTTGAAAGCTTGCAGAGCAACTGTCAGCGGGTGAGTTTTGCGCAGCACCATCAATTCATCGTGAGTATAGCAGTGCTTATCCAACGACGTTTACCATCTATCGAGATAGCATCGTTACGGAGAACTGGAATATCCCATACGTCTATGGGCATATCGATCTCCAGACCATGCGTCCACATCGTAAGAATCCAAAGATTGCCAAGGTATTCTCTCAGATGGGAATCGTAGAAGAACTTGGTAGTGATATGCGGAAGATGTTCAAGTACACTCCTCTATACGACAATGGCAAAGAGCCCGTTATTGAGGAGCAGGATGTTTACCGCATAGAAATCCCTTATGTTCCCACTTTGCAGGGCAGTGAAATTGATACTACACAGAAAAGTACACAGAAAAGTACACAGAAAAGTACACAGAAAATAATAGATTTAATTCGTGAGAATCCCTATGTGACAACACAAGAAATGGCAGATGCCATTGGGATTATTCGTCGAACTGTCGCTAAACATATCAAGTCTTTACAAGAAAAGGGAATAATTAAACGCATCGGCCCTGATAAGGGGGAGTATTGGAAGGTGATAGAATGACAGCAACGCTTAAAAGTTCTATTTATTTGTGTCTTGATCCAACTGACGAAAAGCAACGCAGGATGGCTACCGCCTATCTGTTAGAGAAGATGGCATGGACTGGTATATCCGAGTTCTAAGCTGATATTACAGCATCACGCACTCGGCAACTTTGTGATGTGCTGAAGGTTTCCAAAGATTTGATGGCGAATCTACTCCTTGCCGCTGGCGGTAGAGGTGGTATTAGTACAGGCGGTGGTGGTTCCTTCAGCGAACTGACCAACTGGGATGGTACAAAAAAGAATAATGGTTGGGGAATTGGTTAATCAAAAAAGGATGTCATAACACTTGGCTATGGCATCCTAATTAAAGAATTCAACCTTTCTCGTTCAGAAACTACTTGAGTAGTGCGAAGAATGAGAGCGATGCGAACTGTGAGAGCTATGTGAAGAGTGCGAACTGTGCGAATAGTGACCATTCGCTTGAGTCTGTACATTCACAGGCTGCTCCAGAATCAGAGATTGTCCCTGCTCAGTGATAGAAACCTGGCTGCTGTTCGTCACCATCGCAATTACATCCTTGCTCAGGTTTGAAGCATACGTGGTTCCAGCAAGAAGGGCAGAGACCAAAAGAAATAATACTCTCTTCATTGAACCTCCTTTTTTAATTGTTAAACAATAAATGAACTATCACTAGACACAGGCCGAGGCCGTGATGTCTTCTAAATTGGGGTTGATGTGTGCGCTGTGATGTTTTTGATTGGAAGCAAACAGACCTCCGCATTGTTGGCGGAGTTTACATTCTTCACACTCGGGGAGATAGGTGTCTTTCCAGTCAGAAATTGCATTGACAGCGAATTCCCTTATCTCGCGGGGCAGCACACACAGTTGAGCATTGTAAACACGAGTACAAATACCACGATTTGCCAGCAGCAATACAGCCTGCTTCAGTTCCTCGTTGTAATCGTATGGGTCTATCCATAGTTCTTCGAGATTGGTATTTGCGTTGCCCGCCGTTTCCATTTGCAGGAATGCTACTTGGCTGACAAACGGGAAATTGTGGTAGATGTAGTCGGCAAGTTGGGGCAATCGTTTGTAGGTCTGTTTATGCACTACGATTCTCAGTCCTATTCGCTGATGGAACAAAGCGAGATTATACAATCCTTGCACAGTCTTATAGAAAGTCTTTGCTCCCACGATGCGATTGTGCTCGTCGGCTATGTCCGAAAAAATCGGCACGTCTATTTGCAGGTCGTGGTGCTTGCACATAGCCAATTTCATGGCATATTCCTTATCGGCAAATTTCACTCCATTGGTCAGCAGGCTGATTCCTGCTTTCGGCTGGTACTTCTGTATCTGCTTGATGAGGTCAAAGAGTTTGTCGCCTATCAGGGTCGGCTCGCCACCAGTAATGCCAATCTCTACCGTATTCTTATCTATTAGCGAGATGAGTTTCAGATTAAAGGGAGTCTTGTCCTTTTCTTCAGCAACTGGCGGCTGAGGACACATGATGCAACGATGATTGCAACGCTCTGTTGCGAAGATGGCATTATGTAGAGACTTGATTTCGTATAGGAAAACGATTTCTCCTTTCTTATTTATCAGCACCACGTCGCCCTCGTTAAAATCTTCAAGTGTTTGCACATTCCCCACACATGGCTTCCGACCTGCAATTTGCACACTGTTTGTAATCAAAGCTGCGTAGCCAGACGGCAAATCCTTTGCGTCAGATTTTACCAGTATCTCGTCCTTACGGCTGAAAATGCTCTTTCCCTTTAGCGTTATTCGGCCAAGGATATCCGCTTCGATATTGAATGCTGTTCCGTTAATCTGTTTCATACCATCCTAATTTATCCAAGACCAAAATATTCTGTTTATCTCTGGGTCGTGCTTCTTCAGCAACTCAAACAAATAGTGCATGATGGCAGTGTTCTTCTTGCACATGTCGCTCGTAGGGCGATGACCCACCATGTCACCCTGCTCAGAATAGTTCCTAACAGGGTCTGCACCGCAATAGGGCTGGAAAACACATTCGGAACACATAGGCAAACATTCCGTGCAAGCATTTTCGATGATATGATGCAGCTTCTCGCCATTGAACATTGACTGATAACTGTCTTCATTCACATTGCCCAACTTGTAATAGTAGTCCTTGAATCGGGCTAACATTCTGCCCTCATCGGCCACATAGACATTGCCATCCCAGTCATATATTGCTCCTGCAATACCGACTCCGGCTGGTGATTGTAAATCTACGAAGCCCGTAGCAAATGGCGTGAGTATTCGCTTCAATAGTAGGGAGGCATACCCTTCAATGAAGAAAGTACCCTGCTTGTTCAGTTCTATAATATAGTCGAGGCCTTCCTTGAAGTTCTCGATAAAATCCTCCACGGGGTATGCAATCTTTTCCTTGTATTGTTTGGCAAACCCATACGGATTCAAAGCGCGAAGGAATATATTGTTGTAACCCATCCGCACGTACTCGTTGATGATTTCCTTGAAATGGCCAAGGCTATATTTTGAGGTGGTCATTAGAGCTGAAACGCAGTCATTGCCGCAAATTTTACGAATCATCTTGATGCTCTCCTCAAACTTCTCATGGGTATGCGTCGTGTCCTGTAGTGGCCGGTTCGTGTTGTGCAATTCCTTTGGCCCGTCAAGCGAGGTGGAAATGTCGCACTTGTGCTTCTTCAAATATTTCACCATGTCAGGAGTAAGCAATGTGACGTTGGTGCATATCACAAAGCCAAGATCTTTCTTCTTGAAAAGGTTTTGCCACTCCGCTTCCTCAATGATGTACTTTACCATTTCAAAGTATGTCGATGGGTCGCCACCTTGGAACTCAATCTTGATGCAGGGCGACGGTGACTCGAAGATAGTCTTCACCACATTCTTTGCCGTCTTCTTCGTCATATCCGCCTCGTGGTCGTCCATGTTCTTTCGCGCCACTTGGCAATAGATGCAACTGGAATTACATCGCAAGGTCGGCACCACCATGTGCAGGCTGGTGAAATCTCTCAATATGCTCTTTTTCGTCCTGAACTTAGTCGCCAGCATATTCACCACGTCCTCCACATTGTCTGTTGTGGCAATTTGCTTCGATGCAATGTCTTGGAACACCGTTGATTTCACATCCAGTTCTTTGTTAATAAACTTCTCGAAATCCTCATTGCTAAGGAAGATATACTCGCCAACGTCATTCGTTAGCAAGTACTCCGACTCATTGAAGCGGGCAAAGCGGAAAGGGAGTATTTTATAGTTTTCGCTCATAGTCATTTGTTCTTATTAGAATAATCTACCATCCATTTTTCTTTCTTCACTGCATTATAATGGTGCCCATCTCCTATACGGTAGTAATCTGATACAGTACTTGAAAGCGGAATGATGTATTCCTGCACGCTGAATGAAGAATACTGCCCTCTATTCCATTTGCGGAAACTAATATATAGACATTTCTCATTCGGAGCTGGCTTATATCTTACTACGGAGGATTCGCCTCTTTCTTGGGTTATGATTCCATTATTCTTGGAAATATATAGCCCCATAATATCAATGTCCTTATCAGCGCAATTATGCATCAATGCTAACGAGTGGATAATAGACTTTCTATCTTCTTGATTTACATTGCGAGCAGAATCCTTCTTTACTGTTATAGTCATTGAATAATGAGAACAGTGCGAGGCATGTGAAGCGTGAGACCCATGATTATATATTCCATCAGAGGGTGATAATATCAACGGATTAGAATTCGTTTCCTCAGGACTGCGATTAGCGATAGATTGGAGCGCAGCCAGAACTGATGCAACAAGTAAAATAATCTTCTTCATTTGTTCACTGGTTTAAAAGCTTCCTCGACAATTAAATCACGAATATGGCCAAACTGCTGATTCGTATTAAAGCGAACCTGTTGGTCAATGAGTTCGTTGCAAAACTGCTTGACCACAAATTCCGAAACATCATTACCATCCTTCGTTTCAAATACAACTATAACATTATTGCCAGATGTCTGCTGATGGATATAAAATCGGTCTGTAAACTTATAGCAAGCAGCAACAAGAGATTCTTTGGCGTATAGTGCCATATCTACAACAACTTGAAACTTATCGTTATCAAGCTTGGTAACAGGAAATTTCAATTCAGCCATAGCCATTCCATTATCCGTGTCCCATCAGTACCTTCCAAGGACGATTATTATTACGTAGAAGCGTGGCACTGATATACCACTTCTTCTAATGGAGGCCGTAGGAATTGCCTTGAACTGAGAAGGAGTAACCAGTCCACGCTATACGCGCGAACCGATACACCGTCCTTGCAGTTCATTGGAAGTTTCCTACGTTTCCATTAGCAAGTCGAGCATAACGCTTCGTATTATCAATATGTCGAGCAAAGATGGCATATCGCCACTATGCGTTGCAAAGGTAATCAAAAAATTCTTAATAACTTGATTTCGCCCCCAGTTTGATGTGTTTTTAGGAAAATTTTGCTTAAATTACGCACAAAACGATGATTTTACAAGATTATTTCATTATAAACAAGTACCTTTGTACCACTTATGGATAAATTGCTGTGTTATAATCGTTCTTTAACGAATCTTGCTGTTCTAAGAGATGCAGGTCTTTCATCTTTAGACTCTGACTATATCTGTCCACTATGTATGCGTTCCTTTAGCAAAGAATGCGTTAGACAGGATATTACAGAGGAACATGTTCCCCAAAAATCACTTGGAGGTATCCCCTTAACATTAACTTGTAAGGACTGCAACAGTTCTTGTGGGTCAGATATTGATGTCTATCTGTTTGAATCTATACAGAGAATAGAACAAAGAGCTTTTTTGCCAGGGACAGACAGAAGAGTTTCTATGCAAGAAGGTGATGGACGTTTGTATGGGACTTTGAAGGTCGGTGAAAACCAAGATTTGTTGTTAAATATAGATACCAAACATAACAATCCCAAGACATGGAATTATTTTCATGACAATATTCTATTAGAGGACTCCATAATAGATATACAAGATTTTCCATTAAAGCAAGATGTTCGCAGATCTTCAGCAGCAATACTCAAAAATGCTTATCTGTTTTTATTCGCTCGGACAGGATATACTTTCTTGTCTGACACATATTATGATAGTTTACGAAAGCAGATAATGAATCCCGATGCATTTATCTTGCCGGAACGTCTATGGACTTTTCAAAATGTATCTGTTCAAGATGGGATATACTTAACACAAGATAACCACTATAGAGGTTTCATTATAGTATACACCTTAAAACTTCATGGAATCCATCGTGTTTGTGTGTTAATCCCAACACCTAAAGTTGAATACCTATCAGCATGTATGTGCTTAAGAACAATAGAACCTCATGTGCCGATTAGAATATTGTCATTGCCTAATGAAGATTTTTTGTGTGATGCTACTGCTATTGCTAGATTAAAAGAATGGTGTTATGGTTGGAGTCTTGTTTTTTAGGAAATGAGTTTGTTTGTCCAACCAGCCTTACAATCGCTCTTCATCGCCTCTGATAGTGCTGTAAGTTTGGCTAAAAATAGTTAACGGCAATGCAAATAACTGATAACCAATACATAATCGACGGAAAACAAGTTTTCAACGAGGATGAGTATTAGACGCTTATTGTAAGCGTAACTAATTGGGAATAAGCAATGTGGTGATTCTTATGACGAGTCACCACATTGCTTTTTGCGTACAAAATGATAGCGTATTTACTCTGAGTCCCCCCCTTTAGTTTCTATCATAATTCGCTGCTATTTGCTGCAAAGGTATGAATGATGCTATATCCGATAAAATCTCGTTATAATACGAATGATTGGAAATGAGGTAGGAAGTACAAAGAATATGGCTTTAAGAGGGTAAGTTAATTTGTTTGAAAAGCAAGATGACACTCTTCCTCTATAGAAAAAGACGATACTCATCTTCCTCAGCGAATATTTATTCGAACCAAGTCCTATTCGATTTCCGTGTCATTTGTGACGGAGGAATGAAATAGATGGCGTTGATTTGACAGAAGAAATCGTGATAGTGCTTCCGAAAGCACTCAAAAATAGCACTTTCGGAAGCAATATCGGCATATTTTGCAGGAAAAGAGCAAAAAACTCAGTGTAATATTTGCAGTCTCAAAGAAAAAAGGCACCTTTGTACTCGATTTCAGTGTCATCAATGACGCAAAAATCGAATAGATGGAGATAAAGAGAGATTTATACCTAAAGAAATTGATTGATCGTCAGCATAACGGAATGATAAAGGTGATTACCGGGATGCGACGGAGTGGCAAGTCATATCTGTTGTTCAACATCTTCCAAGACTATCTGAAGTTCCAGGGAGTGGATGACCAGCACATCATCAAAGTGAACTTGGAGAACCGGCGGAACAAGAAACTCCGCAATCCAGACATTCTGCTTGAGTACATAGATTCTCAGATGACCGACGCTCAGATGTACTACATTCTGTTGGATGAAGTGCAATTGGTAGATGAGTTCGAGGATGTGCTGAACAGTTACCTCAGCATCCCCAATGCCGATGTCTATGTGACTGGCTCAAACGCCAAGTTCCTGTCGAAGGATGTCATCACCGAGTTTCGTGGACGAGGGGATGAAGTGAAGATGTATCCCTTGTCTTTTGCGGAATACATGTCTGCCTACGAGGGCAGTAATCAGTTAGGACTTGATGAATACATGATGTATGGCGGACTTCCGCAGATACTCTCGAAGAAATCAGAAGAGCAGAAGATTTCATATCTGAAGGATCTCTTTGTCGAGACTTATATCAAGGACATCAAGGAGCGTTACAAGATACGTCATGAAGAAGAACTCGAAGAGTTGCTGAACATCATATCTTCCTCTATTGGCAGTCTCACCAATCCAGCAAAACTGGTCAACACATTCAAGAGCGTCAAGAATGTGACCATCGCCCCAGAGACCGTGAAGTCCTATCTGGAGTTCTTGTGTGACTCTTTTCTTGTAGAGAAGGCGATGCGATATGACGTGAAGGGAAGGAAGTACATCGATACTCCCTATAAATATTACTTCACCGACACGGGTCTTCGCAACGCCCGTATCAATTTCCGTCAGGACGAGAAGCCGCATCTGATGGAGAATGTCATCTTCAATGAACTACTTATCCGAGGGTTTAATGTAGACGTTGGCGTTGTGCCTGTTGTGACTAAAGGCGAAGACGGCAAGCAGCACAGGTCACAGTTGGAGATAGACTTCGTATGCAATCTGGGCAGCAAGCGGTATTATATCCAATCGGCTTTCCGGATGGAGAACGAAGAGAAACGTCAGCAAGAACAAGCGTCACTATTGAGGGTGAATGATTCGTTCAAGAAAATCATCATCACCGGAGAAGAATGTTTGGTACATCGTAATGAGCATGGCTTCACTACTATGAGTATCTACGACTTCCTGCTTAATTCAAATTCCCTTGAATTATAGTAGAGAGTAATGGTGATGAAGACAGATGTGATTCGGTCTTTTAGCGTATTTCAGTGCCAAATAACCTTCGCAACAGTCACACCGCAGAGTGTAAGCTCTTGGTTTCCAATGTGGTATTTAAACTTCAACGAGGATGAGTATTAAGGCTTGGTTTTAAGCCTAAACAAATTAACGCCAGCGAGATAAGCAAAGGTTTTTGTTTCTCTCGCTGGCGTTTTTATTTGGTTAAAGAGCGCGATACATACGGGTGCGTAGATTATTCCAAGGCCATGGAATAATGAAAACTGCTGGGCGCGTTTCCTGTTTCCCTTAGAAGCGGACAGCAATAAAAAGGGAAAAGAGGGCTTTCCGGGTAAAGTTGACGGTCCCGGTTTGTCGCTCAACCGACCGTATCTTGCGTCGGTTTTGCGTATCCCTTCGGAAGAGGAGTGAAAGCCGGAATTATGTTCTCTAAAATAGAGGGCATCGTGACCGGTGGCCACGCGGTACATCATGTGAGAGCAGGAATTATGTTCCCTAAAGAGTATTAATGGCAGTTCGCTTAATTTTGTTATTTCAGAAGATGCTGTTTGGTTCTTTCAAGATGACAATGGCATGGTGTATATAAATAACTTCGATTTTTTGCAGCATGGAAATATTTTGTCGCCATAAGTTCACTCATCAGTAAGGCATTCAGGGAATAGACAATTTTTTGTCTCTTCTTTGACAGCTTATATTGAAAAAACATTAACTTTGCAACGGAAACATATTGGCCAAAAACATCTATGGAAGGAGAACAGTTGGAGAAAAAAACGTTTCGAGAACCGCACTGTCACGGCGCTTGGGCAGACGTCGCATCGCGGACGTGGCGATAGTCGCGCCGCGTAGCAGCGTGCATGATAGTGCTTTCGGCTACGTTGATGGTTGGCTGCTCGTCCAGAGTCGGCACGACACAACAGGCGCCGACAGCTGATGGTGCCGACAACAGTACTGCCCTCTTAGAGAACAACGGCGAGGTGGTGCATAGCGTCACCCTCACAGGCCGCACCCTCTACAAGGACGGCAACTGGAACACGCTGTGCCTACCCTTCGACCACGAAATAGATACCAACTCTCCGCTCTATGACCTGAACGGTGTGGACGTGTGAGAACTGAGCAGCACCTCGTTCGAGAACGGCGAGCTGACGCTGAACTTCACGCAGGTTCTTCCTGAGAATGAATATTCATGGACGAAGCTGACGGTCGGCACGCCCTATCTCATCCGTTGGACAAAGGACGAAGGTTACAAGCATCATCCTGAAGAATTTGACCTCCATGAGGACGACCTCAAGTTCCAGAACGTGACCATCAAGAACAACCTCTCTGACGCAACGACGGACTACATCGACTTCATCGGCACCTTCTCGCCAGTAGGCATCTATGAGGAAAATGCAGAGAAAACCTATCTCTACCTCGGCAGCGACAACACTCTTTATTACCCCAGTGCCAATGGCTTCTACGTCAACGCCTGCCGAGCCTACTTCCAACTGGAAGGAGACCTCACCATCAAGGCCTCTACAGAAGTGCCTGGAAACTAAGTCCGCGCCTTCGTTCTCAACTTCAATGGCGAGACAACGTCCATCAGCACAGTGGAAACTGATTCGTCATTCTTGAAGGGGCAAGCGACCAAAGACGGGCGCGTCAGCTGCAAGTCGTCGTTCCAAGGCTGGTTCACCCTTGACGGCCGTCGCCTCTCGTCCAGACCCACAGCCCACGGCATCTACCTCCACGATGGAAAGAAGGTAGTCCTCAAATAAAAGGAAGCCTCGGTCTTGCCCATCCTCAGCAGGGAATATCTTTGAATGCCCGAAGCAACCAAGGGTCGAGCACTACTTCGTCGCTCCGGGCATTTTTTTCTTTAACATCCTAATCTTTCCAGAGATGCTTCGCTTCCCATAGCGTTCCGTCCACAGTTATTCGATAACTTAATTCCTGATATGAAACTTCCAACCTACCATCTCTTTCAGACTGTCGTCGTCGCTTTCGCCATGATGCTGAATAGCAGCGTAGCCATGCCACAGGACGACCGCGAAAGGTCGCTGGCAAAAGACCGTTTCGTGGCCGAACAGATACTGCTCTACCAACGCGATACAGGCGGTTGGCCCAAGAACATCGACATGACGAGACCGCTCTCGCAGGACGAGCGCACCCAGATTCTGCACGATAAGCAACGTCGGGATGACTCCACTATTGATAACGGAGCCACTACGGGCGAGATGAGATTACTTGCCCGCGTGTACCAGCAGACGTACGACCCACGCTACCGCGAGGCCTTCCTCCGCGGCATGGCATATCTACTCGATGGGCAGTACGCCAATGGCGGATGGCCGCAGTTCTGGCCCGAGAAGAAAGGATACCACGGGCAAATCACCTTCAACGACGATGCCATGGTGAACACGTTGCGCCTGCTGCGCGACGTGCGTAGCCAGCAGCCACCCTTCCAAGGCGAGCTGACCGACAGGAAGTTGCGCCGCCGAATCGGCAAAGCCTTCGACAAAGGCATTGAATGCCTCCTGAACACGCAGATTGTTTGCGACGGGCAACTCACCGTTTGGTGCCAGCAGCACGACAGCATCACGCTACAGCCCGTAGGGGCCCGCACTTTCGAGTTGCCCGCCTACTGCTCGCAGGAGAGCGCAGCCATCGTGCAACTACTGATGGAACTGCCACGTCCCGACCGCCGTGTGAAGCGCGCCGTGGCAGGGGCCATGCGATGGCTGGACGCGCATAAGCTGACTGGCTTTCGCGTGGAACACGCACCTCTGCGAGGTTCTGATCAGCGCGATACCCGCCTCGTCAAAGATCCCACGGCACCGCCCCTCTGGGCACGTTACTACGACCTTGAACATGCCGAACCCTTTGTATGCGACCGCGACGGTGTGCCACGGCGGCGGCTGGAGGAGATAGGCTATGAACGCCGTAACGGCTATGCCTGGTACGGCACTCGTCCTGCTCGCCTCTACCCGCTTTACCAGCGATGGAGCGAAAAGCATGGGGTGAAATAAAAGTTCCAGAGACGTCAGGCTTCTTTATATTATTAACTACACGACGCCAGCGAGACAAGCAAGAATCGTTTGTTTGTCTCGCTGGCGTTTTTTTGTGTTCGCATTTTTGCTTGTTACCGAGAGTAAACATAAATCTGAATCAGAAAAAAGCAGGTCGCGGACGATTATTAGGATTATTCCGCAGGATAATATGGATTTTTGAGTAATTTTGTGCCGTAAACTGCAATCGAAAAGCAAGGAATATCATTGCTTGGACTTTGCCTAAATATTTATACTATGGAATTATTTGATCAGATTAGTGAAGACATCAAGGCCGCCATGAAGGCCCATGACAAAGTGCGTCTGGAGACACTCCGCAACATCAAGAAGGTTTTCCTTGAGGCTAAGACCGCTCCCGGAGCCAACGACTCGCTCGCAGATGCCGATGCGCTGAAGATTATTGCCAAACTGGCTAAGCAGGGTAGGGAGACGGCAACCACCTACACGCAGGCTGGACGTCAGGAACTCGCCGATGCCGAGCTCGCACAAGTGGAAGTGCTGGAGAGTTATCTGCCTAAGCAACTCTCGCAAGAGGAGATTGAGGCCGAGGTGAAGAAGGTCATTGCTGAAGTAGGTGCCACCAGCATGAAGGAGATGGGAAAGGTAATGGGCACAGCCAATAAGCTGTTGGCCGGAAAAGCTGATGGCCGCGTTATCTCTGAAATTGTGAAAAAACTCTTAGCGTAGCTGAAGACATGGTTGCCGAGGACATCATTCTTGTTGACCTCGGCAACCTGTGTTTTCGGCAAGCCACAGGTTGCAGCGCTGGACGTAAGCGAAAGTTTGTTTGCCGACGGATGCCTGGCCACCACGGCATGTTTTCCTTATCGGGCCTTCGACATCTCAGCTGCTTCCAGCCTGAGCAAGAACCTTGACGGCCACAATGTTGGTAAGGATGTCGGTAGATGGCGATGTGCGGCCTATGGCGACCGAGGAGATTCAGACTGGAGAATGATGGTTAGTGGCGACCCTTATGTCGCTTTGTCATAAATAATAGGAAAGGTCGTATGAAAAAATCTCTTGTATTCCTTTTTGTGGCGGCTTTTGCCGTGCTGTTTTTTTCCGGCTATCACTTATCAGCCCAGTCGGAAACTAAAATCAATCCGCGCGACACAGTGCAAGTGCCCGAGGGTTTTGTGGGCGACGACAGTATAGCGTACATCGAGGATGTCGTCGTGCGAAGCCCTATCTCGGCCAGCGACCTCCTGTCCTTGGCAGAACAGCATAAGGTGGAGGATATGATGCTCAACTACGGGAAAACAGAGGACGGATCAGGCTACTCGCCAGAACGTGAGGAAGCGTTGACGATTACGCATCGCGACTCCGCTGCTTTGCGCTTGGCTAATCGTTTCCTGCGCATGACAAATCTGGTGCGCTCAAATGGAAATGCAACAGACCGGCTGCAGTGGGTCGAAGCTGTCCATGCGGCTATCGATACGTTCCAGATAGCCGTTCCGGCTGTTCCGCATGACTCCATCATGAATGAGATGCTACATCTGATGGAAAAGTTCTGTTTAGAAACGCAGATGGAGCTGAATTTTCAGAGCCACATGTATTCGATGATAGATTATTATAGCACCATAGAAGCTTACATGCAATGGATGGAGGATGCGCCTTCTGACCTGTCAGAGTTGGTGGGTGAAGAATACAAGGCATGGCATGGTCTGAATGAAGCGCGTTTCGCATTCTGGAACGATGTCTCTTACAGACGTGAATGGTATAGCATGAAACCGATGGAAATCAATGGCTATTACGAGTATCTGTCAAGCAACAGACGTGCAGAACTGGAGGTGGAACGTGCCATCATCTTAGGCGGAAAGCCTTACCGGCAGAAAGGCAAAACCGTAAGCAGCCGGGAATGGAATGAATGGATTGAAGCTCATTCTGTGCCTGAGGATTACGAAATGTACAAAGATGTGTCAGACATGATTCCGGCAGACTCAGTCGTGACTAATCGTGTCAATTCCCTGAAGTCGGCTTTTGCTCAATGGCTTGCCGCTCGTCAGGCACTGGCTGCTGCCCTGCCGAAGGACAAGGGTGTGGCCTATGACAACCTTACAGCTGATATCCATAGTCGTATCATCGGTAAACTCCCCTCTATCATCTCCTACGGTTCAGAGTATTAGGCGTGAAGCTGTCGGGGTGGCTGTTCATTGAAAGAATGGAATAAGCATCCATCGTAGAGGTCGTTAAGCCAGACTGCGCAAGCTTTTTCGCTTGGTTGAAGACGGCAAGTCATACGGCTGCTGAGATTATTCCATGACCTTGGAATAATCAAAACGGTTGGGTGCGTTCTGCAATTGTGTTGGCCGTGAAGGGTGAATCAGCCATTTGGATGGGGCTTTTTGCACTATCGTTCGGTGGTTCTCAGCGCTGAGGCTTGCCGCTATGAGCTGGCTCTTGCGGTCTTTTGCGCTATCCTTCGGCAGTCGGCAACCCATTTACGTTTATAGTACTGCCTGTTGTCCTTTAAGCGGATGGTAATCTAACGGGTTAAGGAGGGCCTGTCATGTAAGGTTGACCATCCGGACACCTGTGTTGCAAAGACTTGGGATGGCCGCACCTGTGTTTATCGGACAACGGTAGTTGGGTTGTGATGATGTAAAAAAATCCGGACTGAATCTCAAACGAGATTCAGTCCGGATTTCACTTTTTGTACAGTAAGGTGGTTCGAAGCTTAGTGTACGGGATTTGTTCCTAAAGATAATTATCTCCGATAGTGCCTTGTGAACGGGCTGCTTAGTAAGCATGTTCAGCGTTCTCGATCTCTTTGGCGGTAATCTTTTTGCGGTCAATGGCGCGCCATGCATAGACGATGTAGGCCAGAACGAAGGGAACGAGTAGCGAAACGTAGAACATTGTGCGGAGCGTGAACTCACTGCTACAGGAATTTTGCATGGTGAGCGACGACTGTAAGTCGGCCGTCGAAGGGTAGTAGGCAGTATTGTTCCATGCCGAGCAGAGCAACAGGGCAAGCACGGTCAGTATGGTGCCGATGCCTGCGGGCCAGATGCCGCCGACGTAGTTCTTCGAGACGATGGTCTTGCCTATGCCGTAAAGTACGAGCACTACGCCTATCAGCAATATGACGGACAGATACCACATGTCGATGAAGTTGTGCAGGTATTTGTAAGGTTCCATGAAGATGATGCCCGTGGCAGGGTCATAGGCAAAACCGTCCTTCAACAACAGGTGGACAAGGTAAGCTACGAATAGGATGACGAAGGGCACGGCGGCTCCGATAAGGCGCACACTGCCACGCGAACGGATGTCCTCGTCATCGACGTTGTTCATCACATACAGGATGCCTAACGTGCGAGCCAGAAAGACGACGGCAAAGCCGAAGACAAGGACCCAGGGATTCAAGAGGGCGTCGAGGCCATGCGAGGCGTTGGCCCAATGGCTGATTATGGGAGTGAGGGCTGCACCGTCGATGAGGTTGTTCTTTTCGACGATGAAGTTGCTGCCCTCGAAGAACGTGGCTACGGCACCGCCGAGGAGCAACGGACCGAGGATGCCGTTGAGGGTGAGGCAGAACTGGAAGATCTTTGGGCCAAAGAAGTTGCCTATCTTGTTTTGGAACTCGTAGCTCACGGCTTGCACCACGAATGTGAAGAGAATAATCATCCAGAGCCAGTAGGCACCGCCAAACGAGGTGCTGTAGAACAGCGGGTAGGAAGCGAAGAAGGCTCCGCCGAAGGTAACGAGGGTAGTGAAGGTGAATTCCCACTTGCGGCCCGTGGAGTTATAGACGAGGCGACGGCCTTGTTCGGTGTAGCCGAGGCTGCCGGCTACCGAGTTGGCTCCTTGAACGAAGAGCAGAAACACGAGGATGGCGCCGAGAAGGGCGACAACAAAGCACCAATAGTGCTGCAGGAATGAGTATGTCATAGTTGTGGTCCCTTTTTGATTTGTTTGAGCATGATGTTGATCTCCACGGCAAGCATGGTAGTGAAGAGTATGAGGAAAAGCCAGAACGTGGTAGCTACCGCTCCGGAGCTGATGTCTGACACGGACGCTGAGACAGGCAGCATATCCTGAATAGTCCAAGGCTGACGTCCGAACTCGGCCACAAGCCAGCCACTCTCTGAGCAGATGTATGCGCAAGGCAGCAGGATGATGGCCACCCATAGTGTAGCCTTGTTGAACGTTGAGAGCTCAGTGTTGAGGGCACTTGGTGCGAGGAAACCCTTCTTCTTCCAATCCAGGAACAGCACAAAGGCAAAGAAAAGGATAAACAGCGAACCGAGGCCCACCATGATGCGGAAAGCCCAGAAGTTGACGGGGATGTAGGGCACCAGCTCGGCCTCGTCCTTGATAAAGCCGTAGCCGAAATAGGGCATGTTTTCTTTCAAGGTTGCGAGCAGGGGAGCCACTGTAGCCTCGTCGGCACCGTCGGTCTTAGCCTGTCGATAGGCCGCCAACGCTTCTATAGCGGTGCGTCCGCGCTGCATCTTCTCCTTGGCCGAAGGTTCCACCGTGCCGTCGGCCTTGGTGTAGCCGTTGAGTATGTCGTTCACACCAGGCACGAAGCCATGAAGCGAACGAGTGGCGAGGATGCTGAGGCCATTGGGGATGGCTAAGCGCAAGGGCGCTTCCTTCTCTTCCTTATAGTTGGGCTGCTTGAAGGGGTTGATGGCTGCTATGCCTGTGAGGCTCACGTCTGTGCCTCCGTTGTAGAGGGCTTCCATAGCTGCCAGCTTCATGGGTTGAACTTCGGCAACTTTGTAGGCGCTTTCGTCGCCTGTGATGGCGGCTCCGATGGAGGCAATGAGACCGACGATAGCGCCAATGCGCAAGCTCTTCAGTGCCATCTCGCGTTCGGCCTCACGCTTCTTCAGCAGGTACCAGGCGGCCACAGCCACTACGAAAGCTGCACCGATGATCCAAGAGGATATGGTTGTGTGCAGGAACTTGTCGATGGCGAAAGGCGAGAGGGCTACGTCGAAGAAAGAGGTCATCTCGTTGCGCATCGTGTCGGGGTTGAACTCGCAGCCTACAGGGTACTGCATCCATGAATTGGCAACGAGAATCCACCAGGCAGATATGCTGGCGCCCAGCCATGTGAGCCACGTCGAAGCAAGATGGAAGCCTCGTGAAACCTTGTCCCATCCGAAGTACATCACGGCCACGAAGGTGCTCTCCATGAAGAAGGCTACTATGCCTTCGATAGCCAGTGGGGCGCCGAAGATGTCGCCTACGAACCATGAATAGTTAGACCAATTGGTGCCGAACTCAAACTCGAGGATGATGCCGGTGGCAACTCCCATGGCGAAGTTGATGCCGAAGAGTCGCTGCCAGAACTGCGTCGTGCGACGCCAGAAATCGTTGCCTGTGCGATAGTACTTTGTTTCCATGATGGCCATGATGAGGCCGAGACCCAAAGTCAGTGGCACGAAAAGCCAATGATAGATGGCGGTAAGGGCAAACTGTGCCCGCGCCCAGTCTACGGATGAGAGCGCTCCTCCTTGCTCGGGAAGGGAGGCTTGCAGTAGGCTGATAAGAGAGGTGAGGATTGCCATATACAGTTAAGGTTTTAAGGTAGTGAGGGTAAGAGGTTTTTGAGGTAATGGGTTGCCGTACAACGGCAACATACTGGACGGTTAGGGCTTTGATGTGTTGCCCTTTGGTGCTGTTGAATTTGTACAACGGTGACTACGGGTTGGTTAGGGCTTGATGGTTACTGCTGATCTGCTCTTTTGTTCAGTTCCGTCGCCACGAACTCGGCTTCATGTCCCTTGCCTGCATTCTGCTTGAGGAAGTTGGGGAAGAAAAAGACTTTGAGGATGGCGAACATGATAAAGAGCTTTATGCCGATAATCAGCCACAGCGTCCGCCCCAAGGTCATCGAGCGGAATCCATCGTAGTAGAAACGGAATATGCGATGTAATAGGTTCATAACTATTCTTCTGCCAGAGCAAAGTCGAGCTGTTTCTTGTCGAGATTAGCGCGGGCTACGCGAATGCGGATAGGGTCGCCAAGGGTGTAGCGGCGGTGGTGGCGACGTCCGAGGAGCTGATAGTTGCGCTCGTCGAACTCGTAGTAGTCGTCATCGAGGTCGCGCAGCGGCACCATACCCTCGCATTTCGAGTCGGTGAGCTCTACATATATACCGAACTCGTTGATGCCCGAGATGATGCCGTCGAACTCCTGACCGATCTTGTCGGCCATGAATTCCACCTGCTTGTATTTGATGCTGGCGCGTTCGGCCAAGGCTGCAGTCTGCTCCATGTCGGAACACTGTTCGCACAGCGCTTCGTACTTCTCTTGATTGGCCGAGCGGCCCCCGTCAGCATAGCGGGTGAGGAGACGATGCACCATGAGGTCGGGATAGCGGCGGATGGGTGAGGTGAAATGGGTATAGTAGTCGAAGGCGAGGCCATAGTGACCGATGTTCACTGTCGAATACTTGGCCTTCATCATGGCCCTGAGAGCCACCATCTCCACTACGTTCTGCTCCTTCTGCCCCTGCACCTCGTGAAGCAGTTTATTAATGTTGCGGCAAACTTCTTGGCGGGTGCCTGTAGTCTTCAGTTTACGGCCGAACTTGGCAACGAACTGCGAGAGGTTCATCAGCTTATCGGGGTCGGGCTGCTCGTGTATGCGATAGGGTAGCACTTTTGGTTTGACGCTGTTCTTCTGTCCTTTGACGCGTGTCACCTTTCCTATGCTCTCGGCCACTGTGCGGTTTGCCAGCAACATAAACTCCTCGATGAGCTTGTTGGCATCCTTTGCTACTTTGTAGTAGGTGCCTATAGGATGACCTTTCTCATCAATGTCGAAGCGCACCTCGGGGCGGTCGAAATCCACAGCTCCATTGGCAAATCGCTTCTCGCGCAGTATCTTGGCCAAACGGTTCAGCGTGATGAGCTCTGTGGCGAAGTCTTCCGTCGGGCGTAGGCCTTTTGCCTTGTCGCCGTCGAACTCGGCGCCAGACTGTGGAGCATGGTCGCCAGGGGCATGGTAGTCCTCGGGGCTGGCCTCGCCGCGGGCTTCCAAGAGCGCTTGCACCTCCTCGTAGGTGAAGCGTCGGTCGCTGCGCGTCACGGTATGAGCCAGATGCCAGCTCTTGACTTCTGCCCGTTCGTTCATCTCGAAGATGACGCTGTAGGTGAGTTTGTCCTCGTCGGGACGCAGCGAGCATATCTCATTGCAAAGACGCTCGGGCAGCATCGGAATGGTGCGGTCTACGAGGTAAACCGACGTGCCGCGCTTCACGGCTTCCTTGTCAATGATGGAACCTTCGGTAACGTAGTGCGAGACATCGGCAATGTGGACTCCGATCTCGTATAATTGACCATATGATTTACGATCTTTGATTTCGCGGAAAGAGAGTGCATCGTCGAAGTCCTTGGCATCGCGCGGATCAATAGTGAAGGTGGTGCGGTCGCGTAAGTCCTCACGTTCGGCGATGTCGGCTTCTGTGATGGTGGCGTCGATATGGCGGGCGGCGTCCTCGGCGGCCTTGGGGTAGGTGTAAGGCAGCCCGAACTCAGCCAGAATAGCGTGCATCTCGGTCTCGTTCTCGCCCGATTTACCCAACACCTCTACAATTTTTCCTATTGGGTTCTTCGACCCTTCAGGCCACTCGATGATTTTGGCGATGACTTTGTCGCCCGACTTGCCTCCCTTGAGCTGACCCTTCGGGATGAAGATGTCGTTGGAGAGCGTGCGGTCCTCGGTGAGTACGAAGGCGAAGTCGCGGCTCACGCTGAGCTTACCAACGAACTGCTTGTCAGCGCGCTGAATAATTTTCGTCACTTGTGCTTCGCGCACATGTCCGCGGCGGCGTGCCATCATCTGAATGCGCACACGGTCGCCGTCCATGGCGTGCATCGAGTTGCGCTCTGCCACCAAAATGGGTTCGCCGCCGTCGTCGGGCAGGAACGTGTTCTTGCCGTTATGCTTACGCTGGAACGTACCCTCCATGACCGACGTCGTATCGGCCAGGCGATAGCGCATCTGTGCCTGCTCGATGATGAAGTCGTCCATCAGCAGGTCGTCCAGCACATCCATGCATAGCAGCTTAGCTGGGTGCGTCTTCAAGTGCAGCTCGCGGAAAATAGTCTTGATGTCAATCAGTTCGCCTGCATGAGCTTGAAAGTAGGCTACCAGCTCTTCCGTCAGGCGTGCCTTATTCATCCGTGGAAAGCTTTGTTGGTGCGATTTACTCATAACAATCTATTATATAAAAGATCAACAAAAGATATCTTTTTTGCTTTCTTTTACAAACTTATCTTTTTTATGCAACAAACACTTCAACAATGCTCAACTTTTATGATTATTTAACGCGGCAACCTAATCAAGAAGGTGTGTATGGGCGGACTTGCGCTTGCGATGTAGGTCGGCCGAGTCGGCTAAAGAAAGTAGAGTGAAGGGTGAAAAGGGATTTTGGGACATGAAAGAGTTGGTCCGCATGAGCGCGTGCAGAAGTGTCACCTTTCGTTGCAGAGGAGGTAAGAAAAGAAACGGTGAAAGATGAAATAAGAAGGCTGATAAAAGAGAAAGGTTTTCTTAGAGACTCTGGATTGGCAGAGAGAGTAGCGTAGGCGGTGAAAATTTAGCGGCGGCCCTTTATCCGCTGGTAGAGGAACCGGAGGACGCGGCCAAGCCATGTGTAGCGTATACCCCAATCGGTGAGGGCCTCGTGCATCTGTGCTTCTATCTGTTGGCTGACGGCGGGCTCTTCATAGACTACTTCTATCTTTCCTTCGTAGGGTTCGCGGTCGTAGTCGTAGTGCCACAAAAGGCGACTCAGATTAAGAGAGAAGTGGAATTTAAAAAGAGAAAATTGAAGGTCTGTTAAGCCATAGTGTGTGCCACCCGTGAGTCCTATGTTGCGCACAAGGGTGTGCGTGGGGTAGAGGCAAAGGCCACCACACTGACGAATAGCTATACTCCAACAGATGTCCCAGGGTATGGGGCTGCGGTCAAGGTCCTTCAGGCAAGGGAAGACGCCCCCATACTCTATGGCTTCGCGGTTGCTTGGCGTAAGACCCTTAAGTGCCTCTTCCCGCGAGCCAAAGTGCAAAAAATGCCCGTTCCATCGGTCGCGCCATGTTCCCCAGCCCCATCCAGCCATGAAAGGAGAGAAGTAGAATGAAGAATGAAGCATCTCGGTTTCGCCTTCTTGTTGTGATGAATGACGAATGGCGAATGATGAATGAGTTTCACCTTCAGAACTTGAAGAAGACTCGTATTCTTCATTCCCTGCAAAGCGAGATTCTTCGTCCTTCATTCTTCTTGGTTCTTCATTCCGAGCTGGGCGAGGCTCTATCCTCGTGAAGCCGCTCACGTGCATCACGCGCTTGTCATCTTTGTAAAGGCGGAAGGCATCGTTCATGAACTGGAGGAAATGTGGAGCTGTGACGATGTCGTCTTCGAGGACGATGATGGTGTCGTGTTGCTCAAAGACCTGGTTTATGCCCTCAATGATGTTGCGCTCGAGATAGTAGTTGGTAGGGCGCTCTACTATAGTAATACTATTTAATGTTCGCGTACGCGAAACTTCGGCCTCCACTTCATGCAGCAAGGTTCGTACTTCGCGCACGGCTCGCCACGACTCTTCGTCGCGCCCGCCGTCTGAGAAGACATAGAGATCGGTCTGCGTAGCGAGGGTGTTGGCCAGTAAGGCTTCTATAGTCCTGCGCGTGTTGTCGGCGCGGTTGTAGACGAAGAGTGCAACGGGGGATGGCATGGCTGTCTATTAACGATTGGTGAGAAATTAGGTTCCTGCTGATAAGTTACGAGTTATGAATGACGATTGACGAATGAAAGTTACTCCTGGCTTGAAAGGAAACTTTGACTCTCCATGACGAGCGGTGAGATATTCTTCATTTCTCATTCCTGCTTTCTCTTCCGAAGAGCCACTTCTTGAGGAAGGGACTTACGCGGAGCACCTGACTTGTTAGTATGGCGAATGCTATAACGAGCAGGGCCAGGATGAGGGCGATGGTGCCTTCGAGGATGAAGTTCTCGGGGTGAGCCTTGAACCATACGCCGACATCGGGCAGCTTAGGGATGAAGAAATAGTGAATGAGGTAGATGTCAAGCGTACGGACGCCAATGAATTGCAGCGCACGGCCTACCCGGTTCTCCTTTGAGAACGTAGCGGAGTAGTGCCTGAAAGTTGCTACGATGATGATGACGAAGGCATACATGGCCAGCGTACGCGGCAGATTGGCCCATTCCATCCGGAGGTTATGCCATTTGAGGTAGTCGCCCGCACCGAGGAAGGCTATGGCTATGAGCAATGGCAACAACCATTTGCTGTCGATGAGTTTCTGAAATTGTCCCCAGTAGCGGTGTACGAAGTTACCGAGGAGGAAGAACTGCATGTATCGGGCCAGCTCCGTGATGCTGGTGTAGCGGAAGAAGGGTAGCGTGCGCCAAGTGAACCATCGCGGCATGTAGAGTGTGGCGTAGGCGAAGAGCGAGAGAAGGAAGACAATGAGAAGGAGCGTCCCCTCCCTTCCTCTCCGAGGGGAGGCGGGCAGATCCTCAGACCTGCTGTCGGAATCGGATGCCCCTCCTTGAGAGGGCGCCGCAAGGGCTGCTATCCAACAAATCGCATAATACACAAGGAACATCTCCAGCAAGACCAAGGTGAACCAGTAGCCACCCTTTGTGGGGCTTTCCCATGCTTCGCCCATCCGCGCCCAGAAGTGTTTGGCCGTTAGGGCTATCTCGGCTGTCATGAAAACGAGTGTAGGAATAATCTGCACCCGAAGCTTCTTCTTGACGAGTGCACCCGTGTCGGCTGCTGTCCACGAGAAGCTTGCCTTGTATGCCAGAAACCCGCTGATAAAGAAAAAGAGGGGCATCCGGAACAAGAGACATAGGGACATGAACATCGAGTATTTCGTGTTCGTGTCGAAGCCAAAACCATAGGTGTGGTTGAGCACCACGAGAATCATCGTAAACCCTCGCAGGGCATCTAACCACTCAAGACGGTTTTTTGAATTCATATTTCGCAATTCATTATTATTGATGAAGAATAAAGGAACGGGAGGAATGACCAATAATCAATTTCGCTCCGCTCGTAATGACGAATCAACAATTTACCTTTCCACGCAGGAAGTTACTTGCATTCGTCATTAGTCATTCATCATTCGTAACTTGTCATTAGTTATTTGTAGCTTGTCATTAATCCGAGACTTGGAACAACGGGTCTTCGGGCATCACCATCGTAGGCTTCTGCTCGTATTCCTTCAGCAGTTTTTCGGATACGTATTGCTTGTCGACAACGAGGCGGAACATATATTCGCGGAACCAACGGGCCGACATGATGAGGTAGCCGCTCTGTCCCCACGAGGCGCCCCACGAATTCTCCACTTTCCACTTTAGAGGCTTGCCCTCGGCGTCGAGGTCTACGGCCGTGAGCGTCATGGCGTGCGTCGAGCCGCTGTCGAAGGTGGCGATGCGGTCGGCCTTGTTCATGGAGAACGTCGTGGCCATGAGCGAGGCGTAGTCGAAGTTCTCCGTGTCGGCATAGCCGCGCTTGCGGTCGAGCTGCTTGCCTACGTCGTAACTGCTGTAGAGCTTGCGGCCGTCCTTCAGCTGGGCAATGGCCAGCGCCTCGATGTCTTCCATCGGCAGGTTCAGGTACTTCCAGTTGGTGCCGTCGTAGCTGTGGCGGTCCCATTCCACCTCATAGGTCTTATGATATTCGCGGCGCGGGTCGTTCATCACCATGATGAATGAGCCTTCGAGCTGGCGGCCGCCCATGAGTTCGGCGTAGAACGACTGCGGCGTGTAGTGCTTCACGGCCGTGCGCGTCTTGCCGTTCTTATCCTTGAAGGCGTAGTCGAACTCCTTGACGGGCTCGCCGAGGGTCAGCGTGAGCATGCGGTACACCTCACCGAGCATCTCGGTCTTACGTTTGGCGATGGCATCTGTTTTCTTCTTGTCGGCCACCATGCGACGTAGTTCAAGGCCGTATTCGCGCAGCTTTGACGTGATGAGCTGCCGCATCTTCGACGTGTTCTCGGCAGAGTAAGTCTCGGGAACCACTTCGGCCGGCACCAGACCATACTTGGGTGCAAGGTCTACGAGGCCGCAGTAGGTGCCGCCATCGCCTATAGGGGAGTGGAAGAAGAAACGCACGCGCTCGCTTTCCATCGGTTCCTTGGCACAGTCGATGACGCCTTGCAGCATCAGGTTGGCCTTCTCCAACTGGTCGAAGAAGAAGAGGTAGTCCTGCGACAGCTCTACAGTGAGCGAGTCATCGTGCTGGCGGGCGAAGTCGGCACGCAGGACGTTCATGGCCGAGAACATCCAGCAGCGGCCGCTCGACTTCTGGTCGGTGATGCTCTGCTTAGGCGTCTCCACGCTGAACTGCGTGTCGAAGGGGCCTGCATTCTTGCGGTTCTTGGCAATGTCGTCGATAGCGTTGACGGCGATAGCATTGGACAGCGCGCGGTAGGCTGCATTGCTTCCGTTGTTAGGTTGTGCCTTCTCGATGGTCGAGAGCATCTGCTGTGAGATGCCGCCGCCAGCAGTCTTCTGGGCTGCCACGTAAGTGCTACCACTCACGAAGAGCAGGCTGAGTAAAAGATTTCTTGTAGTCATAGTGCTTAAATTTATCAGTCCTTATAAAGTTTGTTTATTGAGTTAGTCATATATATATTGCCACCAAGACGACTCACTCTTGCCATACTGTTGCCATACTTATGAGTAAACTTAGAAGCAGCTTAGAGTATGGGTAGAGTATGCCTACACCCTACCTAGAGTAAGCAAATAATCATTTCTTCGTATACATCCTATTCTTATTCCCGCCATGAGCCTCCAAGTAACCGAACTCTGTGAGCTGGCGAAGGTAACGCTTGGCAGTAGTGGGATTGAAACCGAAATGACTAACGATTGCCTCTGTCGTTATCTGGTCTTTATCGGCCACGTATTCCATAATATCGACCATTTTCTCTGCCAAAGAGGGTTTGATTGACCATTTATCGACCATTTTCCGCTTCAGATCTTGTTTATCGACCAAATCTGATGCCACAGACTTTATGAATTGGTCGATATCTGTCTGCAGGTGTTGGCAATGATGGCGAGCCATGCAGTTAAGAAAGACATTGAGGTCTTCACTCTCGCGAGTGTCTATCAGCGCCTGGATATATTCTGCCTTATCCTCTTTGAGTACCTTAGTCGGCAACACATCAAACTCCCATTGCAGAAGGTTCATCAGCAATCGACAGGTACGCCCGTTACCATCAGCCCAAGGATGGATAGTCACGAGCTCAAAGTGCGCCCAGAAGCTGAGGTCATAGACAGCGGCTACGTCAGTTGGATCAATGGCTTTTCGGCGTTGATTAAGTTCCTCGCAGAACGCAGCCAAACGTGCAGGCACCTTCTGATATGCCAGATATGACTTTCCACCCGTGCCGGCAGTCACATTCAGTTTGCGCAACTCACCCTTAGCCGCAGAGAAATCACCACCTATCGAGTGATACTCGCTGCCTGTACGAGCCATCACCTTCGATGCCAACAATACGAGCCAGTCAACGGTAATGGGTTCGTGTTGCTTAATCCACTCACGTCCGTAGTCGTAAGCCACTTTCAGGTCGAGGTTCATCTGCTGCTCCAACATGGTTCGCTTGCTGCTGGTGATGCCTTCGTCGAACAGCAGTTGCGCCTCAACCTCAGTCACCGTACTGCCCTCGATGGCTGTAGAGTGCGTGATGATGGAGTAGAGATAGAACTTGTCGAAGTCTATCTGATCAGAGACGCCCAACGCCTTATGCTGTTGGAGCAACTTCATCAATAAGTCTTTATTCTCCTGTGTCATATCTCGTCTTACTTTATTTCTATAACGTTCTCGATTTCTATTCTATTGTTCTATAACCCTTAACCTTGAACCATTAACCATTAACCATAATTGTTTTGTTACTGTTGTTATTGTTTGTTACTTCTTACCTCTAACCTCATACTTCATACATCATATTTTTAACTTCTTACATCTTACCTCATGGATGTTTATAGAGTTAGTCTTATATCATATGACTATTTAGAATGGTTTGCCTTCGGAATCAATTTTGTTTATGATATCGAGCACATTCGCTTGTAAATCACCGACAATCTCATCCTTGATGGTTAAGGCATGTAGGTACTTCTCACTGTTCAAACCATTTCCTATTTCTATATCACTATGTACCATATCAATCGCTAGTTTTAAAGAACATATTTTATGTCTAACGATTTCGCTTTTACCAAAGTCAAAGTATTTATAATCAATATCAAGAAAACGTTTTAAATATTCAGAAGCAAAGGACGTGGCTTTTCCTCGATCTTCTTTCAAATACTTATTATCAAAATATTGATTCAAGACTTGACAGAAAGATTCAATAGACTGTCTTCTCATTTGTATGAGAAGCAAATCTTTCTGTGCTTTTATTTCTGTTTTCGAACGACTACTGTCTATCTTTGAGATTGCTATGGTCAATTCGACTAGGACGACAATATTAATTATGGCTAACAAAGGTGTCAATATTCCGCTAATATAGGTGCCAAAATCACTCCAGTCCTTTAATTGACAACTTAAATCACCGTGAAAATTCCAGAAATAGAAGCCTATGACAAAGAATGAACATAAAGCCGTTGCTATATATGTAAATAATTTAAAACGTTTCATATTCCTTCTTCAGTTAATCTGTAAGAATTCTTTCTTTTTCAATAAATCCTCCATTTGTCCAAACAAAGCTCTTGGATACATATCCTCATCTTTTTCTTTATGCTTCTTTCCGCAAAATACTCCATCTAGTGCGGCTTCCACTTCTTTAGAAGATGCCGGTATCATATTAGAGATGCTTGATTTAAGAAACTCATATTTATAGCATATAGAATCTGTAATACAAAATCTCTCCTTTAGGTTAACACACAAACCATCGTCATCAAAATCACCTTCTATTGGTAATACAACATTCTGCAAGTAACTCTCGCTCCATTCTAATGCTGGATTCCGTTTTGTAGATGTAAAGACAAAGCCCTCAAAATACTCTGAGTTTATCAAATTTGCCATTAGAAGCTGAGGAATTACATATTCTGATTTAAAATTAGCTTTTTCGTTTAGTGTCTTTACAGAACATGCGATACTTAATGGCATTGTGATTAATAACGTCAATAGTTCATCTGAAGTTTTATTTTCAATCATCTCATTTATAGGTATAGACAAATCTAAAACTTTGATTTCTTTCGTTATCTTTAATGCAGAAAAGCAAATGTCGTCAAGATGTGGCTCATTTAACTCTTCCCAACATGCCCATATAGATTTTCCTAAATACAAACATGGATATCCATTAAGACTAAACCGTTGATTATTTACCTTTTCACGCATATGATTAGGAATATGGAACATCTCTTTTCTTTCATACAGGCGCATGCCTTCTTCTTTTATACGTCCCCTATACCAGATGTCGTTTTCATGTAAAGTTGAGATATTGAATCCATTGATTAAATTGATATCTTGTAGTAGAAAATCAATCTCTCCAATAGCTCCATACAAATGTCCATTATAATAATCTTTTAGACTCTGAACAATCCGACGCTCTATAAGTTCTATAGTTTGTAATTGTTTGGGTGACAAGAAGTCATACTCACAATTTACATTTAACTCAAAGAGCATTTTATTATACTCCTTAAATAGAGCTTTAAGGAAATCATCAATTCTCTGATCTCCAGCCCAAGAAGAAAGAGAATCTTTTATTTTTTGTATGGTTTTTATAACACTCTCTATCAATGTGCTTAATCCATATAAACGGTCATCTTCCATGTGATAGTATTTGAAGAATGTAGCTTTTTATTTCAGGAAACCATACTCGTATACCTTGGGCTCAATAGCTTGGGCCAAAGCTTTCATGCGCTGGCGCAGGGTGGTGATGAGGGCGGTATAGGTTGCGTCGTTACTCTCGGTGTTCATCTGTTGGCGTCCGCTGGGAAGTGTCTTGGTGCTTTGGAAATGGAGGCGGATGTCGTAGAATGAAGCGTTGGGGTGCAAGGCGGCTATGGGTTGTTTGTGATAATAGCGCCATAGTTCACGGCCTGCGTCCATGACGGCGGCGGCTTCGGGTGAGAACGTTAGTGGCTGGGGCGTAGTGGTTTCAACTTCGGCCTCGGTGAATAAGTCTGCTTCGATGACCGTAGCCGCTTCTTGTGGCAAACGCCCCGCGATGTAGTCGCTCATGAAGTGGCTTTCGAACTTCTCTTGTGCGCTTACTTCTGTCTCGGTGAAAGGTATCCAGTGGTTGGTTCCGTGTGCGGCGCTGATGCGGTTCTGACCATGGAAAAGGGTATAGACGAGGCAGTTGTTCTGAAACTCCGTGTCCGTCTGCCAACCTTCGTAGGGATAAAGAAATTGGTCGCGGTCGTTCAGCCACGTGGCTTCGATGCAAAGGCGGACAGAGAAAAAGATAGTATGTTGAATGAGATTTCTTGCTGTAATCCACCATCCTCTTGGGGTCGGGAGTTGAGCCTTTTCATTGACTACAAAAACTTGTGTTTGATGTTGAAAATCGTTTTTAGGATTATGCTGATAGCCCAAATGCAGACCCTTTTCATCATTAAAACTTATAATCCATTTAACTATATTACCTGTTTCATTGTCATAGCTCGTGATGAACTTGGTTTGCAGGAAGTTGCCTTTACTATCATAGACATCAGCGTACCCCCCCTTGATAGTTTCCTTTTGTTCTGTATGCCATATAAAAAAGCCAATCGGGAATTGTCCCCGCACGTTGTCGAATGTGTTGGCAGGAACAAGGAAAAATCGACCGGGCTTCGCCCGGAATTGCCCCCGGAACTCACGGAAGTTCGGTGCTTGCACAATTTTCAA
>DGSC01000041.1:0-6279 GCA_002391275.1 Prevotellaceae bacterium UBA4372 | reverse complement strand
TTGAAAATTGTGCAAGCACCGCTGTAGAGAGTTCGTCATATATTCGGATAATGAATTGTGCATAGAGTTCACGCCCAGCAATACCGATTTTATCCAAATATTTTTGGTAAACAGTGGTCTTAACAGCGACGTCAGTTTTATTTTTTCCTGTACCTGACAGTTGCTTGCTGTCACCTGCCTCTGCATATGGTGGATTGATATACACCACCAGCTTCTTCCGCTTCTCCGGGTCACGGATAATGTCTTGAAGAGAGTCGGGTAATTTTGATTTTATGATATGACCCTCCTTGTCGGTGCTGTCGAGCAGCGGGTCGTTGAGGAAGTCAAACTGGAAGACGTGGCTCTCGAGGAGGTTGGCACCATTGTTGATGCGTTGGCGCATAGCCTGTACGTCAGCGCGGTCGAGCGTAGATGCGTAGATGTTGTATTTATTGGTGAGACCTGCCAAGAGGTTGCCCGTTCCTGCGCAACAATCCCATACGTAGTACTCTTCCTGCCAGTTCTCACCCAGTTCGGCGGCGATGTATTGTTGCGACAGTTCCACCCAGCGGGCAGGTGTGAAGAAACTGCCTTTGCGCTCACGCACGTCTTGTGGCACTAACAGGTCGCGGCGGTTGACGATATAATCCCAATACTCACGGCGTGGTGGACGCGCATAGCGGTTCCAAAACTGGGTGTGTGCCTGCTGCTTGTCTGAGAATTCGGCACGCATGAAGTCGGTCAGCCCGAAATCGTTGACGCGGCGGTCAAGTAGGTAATGGTCAGTCTGTAACAGCACGAACAGCTTCTCGCCCAGCGTGTTGTTCTCTTTAGATAGAATGTCGGCCAGATAAAAGTCGGCATCGATGATGCCTGCCTCTTTGGCTAAGTCCCAGTTGATGTTAATGGTGGGCTTGACAGCTTCGAGCCACTTCAGGTAGATGTGTGTGAAGTTGTTCTTGTTGATGCGTATATGCCTTGTACCAGACTTGCGCAGTCGGAAGTTGTGTAGGATGAAATGGGTCAGTTCCTTGACATCGTGCTCGAAGTCGTAGATCTCGAGGCCGGAGTGTAGCTTGTCCGTGAGCAAGTCCATGAGTTGGTGAAACTCCTTGGTCGAGTGGTCGCTGGGCGCTACGTTCCAATTGAAGTCGTTCTGACGTAACACTTCGAGGATGGTGCTGTAAGGCAGGAAGGCAATCTTCGCTGCATCAAAGGCTCCGAGGAAGGCGGGCGGTAGCATACGGTCTTGTGGGCGTTCCTTGCCGAGCGTCAGGATGAGCTGTATGAACGATTCATAGATATCGTGTCCGGTGCCCTTCTTGGCCTCGGCCCACAAGAGCGGTTCTGGTTCGTTCAGCCCCAACGGATCGGCGGGTACGCAGACACAGAAATCGACGCGTCCGATGATTTGCGTGCAGTCGAAATCCGGGAAAAGGTCTGCTGCGACCTTGTTCTTCAATTCCTCTTCGAGGATGTTGCCGTAATAACTATCACCCATATTTTCTCTTCTTATTATACTTCATTTTCTTTCCTTATCTCATCCAGCACCTTTCCATTATACGAGAAATACTTGGCACCTTGATAGGCTCCGATAGCGTTAATGTATCCAGGTTCTTTGTTTGCCATATTTATTCGGTTCTGTCTGTTTCTTTTCTGTCACTGACAATCTTTTTGCCAAAGTAGTCGAATAAGAATATCGGAAACGCATTGAGGATGGCAACCTTGCATTCTTCTGTATCTACATACTTGGCAAGTTGATTATCGTATATCTCTTTCTGTGAATTAACTTCTTCAGGAAGCTCGGCCTTGTCATTGCAAATGTAGTTAGCCTTGCTTGTGTTCATTGTGACAAGATGAAGCCAATTTGTTTTGGCCGTATCTGTCTTCTGCTGAATCTTGGTTTCGTCGTCTGCAGGTTTGATGGTGAGCACGAGATATTCCAGATTTGACTTGTAGAATGAGAACTCGTGAACTTGGTGCTTGAAACTATCCTCTTGGCACTTCTGACGAGTTACTGTATAGCTCCAATAATCGTTGTCTGGCAATTCTTTGGTGTAGCGAAGCGATTCTACCATCGGATAGTTAATGTAGAGCTTGCCGTTGCCCGTCTCGTCTGTGAAATAGTCAAGCATCTCGCTCAGATGTTTGTTGTTCTCTTCGAGCGTTCTATGTTTCTCCTGGAAATCGTAGTCAAAGAAGAGATAGATTTCTGAAACCTCGTCTTCTCTGATGTCCTTTAATGTGTTGTCACCTTTTTCTGTCAGGATTTCCTTGAAAACGGACACGGTATTAACTTCCAACTTTCCATTCAGCGCGTCATGAGCTTTCAGCTTTGTATAGAGCGAATAGATGTTGCTATTATATGTGCATACGAAGGTCTCCGACTTCTCTGGAAAGAAAAGGCGCTTGATAGACTCGAAATAAGTCTTGTCGTCCTTGCCTTCAAATATAAATAGTATCATACCTCAAATGCACCTCCACGGAATAGTTTCTCGATGTTATGTCCGAATCTCAATTCTTTATCTGTGCAAGCATGCAGGGGCTTAATCTTGTTGTTTTGTAGAATAAAGTTGCAATCGGGGCGAAGCAAATCGTTCGTCATTAGATAGGTGTTGTGAGAAGATGTGAACACTTGGCAATCGAGATGGAACAATTGTTTGCAGACTTCGAAAGCCAACTTGAAATGATAGAAGGCATCGAATTCGTCAATAAAGACAAACGAAGCTGCTGACATCCTTTTAATCCAAACATATAGTAATTCCAATGCTTGAGTTCCCGTAGATGCCATTAAAAGGAAGGGAATGGTATTTCCATCTATCTCACAGTAAAGATTCTTGTCGCCTTCTTTGGGTGTTACAAACTTGAAATGCTGGTCACTTACCTTTGCTAAGAAATCTGTAAAGTCTTCAACATAATTGTTTTGAATAATAAATTCTTCTATGTTAAAACTGGCAGTTTCTAATCCAATGAATTCACGGCTGTCCAAGTTCTTGAACCACAACATGGAGTTCACAAATAGAATGAGTTTGACGATATAGTGATCCTGTGAAAAAGGGAATGAAGCCGTCAAAAAATTGATGACAGAAACACTATTCACATTTTGTTTGAAGCTTTCTTTAATCGCAGCGTCTATTTTAAATTGGCTCTCGTCAATCTCAAAGATGGACTCATCCTTCCTGAAAATCAGATTCTGATTCACACGTAATGACTCAGATAATAATAATCCGGCGGAATTCTTCGAATATCTATATTCAATAATATCATTGCCGAATTTGAACAGATATTCGAATTCAACGGGTGAATTGGGAGCGCCGGTATAAACAAAGTTCGTATAATAGTCCGTCTTCTTCCATTTAGCAGACAGGTGATTCTCTATATCGAAAATTGCCAGGGCAAAGTTCGACTTCCCTGACCCGTTAGGGCCATAGATGATACCATTCTTGATGATGCCCTCTTTAATGGCGTATGTGTTGAATGTGTAGTTGTTGGGATGCGACAAGTCCCACTCAATCCTTTCGGCAAACCCTCGGAAGTTTTTTACGGCAAATTTGATAAGCATAAGCACTTTTTTAGTATTTTCGCTGCAAATATATAGAAAAATGCTCAAACTCCGTAATTATTTTACGGAAATATAACATTCTTGGTGCGATTTCTTTTCTTGTTTCCTCCAGCACTAACCCATTATAAGTGTTTTATGATTTCATCCGCTTTGGTCTTTTGCATCTTCATGATGGCGAACCATCGTTTGCCAAGATCCTTAATGCAGGTGTCGTGATATGTCGAGAAATGGTAAGAAGAATGAGGGAACAAGTTCGAGCAGACCCTTCAAGAATTTGACTAATTAGGGCTGCACCGTGTGAGAATCTTATATTTCCTCGCGCGCGTGAGAAGTTGATTTTTGCTGTCACATCGTCACAGATGAGGTCAGAAGGTTGGTTGACTGATAATTAGACTATGACGAGAGGTGTGACAGAGCGTGACGAGAATTATGAGAAAGCATATTCTATGAATGATATTCGATAGGGAAATGAAGCGTATTTGATTGGATGATAGCGAGAAATCGATGAGAAGATGGAGGAAAAATGGTTAGGAAAGTTGTTTGCTTGATGATGATGCAGCAATTGCTCGTTCACGATGCAGCAATTGCTTCATCATGATGCAGCAAACTTTTTGCTTAGGTCTGTGGGGTGCTGCAATTGGCCGAGGAGACCAACTGCTCCTTGTCCGTCGCGCGAAGGATGGTGATTGGTACATCACCCAGGCTGGCGGCGATGGTCGAGAACGACGAGCCGGCTGAGCCAAAGATATGGTTTACGCGGCTGAGGGCGTACATCTCAACGACAGCATCCTCAATGCCTTGTGTGTTGTTTCGCGATGCTTGGTTATGTGCTGTGGTTATGCGTTGGCTGCCATAGCGCTGTGCGAACAGTTGTTTGGTGTGTTGGTCGTCGGTGGCGAGATAGATGTGTGTGGATGGATTCGCCTCAAGTTCTTTGTCGACGGCATCGTAGAAAAGCTGTGTGGGACTTTCCTTGATGCTCTCGATGTTGTCGGTGCGTCGGATATGTAGGCCTATGGTGTGTGGCGCAAAGTCGGCCGTGCGCTCGTCGATGCGTTGTTTGATGTGTGGCAGGGGTTGGAAGATGTTTGCGAGCAACGAGGTGGGGTAGGGGTAGAAGTTCCACCATGTCCACATGAGTACCGGGCCGCTGTTGGCCCATCGGACAAAGTCGAAGCCCTGGTCGCAAAGCGCGGTGACGCTGTCGTTATAGATGACGTCGTTGTAGAAGATGCGGTTGAGCGTTTTGGCTATCAGCCTGTTTCTGGGTCTTGGCCGAGCGGCCTTGATCCGTTCGGTGAAGGTGGCGTCGCGCAGTACCACATTGTCTTGAGCGAAGGGCATGAAGAGGCTGTCGAACCTACATTCCATTCCCCATTGTTTGGTCCATAAAATAGCCACGTCGCCCTGTACGTGTGGAGCTAAAGCCACGGTTGAAGCTGCTACGCGCATACGGTTGCCGAGGCCTCCTTCGAGTCCGATTGTCAGTTTAGTCATTTTTTGTGAGAAACGTTTTCCGGGTCGTTTACTTGAATATGCTTGATATAGTCGTTGGCCGTCTGCTGCAAGTAGCGGCGTTCCTTCAAGGCGCACAGCGACAGCTGCACCATTCGTTTGAAGCCACCAGTTCGCAGTGCTTCAAGCCAGAGGCTGGGTAAGGACCGTTCGAACGCATCGAGTTCGAGATAGTTGAATAGCTTGTTCGAGCGTATGGTTACCCCTAAGTAGTCGCGCAGCTTTTGGCGGGTCCATGCGCGGTTGGTTTGGCTTGCTTTGTAGTGGACGTAGTTGTAGAGCACGGTCTGCTCGACGTCGAATATATTGAGGAAGGTCGCTACCATGAGGCTGAAGAAGCGGTCGTTGCCCACGAGTGTTTCTTCGAATTTGATATTGTATCGTTCGAGAAATGAGCGGCGCACCATCTTGCACCAGGGCGTATTGATTCTGAAACATACATTCGTTCGAGCCTCGTCAGAGTTGTTGAAGTTGCTGATGTATGCTGCCTGTTGGATATATTCCTCTGCCTTGGTTTCGGCGTTGATCATGCGGAAACCGAAAAAGACGACCTCCAGCTTGTCGTTGTCCGCATAGCTGTCGAGCACGTCGATGAATCCCTGTTCGTAGAAATCGTCGTCGTCGGGAAAGAGCAGCCATTCGCCTTGCGCCTGTTTCAGTCCTTGGTTGCGTGCCCATCCACCTCCGCGTCCATTGGTATCTGGTACGACGATGGTCTCGATGTCGCTGCGTTTCGGGATGCTTGCAAGCAGTCGGTCGAGCAGTTCGGTGGAGTTGCTGTGTGGGATTATGAAGCTGTAACGTATCATGATGCTGCTGGAGATGAATTTGCTGGGTGATGACTGTTGTCGACTTATTCGTAGTGCCTGATGCTGTCTGCTTGTATTATGTCATGGGTTGTGAGGTTATGAGGATGCTGAGATATCGTTTCATGGGACGTCGTTGTAAACGGGCTGTTATTCAGCAGACCTGTTTCTGAGGAATTGAATGAGGTCTTTAGGGTAATTTGTTTCTATGATGGTGAAGCCTTGGCCAACGAGCCATCCCCAGCCTTCCGCAGGGCTGCGGAAGATGGAGGCCTCATCGTCGTGCCCGGCCGTATGGCGTGGCCAGGTTGAGGCTACGAAAGCGCGTGAGCCGGAAGCTAAGACGTGGGGCAAGAGGCGATAGCTCTCTGTGTCGAGCGATTCCATGCGAAACTGAAAGGCAGCAGGGTGCAGCTC
>DGSC01000036.1:16670-19935 GCA_002391275.1 Prevotellaceae bacterium UBA4372 | reverse complement strand
CCTCGATCCTCGCGACACCTACGCAGATCCCGCTCAGTGGGAGGAGAAGGCTAAGGATCTTGCCGCACGCTTCATCAAGAACTTCGGCAAGTACACCACCAACGAAGCTGGCCAGGCTCTCGTCGCCGCAGGTCCTCAACTTTAAAAAGTTAAGGACGCGGCAGCGAACTCCCTTGTTCGTCGCCGCAGGTCCTCAGCTGTAAAGCTATCACACACACATTCCATAATGAAAGGGGGTGGCCCAGCGGTCACCCCCTTTTTTGGTGCTATTATCTGAAGAAAGCGGTAGGAAAAAGTTCAATAAAAAGCACCTTTTCTCGCCCTAAAAAGAACAACATGAGTTCCTTTGGGCATCACTTCGCTGCTACGTTGCTGAATGGCAAAGAGAAATTTCTTATTCATCCATTTTATTTCTTTTGACGGGAGTATAGATAAATAATAGTTCTGATAGGAAGATAATTCAGATTGGAAAAATGTAGGAACAAGGTTAATTTTCTGCTCTTTTTTTTAAAAAGGTGGTTTGAATAGTATCTTTTAGCGAAAGATTTTGTAACTTTGCGCCCGTAAAAACAATAAGACCATGGCAGAAGTCACCCCAATGATGAAACAGTTCTTCGACCTGAAAGCGAAGCATCCCGATGCTATCCTGCTCTTCCGGTGCGGAGACTTCTACGAGACCTACGCACAAGACGCCATAGAGGCTGCCGACATTCTTGGCATCACCCTCACCAAGCGTAACAATGGGCGAGAGGGTGATAACACAGCTATGGCGGGTTTCCCGCATCATGCGCTCGACACTTATCTGCCCAAGCTGGTGCGAGCCGGGCGTCGAGTGGCTATCTGCGACCAATTGGAAGATCCCAAGCTCACGAAGAAGCTGGTGAAACGCGGTATAACGGAGCTGGTGACGCCTGGCGTGGCGCTCACCGACACCGTGCTCAACCATCGCGAGAACAACTTCCTTGCTGCCGTTCATTTTGCCAAGGAAGACCTTGTGGGCGTGAGTTTTCTCGACATCTCCACGGGCGAGTGGCTTGTGGCCGAAGGGCCGGCCGAGTATGTGGACAAGTTAATGGGCAATTTCCTGCCCAAGGAAGTGCTCTTCGAGCGTGGCCGCAAGGGGCTTTTCGAAGGTTGCTTCGGTACGAAGTATGTCACCTATCAGCTCGACGACTGGGTGTTCACCTCGCAGACGGCGCGCGACAAGCTCACCCGTCATTTCCACGTAAAGAATCTCAAAGGCTTCGGCGTAGAGGATCTGCGGGCTGCCGTCATCGCTGCCGGTGCCATCATGCAGTACCTCGAACTGACGCAGCACACACAACTCTCGCACATCACCCGTATCACCCGTATCGAAGAGGAACGCTATGTGCGGCTCGACAAGTTCACGGTGCGTAATCTGGAACTGCTACAGCCCTTGAACGACGGCGGGCGCTCGTTGCTCGACATCGTAGACCGCACCGTCACGCCCATGGGAGCCCGTATGCTCAGCCGCTGGCTTCTCTTCCCCCTGCGCAATATAGAGCAAATCAACCATAGACTCGACGTCGTCGAACATTACTTCCGGAATCCAGAGTTCCGTGACATCATCTCGGAACAATTGCGCCTTATAGGCGATCTGGAGCGCATAACCTCGAAGGTGAGCGTGGGACGCGTCTCGCCGCGCGACTTGGTAGCCCTTCGTGTGGCCCTGCAGGCTATAGAGCCCATCAAGCAGGCTTGCCTCATGGCCGATGATGCCACGCTGCAAGGGATTGGCAAGCAGCTGAGTCTCTGCATCGACATTCGCGAGCGCATAGCACGCGAGATTATGCCCGACCCGCCGCTCACCTTGCAGAAAGGCGGCGTCATACGCGATGGCGTAAGTGGCGAACTCGACGAGCTGCGCCGTATAGCTACGGGTGGCAAGGACTATCTGCTGGAACTGCAGCAACGCGAAGCCGAGGCTACCGGCATACAGAGCCTGAAGGTGGCCTACAACAACGTCTTCGGCTACTACCTTGAGGTCCGCAATACGTACAAAGATCGCGTGCCGTCCGATTGGATTCGCAAGCAGACGCTGGTGAATGCCGAGCGCTATATCACCCAGGAGCTCAAGGAATACGAGGAGAAAATTCTGGGGGCAGAGGACAAGATACTCGCTCTCGAAGGTCAGCTCTTTGCCCAACTCGTCTCGGAAGTGGCGACGTTTACGAAGGATTTCCAGCTCAATGCCCATCTCATAGCCCAGCTCGACTGCCTGCTCTCCTTTGCCATCGTGGCTGCGGAGAATCGCTATATGCGGCCTGTCGTCGATGAATCCGCAGAAATCGATATCCGCCAAGGCCGCCACCCCGTGATAGAATGTATGATGCCGCTGGGCGAGCGCTACATTGCCAACGATGTGCACCTCGATACGCAAAGCCAGCAGATACTCATCATCACGGGTCCGAACATGGCAGGTAAGAGTGCACTGCTGAGGCAGACAGCCCTCATCACCTTGCTCGCACAGGTGGGCAGTTTCGTTCCGGCAGAGAGTGCGCATATAGGTTGGGTCGACAAAATCTTTACGCGTGTGGGCGCATCGGACAACATCAGCGTGGGCGAATCAACATTCATGGTCGAGATGAGTGAGGCGGCCAACATCCTCAACAATATCAGCGAGCGCTCGCTCATCCTTTTCGACGAGCTTGGGCGCGGCACCTCAACCTACGATGGCATCTCGATAGCATGGGCTATCGTGGAATATATACACGAGAATCCACAGGGGCATGCCCGCACGCTGTTTGCCACCCACTATCACGAGCTCAACGAGATGGAGAAACATTTCGGGCGAATCAAGAACTTCAACGTCAGCGTGCGTGAACTGCGGGGAAAGGTGATCTTCGTGCGCAAGCTCGAACCAGGAGGCTCGGAGCACAGCTTCGGCATCCATGTGGCACGGCTGGCAGGAATGCCTCAGGATATCGTGAGGCGTGCCGAGACCATCCTCCACCAGCTCGAATCAAGTGCCGACAGGGAAGGCCTGGGGTCGGGTGCCAAAATCGGCCATCTCCCCGAGGAGGGGCACATGCAACTCTCGTTCTTCCAGCTCGACGACCCCGTGCTCTGCCAGATACGCGACCAGATTCTCGGTCTCGACATCAATGCTCTAACGCCCATAGAGGCCCTCAACAAGCTCGACAGCATCAAGCGAATACTCAAGGGTAAATAAGGGCATAAAAAAACGCGGCCGGCTGCATCGGTTGATGCAGCCGGCCGCGTTGGCCAATTCTCTTAGGCGCAT
>DGSC01000036.1:0-16598 GCA_002391275.1 Prevotellaceae bacterium UBA4372 | reverse complement strand
CCGATGCGCCTAAGAGAATTTTTTTGTCCCGCTGGGAGTGCCGTTTGTTTTTGTTGAAAACCTTGTTCAACACCTACAGGTGCCGGTTGCTTCACTCCTTTCTGGGAAGTGTGAGCTGGTAGAGCGTCCGCTGAATGTCGTCGTGGAAGTTGCTGCCAGAGGCTATGATGTTGAGTTTGGCATCTGTAAGGATGTAGTAGGGCAGAGACGTGACGGAAAGCTGTGTCACCACGGGCGTGTCCCACAATTGTCTATAGCAGCGCGATTCCCACACCAGCGAGTCGTACTTCAGTGAACTGCGGTAACTGTCGGCACTGGCATCGAGGCTGATGCTGATGGGCCTTACCTTTCGTTCGCCTGTGAGTTGTTTGGCCTGGTTGTAGGCCTTGAGGATATAGAAGAAATCCTCTTTGCTTTCGGGTAGCCACGATGCCCAGAATGTCAGCAGCACCGGGCGGCCTGGACGTATCTCAATGGTAGTGCTGTCTGACGTGATACCGTCGGGCGGCAGCGAGATGTTGGGCAACTTCTGCCCTTCCTCCATGCTTGCGCCATTTGTAGTGGAGGCCGTTCGCAAGGTGGTCATATAGGTAGACACACGGCTCTCAGGGTGCGCCGCAATGAACTCGTTCATAGCCTCCAACAATTGCTTTGGCTTGTCGTTGAAATGTGCCATCCTGAACTCCGTATAGGCCTTGTTCTCGTCGCTTCCAAGCACGTTGATGGCGCGCAGTTGAGACGCGTCGCCCAGGATGCGCACATCGTCGCCCGGGCGTGCGAAGATGACTTGACGGCTCAGGTTGGGATAGACCAAGAAGAAGGTAACTTCATGATTAATCAATGTCTCCCACTTGAATTTGCCGTCTTCCACGGTGATGGTGTCGAGCTTGTCAAGGCCGCCGTCGGGGCTGTAGATATAAAACTCGGCCTGTTCGAGGTTGTTTATGTCGCCGCTCAGGCGAAAGCGGCGCGAGTCGGAGCAGGCAGAAATGGTCATCGCCAAGGCAATGAGGAGGAAAGTGAAGCATAGAGCGTGAAGAATGAAGAATAAAGAATGACGAATGGGGAATGGAGAATGAGAGTTACAGGACGCGCATTGCTGTCCTTCAGATAGAGATTTATTCATTGCATTCCTCATTTTCACTCTTGATTTTATTCTTCATTCTTCACTGTTCACTTATTTCAGCAGGCCGGCAATCTGGCTTGCATACTGTGCGAACTCAAGGTCGCGTGCAGCTCGCTGTGCTAAGCTGGGGTTCTTCTGTATGGCAGTCTGCAAATTGCTTGTAAGCGATTTGGCATCGCCTCTGCGTGCGGCGAGGATGGCGCCGAGATAAGCCGTGTAGGCATCGGCATTCTTAATGCCAGCGAGTGTAGTGGTGGCTGCGGCATAGTCCTTGTTCAGGATTTGTGCGAGCAGGGCGCTGTTGCTCTTTACGCCGGCAAGGTTGGCAGCTGCGGCTGCATAGTTGCCCTTGGCCAGGTTGAGGTTGCCCAGCACTTCGCTGTAGCTGTTAGCTCCTGCACCTTTTGCCAGCAGTGCTTCGGCCTCGGCAGTCTGTCCCTTAGCCAGGGCCAGCAGTGCTTCGTTGGTAGCTACTTCGGCGCTGTTGGCATTGATGCTCTTGGCTTTAGCCAGATAGTTGGCTGCAGAAGCAAGGTCGCCGTTGGTGTAAGCAAGGTTGGCGAGGTTGTTGTAAGCACGGGCATCTGAGGGGAACAGCTGAGCTGCTTTCTCATACCAGGTCTTCTTCTGGGCAGCATCGTTCTGCAGGGCTGCTCCGTAGAGCACTTCTTCGACGCTGAGTTCGCGAGCGTCGGCCTGGAACTGCTCCTGAATCTGCTCGTCGCTACGTCCGATGACGTTGTAGTTGGCGATGAGGCGTGCGCGGCGCAGCTCGGGCAGAATGCCCTTTGCCAGCTCGTCGTAAACAACGCTCATGTTGCGGATCTGGGTCTCGCGCTCTGCAGGATCCTGATACATCGACAGTACGCGCAGGATGACATCCTTGTCCTGGATGTTGCTCTCGCCTACCAACTGCTGGAAGCCTTCCCAGTCCTCAGCCGTGAACTTCGTGTCGACATCAGCCTTCAGACGGTTCTTCTTCAGTTGCTGAGCCACGTAAGCGCTGGAAGTGTTCTGGCGTTTCTCGGCCAGCTGGGCATTGTAGTCGTAGCGGCCTTCGGGCGAAGCGTAGGCACTTACCTCGACGTTCTGCAGCTGCAAGGTCTCCTGATTGTCGTTGATTTCCTTCAGAATCTTGACGAAGTCCTTGATGCTTGTGCTGTTGAGCTCGCTTGCACGAACGTTAGCCTGATTGACCAAGTATTTGATTTGCGCCTCTTGTTTCTGCTTGATGATACGCTGGTAGGCGTCAGGAGCCAGTGCAGGATTGACACTGCCTATGGTGTTGTGAAGCAAGTCGCTGGTGGCTACCACGCCGTAGCCTACCTTCACTTCGGGAAGGACTACTTTCTTCTTGCCTAAGGTAGCGTAAAGACGCAAGTAGAGGTCGCTCTTTTGCATGGCATCGACATAGGGGAAGTTGGCGCGCATGGTATAGCTGCCGCCAGTCTTGTAGGGCACCATGGTGCCGTTGCCCAGCACCTTTTCGCCTTGGAAGCTGGAAGGTGTAGAGGTTGCCTCTCCGCCTTCGTACATCAGTACGGGAGTGACGTCGATGTTGGCCTTCTTCTTCATATACTTCTCGGGGAAGGTGATGTTGATGGTGGCGGGAACTTCGCCGCCGACGGCTTCAAGTGGGGTGGGCGTCACGCGAACATTGTCACTGCTCAGGGGGCGCAGACGGCTACAGCTGTTGAGGCCCAATAAGCCTGCTGCTGCCAGGGATAGAATCGTTAGTTTACGCATAAGTTTGTAATGTTTATTGTTGTGGAATCGATTATTAATTAGCGTCTTCGTCTGATCGATTATCGCTGCAAAGTTACTTCAAAGTGATAGCATAGCCAAAAAAAAAGAAGCTTTTTCACTATACTGCTTTCCATTTTGCCCTTTCTTGTTTTCATTTCCCACATTCTTCGGCGTAGGAGCGTTGTCCTTATCTTCACGCGTCGGTGTTTTTCTTCGCATTTCTTGGGTGATGCAGGAGAATTTCTTCTTTGAGTCGCCGCCTGTTGATATGCATGTAGATCTCGGTAGTGCCTATCTCTTCATGCCCCAGCATCTCCTGAATCACGCGCAAATTGGCGCCCCCCTCCAGCAGGTGGGTGGCGAAGCTGTGGCGAAAGGTGTGGGGGGAGATGGTAGAACGTATGCCCGCTGCTTGGCATAAGGTCTTTACGATGTGGAAGATGGTGATGCGCGATAGTGACGAGCCTCTGCGGAGGCTCACGAAGACGGCATCCTCGTGGCCGGGCTTGAGGGTGATGTCGGCCCGGACTTCAAACCATTTTTGCAGTTCGTTGATAGCGGTGTGGGAGATGGGGACGAGGCGTTCCTTCTTGCCTTTGCCATGAACACGTATGAAGCCCTCGTCCAAGAAGAGGTCCGACATTTGCAGGCCGCACAGCTCGCTCACTCGGAGTCCGCAGGAATAAAGTGTCTCGATGATAGCACGGTCGCGTTGCCACTCGGCTTTGCTTGTGTCTATACTGGCTATGATCTGGTCGATTTCTTCGATGGTCAGCACATCTGGAAGGTGGCTTCCTCGCGAAGGCGATTCAAGCAATTCGCAAGGGTCATCTTTGATTTCGTTCTCAAGACAGAGAAACTTGTAGAACGACCGAACGCCTGCAAGGATACGTGCTATAGAGCGTGTCGTGATGCCTACATCCATGAGTGTGGCTACGAACGTCTGAAGTTGGTCCGTTGTGACCTCGCGGTAGTTGATACCCTCGCCTTCAAGAAATAGAAGAAGCTTGTTTAAATCTTTCTGATAGGCTGTGAGCGTATTGTCGGAGAACCCGCGTTCGAGACGGAGATATTGACTGTATTTGCGGATAATAGGGTCGGTCATGTTCCTTTGACAATGTAAATTATGCTGCAAATATACGAAGGAATGGTGAATATGAATGAGAAACATGGGATAAAAGAGCTGAAATAAAACAAAAATGCTGAAGCTGCTGTGGCTTCAGCATTTTTTTGTTGCTACTCACCGTGTATGGGTTTATTATCAGGACAGGCCTTCAAATGGGCAGGTGTTGCTGCATAAAAAAAGCTGCGCAAGGTGGTGATGGCCTTGCGCAGCTTATATATAATTAATGTGTAGCTTAAGCTTCCTCTTCTTTAATCTTGCGACCCATGACGAGATAAGCCGTGGGGGCTGCGATGAACATAGAGGTGAGGGTACCGATTACAACACCAAGCATCATAGCGAAGGCGAAGCTGCGGATGCTGGCACCACCGAAAGCGAAGATGAACAACAGAACGATGAACGTTGAGACTGAGGTGTTGATGGTACGTGTCAGTGTGGAGTTCAGTGACTGGTTGAACAGGAGTTGCTTGTCGCGCTTGGGATAGAGACCAAGATTCTCGCGAATACGGTCGAAGACAACCACCTTATCGTTGATGGAGTAACCGATACAGGTCAGCAGGGCGCCGATGAAGGTCTGGTCAATCTCGAGCGAGAAGGGCATCCAACCCCAGCAGGCACTGTACATTCCAAGAATGAAGATGGTGTCTACGGCAAGAGCTGTGATAGCACCTACGGAGAAGGCTACGTTGCGGAAACGTACCAAGATGTAGATGAAGATGACGATGAGGGCGAGGATGACCGAGATGATAGCACCACGGGTGATGTTCTCTGCGATGGAAGGTCCTACCTTCTGCGAACTGATGATTGAACCACCGGCACGTTCGTCGCGGTTGATGAAGTTCTCAACGGTAAGGTCTTGGCTGAGCTGACCGCCTTGCTTGAGGACATCGAAGAGCTTCTGCTCGATCTCTGAGTCAACGTCCATGCCGTCTTCGTCAATGCGGTAGTTGGTGGAGATACGGAGGGTCTTGCCTTCTGTACCGAGTGCGATGACGCTGGTGTTAGATTCCGGGAAGGCCTGAGCAAAGAGAGGACGTACGCTTTCAGGAGATACTTCCTTCTCAAAGAGGACTACGAAATTGCGACCACCTGTGAAGTCGATAGAACGTGAGAAGCCGCGGATGGCCCAGCTGACTACAGCAAGAACAACAATCGTGCCGAAGATGGCAAAGGAACGCTTGTAGCTACCCATGAAGTTGTAGTTGGTGTTTTGGAGGAACTTGCGGCTAAGAGGCGTTGTGAAGGTGAGGTCGAGCCACTTGTCTTTTGACATGCGGCCATCGAAGACTACTCGGGTGAGATAAACAGCGGTAAAGAATGAGATAACGATACCGATGATGTAGGTGGTAGCGAATCCGCGGATAGGACCTGTACCGAAGTAGTAGAGGATGATACCTGTGAGGATGCTGGTGACGTTAGAGTCGATAATTGCGCTGAAGGCATTGCTGTAACCAGCCTGCATGGCTTGGCGAACAGGCTTGCCGGCACGCATCTCTTCCTTCGTGCGCTCGAAGATGAGCACGTTTGCGTCTACGGCCATACCAAGTGTCAGCACCATACCTGCTATACCGCTCATAGTAAGTGCTGCTTGGAAGGATGTGAGAATACCGAGTGTGAAAAAGAGGTTTAATAGAAGTGCGCAGTTGGCAACCATACCCGGACGGAAGCCGTACATGGCAACCATATAGAGCATCAGTGCGATAAAGGCCAAGATGATGGAGATAAAGCCCTGACGGATGGATTCCTGACCGAGTGTAGGACCTACGATTTCTTCGCTGACGATGTTGGCCGGAGCAGGCATCTTACCAGACTTCAGCACGTTGGCGAGGTCGCGAGTATCCTCAGCGGTGAAGTTACCAGTAATCTGGCTGTTGCCACCAGTGATCTCGTTCTGCACGTTAGGAGCGCTATAGACATAGCCGTCGAGAACGATAGCGATGGGACGCTTCACGTTGGCCTTGGTAAGGGCAGCCCAGCGACGTGCGCCTTCAACGTTCATCTGCATGGATACGCAGGGACGGCTGTTCTGGTCGTACTCGTCTCTTGCATCGGTAACAACGTCACCCTCAAGAGGAGCACGTCCGCTACGCTCTGTGACCTTGATGGCGTAGAGCTCGTATACTTCGTCGTTCTTGTCGATACCCTTAACGCCCCAAAGGAGCTTCATGTCGGAGGGAAGTATTGATTTAGCCTCGGGTGTTTCAAGCAACTCTGTGATGACATTGATATCGCGCTTGTTGGCATAACCTACAACGCAGCCGTTGTCTTGGTTGAGCACTTGAAGGCGTGCGAGAATGGGGTGCTGCTTGAGAGCCTGTTCGTCAGCTTGTGCACTCTTGGCATCGGCCTTGGCTTCAGGAGTCTCAGCTGCTGCGCCCTTAGCGATGGCTGCAAGTGCATCGTCTGTGGTAGCTGCGCTGTCGGCTGTTTCGGCTGCGGTTTCAGCAACCTCGGCCTGGGGCTCTGCAGCTGCGCTGTCAGCGGGAGCCTCTTCAGCGTTGCTTACGCCGGCTGCAGCGAGCTTGCTGTCGAGCTGCACGAGGAAGGGAACTGCCTCTGTTGTGGTATAGGTCTCCCAGAATTCAAGGTTTGCAGATCCCTGGAGGAGTTTGCGAACGCGCTCGGGTTCCTTAATACCTGGAAGTTCAACCATGATGCGTCCTTCTTGTCCTTCCAGGGCTTGAATGTTCGGCTGTACAACGCCGAAGCGGTCGATACGAGTGCGAATGACGTTGAAGGAGTTGTCGATGGCAGCCTTGACCTCTTCGCGCAACACGCGTTCCACTTCACGGTCTGGGGTCTTAGTGTTCACTCTCCCTCGCAGTTGCTGTGTGGCGAAGAGCTCGGCAAGATTGCTGTTGGGGGCAATTGCCTTAAAGTCTTTTACGAAGAGAGAAATGAAGTCTCCTTTTCCCTCTTTGACCTCTTGCTTGGCCTGTTCTAAGGCTTTCTTGAAATTGGGGTCGTCCTTGTGGTCAGCGAGCGCATCAACGACATCGGGCACGCTTACTTCGAGAATGACGTTCATACCGCCCTTAAGGTCGAGGCCAAGTCCGATACCCATTTCACGGCACTCTTTGAGGGTCCAGACACCCATGTAGACAGGCTCGTTAGAGAGCGAGTCGAGATAATGTTGTCCAGCTGCTTCGCCCTGTAGGGCTGCAATCTTCTCTGCCTTGTTCTCGTGATGTCTGGTGACAAACGTGAAGCTAAGGTAGAAGAGGCAGACCAGCGCGAGCAGGACTGCGAACACTTTTACAAATCCTTTGTTTTGCATGTTTGTTTTGATTTTATTTTAATGATTTTTAGATTTAATCGGCCAAATTAGCGCGCAAATATAGTGTTTTTTTATTTACGCGCACGTATTATTAGATAAATATTTGACTTTGGCGCGCGTTTTTGTCTTTATTCGCGTGCTTTGGGTGTCAGAATTGTGGAAATAGGTCTATGGTCTGAGAGGTCGATAGTCTTGTCGATGCGTGTGTGGTGGCTTTGCCAATGCTGTGGGCTGAACAGAATGTGGTCGATGCGAACAGGGAAACCTCGTTCGCGAAAGGTTAGTCCAAGTCCATTTCCGCTCTGTCGGAAAGCGCTTGTTAGGTTGCGGGTGAGTAGCCGATGGGTGTATGAAATCGGCGTGTCGTTGAAATCTCCACAGAGAATGACGGGGCGAGGTAGCCATTGGTTCACGATGCTGTCGATGGTTTCGGCCTGAAACGCTCGCCTTGGGGCTGCGTCTGACAGCATCCTCAGGATTGGGCGCATCTCGTTGCGTATCGAGTCGCTTATGCCGTCGGTGCTGGGGTCGTTGGTGGCCATGTCGATGGCGTCGATGTATTTTTGCCGCTGCTCTGGTGTAAGCCTGTTGCTTTCAAAGTGGTTGTTGATAAGCAGGATGGTGTCTGTTCCCCAAAGCAGTTTGGCCCAGAATCCGCCGTTATTGCGTGTGGGATAAGATATCGTTTCGCTTCCGACAATGGGCAGGCGTGAGAAGAGTGTCTGCGACTTGTGTCTTATGGTATAGTAGCCTTGGGCTTCCATGCTGTCTTGTAAGATATCGCAGGTCTTTTGTGCGAAGGTTTCCTGAAGGCAGATGATGTCGGCCTGTAAGTTGATAATATACCTTATCATGAGGTTGTTGCCGGCCGAGTCAACAGCCTCCGCACCTCCTAATCCGTGGGTATTGTAAGAGACGACAGAGAGAGAGGAGTCAGAGGGTGTGCTGTCGATGTTGAAGGGAATGTAGTCGCGCACAAAGCTGAAGCAAGCGGCGATTCCTGCAATAGGAATCCACGTCCGTTTGATCTTGAAGATAATCCAAAAGATGATGAACGCTACGTTGATAAGCAAGAATATGGGGAAGGTGAGCCCCATAAGACTGAACAGCGGAAAGCGTGCGGGGCTCGGATATGACGAGGCAGCCGCCATCCACATGAGTAGGATGGTGGCAATGTTAGCCCCTTCAAAGACATATACTAATAAGGACTTAATCCACTTCATCTGTCGCTGGCTTCAAAAAGCTTGCGCTTCTCCTCGTCTGTAAGGCTCTGGTAGCCGCCTTGTTTTACCTTGGCCAGTATGCGGTCCACTTCCTCTTGGCGTTGCTTTTCCTGTCGGCGCCATTCGATGTCGCTGCTGTGCTTGCTGGCTGTAGAGGAGACGTTCATGTGCGGAGTTTTCTTCTTGTTCCAACGTTTGCGCCATGCCTCCACGGTATCTTTAATCCGGCTTGAGAAGGAACGTGGCTGGTCGCTTCCGACATTTGTGACATCTTCGTAGCGGTTGTAATAGCCTCCGCCATAGCCCGAGTTGAAGCCTCCTCCGATGTTGCCAAGGCCTCCTCCGAAGAATCGGCCGCCGTTGCCTCCTCCGCGACGTCGCCAATAGAGGATGAGCAGCAGGCCAAAGAGCATGCCTCCGAGGTGTGCCACGTGTGCCACGCCGTCGCCTCTGTGGCCGAGGGCACTTAAAAGTTCAATGACGGCATAGCCCATGACAAACCATTTGGCTTTGATAGGGAAGGGGATCGGGATGATGAACATGCGCTCTTCGGGGAACGTCATGCCAAAACTGAGCAGGATGCCGTAGACAGCTCCTGAGGCACCCACGGTAGTCCAGTTGTTGAGATAGGCGCTCATGGGCATGACTTGTCCGCTGACATTCACAGAGTCGAAGGCATTGAGACCCTGGACCATGAATTCTATCCACTGCGCTGCTTCTTGCATGAGGCCGGCTCCGAGGCCGCAGACAATATAGTAGAAAAGGAACTTGCGCGAGCCCATCACCTGTTCCATCACGCGGCCAAACATCCATACGGCAAACATGTTGAAGAATATATGTTCCCAACCTCCGTGCATGAACATGTAGGTGAAAAGTTGGTAGAGACGGAAGTCGGAAGCCATGAAGAAATGCAGGCCGAGAATGTCGTCCAAGCTGATGCCGTAGCGCATGGCTACCAAGGTGCCGAAAAACATCAGCAAATTGATGATAATTATATTCTTGGTTACTGGTGGTGTGTTGAACATATTCGTTGGTTAATTTACGCTTTTTGCGTTGTTAGGTCGCAAAAGTAGGTATTTTTGATTGGTTTTTGGGCTAAAATCAGATAAAATTAAGATATTTATAGTCTTTTTTGCGTAAAAACTTGGCGCGAATCACAACTTTATATATATTTGCCACAAGAATAGGCCTAAAAAGGCAGCTTTGAAAATAAACGAAAACACTTTTCTTTAACTATTTAATAACAACTAATTATGAACAAGACAGAACTTACAAACGCTATTGCCGAGAAGGCTGGCCTGACTAAGGTTGATGCCAAGAAGGCTCTTGATGCAACCCTCGTAGCTATCACTAACGCCCTGAAGGCTGGTGACAAGGTAGCTCTCGTTGGCTTTGGTACATTCGCTGTTGCAGCTCGTAAGGAGCGTAACGGTATCAATCCTCTCACAAAGACTGCTATTAAGATTGCTGCTAAGAAACAAGCTAAGTTCAAGGCTGGAGCTGAACTGGACGCTGCTATCCAGTAACAGATTTTTTTTCGATACAATAATCGTTTGCAAGAAATTTCAGGCCTCTGACGTCGGACGACGTGGAGGCCTTCTTTTTTTTGTGTAGGTGGCCGTCGTGTGGTCGAGGGCTGGCAGCCCTGCTCCGTTTGGGTGCCGGTCAAGAGGGGCCTATGCATAAGTTGGTTTGTTGTTGCTCTCCGCGAAGCACGCGTATGACCGTTCCAAGTCTTTGCAACACAGTGTTTAAGCTTGTCGACGACACCTTGCAGGCTCACCGCTTGCCTTTGTCGGTCAATTGACCTACGAACAGGGACAGTAAACTATACCTGACAAGCCCATTTCATACATCTTTTTTACCGTTTGCATATAAGGAAAACGGGACATGCGCCTGATAGTTTTGATTATTCCATGGCCTTGGAATAATCATTCGGTGGTCATGGAATGATTATTCCAAGGCCATGGAATAATCTACACACCTGTATGAGTCGCGGTCTTTTACCAACCTAAAACGCTTAAGGAACCTGGCTTCATGACCTCGACATCGGGCGATGATTCCATGCCTTTTAGTGGGAAGACGCCCGAATGTGTAGGAAGGAAGGTGCAAAACTCCGTTACAGCGCTCGGGTTCGACGGAAGATTTAGCCCGTAGGCATAGGAGAAAAATTGCAAAACTCCGTTGCAGCGCTCCAGTTCAACGAAAGATGCAGCCCGTAAGCATAGGGAGAAAAATTGCAAAACTCCGTTTCGGCGCTCCGGTTCAACGAAAGATTTAGCCCGTAAGAATAGGGAGAAACTTGTTGAACGCAAAAAGGCGTGAACAAGGAAGTTAAGCTTACGGGCGGCTAATAGCCTAATGCTCGGATGCGCTGGCGCTGATATTCATAAGATTTATTGCCGTTAACTTCATCCGAATTGTTGATTATGGACCTGTTTAACGGATAGGAAAATTTGTTCTGCAGCTGTAAGATGGCGCAGACAGACGAAAGCCTTTCTATATACCTAAAAGCTGGTTTTTAGGTAGCCCCCACGGTGCCTGTTGTGGGCCGATTGGCCATGGCGGCTGTTATCTCTTGGCTTGGAAGAATTGCTGCATCAGTTGTGCTGCCTCCTCGGCCAGGACTCCGGTCGTCACTTGTGTGCGTGGGTGCAGAATGTCGCTGGCGTATCTCGTAAAACCTCGCTTAGGATCGGAGGCACCATAAACGAGCCGTCCCATCTGACTCCAGGCTATGGCTCCGGCACACATTACGCAAGGTTCGAGTGTTACGTAGAGGGTAGCGTTGTTGAGGTATTTGCCGCCGAGCGCCATTGAAGCGGCCGTGATAGCCTGCATCTCGGCGTGAGCCGTCACGTCGCACAGGCGTTCGGTGAGATTGTGTGTGCGTGCTATGATGCGTCCGCCGGCCACGATGACAGCTCCGACAGGAATCTCACCGTCGAGGGCGGCCAATCGTGCTTCGGCCAGGGCAGCCTGCATCCATCTGATGTCTTCTTCCATGAGTCGTGGTAGTTGCTTGTTTAGATGGCGCAAAGTTACAAAATGACATTTGGCCAAACAAGAAAAGGGGCAAATAAAGCATAAAAAGCCTTAAAAGGCGCCGTTGTTTGCGCTAAAATGCTTACATTTGCAGCCCAATTTACATACGCATACATACGCACATGAGTAAAATAATAGCATTAGCTAATCAGAAAGGAGGCGTAGGCAAGACTACGACTTCCATGAACTTGGCTGCTTCGCTGGCTACGCTCGAGAAACGAGTGTTGCTTATCGATGCCGATCCTCAGGCCAATGCCTCGAGCGGACTTGGCGTCGACGTGAAAGCTGTGGAGACGAGTATCTATGATTGTCTTATCGGCGGTGCCGACATCCGTGAGGCTATCTACGAGACTGATGTCCCGGGGCTTGATGTCGTGCCCAGCCATATTGACTTGGTAGGTGCCGAAATAGAGATGCTCAACATGCCCGAGCGCGAACGCGTCATGGCTCGTCTGCTCAAGCCTCTCCTGTCCGACTATGATTTTATCCTCATTGATTGCTCGCCCTCGTTGGGGCTCATCACTGTGAATGCACTCACGGCTGCCAACTCGGTGATTATACCTGTCCAGTGTGAATACTTTGCGCTGGAAGGCATTTCCAAGCTGTTGAACACCATCAAGATTATCAAGCAGAAGCTCAACCCGCAACTCGAGATTGAGGGTTTCCTGCTCACTATGTTTGATTCGCGTTTGCGCCTAGCCAATCAGATTAAGGACGAAGTACGTCGTCATTTCCAGGAGCTCGTGTTCAAAACGGTCATCAGTCGCAACGTGAAGCTCTCAGAGGCTCCTTCGCACGGCATACCCGCCATATTGTATGATGCCGACAGCGTTGGTGCTCGCAACCACTTGTCGTTGGCGCAGGAAATTATCGAAAAAAACAATCAGACCAATTCATAGAGTCTGTCCGCCTGTTCTTTCATACGATGCCGCCCGGCACGATGGAGATGAAAGACATCAATTCCGGCGAAATAGGATCATGAATAAAGGAACCAAGATAAAGAATTTAGAATAAACTTAAATGGCTGCACACAAGAAATATCCGGCACTTGGCCGCGGACTTGACGCTCTGATAGAGACGTCGGAACCGCAGACCGAAGGCTCTTCGTCGATAAGCGAGACCGACATCTCGCTCATCCACCCCAATCCCAACCAACCCCGCCGCGAGTTCGATGCCGAGGCCTTGAGCGAGTTGGCCGACAGCATCCGTGAGATAGGCATCATTCAGCCGATAACCCTGCGCAAGTTGCAGGAGGGGACCTACGAAATCATTGCCGGCGAGCGTCGTTGGCGTGCATCGCAGATGGCCGGGCTCGCTACCATCCCTGCCTACATCCGCACGGCTGATGACGAAAACGTCATGGAGATGGCTCTCATTGAGAATATCCAACGGCAGGACTTGAACGCCCTTGAGATAGCACTGGCCTACCAACATCTGCTCGAACAGTATGGCCTCACACAGGACCGCCTCTCGGAACGCGTGGGAAAGAAACGTGCCACCATCACCAACTACCTGCGTCTGCTGAAATTACCTGCTACGATACAAGTAGCCTTGCAAAACCGACAACTCGACATGGGCCATGCCCGTGCGCTGTTGACCTTGGATAATCCCTCGTTGCAGTTGAAGGTGTTTGCCCAGATACAACGTGAGCACCTGAGTGTGCGTAAGGTGGAAGAGCTGGTGAAACGGCTCAGCGAAGGCGAAACGGTCAGTGCCGCAGGTCAGACAATACGTCCGGCGAAGGCACACCTCAGTCGCGACTATGAACTGTTGCGCGACAACCTGTCGAAATGTTTTCAGACGAAAGTGCAATTCGCCTGCAACGACAAAGGAAAGGGAAAGATTACCATACCCTTCTCCAGCGAGGAAGATTTGGAGCGCATTGTGGCATTGTTGGACAAACTGAAGCATTGAACATGACCTCCTCTCTGCGTTTCTTCGTCAGCTTGATGGTTGCAGCCATTCCTTTCCTGCAGTGCCTGGCGGCACAAGCCGGAGAGGAGGAGGGCTATGTTGCCGACACGCTGGAGGTTGCCGACGAGTTCGCACTGACACCTGACAGCGTATTGCTGGGGCGTGAGGTAAGCCTGAGTGAGGAGCCCGTCAAGGCGGTGAACGTAGACAGCCTTGCCACACGAGTGGCGGAGATTGTGGCTCCACCTTTCCGACCCGATCCCTCACGAGCGCTTTGGTTAAGTCTCATCCTGCCTGGTGGCGGACAAATCTACAACCATAAGTACTGGAAACTGCCAATCATTTATGGAGGCTTCCTTGGCTGCACCTACGCCCTGTCGTGGAACAATCAGATGCTGAGCGACTACTCGCAGGCCTACCTTGATATCATGGACGATGATCCCGACACCAAGTCCTACGAGAAGATGCTGCCCATCAACTTCAATATGAGTGGACGCGAAGAACAGTTTAAGGAAATCTTCAAGAACAGAAAAAACTATTATCGCAGGTATCGCGACATGAGCATCTTGGCTTTCGTGGCTGTGTATGCACTTTCCGTCATTGATGCATACGTCGATGCAGAACTCTCAAGCTTCGATATTTCGGAGGACTTGTCGTTTCACATGCAGCCTGCAATCATCAACACCGACCCGCGGGCTCAGCACGGCGGGAAGGGATTCTTGCGAGGAGGAGGCCAAAACGTTGGGGTCTCGCTCGCCGTTAATTTCTAATCACAGGCCGTGAGGCCGCTTAACGAATTGAACCAATGAAGAAAGAATTTTCAATACTATTTACCACGTGTATGCTTGCTTGTTCGCCTGTCTATACCTTTGCCCAGGTTGAGGTGGACGACGAAACAGAGGAGGCTCTTGACATCGATGACGACGACGAGGAGGAGGAAGAAGAGGATGAAGTAACCGACGACATCGATTTGCCTGCAGGAATGGAAGAAGAAATGGACAGCCTCCTGAATGAATGGAACAACAAGAACTATCTCATACCCGAGGGTGATTGCATTGATACGGGCGTGAACCCGGAGTTCGATCGCGAAACCTATATCCATCGCCTCCAACGTCTGCCTAACGTCATAGAGATGCCCTACAACGATGTCGTTCGCCATTTCATCGATCAATACACAGGACGTCTGCGTCGTTCGGTGAGCATCATTCTCGGTGCTTCCAACTTCTACATGCCAATCTTCGAGGAAGCTCTCGAAGCCTATCAACTGCCTCTTGAGCTGAAATATCTGCCCGTGATTGAAAGCGCCTTGAACCCTCAAGCCGTCAGTCATGCCGGTGCAGTAGGACTCTGGCAGTTCATGATTACTACCGGCAAGCAATACGGGCTTGAGGTGACCAGCCTCATCGATGAGCGACGCGATCCTATCAAGTCGAGCTATGCCGCAGCCCACTATCTCAAGGACCTTTACGACATCTTCGGCGACTGGACACTCGCTATTGCTTCTTACAATTGCGGACCTGGCAATGTGCGTAAGGCTATAAGCCGAGCCGGAGGGTCGAAGGACTATTGGCAAATTTATCCTTATCTTCCTAAGGAGACACGTGGCTATGTGCCCGCTTTTATTGCCGCAAACTACATCATGACTTACTATTGCGACCATAACATCTGTCCGGCTTCTGCACAGCTGCCTGCTGCAACGGACACGGTGATGGTTAACCGCAACCTGCATGCCGACCAGGTTATAGCTTTGTGTAACATCTCGGCCGAGGCTCTGCGGGCGCTTAATCCCCAATATAGGACCTCGCTTATCCCTGGCGACAGCCATGCTTGCGCGCTCAGATTGCCCAATGCTTCAATGACAGCATTCATTGAAGCAGGCGACTCTATCTATGCTTATCGGGCAACGGAATTGATGACGAACCGCAAAGAGATAGAAGTGGCGCAGTCAACCATAGCACCAGCTTCCACCAAAATAAGTTCAAAACGCGGCCGTGGTCGAGGCCGCAAGGCAGGACGCGGTGGGCGTTCAGCTGTCGTTCGCCGTGGCGACACGCTTGGTGCTATTGCACGTCGTAATGGTACTACGGTGGCAAAATTGCGTAGGCTCAACGGCATTCGAGGCAGCAACATCAAACCAGGTCAGAAGATTCGTGTAAAATAACAAATACTATTATATTATAGAGTAATTATGGACGACGATGCTATCCGCCAAGCACAACAGGATGAGGAAATGATAAGCAAAGCTTACAACCACCTCATCGAAACATATTTAGCATCTCCACACCGCAAGAAGGTAGATCTTATCTCTCGCGCGTTCAACTTTGCCAAGCAGGCGCATAAAGGCGTGCGAAGACTTTCGGGCGAACCATATATTATGCACCCTTTGGCGGTGGCACAAATAGTGTGTGGCGAGATAGGCTTGGGCTCCACCAGTATTTGTGCGGCACTTTTACATGATGTGGTCGAGGATACCGACTACACCGTGGAGGACCTGACGAATATCTTTGGGGAAAAGATAGCACAGATTGTGGACGGACTGACGAAAATCTCAGGAGGTATCTTCGGTGACAAGGCTTCGGCTCAGGCCGAGTCGTTCAAGAAACTGTTGCTGACAATGAGCGATGACATCCGAGTCATCCTCATCAAGATATCCGATCGTCTGCACAACATGCGCACCCTTGGCTCGCAACCTCCCCACAAACAATATAAGATTGCCGGCGAGACCTTATATATCTATGCGCCGTTGGCTCATCGGCTCGGCTTGAACCTCATCAAAGAGGAACTCGAAGATTTCAGCTTCCGTTACGAACATCCGGAAGCCTACGAACAGATTTGCAGGCAACTTGACCAAATCCGTCCGCACCTCGATGAGGCTTTTCGCACGTTTATCTTGCCCATTCGAGAGAAGCTCGACAAGCTGGGACTTCATTACGACATCAAGGCACGTATCAAACGCCCCTACAGCATCTGGTCGAAGATGCAGAACAAGCATGTCAAGTTTGAGGAAATATATGACATCCTGGCCGTGCGCATCGTCTTTGATCCCCATACACCAGATTCCGAGATCAACGATTGCTTCCAGATCTATGCCGCCTGCACCAGCATCTATAAGGCTCATCCCGACCGCTTCCGCGACTGGCTCTC
>DGSC01000064.1:37944-38352 GCA_002391275.1 Prevotellaceae bacterium UBA4372 | reverse complement strand
AGGTCATGGAATAATCAAATCAGTTAGGCGTGTGCCCAGTTTTCCTTATAAGCGGCCGGCTATAAAGAGGGAAAAGAGGGCTTGTCAGGTATAGTCGACGGTTCCAGTTCCTCGGCCAACCGATTGCAGAAGGCAAGCTGAGTCCTCACAGTTATTGTCGACAATTCTAAATGATGTATTGCAAAGACCTGGAAAAGCCACACATGTGATTAGCGGACAGTAATCATAGAAACAAGGACGATTTCTTAATGTATCACATACCATATTCAGTTTTTTTTGTTGTTTTGAAGAAAAAAACAGCAGGAAATGAAAAAAAATTCAATTCTTTAATCTCAAGTCTCTAATTTTTTGTTATCTTTGCACCCGCAAATCAGCGCAAGCGCTATGCCCAGATGGCGGAATCGGTAG